>DASUVG010000336.1:0-57733 GCA_036379135.1 Longimicrobium sp.
CGGGTTTCGGGGAAGGAGATGGAGCGGACCACGTACCCGGCGTCCGGCGCCGCGCGCGAGCTGCTGCCGGACCTGGCGTACCTGCGCACCGCCATCGTCAACCTGTTCCTCTACGGCCGGCGCGGCGCCGGAGACCGCAACTGGGTGCTGGTGGATACGGGGATGTACGGATACGGCGGCGGCATCGTGGCGGCGGCGGAAGAGCGCTTCGGGCGCGGGGCGCGGCCGCGGGCCATCATCCTCACCCACGGCCACTTCGATCACCGCGGCGGCATCCACGAGCTGGTGGAGATGTGGGACTGCGTGGTGTACGCGCACCCGCTGGAGCTGCCCTATCTCACCGGCGAATCGGCGTATCCGCCGCCCGATCCCACGGTGCCCGGCGGCGCGATGGCCCGGCTCTCGTTCATGTACCCGCGCAAGCCGATCGACCTGGGCGGGCGGGTGCGGGCGCTGCCGGCGGACGGTACGGTGCCGGGGATGCCGGGATGGCGGTGGATCCACACGCCGGGGCACACCGCCGGCCACGTCTCGCTTTTTCGCGACGCCGACCGCACGCTGATCGCGGGCGACGCGTTCGTCACCACGCGGCAGGAGGCGCTGACGTACGTGCTGGAGCAGACGCCGGAGGTGAACGGCCCACCGTCGTACTACACGCCCGACTGGCGCAGCGCGGAGCGCTCGGTGCGGCTGCTGTCGGAGCTGCAGCCCGAGCTGGCGGCCACGGGGCACGGCATTCCGCTCAGCGGCCCGCAGCTGCGCGAGGAGCTTCGCGAGCTGGCGATGAGCTTCCGCAGCCGCGCCATCCCCGCGCACGGCCGCTACGTCGACACCCCCGCGGTAGCGGACGAGCGCGGCATCGTCTCCGTCCCGCCCGCTCCGGTGGACCTGACGAAGACGCTGCTGGTGCTGGGCGGCGCGTTCGTCGCCGGGCTGCTGATCGCGCGCTCGGCCGGTCCGCGCCGCCGCCGCGCCCGCAGGGAGCACGTGGTCTACGAGCACTACGAGGAGCCGGTCATCCTCTGACGGAGCCCTCACCCCCAACCCCCTCTCCCGCAAACGGCGCGGGAGAGGGGGCTTTGCGTGGGGGCCAGGTCCAGAGCGTAGCAGCCAGGGCGGCGCCAGCCCCGGCGCCCCCACCGGGCTCGCATTACTCGCCCACCTCCCCCAAAAAACCCTGGGGGAGGTTGGGGTGGGGCCGGCTCCCTGGTTGCTTCGGCGAGATTGATCCAAGATGGTGAGCCGCCCCCCTCCCCGGCCCTCCCCCACAAACTGCGTGGGGGAGGGAGAACGGCAGAAGGCCCGTCGCGCGGGATCGAATTCTCCCCCTCTCCCGCGCAGCGGGGGAGGGGGCCGGGGGGAGGGGGCCCCGTCGGGCGCAGTTCGATGCGTGTCGACGAGCCCCGATCCAGCGCGATCGAATTCTCCCCTCTCCGCGAGGAACGAGCGGGGAGGGGCCGGGGGAGGGGCCCCCCGCGAACGCAGCGTGAAGCCTTTCGCCGAACTCCTTACTCCGCGGCAACACCAACCTCCCCCAGGGGTTTTTGGGGAGGTGCGAGCCTAAGCGAGCGGAGGGGGCGCAGCGGACGCAGCGTGGGGTCTGTCGTCGCCCCCGCCCTTCCCTCGCCCGGGCGCGGCGCGTAGACTGCGCACACCGCAGGAGCGGGGCGGAAGGCACACGGGGACGCGGAGGATTGCGAGTGAAGGTGGCGGTGATCGGCGGGGGACCCGCCGGGCTGTACCTGGCGCTGCTGATGAAGAAAGCCGACCCCGCCCACCAGGTGGTCGTGCTGGAGCGCAACGCCGCGGACGACACCTTTGGCTGGGGCGTGGTGTTCAGCGACCAGACCCTCGGCTACCTGCGCGAGGCCGATCCGCCCACCGCCCAGCGCATCCAGGACGAGTTCGCGCACTGGGACGACATCGACATCCACCACCGCGGCGCCGTCATCACCTCCGGAGGGCACGGGTTCAGCGGCATCGCGCGCAAGACGCTGCTGCGCATCCTCCAGGACCGCGCGGCGGAGCTGGGCGTGGACCTGCGCTTCGGCTGCGACGTCGCGGACGACGCGGACCTGCGCGGAATGGGGCTGGAGGACGCGGACCTCGTCGTCGCGGCGGACGGGGTGAACAGCCGCATCCGC
This sequence comes from Longimicrobium sp., assembly GCA_036379135.1. Classification (GTDB taxonomy): domain Bacteria; phylum Gemmatimonadota; class Gemmatimonadetes; order Longimicrobiales; family Longimicrobiaceae; genus Longimicrobium. The sequence continues at coordinate 2,145 of DASUVG010000336.1, forward strand.
GCCAAGTACGCGGCGCGCTTCAGGCCCGACCTGGACGTCCGCCACGCGCCGTTCTGCTGGCTGGGGACCACGAAGCTCTTCGACGCCTTCACCTTCCTTTTCGTCGAGAACGAGCACGGCGTCTTTCAGGCCCACGCCTACCGGTACTCCGCCGACCACAGCGCCTTCATCGTGGAGTGCGACGAGCGCTCGTGGCGCAGCGCCGGCTTCGACGCGATGGACGAGGCGCAGACAGTGGCCGCGTGCGAGCGGATGTTCGCGCCGTGGCTGGACGGCAACCCGCTGGAATCCAACGCCCCCCACCTCCGCTCGCCGTGGATCCGCTTTACGCGCGTCTCCAACGAGCAGTGGTACCACGTCGATGGCGATGCGACGCCCGTGGTGCTGATCGGCGACGCGGCGCACACGGCGCACTTCTCCATCGGCAGCGGGACCAAGCTGGCGATGGAAGACGCCATCGCGCTCGCCCGCATCCTCCATCGACAGAACGACCTGCCGTCGGCGCTCCGGGAGTACCAGGAAGAGCGGCGGACGGACGCGCTGCGGCTGCAGAACGCGGCGCGCAACTCCATGGAGTGGTTCGAGAACGTCCGCCGCTACATCAACCTGGATCCGCCGCAGTTCGCCTACTCGCTGCTCACGCGCAGCCAGCGGGTGAGCCACGAGAACCTGCGCCTGCGCGACCACGCCTACCTCAGCGGCGTGGAGCGGTGGTTCGCCTCGCGCGCCAGCGGGCAGGAGCCGGAGGCGCCGCCGCCGCCCATGTTCACCCCGTTCCGCCTGCGCGGCCTGCGGCTGGAGAACCGCGTGGTCCTGTCGCCGATGGACATGTATTCGGCGGAGGACGGCACGCCCAACGACTTTCACCTCGTCCACCTGGGCTCGCGGGCGCTGGGCGGGGCGGGGCTGCTGATGACGGAGATGACGTGCGTGAGCCCCGAGGCGCGCATCACCCTGGGCTGCACGGGGATGTACGCGCCGGAGCACGTGGACGCGTGGCGGCGGGTGACGCGGTTCGTCCACGAGCGCACGCGGTCGAAGATCTGCCTGCAGCTGGGGCACTCCGGGCGAAAGGGCGCCACGCGGCTGATGTGGGAGGGGATGGACGAGCCCCTGGAGGAGGGCGCGTGGGAGGTGATGGGCCCCTCCGCCATCCCCTACGGCCCCCGCAACCAGGTCCCGCGCGAGATGACGCGGGCGGACATGGATCGCGTGATCCAGGAACACGTCCGCGCGGCGGAGATGGCGGCGCACGCCGGGTTCGACATGGTGGAGCTGCACTGCGCGCACGGCTACCTGCTGTCGTCGTTCATCACGCCGATCTCGAATCGGCGGACGGACGAGTACGGCGGATCGCTGGAGAACCGGCTGCGCTTTCCGCTGGAGGTGTTCCGGGCCATGCGCAACGCGTGGCCGGAGGACTGCCCCATGTCCGTCCGCATCAGCGCCACGGACTGGGTGGAGGACGGGATCAGCCCGGACGAGGCGGTGGAGGCGGCGCGGGCGTTCGGGGCGGCGGGGGCGGACATCATCCACGTTTCCACCGGCCAGACGACGCCGGACGCCCGGCCGGTCTACGGGCGGATGTTCCAGACGCCGTACAGCGACCGCATCCGCAACGAGGCGGGGGTGCCGACGATCGCCGTGGGCAACATCACCGAGGCGGACCAGGTGAACGGCATCATCGCCGCCGGGCGCGCGGACCTGTGCGCGCTGGGCCGTCCGCATCTGGCCGACCCGCACTGGACGCTGCACGCCGCCGCGCAGCTGGGGTGGACGGACCAGCCCTGGCCCAACCAGTACCTGAGCGGCAAGAGCCAGCTGGAGCGCAGCCTCAAGCGCCAGCAGGAGATGCTGGGCACCTCCACCATCTGAGGCACCATGCCCGACGGACGCTTTCTGGAGGGGCAGCTGGCCGTGATCACCGGCGGCGGACGCGGCATAGGCGCGGCGATCGCGGACGCGCTGGCGGCGGAAGGCGCGCGGCTGGTGCTGCTGGGGCGCGACCGCGAGGCGCTGGCCAGCCGGGCGGACGTGATGCGCGGCGCGCGCGGCATCGAGACCAAGTTCGTCGTCTGCGACGTGGCGGACGAGGCGTCGGTGAAAACCGCGTTCCGCCAGATCCGCGACACCACGGGCGATCCGCACATCCTGGTCAACAACGCGGGCCAGTCCGCCGGCGTGGCGTTCACCGCGACGACGCGCGAGACGTGGGACCGGATGATCGCCGTCAACCTGACCGGCACCTTTCTCTGCACGCAGCAGGTGCTGCCGGCGATGCTGGGCGTGGGATCGGGGCGCATCGTCAACATCGCGTCGACGGCGGGGCTCAAGGGATACAGCCACACCGCCGCGTACTGTGCCGCCAAGCACGGCGTCGTGGGCCTCACCCGCGCGCTGGCGATGGAGACGGCGAAGAAGGGGATCACCGTCAACGCGGTCTGCCCCGGCTACACCGACACCGGCATGGCCGCCGCCGCCATCCGCAACCTGGTGGAGGCGGGACGGACGGAGGAGGAGGCGACGAAGGCCATCACCCGCGTGATGCCGATCGGGCGGCTGATCCGGCCGGAGGAGGTGGCGTCCGCCGTGGCGTGGCTCTGCTCGCCGGACGCGGCCGCCGTCACCGGCCAGGCGATCGCCGTCGCCGGCGGCGAGGTGACGTAGCCACCATGGCGGCCGACACGCGCAGGCTGGAGGTGCTGAACGAGGTGGCGCGCATCGCCACGCTCGATCTTGAGCTGCGCCCCATGTTCCAGCGCGTGGCCGACGCCCTGCGCCACGCGTACGGCTGGGAGTACGTGGCGTGCGCGTCGGTGGACTGGGAGGGGAACCGCTTCGTGTGCGAGGCGCTCTCCACCGACATGCCGTCCGAGATCCACGTGGGATACAGCCGCGCGCTGGGGAGCGGCGTGGTGGGGGAGGTGGCGCTCACCGGCCGGCCCATCCTGCTGGACGCGGTGGAGGACGCGACGAACTTCGTGGACACGCTCCCCGGCGCCGCGGCGGAGCTGTGCGTGCCGGTGCGCCACGCCGGCCGCACGGTGGCCGTCATCAACCTGGAGAGCACCCGGCCGGGCGCCTTCCACGGACAGCTGCCGCTGCTGGAGACGGTGGCGGAGCAGGTGGCGGGCGCCATCGCCAACGCGCGGCTGTACGACGAGGTGCGGCGGCGCGCGCGGCTGCTGGAGATGGTGAGCGAGGTCAGCAAGGCGGCGCTGGACGCGGGCGAGCTGCACCTGCTGCTGCAGCGCATCGTGGACTACGTGCACGCCCACTTTCCTCTCGCCACCGCCGCCATCCTGCTGGTGGACGGGGAGTTTGGCGAGTTCGAGCAGACGGCCCACGCGGGCGGCGTGCTGCAGCGGGTGCCGCTGGGGACCAAGTGGACGTTCGCGCAGGGGATCGTGGGCCGCGCCATCCGCACGGGCCAGCCGCAGCTGGTGCCCGACGTGCGCGCCGATCCTGACTACGTGGACGTGGACGCGAGCGTGGCGTCGGAGTACGCGGTGCCCATCCGGCTGGGCGGGCGCATCCTGGGCGTGCTGAACCTGGAGAGCACCGGGCCCGACGTGTTCAGCGCCGAGAACCTTACGGTGTTCAACACCTTCGCGGACCAGCTGGCGGGCGCCATCCACATGGCCGCCATCAACCGCGAGCTGGAAGACGCCAACGCGCGTCTCACGCGGGCCAACCGCCGCCTGTCTCGCCTTTCCTCGCGCGACGGGCTTACGGGGATCGCCAACCGGCGCCGCTTCGACCGGCGGCTGGCGCTGGAGTGGCGGCGCGCCGCGCGCACGGAGCGGCCGCTGTCGCTGCTGCTGGCCGACATCGACTGCTTCAAGGACTACAACGACCTGCACGGCCATCAGCAGGGGGACGCCTGCCTGCGCCAGGTGGCGCAGGGGCTGGCCAGGAGCCTGCACCGGGCAGGCGACCTGGTGGCGCGCTACGGCGGCGAGGAGTTCGCCATCCTCCTGGCCGACACCGACGAGCGGCACGCCGCCACCACCGCCGAGATGCTGCGCGCCCGCGTGGAGGAGCTGGCCATTCCGCACGGCGCGTCCGGCGTGTCGACCGTGGTGACGCTCAGCCTGGGCACCGCCACCGTGCGCCCGGGCGCGGGGTCGCGTCCGCGGTACCTGGTGGAGCGGGCGGACCGGGCGCTGTACCTGGCCAAGCGCGAGGGCCGCAACCGCATCCGCGCGGTGCGGGAGGATGCGGCGGACGCGAGCGGCTGAGGCGGCGTTGGGCGGAGAGGGGTGTCGGGGCGGATGAATCCGCGGCTGGAACAGCGGGAAGCCCCGCAAACGGCGCGGGGCTTCAACGAAGAAGGCAACTAACGCACTCACGCACTTCCGCACTCACGCACTCGTTCCGAATGACCACCAAGCTCCTCGCCGCCGACTTTCGCCCGCAGCACTTTGCGTGGGCCGTGGACGGGCCCGTCGCCACCATCACGCTCAACCGGCCGGAGCGGAAGAACCCGCTGACCTTCGAGTCGTACGCAGAGCTGCGTGACACCTTTCGCCAGCTCGCCTTTGCCACCGACGTCAAGGTGGTGGTGATGACGGGCGCGGAGGGCAACTTCTGCTCGGGCGGCGACGTGCACGAGATCATCGGCCCCCTGGTCCGCATGAAGGAGGAGGGGCGGATGGACGACCTGCTCGCCTTTACGCGGATGACGGGCGACACCGTCAAGGCCATCCGCGCCTGCCCGCAGCCGGTGATCGCGGCCGTGGACGGCGTGTGCGCGGGCGCCGGCGCCATCCTGGCCATGAGCAGCGACCTGCGGCTGGGGACGGCGCGCAGCAAGGTGGCGTTCCTCTTCACCCGCGTGGGCCTGAGCGGCGCCGACATGGGCGCGTGCGCCCTCCTGCCGCGCATCATCGGCCAGGGGCGCGCGAGCGAGCTGCTGTACACGGGCCGGTCGATGGACGGCGCCGAAGCCGAGCGCTGGGGCTTCTTCAACCGCCTGGTCGAGCCCGACGCGCTGCTGGACGAGGCGCACGCGCTGGCCCGGTCGCTCGCCACCGGCCCCACCTTCGCGCACGGGATGACGAAGCGCGCGCTGCACCAGGAGTGGTCCATGGGTGTGGACGAGGCGATCGAAGCCGAGGCCCAGGCCCAGGCCATCTGCATGCAGACGGAAGACTTCGCCCGCGCCTACCGCGCCTTTGCCGCGAAGGAAAAGCCAGTGTTCGAGGGGAACTGAGAAGAAGTGCGTGAGTGCGTGAGTGCGTGAGTGCGAAAGTAGAAGCCACGCGCTGTCATTCGGAGGCCCGGCAACCCGAAGGCTGCCTCTCGCGCCGCGGTCGCAGGGTCGAAGAATCCAGCCTCCGCCTGCTCGAACGCAGACGCGGCAGCCCGCTCTAACACCGCGGATCCACGATGCGCGTGGCGTTGAAGGCCGCGGAGTTCAGGGCGATGGCGTTGGGCAGGCGCCGCTGGGAACACGCAACGTCCGAGTGTCGAGGCGCAACGACGGATCACGAGGATTCCGAGGGAAGATTCCTCAGTCGCACACCGATTCTGGATTAGCGGAAAGGCCCGGGTGTGCGCTCCTTCGGAATGACAGATTCGAGGAAACGCAACAGAAGCAGGTGTGACGTTTATACCCTCTCCCGCTTGCGGGAGAGGGTGCGAGCCTAAGCGAGCGGGTGAGGGCCCTCGCGGATGCAATTCGAACCGTTCCATTTCGCACTTTCGCACTTTCGCACTTTCGCACTCTTCTTCCCCATGCCCGACCGCACCTTCCTCACCTGGCCCTTCTTCACCGACGCGCACCGCCGGCTCTCGGACGAGCTGGAAGCGTTCGTGCGCGGCGAGATCGAGCCGCTGCCGCACGACGAGCGCGACGTGGACGGCGCGTGCCGCGACCTGGTGCGGCGGCTGGGCGCGGCGGGGGTGCTGCGGCTGTGCGTCCCCGCGCCGTACGGCGGCGCGCACGAGCGGCTGGACGTGCGCTCCCTCTGCCTGGCGCGCGAGACGCTGGGACGCGCGTGGGGGCTGGCAGACTTCGCGTTCGCCATGCAGGGGCTGGGCACCGGCCCCATCTCGCTCTTCGGGTCCCATGCGCTGAAGGAACGATACCTGCCGCCCGTCGCGCGCGGGGAGCGGATCGCGGCTTTCGCGCTCTCCGAGCCCGACGCCGGCTCCGACGTCGCGGCGATGCAGACGACGGCGCGGACGGCGGACGGCGGGTTCGTGATCGACGGGACCAAGACGTGGATCAGCAACGCCGGCATCGCCGACCACTACGTCGTCTTCACCCGCTTTCCCGAGGCCGGCGAGCGCGGCTACGCGGCGTTCGTGGTGGATGCGGACAACCCCGGCCTGCGCGTGACGGAGCGCATCGACGTGATCGCGCCGCACCCGCTTGGCACGCTGGCGTTCGACGGGTGCCGCGTGGGCGCCGACGCGCTCGTCGGGCAGGCGGGCGCGGGGATGCGCGTGGCGCTGGGGACGCTGGACGTCTTTCGCACCACCGTCGGCGCCGCGGCGCTGGGGTTCGCGCGCCGCGCGCTGGACGAGGCCGTGCGCTGGACGGGCGAGCGGCAGGCCTTTGGCAAGCCACTGCACGACTTTCAGCTGATCCAGGCCACGCTCGGCGAGATGGCGCTGGAGGTGGATGCCAGCGCGCTCCTGGTCTACCGCGCCGCGTGGACCCGCGACGCGGGCGCGGACCGCGTGACCCGCGAGGCGGCGATGGCCAAGCTGTACGCCACCGAAGCCGCCCAGCGCGTGATCGACGCCGCCGTGCAGCTGTTCGGCGGCCGCGGCGTGGTGAGCGGCGCACCCGTGGAGACGCTGTACCGCGAGATCCGCGCGCTGCGCATCTACGAAGGCACCAGCGAGATCCAGAAGCTGGTGATCGCCGGACAGCTCCTCAAGGAGGGCGGCGGATGATGACGATCCAGGCGTGGCTTACGCGCCCCCTGCGGCGCTTTGCCGGTACCGCGGCGATGGTATTCACCGCGCACGCCGGCGGCTACCGCGCGCTCCAGGCCCGACCGGACCTTCCGCCGGCCAGCGTGGACCGCGTGGAGGTGATGACGATGGATGGATCGCACACCATCACGGACCGCCCGGCCCTTGCCCGCATCGTCGCCATCGTGCGCGCGTATCACGGCGAGTGGACGCGCTTTCCGGACACCGTCTGTCTGCTGGCCTCGCCGAGCGCCTCCTTCTACCAGGGAACGGTGCGGCGGGGCTCGATCGTCCTGGGAACGAACGCGATCGTCCTTTATACCCGGCACGGGGCTTCCACGCGGATACTGAGCGCCCGGGACGCGACGGAACTCGAGCGGCTGCTGAAAAGATGACCCTCAAGCCCTGGCTCGCGCGGGCGCTGCGGCGCACGCTGCTGCTGACCGGCATGGTGCTGGGCGCGGAGGCCCTGCTGTACCGCGCGCTCCATGCGCTTCCCGATCTTCCGCCTGCGGACGTGGACCGGGTGCAGGTATCCACGTGGGATGGCTTCTCTTACGAGATCCACGACGCCGCGGTCGTCGCCCGCGCCGCCGGGTTCGCCCGCTCGCTCGACGGCAGGTGGATGCGTCTTCCGGAGCTCGTGGGTGCGCCGCAGATGCCGCGCGCCACATTCTACCGGGGCGACCAGGGGCACGGCTGGATCGCGTGGAACGCGGAGGTAGCCGTCGTCCCCGCCGGCCGCGACTACGCCGTGTTTCCGCTCCGCCCCGGCCAGGGGGCGGAGCTCGACCGGCTGCTCGGATTGCGATACTGACCTGCGCACCCCGGCGGTCCACGGATTGCGCGCGCCGTGCACGTTCCGCATCCTTCCATCCCACCCGTGATCCGCACCCCATGGCCACGATGGAATCCCGCGTCCCCACCCAGCCCACCGCGCACGTGGACACCTTTGCGCGCGACCACCTGCCGCCGCCGGAGCTGCTGCCGTTCATCGACCTCTCCGGCGTTCCCGAGCTGGCGTATCCGCCGCGGCTGAACTGCGCGGTGGAGCTGCTGGACCGCATGGCGGACGCGGGCCACGCCGACCGGCCGGCCGTGGTGTGGGACGGCGGCCGGTGGACGTACCGCGAGCTGGTGGAGGCCTCCAACCGCATCGCCGCCGTGCTGCGCGACGACCTGGGGCTGGTGCCCGGCAACCGCGTGCTGCTGCGCGGCTTCAACTCGCCGATGATGGCCGCGTGCTGGTTCGCCGTGCTCAAGGCGGGGGGCATCGTGGTGGCCACCATGCCGCTGCTGCGCGCCCGCGAGCTGGCCACCGTCGCCGAGAAGGCGCGCATCCGCTTCGCGCTCACGGACGGGCGGCTGGCGGCGGAGCTGGACGAGGCACGCGGAATGGCGCCCGTGCTGGAGCGCGTCGTCGCGTGGGGGACGGAGGACGAGGGGTCGCTGGACGCGGCGATGCGCGGCAAGCCGGCGGAGTTCGAGGCGGTGGACACGGCCGCGGAAGACGTGGCCCTCATCGCCTTTACCTCGGGCACCACGGGCAAGCCCAAGGGGGCGATGCACTTCCATCGCGACGTGCTCGCCGTCTGCGACACCTTCTCCCGGTACGTCGTGCAGCCGGGTCCGGACGACCTGTTCTGCGGGTCGCCCCCGCTCGCCTTCACCTTCGGGCTGGGCGGGCTGGTCCTGTTCCCCATGCGCGCCGGCGCCGCCGCGCTGCTGGTGGAGCAGCCCACGCCGCCCAACCTGCTCAGGGCCATCCAGGACCACCGCGCCACCATCCTGTTCACCGCGCCCGTGGCGTACCGGGCGATCCCTGAGCTGCTGCCGGGCTTCGACGTCTCGTCGCTGCGAAAGTGCGTCTCCGCGGGCGAGACGCTGCCGCTGCCCACCTTCGAGGCGTTCGAGCGCGCGACGGGGCTCCGCATCATCGACGGCATTGGCAGCACGGAGATGCTGCACATCTTCATCGGCTCGTCGGGGGACGACATCCGGCCGGGATCCACCGGCAGGGCCGTCCCCGGCTACCGGGCGCGGGTGATCGACGAAGCGGGGAATCCGCTCCCTCCCGGCTCCATCGGCCGGCTGGCGGTGCAGGGGCCTACCGGGTGCCGCTACCTGGATGACGACGAGCGGCAGCGCGGCTACGTGCTGGACGGGTGGAACCTGACGGGCGACGCGTACCGGATGGACGAGGACGGCTACTTCTGGTACCAGGCGCGCACGGACGACATGATCATCTCCGCCGGCTACAACATCGCCGGCCCGGAGGTGGAGGGGGTGCTGCTGGAGCACCCCGCGGTGGCGGAATGCGGCGTCGTCGGCCTTCCGGACGAGGAGCGCGGTCAGGTGGTGAGCGCCTTCATCGTGCTGCGCGAGGGGAGCGCCGCCGGCGACGTGCTGGTGAAGGAGCTGCAGGAGTGGGTCAAGGCCCGCATCGCCCCGTACAAGTACCCGCGCCGCGTGAGCTTCGTGGACGCACTCCCGCGCACGCAGACGGGCAAGCTGCAGCGCTTTCGCCTTCGCCAGCCGACGTGACGATGGAGATTCTGCAGCCGGAGGGATGGGGCGCGCCGCGGGGGTACTCCAACGGCATCGCGGCCGAGGGGCGGATCGTGTTCGTGGCCGGGCAGATCGGCTGGAACCCGCAGACCTGCACGTTCGAGACGGACGACTTCGTGGGCCAGGCGGACCAGGCGCTGCGCAACGTGCTCGACGTGCTGGCCGAGGCCGGCGCGGGGCCGGCGCAGGTGGCGCGGATGACGTGGTACGTCACCGACCGCGCGGCGTACGTGGCCAACACCCGCGCCATCGGCCGCGTCTGGCGCGAGAGCTTCGGCCGCCACTACCCGGCGATGACGCTCGTCGTCGTCGCCGGGCTGCTGGAGGAGCGCGCGAAGGTGGAGATCGAGGCGACGGCGGTGGTGCCGGCGTAGGATCCGCTCGCCGGGCGACGCGACGAAAGAGAGGACGTGGATGATGCCTTCATCCACGTCCTCTCGTCTCCCCCGTGCCCTCCGTGTGAGAAAACGTCTTTCCAGGATTCGGGACTACCGGTCGCGGTGCAGGCTGCGGGCGATCGCCTGGAACTCCGGGATGAAGTCGGCCGCGCGGTCGGCGGCTACGAGGCCCTGAACCAGGATGTAGTGGCTCCCTTCCGGCAGCACCACCTGGAACAGCTTGAGCGGCGTGGAGTCGTCGGTCTGGACGGCGTCCGCCGTGAGCTGGTGCGCCGCGGCGCCGTCGATGGTGAGAGGGCAGCCGGAGACGTTGGAGTAATTGGAGATGCCCGGCATCTGCATCAGCCGCCGGCGCGCGAACGCCTCCAGGTCGCCCAGGTCCACCTCGGCGACGGAGGTGCCGATCACCAGCAGCGGCGCGCCCGGGACGGTGTTGGGGAGCGTCCCGGTCTCGTTGATGGCGACGGAGTTCCCCAGCCGCGTCGCGATGCGCAGCCGGGGCCCCGTCGTCACGCGAAAGCCGATCCCCCCCAGCGGGTCCGCCGGCGCCCGGCTCCAGCGCGCGGTGAGCACCGCCTGCTTCATCGGCTCGCTACAGGAGGCGGCGGAATCCTGCGGATACGTGGCGGTGACGATGGCCGTGGCGGAGTCATCGCCGAACATCAGCACCCACTTGTCGTACGTCACCCCGTCGGGCGCCTGCTGCGACGCCGAGATCAGCCGGCCGCGCAGGCTGTCCACCGCGAACGGCTCGGAGCCGCGCAGGACCATCCCCTGGCCCGCGAACGCCTGCGGGGTAAGGCGCGATTCCATCAGGCTGAACGCGGCCGGCACCTCCGTGACCATGATGGACGCGCGCGCCGCTTCCCGCTGGAAACCGGGGAACCGCACGGCGGGGCTAAAGCCCGCCGGCGGCTGCAGCACGACGCGCACCCCGGCCACCTGCTGCGGCTGCGCGGCCGCGACGCCCGGCGCGGCGACGGCGCACAGCAGGGCGAGCATCCGCGCGCGGCGGCGGATAGATTGTGCGACGCTCATCATCCTCATCGTGTTGCGATCGACGTAACGGACGTACCTCACCCGCGACGCTCAAGAATGGCTACGCTCTGGAAGTCCGACAGACCCGCGGAGTGGCAGGCCGCCCTGGACGCGTACGAATCCGTGATCGACGCCCAGGGCGTGGCGCGGCTCCCCGAGCTGGACCGCTGGTACCGCGAGGACCTTCCCGCCGCCATCGCCGCCCGCCGCACCCCGCACGTCACGCACGACGAGCTGGTGCGGGTAACGGAGTGGAAGATGGCGCGCGGCATCTTTCGCCCGCGAAACCTGGTGCTGGTGCGCGGCAATCCGCCGGCGGCGGTGGAAAAGACCAGCACCGCCGCGCTCGCCGCCATCCCGGACGGCAAGCGCCCCATCGCGCTGCTGGCGGAGCTCGCCGGCGTGGGCCCGGCGACGGCATCCGCCATCGCCGCGGCGGCGGCGCCGGACGTCTACCCGTTCTTCGATGAGCTGGTGGGGGCGCAGGTCCCCGGCCTGGGCACCGTCGCCTTTACCCCCGCCTACTACGCCAGGTACGCCGCCGCCCTCCGCGACCGTGCCGGGAAGCTCGGCGCGCCGTGGACGCCATCCACCGTCGAACAGGCGCTCTGGGCCCACGTCGGCGGCAAGGCGGGAACGCGAAAGGGGAAAAAGTAGGGATCGATCTGGCGAGGCCGTCGCTACGATCCGGCCGTATCCGGCAGCCCCAGCCCGCCGACCACGCCCAGCTCGATGCTCTCGAACTCGCCCGTGAGCAGCGGCATGGCCTCGGCGATGGCCGCACGCGTCTCCGGCAGCTGCAGCGAGGCGCGATGGGCCTCGCGCGACTCCCACACCTCCGTCACCCAGACCACGTCGGCGTCGTCCGGCGCGTGGTTGACCACGTACAGCCGGCAGCCGTGCGCCGCCAATCCCTCCACCCCCCGCAGCAGGATCGCGGTCAGCTCATCCCGCTGCCCCGCCCTGGCCACCAGCCTGGCGTACATTCCGAAACGCATCCGCATCATCTTTCCAGGAGAGCCCGCAGCACGCGGACGATGAAGTACAGCACCGCCCCGCCGACGATCGCCGCGAGCGCCTTCTGGCTCTTGGCTGCTCCAGCGTCGTCGAAGGTGGTAGGCCCCAGGTGGCTCAGCGCCTGCGCCAGCCGCCGCGTCCCGCCGAACATCCCCGAGTATCCGCCCATTCCGCCGTCCGTGAACCACGCGCTCCGCCCCTCGCCGCCGTCGCGGTAGCGCACGTGGACGGACGGGTTCGTCATCGACCCGTGCACCCCGTACTCCACCGCCTCCACGTCGCGCAGCACGACCCGCGTCTTCTTTCCCTCGAATCGGATCGCGTCCCCCTCCACCACCAGCCGCCCCCTCTCGCGCGTGAACGGATCGGCCTTGCTCGGTTCCGTGACCGGTTTGTCGCGATACCAGATGCTGTCGAACGTGCGCGGCGGTTCCATGTTATGGTTGCGGAGGCGGGCTTTGTGGATGAAACGGAAGGCGGAGCGGGTGTGCGAAAGGCGGAACTCCGCCGCTCGTCGGCCGAGCGGCGGAGTGTAACAACGGACGTGGGGAGATGTTCCGTCGGCTGGCTTACGAGCGCGGCTCGCCGCCCAGCGCGGCGATCACCTTCTGCAGAACCTCGCGGCGGTCCTTGAGGTCGTCGCGGTAGTCCTTGGCATCCGTCCCGGAGATCTCCGTGCTCAGCTCCGAGAGCGCATCCACCAGCACGTCGCGCAGAATGGCCTGCTCCGAGGCCGAAAGATCGAGGTTCAGCATTCGTTGCGAGTCAGTACAAGGTAGGCCAGGCGCCGGATCCCGGCTCCACGATGAAGCGGAAGCGATAATCTACCGCCTCTGTTCCATCTGGCTGATGAATACGTCCACGTCGTCCCGGCTGATGTTCGCATAGCGCTGCAAAAAGAGCCCCAGGTCACGGTCGGACCTATAGTAGCACGAGGCGCGCCTGAATGACCACACGATATCCCTTCAGATTGACGGCCGAAAGGGTTCATCCGCCAGCAATCGGCACACACTATGCTGCCTTTTCGCACGCCCTCTAGGCCACGATTCCTTTAAACACCTGACGCAGATGAGAGCCGCAGCTACCGCATTGATCCTTCTCCTTATCGGGGCGATTGATGACGTGCATGGCCAGGGCTTGCCCGCCCTGACAGAGGCTAACCGGGAACGGATTTCAGCCGTCGCCACCGACATCGAGGTGCTGGTCAGGCAATCGTCCGAAACCCGGGAAGATAGGCAGCTTGAAGCACTCCGCGATTCGCTGGAGGAACTGATTACGGATGATCATTCTGGAAGCGATGCCATGGTCGGGGAGATTTCGCGGCAGTTGATCGACCAGATCGCAGAGCGTGACTCAGCGTCGGTGGTTCCTGCGCTTGCGCAATCGATCGAGGAGGAGCTGGTCTACCTCTCTTCTACAACTCCGGACGCATCAGCCCAGGACCAGGCGGCCGTGTCGGAGCTTGTTGTCCGATATGACCGAGCAGTCGCTTCGGTTCTACCGGAGGAAATCGGAGCGTTCTGCGCGAATGTTACTGATTTTTTTGCGCTGGGTGCTCAGTTTACGGCGCTCGCAGGCGTGGCGGAGGGTCTTCTGCTTCTGCCGGAAAACTCTCCCCTGTCAGGTGGATCGATCATGCGGTATCTCGGTGCTGCCGGCGGACTGGTCGCGGCGGTTCCGGGAGCCCTGGAAAAATTCGGAGTCAGCGCAGACGATGTCGCTGCCACCCGAACGACGGTGCTGAGTTTTTCTCTTCTGGCTTCTTTGGGAGCCGATTTCATCCGGAGCAATCAAGTCGTCAGAAACGTCGCCCGGAATGTAGGGTTCACGGATGATGTCCGGGCGTACTCACGGATCGCCGCACCATTCACGGAGAAAGCGGAGAGCCTGAGGGAACAAACGTTACGGGGGTGCCATACATCGCCCAAGGCACTGCCAGCGATCGAGCAGCTTCATGCGTTTCATGGGCTCATCTCGATGCAGAAGGATATCAACGCGAACGCGCGGCGTACCCTGGCGAATGCCGAGCTACTCAAGAGGACTCTCCTGAAGGAAGACCCCAAGCTCAACGACATCATTGAGCGACTGAACAACGCGATACGTGCATGGGAGGTATCCGAGCCGGAATACCTGGATCGGTACAACTATCTGCTTGGCCAGCACCAGAATACGAGATGAATGCCGATCCTGGCGCTCTGGCTCTCGAGATCGATCGCTGCATAGCGATACACCCCTACCCCGCGCGCTTCGTCTTGCGGCGCAGGAAGTCGCGCATGATGTACTGGCCGAGCGTCATGGTGCTGGTGAAGTAGGCCTTGCCGCGGGCGATCTGCGTGACCTGGTTCACGAACGCCACCAGCGCCGGGTCGCGCGCCAGCATGAAGGTGTTGATCAGGATCCCCGACTTGCGGCAGGCGCCCACCTCGGTGAACGTCTCGTTCAACACGAAGTGGTCCAGCCCCATGCTGTTCTTGTAGACGCGCCCGTCCGGCAGCGTCACCGCGCTGGGCTTGCCGTCCGTGATCATTACGATCTGCCGCATATCCTTGTTCTGCGCCAGCAGCAGCCGCCGGGCCAGCTTGAGCCCCGCCGCCGTGTTGGTGTGGAACGGTCCCACCTGCGCGTGCGCCAGCCTGCTGGTGGCGATCTCCTCAGCCGTGTCGCCGAAGGTCACCACCTTGAGCGTATCGCCGGGGAACTGGGTGCGGATGAGGTGCGTGAGCGCCAGCGCCACCTTCTTGGCCGGCGTAAAGCGGTCCTCGCCGTACAGGATCATGCTGTGGCTGGTGTCCAGCATCAGCACCGTCGCGCAGCTGGAGCGGTACTCGCTCTGGTGCACGTGCAGGTCGCCGTATTCCAGCGGCAGCGTGCCGTCGTCGCGCAGCCCTTCGCGGGCCAGGGCGCTCTTGAGGGTGGCGGGGATGTCCAGGTTGAGCGTGTCGCCGAACTCGTACGGGCGGCTGGCGGCCTCGGCCTCCACGCCGGTGGCCAGGTGCGGCGTCTCGTGGCTGCCGAACGACGAGCGACCCATGGCGCCCAGCAGCTGGCGGAGCGTGCGGTATCCCAGGAAGTCGATCCCCTTGCCGGTGAGCGAGAACTCCACCTGCCGCGACGCCTCGCGCGCCTCGTCGACCTTCCCCTCGCCCTGCATCTGCTCGTAGCCGGCCGGCATCTGCGGCTGCTCGCTGACGTTGAGGTATCCCTCGTCCACCATGCGCTGGATCAGCCGGTCCAGCAGCTCGGCGATCCGCTGCTGCACCGCCTCGTCCGGCTCGCCGTCGCCGCGCAGCTCGCTCACCATCTCGGGCGTGAGCTGGCCGCTCTCCAGCAGCGCCCGCAGCAGCGCCTCCTTGAGCGCGTCCATGCTGCGGTCGTCCTCGTCGCCCCCGAACTCGCCCCACCACGGGTTGAAGTGCCGCCCGCCCGCAAACCCGCTCTGCAGCAGAAAGTCGCTGAGCTGGTCCAGCAGCGCCTGCAGGTTGAGCGCGTCGGCCATGTGGCCGGTAAAGCGGGAGTAGCTGGTAAAGCGCATGGGACCTCGGGCGGTGGGCGGCGTCCTGCCGGGCGGCGCACGTTGCGGGCCATCCCGGCCGTGGCGCGGGGGTGCCCTGCATCGTAAGATAAAGCCGGATCAACCGTTTCGCACAGAAGTAGATACGAGGCACCACGGACGAGCAGATTCCGGAGGCGGACGCGCCGGAGCGGGGCCCCTTCGAGCCCGCTGCGCTCCCCCTCCGTTCGCCTTTACGGCAGGACCTGGATTCACCAGCGCGGACGGACGCCGCCCCCGCGCCCGCCCGCGCGTTCGGCGCGCTGCGGCACCGCAACTTCCGCGTGTTCTACGCCGGCCACGTCCTGTCCCTCACGGGGACGTGGATGCAGACCACGGCGCAGGGGTGGCTGGTGCTGGAGCTCACCAACAGCGCGCTGCGGCTGGGGATCGTCACCGCCGTCACCTCGCTGCCGGCGCTGCTGTTCACCCTGTGGGCGGGCGACCTGGCGGACCGGCACGACAAGCGCCGCATCATCCTCATCGCCCAGTGCGTGGCGCTCTCGGCGGCGCTGGTCCTGGCGCTGCTGACGGGGACGGAGCGCATCACCTACGGCGCGCTGCTGGCGCTGGTGTTCGTGCTGGGCTCGGCCAGCGCCTTCGAGATCCCCACCCGGCAGGCGTTCTTCGTAGAGCTCGTCGGTCCCGCAGACCTGCCCAACGCCATCGCCCTGAACTCCGCGGCCTTCAACGCCACGCGCATCGTGGGCCCCGGGCTGGCGGGCGCGGTGATCGCCACGTCGGGGGTGGCCGCCTGCTACGCGGCCAACGCGGTGTCGTACGTCGCCGTCATCACCGGCCTGCTGATGATGCGGCTTCCCGCCTACACCCCCGCGGTGCGGACGACGTCGACGATCGAGAACATCCGCGAGGGGCTGGCGTACATCCGCTCGGACCGGCTGGTGCGCACGCTGGTGTGGATGATCGCGGGGATGTCGGTCACGGCGCTGCCGTACGTGATGCTGCTCCCCGTCTTTGCGCGCGACGTGCTGGGCGTGGGCGCGCCGGGGCTGGGATCGATGCTGGCGGCCACGGGGACGGGCGCGCTGGTGTCGGGGATGGCGCTGGCGTCGGGGCGGCTGCAACTGCCGCGCGGGCGGCTGATCATCGGCGCGGGGGTGCTGCTGGCGCTGGTGCTGATCGCGTTCGCGCAGTCGCGGTCGTATCCGCTGTCGCTCTGCCTGCTGGCGCTGGCGGGATTCACGATGATCCTGAACAACGCCAGCGTGAACGCGCTGCTGCAGTCGCGGGTGCCGGACCGGCTGCGCGGGCGGGTGATGTCGGTGTACGTGTTCATGTTCATCGGGATGACGCCGCTGGGCGCGCTGCAGGCGGGCGCACTGGCCCGCTGGTTCGGCGCCCCCGCCGCGCTCACCGCCGGCGCCTGCGCGCTGCTGCTGATCCTCGCCTGGATCGTGATGAACATCCCGGAGCTGCGGGCGGCGGAGTGATACGATGACAGCCGCCAGCCGTGGCGTTGTCGGCGGGACTCGGCCCGTCCCGCCCAGCACGGGCGGTTAAAGCCGCCGCTGGAACTGCGGCAAGCCCCGTCTTTGCTCGTTCCTCGCAAAACGGGGCTTCACCCGCTCGGGTCGGCGGGGGCCTGCGAGGCGCGACGGCTCGGGCGATAGAGTCGCCGACCGCGGAATCACGCCGCGGATCGTATGACGTTTATACCCTCTCCCGCTTGCGGGAGAGGGTGCGAGCCTGACCGAGCGGGTGAGGGCCCCCCCGCGTGCGCAGCACGATCTCGTTCTTCTTCTTCTCGTACTCTCGTACTCTCGTACTCTCGCACTCTCGCACTTTGTCTGATTTCCCCACCCTCCGCGAGCGCCTGCTCGCCTGGTACGACACGGCGCACCGCGACCTGCCGTGGCGCGCGGCGCCGGGGCAGGCGTCGGATCCGTACCGCGTGTGGCTTTCGGAGGTGATGCTGCAGCAGACGCGCGTGGAGACGGTGCGGCCGTACTACGAGCGCTGGCTGGACCGTTTTCCCTCGGTGCAGGCGCTGGCCGCGGCGCCGCTGGACGACGTGCTCAAGGCGTGGGAGGGGCTGGGATACTACTCGCGCGCCCGCAACTTCCATCGCGCCGTGCAGGAGGTCGCGTCGCGCCACGGCGGTCGCGTGCCGGGGGAGCCGGAGGCGTTCCGCGCGCTGCCGGGCGTGGGGCGGTACACGGCGGGCGCGGTGATGTCCATCGCGTTCGGACGCGAGGAGCCGGTGGTGGACGGCAACGTGCGCCGCGTGTTCGCCCGCTGGACGGACGATCCCGCGCCCGCGGACGATGCGCTCTGGCGGATGGCCGCCATGCTGGTGCCCGGCGAGCGGCCCGGCGACGTGAACCAGGCGGTGATGGAGCTGGGCGCCACCGTCTGCACCCCGCGCAACCCGCGTTGCGGCGAGTGCCCCGTCCGTGACCTGTGCGCCGCGTACGCCGCCGGCACGCAGAACGAGCGGCCCGCGCCAAAGAAGGCGAAGCCGCTCCCCCACGAAGACACCGCCGTCCCCGTCATCCAGCGCGGCGGCGACGTGCTGCTCGTCCGCCGCCCCGTCGCCGCGCGCCTGGGCGGGATGTGGGCATTTCCACAGGCCGTCCGCCACGCCGGCGAATCCGTTACCGCCGCCGCGGAGCGCGCCGCGCGGGAGGGGCTGGACGTCGCCATCCGTGCCTGCGCGGCGGTCGCGTCGGTGGACCACACCTTCACGCACGTCCGCGCCACCTACCACGCCGTCCGTTGCACCATCGTCTCCGGCGAGCCCCGCGCCATCCGCTACGACGACTTCGCCTGGGTGCCGTGGGCCCGCATCGGCGACTACGCGCTCCCCGTCGCGCAGAAGCGCATCGCCGCGCTGGCGGACCCGGACCCTCACCCGCTCGCCCAGGCTCGCACCCTCTCCCGCAAGAGGGAGAGGGTATGAACGTCGCGAAATCCTGCGTGCCGTTCCTGTAGTTGAAGTCCCGTTCGCCGAGCGTGAGCGAGCCGAGACGGGGCTTGTCGCTTTCCCAGCAGCGGGTTTACCCGCTCATCCCACGGGGCTGCGCAGGATTACGCCTCTCCGCCCGCCCCCACCCCCGCCGCAACCGGTGCCTCGACGTCGTACACGAACCGCACGTCCTGGTCGATCTCGGCAAGCAGGCTGCGGGAGACGGGGCAGGTGCGCGCCACGTTCTCCAGCGTCTGGCGCTGGCGCTCGTCCAGGGCAGCGGGCATGCGGACGGTCACCGGCAGGCGATCCACGCGGCGCGGATCGGCGCGCATGTGCTTCTCCAGGCGAAACTCCACGCCGTCAAATGGAATGCCGTTCTTCTGCGCGTAGATGCCCATCACCGTCACCATGCACGTGCCCAGCGACGCCGCCAGCAGGTCCGTGGGCGAGAACGAGCTTCCGTCGCCGTTGTTGTCCACCGGCGCCGCCGTGCGAATCTCCGCTCCCGACGGCCCGTGCCGCAGGTCCACCTTCAGCCCGCCGGCGTACCGGCCCGTGATCTCCACCGCCATCTATCTCTCTCCCTCGATCTCGTTTCCTCTCACCGGCTTACCCCACGATGCAAGCTTCGGGCACGCCGTCACTTTCGCACTTTCGCACTTTCGCACTTTCGCACTCAGGCGATCATCCACCACGCCAGCACCCCCATCCACACCGCGCGCAGGGGCAGAATGCGGTGCTTGCCCGTCTTCGAACCCCAGATGCTGGAAAAAGTGTTGAAGACGAAGAGCATGAAGAACACTCGCCCGACGGGGTGCCCGAAGTCCGCGAGAAAGATGAACCCCTCGCTGAACCGGTCGATCGCCACGTCCACGATGTAGCCCTCGCGGCCGGCCGCCGCGCCGCCGTGCCTGCGGGCCGTGGCGCCGTCCCACCAGTCCGTAAGCAGCACGCCAAAGACGATCGCCAGCTTGATCCCCGGCGAGGCCACGTACAGGCACGCCACCGATCCCAGCAGTCCGAGCAGCGACCACCACGAGGGGTTGATGTTGGGCACCGGGATGTACGGCTCCAGCCACGCGAGCACGGCCCGGTAGCCGCCCGCTATCCGCGGCCGCGCAGGTACGGAATCCATAGCGCGATGCTGGTGGCGATCACGGCGGCGTCGATGGCCACCTTCTGCTTGAAGCTCAGGTCGAACATGCGGACGACGGTCATGTCCGCCGGGTTCAGAGGAAGCGAGTGCCCGGTCACGAAGTCCTGCGCCAGGTGCACCGCGAACGCGGCGAACACCACCCCCCCCATTACCGGATCGATCCACCACAGCATGTAAGCGACGACCCCCGCGCCGGCCAGACCCGCCAGCTCGTGGACGGGCGTGCGGGCGCCGTGCAGGTTGCCGCGAAAGCCGTTCTGCCGGTAGAAGCGCCAGTCGCGCAGCACCGGGTACACGTGGTCCGCGTCCGCGATGGAGCCGGCCACCAGCGCCGCCACCAGGTAGCGCGTCTCCGACGGCGGCACCTTCATCGCCGTCACCGCGATCAGCGCCGCCGAGAGCGCGTGTGCAACCGTCGTCAATTCAGGTGGATGATCGGTGGGTGGAATCTGCGATGTGCCTCGGACGACCCGGGATGCCGCCGGAGATCCGCGATACCTGCCGGCGGACTCCACGTGGGTGTCCGCCGCGCCCTCAACCGTCGGTCACAATCCGCGAAAGGCGGATTTCGTGATTTTCCAGCCGCGGTTTCAACCGCCCCGGACGAGGCCGGCCGCACGCCCGGGACGAGGCGGACGTGCGCCGTGTGCGTCCTCCGAGCCCGCCCCCGTCCTGCATCCGCCTCAGTGCCCCGCCACTCCGGGCGCCACGGGGAGAAAGTAGAAGGCGATTCCCAGGATGATGTAGACGGCCAGCAGCTGCACCCCCTCCATCCAGTGGCTTTCCCCGTCCGCCGCGCAGAACGCCATGATCCCCACGCAGATCCCCACCGCCAGCACCTCGAACGAGGTAAAGATCAGGTCCATCGGCCGGGGCGCGATGAAGTAGCTCAGGAACAGCAGCAGCGGCGCCACGAACAGCGCCACCTGGATGGACGAGCCCACCGCGATGTTGATCGCCGCGTCCATCTTGTTCTTGGCCGCCATGATGATCGCCGTGCTGTGCTCCGCCGCGTTGCCGATGATGGCCACCACGATCACGCCCACGAAGATCTCGCTCCACCCCAGCTGCTCCGCCGTCGCCTCGGCCGCGCCAACCAGGAACTCCGCCATCACCGTCACGCCCAGCGTCGCCGCCACCAGCATGCCGATGGAGCGGCCGAGCGGCGCGTGGTCCTCGTACGCGCCCTCCGGCTCCTCCGCGCCCGCGTCGCCCATGTACAGGTGCTTGTGCGTGCGCAGCGTAAAGAAGAGGCTGGCGATGTACGTCGCCATCAGCACGATGGCGATCTCCAGGCTCAGGTTGCGCTCCGCCCCCGGCGCCGTGGTCCCCACGATCATGTGGAACACGGCGGGGACCACCAGCCCCACCGCGCTCAGTACCAGGAGCGTGGATCCCAGCCCCGCCGCCGTGCGGTTGAAGCGCTGCGTCTCGTACTTGGCCCCGCCCACCAGCGCGCTTAGCCCGAACACCAGCAGCACGTTGCCGATGATGGACCCGGTGATGGACGCCTTCACCAGGTCGAAGAGCCCCGCCCGCAGTGCCATGATGGCGATGATGAGCTCCGCAGCGTTGCCGAAGGTGGCGTTCAGCAGGCCGCCCAGCCCCTCGCCCACGTGCTCGGCGATCTCCTCCGTGGCGTGCCCCATCATCCCGGCCAGGGGGATGATGCCCATGCACGCCACCACGAAGATCCACATCGGTGGCGAGTGAAAGACCCACTCCATCAACATCGCGATAGGCACGAACACCAGCAGCGCGTTCATGAAGTTGGCAAACGAAAGCAGCGGGCGCTTCGCGGTCGTCGTCGTCGCCAAGGCGATGAGCTCGGTCGGGAGGTGGATGCAGGGCCGGATTGCCGGGCTCAGACTACCGCGCGCGAGGACGGGACGCAACGGCAGGGCGGCGATGCAGATGATGGGTGGCGGGTGTGACCTGCGACGGCGTGGCTCGTCATGGGGGCAATCGGGCGCGGCGCCGCCGCCTCGAAGTCGGCTCCACGACAAGGGCACACCTGCCGCGAGGCGGGGCCGCAAAGCCAGGAGTCTCCCCGCGGGGAGATCGTCCGGCCGCCGAATGGCAACGGTTTCGGGGAGCAGCGCCGGGCTGACCCGGCACTACGCAGGATGACACAACGGGAGTGGAAGAGGATGACGAAGAAGCACGGCAGGCTTGCCCTGCCCCTGCTGGCGGCGCTGGCGATGGCAGCCTGCGACGGCGGAACGGGCGGCAGCGGCGATGCCCGCGTGAGCATCCGGCTCACCGACGCGCCGGGCGACCTGAAGGAGGCGTGGGTCAGGATCGACCGCATCTACCTCAAGGGCGGCCCCGCGGACAGCGCGCAGGCCGGGAGCGCGGAGCTGCTGACCACCCGCACCGACTGGGTGGACCTGCTCACCCTGTCCGGCGGCCGCACCGCAGAGCTGGTGAGCGGCGCCGTGGTCCCCGCCGGGCGCTACTCGGAGCTGCGCATGGTGGTGTGCGAGGCGTACGTGGTGGAGGACGACGGCGACGTGTACGCCACCCGCGACGCCGTGCTCCCCGGCGGCGTGACCGCCGACGGCACGCTGCAGATCCCGTCCGGCTGCTCCAGCGGCTTCAAGATCAAGTTCCAGGGCGACGAGCCGGTGGAGCTGGGGAGCGAGTCCACCATCATGACGGTGGACTTCGACGTGAGCCAGAGCTTCGGGCACCAGGCGGGCAACTCGGGGCGCTGGATCATGCACCCGGTGCTGCACGCCACGGCGGTGGGCTTCGCGGGCGGCATCGGCGGCGCGGTGAGCGTGGCGCAGGGCCTTACGCTTCCCACCTGCGGCGGCGCGCCCGTCGCGGTGACGGCGTTCGTGCCGCAGGCCACCGCGGGGACCACCACCTACACCAGCGCGGTGGGCACGGACGGCCGCTACCGCATCACGGTGGCGCCGGGCACCTACACCATGACGTACGCGCCGGCGCTCAGCTTTGCCAACGGCGACTCGCTGATGGTGACGGCGGCGCCCAGCGCCCCCTCGGCCACGGTGGCCTCGGGCGCCACGGCCACGGTGGACTACAGCATCACCGCCGCCACCTGCAAGGTGAAGCCCGCCGCCTGATTCGCGATCGGGTGGATGCATCGAAACGGCCGGCCTCGTCTCTCGAGGCCGGCCGTTTTCGTTCATCTGACTTCTACAGATCTGGCCTCACACAGACACAGAGTCAACAGAGTCAACAGAGTCAACAGAGTTTGGTTCGAGGCGTCGGGGACGTTCCGCCGCGACCGCCGTCACTCCTGTGAATGCCCGCGCGGACGATGCGGAGCCGGGGACTCGCGCCACACGAACTCCGTTGACCCCGTTGACTCTGTGTGAGGCCCAAATCTTTTCCTCAGCCGCCCATCCAGTAGCTGGCCTTGATCAGGAAGACGTTGTGGGCCGGGCCGTCGATGATGGCGCGGGCGTCGCGGCCGAAGTCGAAGTCCCCCATCGGCCCGGGCGAGAGCGGCAGGGGCTCGTGAATCGTCGTGGACAGACCGCTGGGACGGATTCGAGAGAGCCACGGCGGGAGCCTGCGTCCTCCATCTCTCCTCCACCGGGAGAGCGATGCGCGCCCTACGCGCCGCAGCGTGAGAGCGAAGCATCCGCAAGCGCTTGATCCACCTGCAGATGGGGCCGCGTCCGCACGGAATGCGCCGTCGCGAAACCGGGTGGATTGTTTGTGCGAGCGGTATTCGCTACCTTGGGGGCCTCACCCCTCTGTGCGGCACGGCCTCCAACGGGTACCCCCGGTGCGCCACGCCGCGCGCAGACTCCGCCTGCCGCGATGGACCTTCGCGACACCCTTCTCCGCGTCTACGAAAGCACCGACCCCGCGTCGGCGCTGCGCGCCCTTGCGGGCGGCGATCGCAGCGCCGTGTGGGTGCACGCGAAGGAAGGTTCCGTCGCCGCCTGGCCGGAGGACGCGGCCGTGTCCCCGCGCCTGCGCCAGGAGGCCCTGGCCGCGCCCGGGCCCACCGTCCACGCGCTGAGCCCCGCCTTTCCCGACGACGACGCGCAGCACCCCGGCGCGTCCGCCCTCCTCATCCCCCTGCGCAACGGCTCCGCCGAGGCCAAGGGTGCCGTTGTGCTGATCGGCCCGGGAGAGGTGCAGCCGGGGGCCGCGGAGTGGGTGCGGGTGGCCGCGGCGCTGGCGCGCATCGGCGAGCAGGCGGAGCGGGTGCGGGCGCTGGAGGAGGAGCGGGAGACGCTGCGCCGGCGCGCGGAGGAGAGCGAGGCGCTGCACGTGCTGGGCCTGGCCGCCAACCGCACGCTGGACCCCGACGAGGTGCTGCAGATGGTGGCGCGGTTCACCCGCACCCTGCTGGGCGCGCACTACGTCACCGTGAGCGCCACGCAGGGCGGAAAGATCCGCACCCTGGCCTCCGCCGGCCTGCGCGCCGCGGATGGCCACGCCGACGACCCGTTCGCGGACCGGGTGGCCAGCGCCGGCAAGCCGCTCACCCTGGAGGCCGCGGACGACGGCCGCGTTCCCGAGCCGTTCCATGCCGCCGAGGGAATGCGCGTGGGCCTGGGCGTGCCGCTGGCTCTGTTCGGCGAAACCTTCGGCGCGCTGGTGATCGGGTACCGGCGGCCGTACGAGATCATTCCGCGCGACGTGCGGCTGGCGCTCACGCTGGCGGGGCACGCCGCCGTGGCCATCAGCAACGCGCGGCTGCACGGCGCGCTGGCGGAGCGGTCCACCGAGCTGGAGCGCGCCAACGAGGAGCTGCGCTGGAGCGCCGCCGCCAAGGACCGCTTCTTTGCCTCGGTGAGCCACGAGCTGCGCACGCCGCTCAACGCCATCCTGGGCTACAACGCGCTCCTGCTGGACGGGGTGGTGGGCACGCTGCCCCCGGAGTCGCTGGCCTTTCTGGGCCGCGCCCAGCGCGCCACGCAGAACCTGCTGTACCTGGTCAACGACGTGCTGGACCTGTCCAAGATGGAGGCCGGCAAGCTGGAGCTGGTCATCCAGCCCATCCAGCCGTACGCCGTGGTGGAGCAGGCGCTGCAGACGGTGGAGTTCCAGGCGCGCGACAAGGGGCTGGCGCTGGCGGTGACCCCGCCGGTGCCGCTGCCGTCACTCTCCAGCGACGCCGACCGGGTGCGGCAGATCCTGGTCAACCTCCTTTCCAACGCCGTCAAGTTCACCGACCGCGGCACGGTGACGGTGGCGCTGGGGTCGGTGGAGGGGATCGAGGGGGAGGACGGCATCCGCCTTCACTGGGTGGAGATCCGGGTGAGCGACACGGGCCCCGGGATCGCGCCCGAGGACCAGGAGCGCATCTTTCACGAGTTCGAGCAGGTGTCGGGGACGCGCCACGGGGGCACGGGGCTGGGACTGCCCATCTCCCGCAAGCTGGCGCGGCTGCTGGGGGGTGAGCTGCGGGTGGAGAGCGCGCCGGGCCGCGGATCCACCTTCACCCTTCGCCTTCCCGCCGATGAGTAGCGCCACGCTGCCGCCGCCGGCCACGGGCCGCGAGGCGCGCGCGCTGGCCGAGCGCGCGGGCGAGGCCGAGGCGATGGGGCAGTGGGACGCCGCCGCCCGGCACTACGCGCTGGCCTTTCGCGCCTCGGTGCTGGGCAACGACTTTGCCGCCGCCGCCGACGCCCTGCGCGGGCAGGCCCGCGTCCGCAACCACCAGCGGCGCTTCGAGGAGGCCGAGGAGCTGGCGGGGCTCAGCCTGGAGATCGCCGAGCGCCACGGCCTGCGCCAGTGCGTCGCCCGGGCGCTGAACGTCCTGGGCGTGGTGCTGCTGGCGCGCGGAGTGTGGGGGGAGGCTCGCACGCTCTTTTCCCAGGCGCTGGAGATGGCGCTGGACCTGGGCGACGACGACCTGGCGGGGCTGGCCTGCCAGAACGCGGGGGTGATCGCGCACCTGCAGGGCGACCTGCTGGAGGCGCGCAAGCTCTACCTGGAGAGCATCGGCTCCTTCGTCCGCTCGGGGAACAGCGCCAACGCCATGATGGCGTACAACAACCTGGGCACGGTGAGCGTGTACCTGGGGGAGTGGATGGAGGCCGAGGTGTACTTCAGCCGGGGGATCGAGATCGGCGAGCGGCTGTCGCACTCCCCCGTGCTCGCACGTTTGTACAGCAACCGGGCGCATCCCCTGCTGCAAATTGGTGAAATCGGCCGCGCCGAGGCCACGCTGGCGCACGCCGAGCGCGCCGCGCGGGTGGTGGGCGACCGGGGCACCCTGGCCGAGGTGGAGAAGTTCCGGGGAACGCGGGCGCGCATGGAGGGGCGGCTGGACGAGGCCGAGGCCTACCTGGTGCGGGCGCTGGAGATGGGCGAGGGCGCCGCGACGGAGTTCGACCTTGCCGAGATGGTGCGGGAGCTGGGGCTGCTGCGCCAGGCGCAGCGGCGGCCGGACGACGCCCGCACGCTGTACGCCCGGGCCGCGGAAAGCTTTCGCGCGGTGGGCGCGCGGCACCACGTACGGGCCATCGAAGACCTGCTGGGCGCGCTCCCCTGAGGGGGGCCTGCCAGGAACGTACGACGGATACGGAAACGGAGACGGATACAGCAGATACGGCGATTCGCCGGGCAGCTGGAACTGCCCGGGCACAGGGCTTGCCCTGGGGTAGGGCAAGACCAACATAGCTGGGCACGCTGCACTGGAGGACCCCCATGAGCCGCAAGCGCTTCTTTTCCGGCATCGCTCTCGCCGTCGTTCTTGCCGCTTGCGGTGATTCCGGGGGAGATCCGGTCGGACCCACGGGCGGTCCCAGCTTCGACGGCGGGCCCATCGCGGGCGGCAACCGGTCCGACTCCACCGCCACGGGGACGGGCACCGGCGGCACCAGCACGACGACGGCCAACCCCGGACCGATCGCCGGCGGCAACTAGCCGAATCCGGGTCCCGGCAGCGTGCGGCAACCCGCGGGAGCGCGTTTCTCCCGCGGGTTTTCGCGCATCCTCCAGCCGCCGGACACGGCATCGGGAGAGCCGTCTCACGCGGAGGACGCGGAGGACGCGGAGGGACAAGAAGAGGACGCGGGGGGACAAGGAGAGGACGCGGATGACGGGCTCATCCGCGTCCTCTTGTTTCCTCCGCATCGTCTGCATCCCCCGCATCCTCCGCATAATCGGCTTTGCGGACCCGGCACGCGGCGGGTGCTCTACGGGGCGCCGGGCGTGGGGGCCAGGTACCCGCGCGCGACGGCTTCGTCCAGCAGGCGGATGACGAAGGGCCACACCTGCGGCGCGCCGTCCCGGATCGGCGCCATCCGCAGCAGCACGCGGTCGTGGGTGATGGCGTTGGCGCGCCAGCTTCCGCCCTGGTGGGCAAAGTTCAGCAGCAGGGGCTGCAGCCGGTCCAGCGCCACCGCGAAGCGCGCGTCCGCCGTCTCGCCCGCCTCGAACTCCCTCCACAGCGCGTGCAGCTCCGCCGCCTGGTCCCGCGGCAGCAGGCCGAAGATGCGCTCGGCCGCCCTCTGCTCCCGCTCCTCCTTTCCCTCGTTCGCCGCCGGGTCGTAGCAGAAGGCGTCGCCCGCGTCGATCTCCACCACGTCGTGCACCAGCACCATCCGCATCACCCGCGGCAGGTCCGTCCCCGCCGGCGCGTGCTCCGCCAGCACCGCGGCGCACAGGGCCAGGTGCCACGAGTGCTCCGCGCTGTTCTCCTGCCGCGCGGCCTGCAGCACCCGCGTCTGCCGCAGGATGCCCTTCAGGCGGTCGATCTCCAGCAGAAAGCGCAGCTGCCGGTCCAGGCGGGGGTCGGTTCCGTCGATCACGGGACGTCGGTTCCCGGGTTCAAGTGTCGAGGTTCAGGTGCGAGAGGAGAGGAATCTAGCTTGCGGCCGAACACCAGGCACTGGACACTCGATCCCGGCCACCGGGCACCCGGCATCACGCTTCCTCGGCCTGCTCGGTGGCGCGGCGGCCGCGGCGGCGCACGGCGGCGGCGTGCAGGCGAATATCCTCTTCCGTCTCAAGGAGCAGCGGCGGCACGGCGCTGGGGCGGCCGTTGAGCCTGTCCAGGGAGACGTAGGTGAGGTAGCAGACGTTCGTCATCCGCCGCTTTCCCGTCTCCAGCTGCTCCGCCTCCACCGTCACCATCACCTCCATGCTGGTGCGGCCCACGTACACCAGCCGGCCGTGCGCCTCCACGTAGTCGCTGGCGTAGATGGGCTCGCGGAACTCCACCCGGTCCACCATCACCGTGACCACGGGGGTGCGGGCGTGCCGCCGGGCCACCACGCCGCCGCACTTGTCCACCAGCGCCAGGATCTCGCCGCCGAACACGTTGCCGTGGTGGTTCAGCTGGTCGGGCATCATGCTCTCGGAGAGCGTGGACGCCGACTCGCGCGGCGTCTTTCCCTGCGGCGCTCTGGTGTCGCTCATGGGGTGCGGACGGGGGCCAGGGGTGAAGGGCGCGATGTGCCGCCTGCAACCTAGCCATCCGCGTCTGCGTGAGACAATCCGACCGCACCGGATGCGCCTGCCGCGGCACTGGTCACCCCGCTCACTTTCATCTAATACTCGCACACTACAGGCCAGCAGCGGAATCTGTTTACTCTGTCCACTGGCGGCCGCTGGACAGGGATTTTATCGTGTGTTTTCAGCCTTACCGTGACACACCTTCCATGCGCGGGAGAACGTCGATGAGGAAGCCCCACCCGGACACCAAGCGCCGCATTTCACGGCCGTGGGTTGTGCCGCCCGGGCTGCTGTTGCTGAACGAGCCGTTCGAGGGTTTCAACGTGCTGGACGAGATCCGCAGCGAGCTGGGCGTTCTGCTCTGGCAGTCGCTGCGCGACGTGGACCTGTGGTCGCTGGCGCGGCCGGAGGCGCGGGCGGGGCTGTTCTCGCCCGGGTCGCTGCGCAAGCGCTCCGAGCGGATCGAGAGCGAGATCGAGACCGGCCACGCCGCACGCCCGCTGCTTGAGGCCATGACGCGGCTGCTGGCGGCGCCGGACCGGGTGTCGGAGCGGGAGGTCTCGGAGGTGTGCGAAGAGATCTCGCGGTGGGCCAGCGACACCGGCCACGCCCGCACCGCCCTGGCCTTTGCCCAGCGCGCCGCCCTGGCCGCCCCGGACGAGGCGGCGCCTGCGTACCTGGTGGGGCTGGTCTCGCGCCGCGCGGCGGACTACCGCCGCGCGGAGACGTGGCTGCGGCGCACGCTGGCGCTCAGCCGGCTGAACCGCGACTGGCGGTACTACGGGCTGGCGCACCTGGGACTGGCCAACCTGCACATGCAGCGCGGCGACGCGCCCCGCGCCCGCGTGCGGCTGCTGCGCGCGCTGCGGGCCTCGCGGCGCTACGGGCTGTGGTCGGTGCGGTCCATGGTGCTGCACGACCTGTTCTGCATCACCGCCACGGGCGAGCACGCCGAGCATGCGGAGATGTACGCCCGCGCGGCGTTCCGCAGCTACGGACGGCGCCATCCGCGGCTCCCCGTGCTGGCCCACGACGTGGCGCGCTACTGGATGTCGCGCGGGCACTACGCGCGGGCGTTCGAGACCTTTCGCGCCGTGCTTCCGCACCTTACGCGCGCCTCGGACCGCCTGCTGGGGTGGGCCAACCTGGCGCAGGCCGCCGGCGGCGCGGGCGACTCCCACGCGTTCAACGAGGCGTGGGCCCGCGTGTGGCGGATGGTGGACAGCGGCAGCGACATGGAGCGCGTGGCGGAGGCGCTGATCAACGTGGCGGTGGGCGCGGCGGCGCTGGGGCAGTGGGTGCGGCAGGAGCTCGCGGCCAGCTACGCGCTGCAGGTGGCCAAGCGCCGCAGCGAGGCGCAGCAGCGGCTCAAGGCCGAGGAGCTTCTGGAGTCCGCGCGCAGGGCGGGGATGGGCCGCCGGGTGCCGGAGCCGCCGGAGCCCGCGCCGGAGTTCTCCGAGGCGTCGGGCCAGCTGGCGGAGGAGCTGGTGGCCGCGCTCACGGAGGTGTGGGAGACCTGACCGCCGGTCCAGCCGGCCAGCAAACGCGGCTCCACGCGGGGGACGCAGGGAAAGGAAGGAGGACGCAGGGGATTCGATCGGCGGACGAGACGCACATCGGGGGCGGACGGGCCGCCCCCGATGCGCTGCGGCTCATCCACCGCCGCCGATGTACCCGCCCCAGCGGCCGCTGCTGTCCGTCGCCGTGCTGGCGCCGGAGGGGTCCTGCGGCGCGGCGCCGCCGTCCATCCGCGGCCCCGCGCCGTCCGGCGCGGCGATCTCGCCGCCGCGCGCGCAGGCGCCGGCCGCCGCGCCCGCCAGCGCGGCCAGCAGCACTGCCTTCATCCATCCACGCATGCTCTTTCTCCTGTCTCGGAGGGGGAGTGCCGGCGGCCACGCGCCGCCGGTCCCCTCCAAGGTAGAGGAACCTGTTTACTTCGTGTACTTGTCCGATGGAAAACGCCAATTTTCCACCCCGGCGGCTCTCGCGGGGGCGCGGCGGATAACGAGCGTCCCGATCAGCGCTGACGCGAGGATGGCGGGACCGGGACGCTTTGCTGCGGATTTTCGCACGCACGGTGGCCGCTTTGTCCACCCGGTGGATTCCCAACAAAATTGGCCCGCACGGAGTCGCCGGAGCGGGCGGCAGGCACGGGCGGGATGGAACTCCGTCCACTCCGCCGGCTCCGCGCGAGGCCGATCGTTTCCGCGGCTTGGCGAAAGCTGGCGCGGCGCTTGCCGCTGCCTGGGTGCGGCGCGCACCGGCGCGCCGCATCGTATCCACAGAACCGACCGAATGAGGCTGCTCGCACCGTTCTGCGCGGCGCTCCTGGCGGCGGGGGCCGCCGCGCCCGCGCACGCCCAGCGCGACACCATCCGCTTTGGCCCGCGCGACAGCGCGCGCGTGCCCGTGCCCGCCGCGCCCGCCGCCCTGGACACCCTGGCGCCGGACAGCGTCTTCGACGCGCCGGAGACGCGCGCGCTGGTGACGCGGGTGATGCAGAGCGGCAGCACCATCCCCGCGGGGCTGGAGGACTACCGCGCCGACATGGGCGCCGCCGTCTACCTCTCGCTGCGCGCCGACACGGCGCAGGGCGGCGAGCTGCCGCTGACGGTGGACGAGTTCGCGGGCGAGGTGCGGTGGGACCGCGGCGGCGACGTGCAGCAGCTGGTGCAGGGGCACCGCGTGCGGATGCTGGCGCCGGCGCCGTACACCATCGGCTCCATGATCGAGGCGCCGTGGGTGGTGCCGCACCTGTACGGCAACACCATCACCGTCTTTTCCCTCAGCGCCAGCCCCACGGCGCGGGCCCAGATCGCCCGCGCGGTGCACCCGTTCGCGTTCCGGGGGATCGACTTCTACCACTACCGCGCCGGCAACCCCGTGCGCGTCTCCACGGCCGAGGGCGTGGTCTCGCTCCTTCCCGTCACCGTCCGCCCCCGCGCCGGAAAGCTGGAGGAGGCCGACGACCAGCGGCTGGTGGCGGGGACGTTCTGGGTGGACGTGGACCGCGCCGCCATCGCCCGCGCGCGCTTCGGATTCGTGGAGCGCGGCGGCCGGTTCATGGTGACGGAGACGGGGATGTTCTTCGAGCTGGAGGGCGCGCTGGTGGCGGGGCAGTACTGGCTTCCGCACCGCCAGCGCCGGGAGATGCAGATCTCCTCGCCGCTGCTGGGGGGCACGGTGGCGGTGCGCGCGGTGACCACGCTCTCCGGCTTCGAGCTGAACACGGGGTGGGACGCGCCGCAGCCCGGCGTGCGGCTGGTGTGGCGGCTGGAGGACGGGGCGTTTGCGCGCGTGCCGCCGGCGGCGGAGGAGCAGGCGCCGGACATCGGCGACTTCGCGGACCTGGCGGGCGTGGTGCGGCCGCCGGAGCGCACGGGCGGCGTGCAGGCCTCGCTGCGCTACGAGCGCGGCGACCACCTGTTCCGCTTCAACCGGGTGGAGGGCGCGTTCGTGGGGCTGGCCATGCGCATCGAGCCCGCCAACCCCGAGCGGCGCGACTGGGACGTGTACACGCACCTGGGATGGGCCTTCGCGGAATCCACCCCCCGCGGCGAGCTGGCCTGGCGCTGGCACCCGGGCAACGCGAACGATCCCGGCCCCCGCTGGGGCGCCACGGTGGGCGGGTACCGGCGGCTGCGGGACATGACCTCGTTCCGCCCGCCGATCCAGTGGGAGCTGGGATACGCGCTGGGCGCCGCGCTGGGCGGGTACGACGTGCGCGACTACTACGACGCCACGGGGGTGGAGGCGTTCGCCACCCGCCGCAGCGGCGGCTGGACGGCGCGGCTGGGGGGGCGGGCGGAGGCGCACGATTCCGTCAGCCGCAACACCGGCAGCTACCTGTTCGGCGACGCGCAGGACTTTCCGGAGCTCGCCCCCGCGGAGCCGGGGACGCACGCGGCGGTGGAGGGCACCCTTCGCTACGCCCGCGGTACCGGCGCGTTCGGCGTGGGCGGCGGGGTGATCGCGCAGCTTTCGGCGGACCAGGGGTTCGGCGACTTCGGAACGACGCGCGCCACGGCGCTGCTGTCGGCGCGCTTTCCTTCGAAGTACGTGACGCTGATCGCGCGCGGCGACGCGGGGACGGTGCTGGGGGAGGCGCCGCCGCAGTTCCTCTTCCGCTTCGGCGGCATCGAGGGGCTGCGGGGGTACGCGCGCAACCAGTTCGGCGGCAGCACGGCCGTGCTGGGGCGCGCGCGGCTCCTGCTGCACCTGCCGCCGTACGGGCAGGAGCCGCTGTTCCGCGCCGGCTTCTTCCTCTTCCCCCCGCTGCGCCCCGCCCTGGCCCTCTCCGGCGACGCGGGGTGGGCGAGCGTGAGCGGCGACTCGCGCGCCTCGCTCACGCGGCTGGGGGCCGGCGAGACGGACGGCGTGCTGTCGTCGTACGGCGTGGGGCTAAGCCTGTTCGAGGACGCCGTGTCGGTGGAGTACGTGTGGCCCGGCGACGGCGGCGAGGGGCGGTGGTACGCCGGCTTCGTCACCTACTTCTGAGATCCCAGGCCCTTGCCGTGCGCGCCCGCGGCTGAGAGGATGCAGGCGCGCGCGAGAACCAACCCAACTACCGGACCGGAGCGGACATGTCCTCCATCAACCGACCCC
Source organism: Longimicrobium sp. (assembly GCA_036379135.1). Lineage (GTDB taxonomy): Bacteria > Gemmatimonadota > Gemmatimonadetes > Longimicrobiales > Longimicrobiaceae > Longimicrobium. The sequence continues at coordinate 34,733 of DASUVG010000336.1, forward strand.
TCGCGGGACCCGTGCTGGCCTTCGACCTGGCGGAGCAGATCGCCGCGCTGCGCTCGGAGGAGCCATACCAGCGCAGCGGCCGCGCGGGGCGCACGCTGGCCAAGAGCGGCCGCTTTCGCCTGGTGCTCACGGCCATGGGCGACGGCAACGAGATCGGCACGCACCAGGCCGACAGCCCCATGACGCTGCAGGTGGTGCAGGGCGCGCTCACCTTTCGCAGCAACGGCCAGGAGTACACGATGACGGCCGGGCAGGTGCTCTTCTTTGGCCCCGGCGAGGCGCACGACATCCGCGCCACGGAAGACAGCGCGCTCCTCCTCACCCTCTCCGCCGTCGGCGACGACTACCGCCCCGAGGAATCGGCGAACTCGTAGGGAAGTGCGGAAGTGCGGGAGTGCGGGAGTGCGGGAGTGCGGGAGTGCGGGAGTGGGATCGGCTGATTCCGACGCATCGAGCCGTATCGACCTCACGCAGGCCGGTCTCGCGCGGAGGCGCGGAGGCGCAGAGAGAAAGTCTGCGTTCCCCGCGTCTCCGCGTGAGACCATCTTTTTGCCGGATGCGACGTCAGGACGCGGCGGCCAGGACGGGCTGGCGCGGGAGGGCGCGGATGAAGTCCGTCACCGTGGCCAGGATGCGTTCGTCGCGCAGGAGGCGGTTGTGGCCCAGGCCCTCGGCAGCCACCAGGCGGCTGCCGGGCCACGCGTCGGCGATGGACTCGGCGTGGGACCAGGGGACCTCGCGGTCGGCGGGATCGTGCACCAGCAGCGCGGGAACGTGCAGGTGCGTGACGGCCCAGCGCGCGTCCAGCGACCGCGGCTCGCGCCCCAGCGTCTCGGCGATGTGCCGCATCATCCCCTCCGCGCGTTCCGCCGGCAGCCCGATCGTCCCCGTAAAGCGGTCCACGAACAGCGCCGGGCCGATCACCGGCGCCAGCAGCACGGCGCCGCGCACGTCCATCCCGTGCTCCGCCAGCGCCAGCGCGACCGTCGCCGCGCCGAACGAGTGGCCGGCGACGGCGTGCACCGGCCCCACGGCAGCCGCGACGGCGCGCACCACCCGCAGCCACTCCACCATGTTCGTCCGCCGCCCGGCCGAACGACCGTGCGCGGGAAAGTCGAAGAGCACCGCGCGGTAGCCGGCCGCCACCAGCCGCTCCGCCAGCGGCGCCATGTCCGCCGCCGCGCCGCCCCACCCGTGCGCCAGCAGCACCGCCGGCCCGCGCCCCCAGCTCCACGCCGCAACCCGCAGCTCCCCCTCGCGGACCTCCAGCGCGTACCGCCCCGCCTCCGCGTCCTCCAGCACCACCCCGTTCGGCTTTGGACGAGGCGGGGTGAGAAAGAGCGAGGCCGCGTGCCGCTCCGCCGCCCGCGGCGCCACCGCCGCCGCCACGCGGAACCAGGTGCGCAGGGCGCGCAAGGGGAGCGGTACGGCACGACCGTTCGTGCTTTTACTGGGCGATGCGGATGCGGAGGTCGTCGTCATCGTCTGCTCTCGGGTGTAAGGTGGAGGTGGATGCGGTCAGGCGCGCGCGGCCAGGACCAGCGCGTCGAACGCCTTGCGCACGTGGTCTTCGGCGGCAGGATCGTTCAGCAGGCGGCGCGCGTGGTAGTAGCCCAGCACCAGGCCCAGCTGCTGGAAGGCGAAGAGGTCGGAATCCAGCTCCGCGCGAAAGTGGCCGGCCTCCATGGCGATGCGCGCGGCTTTCGCGAGGGCGTCCAGCCACTGCTGCTGCCACCGGACCAGCGCGTCGCGGGCGGGGCCGGGGCGGTCGTCCAGCTCCGCCGCCGCGTGCATGAAGACGCAGCCGCCGGGCAGGCTCTCGTGCCGCTCCCAGACCAGCCAGTGCTCGAAGAGGCTGCGCACGCGCGGCTCGCCCCGCGGCTGCTGCATCGCCGGCTGCACTACGACGTCCACGAAGCGGGCGGCGGCGGCCTGCAGCACGTCCAGCTGCAGCTCTTCCTTGCTCGCGAAGTGCGCGAAGAGCCCGCTCTTGCTCATCCCCACGTCCGCGGCCAGGCGGCCGAGGCTGATCCCCTCCAGCCCCTCCACGCTCGCCGTGCGCAGCGCGCTCTCGATGATGCGGTCCTTGGTCGCGGCTCCCTTGCTCATGAGATGTAGCTTACGACCGGTCGTGCTATTCCGCAAGGGGGACGACGGATGTGCTTCGGCCTCGTTCCCGGGGCAGTTGAAACCGCGGCTGGAAAATCACGAAGTCCACCTGCGTGGACTTCGTGCAGTTGTAGCGGCGAAGCGGCGAATTCATTCGCTCCTGCAGGCGGACGGCAGGTTACCGGTTCAGATTCGCAACGGGCATCCTTCGCTCCCGCGGGCGGGCGGCACGTTATTTATACCAGATCCGGCAATAGCGTGCGTGACTTCCTGAGGGAGGCGCCGCGCTGAGCCTTGCCTCGACCGGAAACCCGGCGCGCCGACCGAAGGACCTCGCCAGCAGAACGAAGGGGCTGGCTCCGCGTCCTGATCCGGCCCGTGCGTAGCCGAGAGGAGGTCCTTCGGTCGCGCGCCGGAGTCAGTGCGGGCGGCAGGATCTGCACGTGCGCTCCCTCAGGAAGTCACATGCTTTTCCCGGATTGGTATTAGCCGGCCAGCATCGTCCCGGCCACGCTTCTCCTCAATCGTCCTGCACGGCGGGGAGGATGTAGCGCGGGATGAGGTCGCCTACCATCAGCCCGCCCGCGCGCTCGTTGTAGTTGCCGCCGAACACGGCGACCACCAGGTCCAGCTCCGGGATCACGAGCACGTGCTGCCCGCCGTTGCCGGCCGCGTAGAACGCCTGCACCGTGCGGCCGGCGTACGGGTACTCCCGCAGCCACCACTGGTAGCCGTACCGGGTCGTGGCGCCCAGCGCGTACCTCGGCGCGGTGGACCGCCGCACCCAGTCCTCGCTCAGAATGCGGCGGCCCTGCCAGGTTCCGCCGTTCAGGTACAGCTGGCCCAGCTTCATGAAGTCGCGCGGGCGGAATCGCCATCCGCCGCCCAGGTATCCATCGCCCAGCGGCGTGAGCGGGATGTAGTAGCCCCGCATCCCCATCGGCTCCGCGACCAGCTCGTGCATCAGGTCCGGCAGCGAGCGGCCGGTGGCGCGCGAGAGGATTCCGCCGGCAAGGGCCGGGTTAATGGAGCAGTAGACGGCCTGCGCGCCCGGATCCCGGACCATGTCCAGGTCCAGGATCATCCCGAACCAGTCCGGGTTCTCGTCCTGGTCCGTGATGGCGGACTCGTTGCCCGGACGGTCGTCGTCGCCGTTGTCGTCGCAGTCGAAGCCCGACGACATGGTCAGCAGGTGATCGAGCGTGAGCGCGCGCTTCCTGGCGTCCAGGCTCGCCGCGTCCGGCCGCATCACCGCGTACGCGGGGGTCGCGGGGTCGATCCGCGCGCCCGCCTGCATCGCCGCCCCGATCAGGACGGTGGCGACGGACTTGGACGCCGACCGCGTGTCGTGCGGCTTGTCGCCGTTCTCGCCGTGGAAGTACTCCTCCAGCACCAGGCGTCCGTGCCGTGCGATCAGCAGCCCGTGCAGCCGCAGCGCGCCGAGCGAATCCGGCGCGCCGGCGAGCGTCTGCACGAACGCGGAGATCCGTTCGCGGGAGATGCCGGCGTCCTCCAGCGTCCCCACCGGCCACCCGTCCCCGCGATCCAGCGGCGGCGTGTAGGCGTAGGATGCGGCCGGGCGGCCGCGCGGATGGAAGAGGGTGAACGCGTCGTCCGGCACGCGGCGAAAGTCGTACGATCCGCCGCGATTGGGAAAGTACACCGTCATCACCCCCTCGTCGTGAAGGATGCCGGTGGCGACCACGGTGTCGCGGGCATCCAGCAGGCGAACGGCGGGGCTGTCGGCCTCGATCCGGTCCACGCGGATGAAGCGGACCAGGTTGCGCTCGGGATTGCGCAGCAGGACGCCGAGCGCACCGTCCGCGCGGCGCCGGATGTCGAGGAAGAAGGTGAACTCGTCCGGACGCGGGACCACCGTGCCGGCGAAGCAGCGGGCGCCGCAGCCTTCCAGGACGACCGGTGATGCGAAGCGCACCCCGTCCGTCGTCGTGCGCGGCTGGATCCAGTGTCCGCTGATCCGCGACCGCGCCGCGTCGAACCTGCCCAGAAACGAGCCGGAGCCGTCCGGCAGGTCGAACGCGACGCTGTCGCTCGCCGTCCGGACCGCCGCCGTGCGGCCGGCGATGGATGCGCGCCATTCGCTCCCCGGACGATCCACCACCAGCCGCCCGGCCACGTCCGGCCCGAATCGGCGCTTCGCCTCCCACAGCCCGGCGAGGTCCGGCCCGGCGGACTGTCCCTGCGCGTCCACTCCCGTCATCAGCAGTGAAAGGACGGCGAGGCAGGCGGAACGAAGAGGTCTCATCGAGCCACCCTCCGAGGATGGTGTCCGGCCGTGCCGGTACCCGGCCGCGAGGCTGGATCCTTTCGCCGCTACCGGCGGTCCGGCTGGATGCGGATGGTGAGGTCGGCGCTGCGGATGATCATCTCGCCGGTGCGCGGGTCGGTGCTCACGTTCACGGGGGCGCCGCGCACCTCCACCTGCGCGCCGCCCACGCTGCCGGAGTACCGCAGCCGCTGGCCCCCGCCCGGAGCGGCGGGGGCGGGGGTTCGGCCGGCGTCGGGGCGGCGCAGGGCCGTCATGGTCGTGTTGTGCGCGCGGCCGTCGCGGGTGTACGTCCACCGTACCTGCTGTCCGGGCTGGATGGCCCCGAAGCGCGTCCACCCCGCCTGGGTGGTGATCGCCACGCCGTCCACGTGCGTCAGCCGGTCTCCGCGCTGCATGCCGGCGCGCGCGGCGGGGGTGCCGGGCTCCACGTTCACCACCCGGGGCTGCTCGCGGAACTGGAACACCGCCGGCCGCCCTCGCGGAGCGTGGATGCCGCAGTTGTTGCACTGGATGCCGAACCCGAACCACCCGTCGGGCATGATCTCCGGCGGCGCGGGCGGCGCCGGGGGCGTGGGCGGCGCCGGCGGCGTGGGCGGCACTGGAGGAGCCGTGGGAGCCTGCACGGCGTGCGGCGGGCGCGGCGGCGTGGGCGGCCGGGTCGGCGTCCCGGGCTGCGCCGGAGCTGCCGGCGGGGTGGCGTGGGCCGGGCGCGGCGGGCGGGCCGGGACCCCGGGCTGGGCCGGGGGTGCCGGAGTCGCCGCATGCGGGGGCCGGGGCGTTTGGGGTGCGCGGGGAGGCCGGGGCGGCGTCGGCGGCGTGGGGGGGCGCGTGCAGCGCGCGGTGGCCTGCACCGTCACGTCCTGCACCCGTCCGCCGCGGCGGATGGAAAGCCGCACCCGGTCGCCCGGGTCGATGGCCGAGAAGCGCCGTCCACCCTCCGCCGTGGTGATCAGCTGCCCATCCACCGCCACGATGGCGTCGCCGTTGCGCAGCGGACCCCGGTTCCGCGCCACCTGGACCGTCGGCTCGCCGCGGAACTCGAAGACGGGGCGCTCTTCGTTGCGCTGCGAGATCGACATGGCGCCGCCGATCTGGTCGAAGCCCAGGTCCGCGTGCACGGTGCCGCGTCCGCCGTCGCACCGCTCGCCCACGCGTTGCGCCCCCGCCGGCGCCGCCAGGGCCATCACCGCCGCGAGCGCCGCGGCGGGAATCCGATATCGTGTCATGGGAATCATCCCCAGAGAAAGAAGTGCCTAGTGCCTAGTGCCTGGTGCCTGGTGCCCAGTGCCTGGTGCCTGGTGCCTGGTGCCTAGTGCCTGGTGCCTGGTGCCCAGTGCCTGGTGTGCTTGATCCTGGACACTGGATCCCTTGATCCTGCCCTTCAGAACCACACCACCCGCTGCTTCTGCCCCGTCCCCGCGGCCTGCGCGGAGTCCGCGCGCTGAAAGCCGGCCAGCACCGCGCCCGCGATGGGATCGTCCGGGGCGATGCGCACCAGCTCGTCGGCCGCGGCGCGCAGGATCCTGGTCGCCACCTCGCGGCCTTCCACGGGCGTCGCCTTGCCGCTGTCCGACATCGCCGCCATCTGGCCCAGCGCGTCGATGTACGCGGAGCCCGTCTGCTGGACGAGCAGGGCGGCCTGGCGCTCGTTCTGCGCCTGCACCGCCTGGACGACCTGGGCGGTGGCGCGCGTGCCCATCCACTGCCCCACCGCGATGCCGCTGGCGAACAGCGCGATCCCCGCCGCCACGGCGCCGCCCAGCCACGCCCGGGGAATGCGGCGGACGCGTCCGCCCGCCTTCGGCGTCTCGATCAATCCCCGCTCGCGCAGGGCGCGGACGGTGCGCTCCTCCAGCAGCGCGCCGGGATCGCGCTCCCGGGGCAGGGCCGCCAGCTCCCGCCGCAGCTCCGGCGTCATCTCCTCTTCCATCCCGTCGTCATGCGTGCTCATGCGCTTCCTTCTTCACGGGCTCCAGCAGCCGCCGGAGCGCCTTGCGAGCATGGGAGAGCTGGCTCTTGGAGGTGCCGGGGGCAATCCCCAGCCGCTCGCCGATCTCGTCGTGCGTGTAGCCCTCCACGTCGTGCAGCACCAGCACCGACCGGTATCCCGACGGGAGCAGCGCGATGGCCCGCTCCAGGTCGATGCGCTCGCCGTCGCGGGGCGGCGGCCGCCATGGCTCGCTGGCGTCGTCCAGCGTGGTCCAGCGCCCCTGCTTGCGCAGCAGCCCACGCGCGACGTTGATCCCGATCCCCGTCAGCCAGGTGCCGAACGCCGCCTCCCACCGAAACCCGCCCAGCGCCTCCGTGGCGCGGATCCAGGTTTCCTGCACCACGTCCTCCGCGTCGTGCTCCGCCCCCCCCACGATGCGCAGCACCAGCTGGTACAGCCGCGGCGTGTGCCGGGTGTACAGCTCACGGAAGGCGTTTTCGTCCCCCCGTAGGAGCAGCGCCTGCGCGAGCGCTTGGTCGGGTACCGCGGCGGGTTCGGCTCTCATGCGTGCTTGAGTGGCGCGGGGCGCGCGGATGGTTGCATCGAGTGCGAAAGTGCGAAAGTGCGAGAGTACGAGAGTACGAGAGTACGAGAGTACGAGAGTGCGAGAGTGCGAGAGTGCGAGAGTGAGAACGCGGAGAGAATGGAAAGGACGGCGCGCTTCGGCCGGGGGCCCTCACCCGCTCGCTCAGGCTCGCACCCTCTCCCGCAAGCGGGAGAGGGTGTAAACGTCGCGAAAGCCGTGTCCGCTGTTGGTGGACCTTGTCGGCGCGCCTGACCCCGCCACGCGCGCCGGCCCTTGCCGGCCCGAGCAGGTGAAGCCCCGTTTTGCGAGGAACGAGCAAAGACGGGGCTTATCGCATTTCTAGCCCCGGGTTTCAACCCGGGGTGACGTGGGGTGGGCGCGCAGGATCCTCGGCTCCACCCGCGTGGCATCGATCCGCCTACGCCGTCGTTGCCGTCCGCATCCGCCGGTCCTGGCGGCTCAGGTGCCAGGAGAGAAGCGTGTAGAACAGCGGATACGAGAGCGAGAGCCACAGCAGCCACGGCTGCACGTCGGGATAATTCGGCAGCGTCCACAGCATGAACGCCAGCCAGGCGAACGCCCCCACCAGCAGCGGCACGCGCCACGGCCGCGGCGCCAGGGTGGGATAGATGAAGCGCACCGGCAGCACCGTCAGCGCAGCGAGCGCGACGATCATCGCGCCGCTGGCCAGCGGATGCAGCAGCCCGGCATAGAAGGCGACGACGTTCCAGTAGGACGGAAACCCGCGAAAGAACCCGCCGCCCTCGTCCTTCGCGCCCGTGTTCGCAAAGCCGAAGAGCGAGGCGATCATCGCGGGGGCGATCCAGAGCAGCACGGGCTCGGGGGCCCAGTTCAGCTTCCAGACCAGCAGCAGCGGAAGGAAGGTGAAGGTGATGTAGTCTACGATGTCGTCGATGGTGCGGCCGTCGATCTCCGGCGCCGTGCGCTTTACCTCCCAGCGCCGCGCCAGGAACCCGTCCGACGCATCCACCAGGGTCGCCGCCGCAAAGAGCGCGAAGACCACGCGGGGGTCCGGGCGCCGCGAGAAGATCTCCGACGCCGCCAGCGCCGCCAGGATGATCCCCGACGCCGTGTACAGGTGCACCGCGTAGCCGCGAATCCGCTCGCCCGACGTCAGCGGACCCCCCTCCGCCCCACCGCTCATTCGCGCCCCGGGCGGTCGTCGCCGGTGGCGGCGGCCTCGGCCTGCGCCTCAAGGCGGTCCTCGGCGCGCTCCTCGTCGCCCGGCTCCTTCTCCGGCTCCGGCTGCGCGCCCTCGGCGTCGGGTTCGTAGCTCAGCTCGATGAGCATGGGGTAGTGGTCCGAGCCGATCCGGGGCAGCCGCTGCAGCTCCACCAGCCGGAAGTCGTTGGAGTGAAAGACGTGGTCCAGCGGATAGCGAAAGACGGGGTTCCTGGCGTTGTAGCTGTTGTAGAAGCCGCGCCCGCGCCGCGGGTCCAGCAGCCCGGACAGGCGGATGAACAGCTCGCTGGTGGGCGACCAGGCCACGTCGTTCAGGTCGCCCGCCACCACCGTCGGCCGGTCCTCCGCGTCGCCGATCGCCTTGCCCATCACCACCAGCTCCGCGTCCCGCGGGGTGCTGTCCTGGTCGCGGATCGGCTCCGGCGGGCGCGGGTGAATGCCGTGCAGGTACACGTGCACGCCGCCCGGCAGCTCCAGCACCGCGTGCATGGACGGAATGTCGTCCTGCACCAGGAACTCGCAGCGCGCCTCCACCAGCGGCAGCCGTGAGAACAGCATCATCCCGTACCAGTTCTCCTGCGGCTGCTTGAGCACGTGGGGATACGTCCGCTCCAGCGGCTCCAGTCCCTTCGCCCACGCCGCGTCCGTCTCCACCGCCAGCACCACGTCGGGCGCGGCGTCCGCGATCACCCGCAGCAGCAGCTCGTGGCGCGTGTTCTCCATCTGCACGTTGGTGATCAGCAGGCGGAGCGAGGGGTGCCGCCGCGTCTGCAGCGGGCGCCCCTTCACGGAGCCGACGGTGCTGCGCTGCACCTGCGTGGGCGCGACGGGGGTGTAGGGAAAGATCTTGTACGCCTGCCAGAGCGCGGTGGCCGCGGTGGCCGCCAGGAACGCCCACTCCAGCGCGCCGCCGTCCAGGAACAGCGCCCCGTAGACGGCCCCCGCCGCCGCGGCCACGGTGGCGATCTGCAGCCGGGGAAAGTCCCACAGGCGCAGGCTCCAGTGCGAGCCGGGGAACAGGCTCAGCACGGTGACCAGCGCCGCCAGCACTCCCACCGCGACGGTGACCCACTGCGCGACGTGCATTCAGGCCGATGAGCGTGGGTGGATGGATGTCGATCGGATCCCCGATATATGCGTACGCCGTGCCATTCAAGGTTTGTCCGGATTTTCCGCGCCGACGACGGGGAGCGGACCCCCGTCACACCGTCGAGCCGCCGGGCGTTCTCCGGACGAAGCTGGATCGGGACGGACACACGGATGGGAGCGGAGCGGATGGAGCGGTCGGGTCGAAAGGGACTGGTCGTGGCGTGCCTGGCGGTGCTCGGGGCGTGCGGCGATGCCACGGGCGTCGTGAGCGCGCCGATCGAGCTGGAGCGGGCTCGCGGGCTGTGGGACGCGCGCGGGGTGCAGGACTACCGGATGACCGTCCGGCTGACGGGCGCGTGGATCGGCGGGGCGGCGGAGATCCAGGTGCGCGGCGGCGTGCCGGTGTCCGTTCGGCCCGTGGGGCTCCCCGAGGGGATCCCGGCGGAAGCGTTCCGCGACTACGACACGGTCGAGGAGCTTTTCGCCATCCTGCAGCACGCCGTGGATAACGACGCCGAGCGCATCGCGGCGGAGTACCACCCGCGCCTGGGCGTGCCCGTGGAGGTGTCCATCGACCATCGGCTCACCACCGCCGACGACGAGCACGGCTTCATCGTCGAGGCGTTCGACGTCCAGTGACTGCCCGCGGCGCGGAGAGATTCGCCGTCACGCCGCCGCGCCGCCGGGTGTTCTCCGGAGTGGCTTGGAGCAGCGGACCCGACTCGTGCGTGGAGATCGTACCATGAAACTGGCTTTGCGGATGTGCGTGGCCGCCGGGTGCGCGGCGATGCTGGCGTCGTGCGGCGACATCACTGGATCCGCGGGGAACCGGGCCGAGCTGCAGCGGGCCATGGACCGGTGGAACGCGCAGGACATCGACGACTACCGCATGACGATCCGGCGGCAGGGCGGGATGATCGCCGCCGCCGCCGTCGTCACGGTGCGGAACGGGGAGCCGGTGTCGGTGCAGGTCGTCGATCCCGCCGAAGGGATGCCGGCCAGCTTCTTCGATGCCTTCGACACGGTCGAGAACCTGTTCCACATCCTGACGGTTGCCCACAACGACCGGTCCGACCGCATCGACGTGGAATACCACTCCCAGCTGGGCGTGCCGCTGGACGTCTACGTGGATCCCGCAAAGAACGTTGCGGACGAGGAGTACGGCTTTGTGGTCGATGCGTTCGAGGTCCTGTAGGAAAAGACAGGGATCACGCGGAGGAAGCGAGGGAGTACGCGGAGAACGGAATCACGCCGTCCTCCCTTCGTTTTTTCCGTGCGATTCAGGGCACTTCGTCGTATTCTACGGCGGCGCCCTGTTGTCGCGGGCGGAATCGGGATGCACTCCATGCGCGGGGGAGACGGAATGAGGATGTCCGGTCGGAAGTGTGTCGTGGCGGCGTGCCTTGCGGCGCTCGCCGCCTGCAGCGAGGAAGGGCCGGCGGAGCCCGTGGTGGGCGAGCGCATGGAGCTGGCGGCGGCCCGTGGCTTGTGGAGCGCGCACGGCACCGACGACTACCGCATGACGGTCCGGCTGACGGGCGCCTGGTGGAACGGAGCGGCGGTCATCCGGGTGCGCAACGGAGTGCCGGTGTCGGTGCAGTCCGTCGCGGGCGGCTCCGAAGTGCCGCGCGAGGTCTGGCGGGGCTACGACACGGTGGACGAGCTCTTTGCCCTCGTGGAGCGCGCCGTCCAGGAAAACGCCCACTTCATGGAGGCGGAGTACCACTCCTCCTACGGCCTGCCGGTGGACGTGTTCGTGGACATGCGGCAGAACATGGTCGATGACGAGCAGGGCTTCATCGTCGAGACGTTCGACCGCCTGTAGCCGTCCTCTTCCAGGGCTGATATCCGATCCGGAAGAACTGAACTGATTTGATCACAGAGCAGCAGAGGGGCAGAGTAGCAGAGGACGGCGTTCCGTCTCTGTTTCTCTGCCCCTCTGCTGCTCTGTGTCCAATGCTTTTGCGGAATCCGCATCAGAGCGTGTGGAAGCGCTCCTTGATCTCGTTCACCAGCGCGATGTAGCCGGGGCGGGTGCGGATGTCCGGCTGCCAGGCGAGACCCTTCTCGATCAGGTCGATGGTGTCGACGATGCGCGCGCCGGGGATGATGTTTCCCGCGGCGTCGCGGTCGCGGCCCATCAGCCAGATGGTGTCGGCCACCGCCACCGCGGCGCTGACGTCGTGCGTCACCACGATGATGGTGTTGTGCTCGTGCGTCTGGCTCACCTCCAGGATGAGCCGCTGCACGTTCTCCTGCTGGATCACGTCCAGCCCCGAGAACGGTTCGTCCATCACCAGGTACAGCTCCGAGCACAGCAGCTGCTGCGCGATGGCGATGCGCTGCCGCTGGCCGCCGGAAAGCTGCACCGGAAACTTGTCCGCGTGCGCCGCCAGGCCAAAGCGCTCCAGGTACTTCATCGACGCCTCGCGCGCCTCCACCGGGCTCATCCCCGCCTGCTTCGCCGCGATCAGCAGGTTGCCCAGCACCGACCGGTGCTCGAAGAGCACGTAGTTCTGCGCCACCACGCCCACCAGCCCGGGCTGCGCCGGCACCCCCTTGTCGCCGATGCGCACCGTGCCCGAGTCCGGCTTCAGCAGCCCGGCCAGCACGTGGAACATCGTCGTCTTGCCCACCCCGCTGGGGCCCAGCAGCCCCACGATCTGCCCCTGCTGCATCCCCGGGCGCACCAGGTCGTGCACCTGCGCCGTAAGGTCGCGCAGCACGGGAACGCCGCCGCGCGTCACCGTGACGCCCTGCAGGTCCAGCAGCACCCCGCCGCGCGAATACTCCAGGTCCGTGCTCATCGCCGCTACCTCCGCACCGTGGCGAGCGCCGCGTGCGGCACCACCGTCGCCTTGAGCCAGGCCAGGAACGCGTCCTGGAAGAATCCCGCGATCAGAAAGACGATCTGCACGGCGATAATGGCCGCCAGGTTGAAGTGCTTGTTCTGGTCCATCAGCAGGGCACCGATGCCGCCCTCGCTGCGGCTGATCCCCTCCACCATCGTCAGCATCATCCACCCGATGGCCGCGTTCTGCCGCAGCACGTCGAGCGTAACCCCCATCTGCCCCAGGACGATCACCTCCCACACCACGCGCCACTCCCCCATCCGCAGCGTACGGGCGTGGTCCAGCTTCTCTCGCGGCACCGAGGCGACGACATCCACCATCGACGTCAGGAAGAAGGCGGAGATGCCGAACACCAGGAGCGACACCTTCAGCGGCCGCCCGCCGCCCACCATCATCGTAAAGATGAAGGTGAGGCCCACGAGGCTCAGGAAGCGCGCGCGGGTGAGCGCCATGATCAGCGGCCGCACCGCCGCCACCACCGTCAGGTAGGCGAGGCCGAGGGAGATGATGGTCGCGATCAGCAGCGACTGGGCGAACAGCCCCAGGCTCGTCGCCAGCTCCGCGATGAGCCCCTGGCTGGAGATCATCTCGCTCATGGCCGCGAACACGCGGCCGGGCTTGGGAAAGAACGCGGGGGCCAGCATCCACGCCAGCAGGATGACGACGGTCCACAGGCCGGCGAGCATCCAGTACGCGCTGCGGGGAACCCACTGGTTGGGGCGCAGCGCGGGACCGAGAGAAGCCATTCGGGAGAAAGTCCGGAGGTGAGAGAGGGTGTGGTGTGGGAGTGCCCAGTACCCAGTGCCCAGTGCCAAGTCGGATTAACTTGATACTGGGCACTTGATACTGGGCACTTGATACTGCCCCTTAGCTGCCGATGACGATCTCCACGCGGCGGTTGGCCGCGCGTCCGGCGTCGTTGCGGTTGCTCTCCACCGGCTGCGTGGCGCCGTGGGCGAACACTCGCACGCGTCCCGGCGGGAAGGTGGCGGCCGAACGGCGCTCCAGCCACTGCTTGACCGCGATGGCGCGGTCCTCGGAAAGCTGCTGGTTGGCCGCGGCGTCGCCCACGTTGTCGGTGTGGCCGTGCACCTCCACCGCCAGCGAGTTGATGGACAGCTCGTCGAACAGCTGCTGCAGCTGCCGCTCCGTCTGCGGCGTGAACTCCGCCGAGCCGGTGGCGAAGGTGATCTGCACGTTGCGGCGGCCCACCACGCGCGTCACGCGGGCGGTGGAGTCGGTGAACGTCGCCTGCTCCGCGCGGCCGCCCGTGGTCCCCGCCCTGGACGCCACGGCGCGCAGGTAGCTCACGTCCACGATGCTGTCGTAAGCGGGGACGCTGGGCACCAGCTCCGGGTACTGCTGCGTCACGATCTTGCCGAACACCGTATAGGTGGCGCGGAAGCGGCTGGTCTCCGGGCTGGTTCCCTGCGCCAGGCCAAAGAGCAGCAGGTTGTCCGCCAGGTTGTTGGCCTTGCTGCCGCCCAGCTCCACCGGGATCCCCTGCTTGTCCGGCTCCGTGACGCCCTTGTAGTACTTCTCCCAGTACGCCGCGTCGGCACCGGCCTCCTGGTAGATCTCCTGGCTGATCTCCGCCGCGCGGCTGAGCGCCTGCGGGTGCGCCAGCACCTGGTCGCCGCCCTGGGTAAAGGCGGTGAGCAGCTTTTCCACCGTGGCGCGGTTGTCCTGGTTCCACTTGCGGATGCCGATGAGCACGTGCGGCATCTGCGAGCTGTACTCCTTCGTCGACACCACGGAGACCAGGCCGCCGCGCTCGCGCGCCGCCGTCACGTCCGCCGGCGTCCAGGTGACGATGCCGTCCACGCACACGCGCCGGGTGTCCCCCGTCCGCCGCCCCTCGCTCACCACCGGGCGCTCCTCGCAGTAGTTGGACACGTACTTTTCCGTCGCGTCCACGTAGCTGCTGGTGTTCACCCAGTTCACCGCGTCGGGGTCGTAGGTGCGCTCGTCGGGGTTGTTGGGGATGCCGTTGTCGCCCATGAAGCGCTGGGCGATGTTCCAGTCGCCGTCGCGCAGCACGCCCGCCACCAGCGCGCCCCGCATGCTCTGCGGGTTGTCGCGCCACTTCTGCGGCCCCATCAGCTTGTCCTCGCCGCGCGAGTAGCCGCAGCTGCCCACGATCTCGGCCCGGTACTCGGGGCCAAAGCTCTCGGTGAGCTGCGTGTTGAGCGCGGCCAGGAACGCGCCCGCGCCGTCGCCCATGATGCCGATGAAGTGAATGCCGTCGCGCGGCTGCGCCTGCCCGCCGTGCAGCCCCTGCGCAAGCCGGGTGAGCTGCGCCATCAGCTGGCTGTTGTCATCCTGCCGGCTGATGAAGACCTTGATCCCCTGCTTCTCCATCAGCGAGCCCTCGGTGGTCACCGGGCCGCCGTTGCTGTAGAGGCACCCCATCTGGCTGTTCCACGCCCAGAAGTTGATGCGCACCTCGGGCGCGCCGGGGAGCGCCGCCGGCTTGTCCGACGGAAGCCCGGCGAACGCCGCGTCGCTCTGGCTCTGCTCGGTCGCGGCGTCCAGCCCCTCCACCTTGTCGGGGGTAAAGGACTTCACGATCTCCCGGCCCAGCCCGTTCTGTGCCGCGAAGCGCAGCCCCAGGCCGATGAGGAGGATGACGACCAGCCCGCCCAGCACGCGGACGGTTTTCTGCCCGGTCGAAGTCAATCGCATGGATCGAGTGCGAGTTCAGGTTCTACTGCGGTCCGGCCGCGCATGCACGCGGCCGGCGGTGGGTCGCGGCCTCAGCCGCCCTTGCTGCGCAGCTTGCCGCGCCAGCGGTCTTCGGGGTTGGCGCCCATGGGCGTGCCCCCGGCGATCCCCGTGCTGAAGCCGGCCAGCGGGTCGCCCGCGCCCACGGCCCGCGGCGCCGGCGTGTCGGCCTGCTCGGCCGCCGACACCTTCTTCTCCGCCTCGGCCAGCTGCGCCAGGCCGTCCTGCCGGAACGCCATCTGGTTCAGGTCCACGGCGTGGTCGAAGTCCGTCAGGTCGATCAGCGTCTGCAGCTCGCCCAGCCGCTTCTCGTAGTCGTCGCGGATGCGGGCGGCGGCCATGTCGCGCACCTCCAGCAGGTCCGAGTCGCCGAAGATCCCCTGCGCCGCCGTGGTCGCCGCCGCCACCGAGCGGGTGATGGCGTGCTTGTCGGCCAGCTGGTTCGCCTCGTCCTCGGCCGTCTGGATGTGGTAGTCCGCGCGGCGCAGCACGCGCTGCAGCAGGGTCTCGATGTTCTCCATCTGCCCGCGCATGCTGTTGTACTCCTCGATGTCGCGCGCCCGGCGCGCGGCGATCTCGGCGTGCGCGTTCAGCCCGTCGTCGTCGCCCGTCCCCTTGGCGGCCGCCGCGAGACGCAGCGCCTGCTGACGCTCCTTCTCGCTCTTGGCGATCTTGGCCTCCAGCATCCGCCGCACGCCCACCAGGCGGCCCAGGCGGTCCTGGATGATCTCCCGCCGGCTCTTCATCTGCTTGACGAAGGACTTGAGGATGGAGACCGGGTCCAGCTCCACGAAGTTGCCGGTGACCCAGCGCGAGACCATCTGCAGCCCGTAGAACAGCAGCGTGCGCGGCCGGTCCCACACGAAGACCATGGCGTACAGCAGCGCCAGCCCGCCCAGCAGAAAGGACAGGTACAGCGTGTTCTCGGCGATCTCGATGAGCCGCGGGAGCATCTGGATGAACCCGTAGCCCAGCACGGCGCCCAGGCCGGCGAGGATGGCCATCCCGACCTTGCCCTCCGGACGCTTCCAGTAGGAGCGCTTGCCGGCGGGCTGGGTGGACGAGGGGGAAAGGTCGCTCATGGACCGCTACTTCGCGTTGGGGGTGATGAACGAGGCGATGCGCGCGCGCTCGGCGACCAGCTCGGCCTCGACCACGGCGTACGATGCGGCGAACCGCGCGGAGTTGCCCTCGATGGCGGCCCGCGCCTCGGCGATGCCGCGCTCCAGCTCCACGCGCGTGGCCTCCAGCTGGCGGATCTCCTCGGCCTTCCTGGCGATCTCGGCCTTGGCGGCGTCGATGCGCTTCTGCGTGGCGCCGATGCTGTGGTCCGTCTCGGCCTGCACCGCCTTCTCGAACGCCTGGCGCTCGCTGGCCAGGATGGCCAGGCGGTCCTCGATGGCCTCGGCCACCTGCTGCGGCGTTACGCCGTGGCTGGCCTGCGCGGCGCTCAGCGCCAGCTGGGCGCGCTGCGCCGGGTCGGCGATGGCCCCCAGGGCGCTGTACAGCGTCTGGAACTGCGTGTACGCCGCCTTCTTGCTCCCCTGGCAGGCCGCCTGCAGCCCCTGCACGAACTCCGGGTCCACGGTTGCGCCGGCCACGGCGGCCGGGATCCCCGCGGGCGCGGCTGCGGCGGGCGCGGCGCCGGGGGCGGCCGGGCGCTGCGCGGCCGGCCGGGCGCCGGGGGCGCCCGCGGGAGCCTCGACCTCGTTGCCGTCCTCGTCCAGCACCACGAAGGTGCCCAGGGCGTCTCTGCCCGCGTCCTTGAGCTTGTCGAGAAGGTCCTTCATCGTGGTCTCGCCGCGGCGCGTGGCCGCCGTGCAGGGGTGGGGGATCGGGGTCCGGAGGCCGATGTCCCGCGTGAACGCCTGGTCATGCGGATGCACCGCAAGACGAGCGTTGGATACGGGTTACGCCGGAAGGGAGTTTCGTTCTGCTGAAAGCCCGGGCGCGAATGGAGGACCGGCTGCGGGATGCGGATCGCGAGGAGGTCCTGATGAGGCGGGCGAAGGCGCCCGCCTCGGCGCAACGCGGCGCCCCGGTCCCGGTGGGCCCGGCGGCCGGAGCGGTAAGTTTGCAGACTGCTGGATTTTATATGACGGGCGCCGTGTGGGCAAGCCTTCTGGCGCGTGGTGGACGGGCCCGCGGAGGGTTGGCATACCCCCGGGGAGTGCAGGGAAGATCTTTCCGTTTCAACCGGCTCCCAACCGCGCCCGGCGGGGCTCCCTCTCCCGCCTCTCCCCCGAAACCGCGGGGAAGAGGTGACGCGAAGGCAGCGTCTGGAGCGCGGGGACGCATCTCACTGCATCCGCCGACTCCCCCTCCGCTCGCTCAGGCTCGCACCTCCCCCGAAAACTGCCGGGGGGAGGTTGGGTTGCCGTTGGATTCCGGTGCTTCGACGAGTCCGGAGTTCAGGTGGAGCACGGGAAACCCTGTCCGAAGCGGGATCGAATTCTCCCCCTCTCCCGCGCAGCGGGGGAGGGGGCCGGGGGGAGGGGGCCCCGTCGGACGCCAGCTCGATCTCTTTCGCCGAGGCTGGATCTCTCCGCGGCGCCTCCCCTCTCCGCGAGGAACGAGCGGGGAGGGCTGGGGGCGGGGCTGGGGGTGGGGGACCGCGGACGCCCCGCGCGTGTTCTCGCCATCCCCTCCCGCCCCGGCTACATTGTGCGCCGACACACCGTCCGGGGTCCCCTCGCGGGGAGCCCGCTCTGCCGCACCGCCGCACGCTTTCTTCATCGACGCAGGAACCCTGATCATGGCGCAGACCGCTCCCGCGCACCTGCTGGCGGACCGGCAGGTGGACGTCGAGACGCCGGAGCACGTGGCCATCGGCTACGAGCTAGCGGACCTGGGCTCGCGCTTCACGGCGCTGCTGCTGGACGGGTTGCTGATCGTGCTGGGGGTGCTGGGCATCTGGATGGGCGTGCTGGCGCTGGCGTTCACGGTGGGGCTGGACGGCGCGATCATGGGGATCGGGCTGGGGCTGACCATTCTCGCCGGCTTCGTGCTGATGTGGGGCTACTTCGTGTTCTACGAAGGCCTTCGCGACGGGCAGACGCCGGGCAAGCGCCGGATGGGGATCCGGGTGGTGCACGACGGCGGCTTTCCCGTCACGGTGCGCGGCGCCGCGGTGCGCAACCTGATGCGCCTGATCGACATCCAGCCCGCCCCCTCGTTCGCGCTGGGCGGGCTGGCGATGATGCTGCACCCGCAGACCAAGCGCCTGGGCGACCTGGCCGCCGGCACGGTGGTGGTGCGCGACCGCACCGGCCAGCCGATCCCGGAGGAGTCCGCGGCCGCCGCGCCCGTGGCCCTGGGCCGCCCGCGGCTGACGGACGAGGAGTTCGCGGCGCTGGAGATGTACGTGTCCCGCCGCGCGTCGCTCCCCGGCCAGGTGCGGGCCGAGCTGTCGCGCAAGCTGATGTCGCGCGTGGAGCGCCACTTCGACGAGGACGCGCGGCGGTGGCAGATGAGCCCCGACGCCTACCTTGCCGCGGTGCACGACGAGGAGCTGGCGCGCCGCAGGGCGTCCGGCGCCGGCGGGCGCTCGGGGACGGCGCAGGCCACGGCGCTGGTGCGGCGGCAGCGCGGGGAATGGGACGAGTACCAGAAGCTGCTGGACGAGGCGCGCGACCGCGGCCTGGACGCGCTGGGCGAGACCCGGGTGTCGCGCTTTGCGGCGCTGTACCGCGAGATGGCGGCGGACCTGGCGCGGGCGCGCACGTACGGCGGCTCGCCGGAGCTGCTGTACACCCTGGAGCGGCTGGTGGGCTTTGGCCACAACCTGCTCTACCGGCCGCCCACGCGCTCGTGGAGCCGCTTTCGCGCCTTTGCCGGCGGCGGGTTCGCGGCGCTGGCGCGGCGCCGGTGGAAGCCCATCCTCATGGCCTCCATCCTCTTCTACCTCCCCACCCTGCTGACCTTCGCGGCGGTGCGGCGCGAGCCGGAGCTGGGGCACGAGCTGCTGAGCGGCGAGATGCTGGCGCGCGTGGAAGAGTCGGTGGAAAAGGAGCGCAAGGGCGAGGGGTACGTGGAGGTGCCGGAGGTGTTCATGCCCGCCATGGCCAGCAGCCTGATCAGCAACAACGTGCAGGTCACCTTCCTGGCCTTCGCGGGGGGGATCCTGGCCGGGGTGGGAACGGCGTGGATCCTGGTGATGAACGGGGTGATGCTGGGCTCGGTGGCCGCGGCGTTCGCCAACCAGGGGCAGAGCCTGCACCTGTGGACCTTCGTGCTCCCCCACGGCGTCATCGAGCTCACCGCCATCTGCATCGCCGGGGGGGCGGGGCTGTGGCTGGGCTCGGGGATGCTCCTTCCCGGCCGGCGCACGCGGCGCGAGATGCTGGTGGTTCGCGGCCGCGAGGCCGTGTCGCTGATCGGCGGCACGGCGCTGATGCTCGTCGTCGCGGGGACCATCGAGGGCTTCATCTCGCCGTCGGAGCTGCCGCGGGAGATCAAGCTGGGCTTCGCGGCGGTTGCGGCGCTGGCGATGGTGGCGTACTTCGCATTCGCGGGACGCGCGGCGGAGCACGTGGAGGCCGCGGAGCACGCCGGCGACCGCTGATCGTCATCGACCGAAATCGACCGAAACCGACCCAATCCGGAGAAACACCCGAACCATGCGGATGCGGAAGCAGCTGTTCGACAACAACCGCGCGTGGTCCGCGCGGATGACCGCCGGAGACCCGGAGTTCTTCACGCGGCTGGCGCAGCAGCAGGCGCCGGAATACCTGTGGATCGGCTGCTCCGACAGCCGGGTGCCCGCCAACGAGATCGTGGACCTGGCCCCGGGCGAGCTGTTCGTGCACCGCAACGTGGCCAACGTGGTCGTCCACACGGACCTCAACTGCCTCTCCGTGCTCCAGTTCGCCGTGGACGTGCTCAAGGTGCGCGACGTGATCGTCTGCGGGCACTACGGCTGCGGCGGGGTGCAGGCGGCGCTCGAGGGGATCAAGGTGGGCCTGGCGGACAACTGGCTGCGCCACGTGGTGGACGTGCGCGACAAGCACGCGGAGCTGCTGGCCGCCATCGACGACCCGGCGGTGCGCCTGGACCGCATGTGCGAGCTGAACGTGATCGAGCAGGTGAGCAACGTCTGCCAGACCACGGTGGTGCAGGACGCCTGGGCGCGCGGGCAGGCGCTGGCGGTGCACGGGTGGATCTACCGCCTGCAGGACGGCCTGCTGCACGACCTGCGCATGTGCGTGACCTGCGCGGACGAGCTGCCGGACTTTCACGCCTCCGCGCTCGCCAAGCTGGTCGCCGAGGGCGCGGTCTGATACCGAATCCGGCCAACCCCTTCGCGTGAGCAGATCGTGGCCTTGTCTCACACGGAGTCAACGGAGTCAACGGAGTTTGCCCTCCGTGAACTCCGTTGACTCCGTGTGAGACCCATTCTTTTGCAGGATCCGGTATGAAAGACCCTCCTCCGGGTTGGGGGGGGGAGTCGACCGCCGTCGCGAGGAACGAGCGAAAGGTCGGTCGGGGGAGAGGGCCCGCGAGGACGCGGAGAAAAGACCGCCACCGTCTTTTCTCCGCGTCCTCGTCTTTTCCGCTCCGCGTCCGCCGCGTGGAACTTGCATTGTATCAATGTGCGCGAGGCGCCTGGTGATGCACTCGCCGCACCCAGCCGACGGAGAAGAACGATGGACCTGACCGGAATCCACCACCTGACCGCCGTCTCCGGCAACATCCGCGAGAACTACCGCTTCTACACGCAGGTGATGGGGATGCGGCTGGTAAAGCGCAGCGTGAACCAGGACGACGTGAGCGCCTACCACCTGTTCTACGCCGACGCGGTGGGCTCGCCGGGCACCGACCTTACCTTCTTCGACTGGCCCGTGCCGCCGGAGAAGCGCGGCACGCACAGCATCATCCGCACGAGCCTGCGAGTGAACGGGGAGGCGGCGCTGGACTGGTGGCAGGGCCACCTGCGCGACAGCGGCGTGAAGACCGACGGCATCGCCGAGCACGACGGCCGGCTTACGCTGGAGTTCGAAGACACCGAGGGCCAGCGGCTGGCGCTGGTGGACGACGGCGGCGCGGGCGACGCGCCGGTGCCGTGGGACCGCAGCCCCGTGCCGCCGGAATACCAGGTGCGCGGCCTGGGCCCCATTGTTATGAGCGTTCCCGAGCTGCGGATGACGGATATGGTGCTCACCGGCGTCGCCAACATGCGCCAGGTGCGCCGCTATCCGGACCCGGAGAACCCGCGCAACGTGGTGCACGTGTACGAGATGGGGGAGGGCGGGCCGCACGCGGAGCTGCACGTGGCGGTGCAGCCGGACAGGCCCGTGGTGCGCCCCGGCGCCGGCGGCGTGCACCACGTCGCCTTTCGCACCCCGGACGAGGAGCAGTACCACGCGTGGGCCAGGCGCCTGAACGAGCTGGGCGTCCGCAACAGCGGCGAGGTGGACCGCTACTACTTCCGCAGCCTGTACTTTCGCGAGCCCAACGGCATCCTGTTCGAGATCGCCACCGACGGCCCCGGCTTCGCGGTGGACGAGAACGCCGAGACACTGGGCGAGTCCGTGGTGCTGCCGCCGTTCCTGGAGCCGCGCCGCGAATCCATCGTCGCCGCCCTCAAGCCCATCGACTGAAGACCGCGAAAAAACACTTGGGGATACAGAGGAACAGAGTCAGACAGAGGAGCAGAAACCAGCATCATGGTTCACTTCCCTCTGTCTAACTCCGTTCCTCTGTACGCAAATTCTGTTTCAAAATCCGGTAGAATCGCCACTTCTCTGCTCCTCTGCCTCTCAGCTGCTCTGCGTGGTCGAGCAGTTCAGTCTTCAAGGATCAAACGAAGAGGACGCGGGTGATGGCTTCACTCGCGTCCTCCTTATTTTTTCCTCCGCGGCTCTTCTTTGCTCCGCGCCTCCGCGGGAGATCTTTTTCCGGATTTTCAGCCGTCCATCGGGCGGCAGCGCAGATAGTTCTCGTCGGAGTTGTCGTTGGTGAGATTGATGCGCAGGGTGTCGCCGGAACGCACGCGGATCGGCGCCAGCCAGGTCCAGCGCTTTTCGCTGAGCACGGTGTCGGCCCACAGCAGGTACTCGCCGGGCGACACGCTGTCGATGGCGAACTGCGCCTGGCCGTTCGTCACCACGGATCGCAGGACGAGCGGGCGCAGGATCGCCTTGCGGGCCTCCCATCCGCGCGCCCACGCGTCCGGCGGCGGCGGCGTGTCGCCCGGGCCGCGCGGCGGGCACAGCGGCGCAAGCGTGGAATCCAGCGTCTCCTCCGTGCGCAGCAGGTGCACCGGCATGGAGTCCAGGTCGATCTGCTGGTCGATGTTCTGCGCCATGAACGCATCCCCCACCACCCGCCCCGGCGCCTTCTCCCCGCCGCAGCCGGCCAGCAGCACCGCCGCCATCCATCCCGCCGCCGCCCTCCGCATCATCCCTCCGCGCCCTCCGCCACAGGAGAGGCGACGGGAAAGCGCCCCGCGTACTTGCCGATCCACTCCGCCGCCGCCTCGTGCGCGCTCAGCTCCCGGCCCTCCTCCTCGCGCACCTGGTCGCGGTAGCGCTCGATGGTGCACACCTGCTCCACCATCCGCGCCCGGAACGCGTCGTTCTCGTCCAGGAACTGCACCCCCACGCAGAAGCCGTCACCCTCGGGCTTCGTCCACACCACCTTGGCGCGCGCCTCGAAGGGGGGATCGACCGTGGGAATGCGCACCTGGATGATCGCGCCGAGCGCGTGGTGCTCGTCGGAGACGAACGAGAGCCCGCCCGTGCTGACGTTCACGCTTTGCCGCGTGGACGCGGGGCTCCCCGGCACGCAAGTCACCTCCAGCGGAACGCCCGCGGTGTGGCGGATGAAGGTCCGGCGGGGGTTGTAGCGTTCGGCGGGCGCCTCCGCGTCGTCAGCCATCCTCGGCACTCCTCGTCTGGAATAAGAAGGACGCGGCGCACAATGGCAACCTGCGGGCCGCTTGGCGCGGGGGGCGTGGCGCGATACAATCCGGGGATGCCGAACCGCCCCCTGAATGCAGAGCAGTACCTGGCCGTGCGCACGTCCGCCATCCACGGCCGCGGGGTGTACGCGCGACGCGCGATTCCCGCCGGCACGCGCATCATCGAGTACCGGGGCGAGCGCATTTCGGTGGACGAGGCCGAGGCGCGCTACCCTGACGACTTCTCGGGCCCGCACCACACCTTCCTGTTCGCGCTGGAGGACGGCACCATCGTCGACGCCGCGCACCGGGGCAACC
>DASUVG010000337.1:0-9204 GCA_036379135.1 Longimicrobium sp.
ACCTACTTCGGCAAGCCGGCGCGGCAACTCAGCGTCGTCGAGGCGGCCACCATCGCGGGGCTGCCGCAGGCGCCCAGCGCGTACGACCCGCGCCGCCACCCCGAGCGCGCGGAGCGGCGGCGCAACGTGGTGCTGCAGGCCATGGCCGATTCGCGCGTGATCACCCAGGCGCAGGCGGACGAGGCCAAGCGCACGCCGCTGGCCCTGGCCCCTCCAGGCGGCGCCCGCGGCGCGCCGTACTTCGTGGAGGCGGTGCGCCGGCAGCTGGAGGACCGCTTCGGCGAGCTGCTGTACACCGGGGGGCTGCGCATCCACACCGCCATCGACCCCGTCCTGCAGCGCACCGCGGAGGTGGGGCTGGAGGAGAACCTGCGGCAGATCGAGCGGGGGACGTACGGCGGGTTTCGCGGCCCCACCTACCAGCAGTTCACCGCCGGCCTGAAGCCCGGGCAGGCGGTGACCCACACGCCGTACCTGCAGGGGATCGTGGTGGTGCTGGACCCCGCGACGGGGCTGGTGCGGGCGATGGTGGGCGGGCGCGACTTCCGGCAGTCGCAGTTCAACCGCGCGGTGCAGGCGCTGCGGCAGCCGGGCTCGGCGTTCAAGCCGTTCGTCTACGCGGCGGCGCTGGAGCACGGCCGCTCGCCCTCGTCCGGCATCTCCGACGACCCGCTGACGCTCAACATCGGCACGGAGGTGTGGTCGCCCAAGAACTACGACGGCAGCTACGGGGGGTACACCACGCTGCGGTCGGCGCTGCGCAACTCGCGCAACTTGGCCACCATCCGCCTGGGGCGCGAGACGGGGATCGAGAACGTGCGCGCCCTGGCGGCGCGGACGGGGCTGGAGACGCGCATTCCCGGCTACCCCTCCGTCTACATCGGCTCGGCGGGCGTGTACCCCATCGACATGATGGCGGCGTACGCCTCCTTCGCCAACGGGGGATGGCGGGTGGAGCCGCAGCTGGTGGCGCGGGTGGAGAACCACCGCGGCGAGCTGCTGTGGGCCCCCGCGCCGGCGCCGCGCCGCGCGGTGGAGCCGGGGATCGCCTGGATCCTGACGGACATGCTGCGCGAGGTGGTGGACCGCGGCACCGGCTACCTGGCGCGCGACCCGTCCGTGGGCGCGCTGCCGTACGAGGTGCCCGCGGCGGGAAAGACGGGGACCACCAACGACAACACCGACGTGTGGTTCGTGGGCTATACGCCGGACCTGCTGGCGGGGGTGTGGATGGGCTTCGATACGCCGCGCCCCATCATGGGTGGTGCCACCGGCGGAACACTTGCCGTGCCGGTGTGGGCCCGTGTTATGCGTACCGCGTACGCCAACCGCAAGCCGCCGGAGCCGTGGGCAAAGCCGTCCGACGTGGTGATGCGGCGCGTGAGCGGGGGGCGCGTGCTCTCCGCGGAGTGCGGCGGCGGCACCCCCGACTACTTCGCCGCCAGGCACGCGCCGGAGGGATCGTGCCCGCAGCGCTCCAGCACGCCGGAGTTCGTGGACCCCACCCCGGAGCTCCCAGGACGGCCCGTTTTCCCGGGGCAGAAGCGCGAGCCGCGCCCCGAAGACTTCATCACCCCGGACGCGGAGCGCGAGCGGCGGTGAGACACGCATAGAACAGGCGCGGGACGAGAAGATGAAGCGCAGGCTGTTGATCGCACTCGGCATCTTTCTCGTCCTGGGCCTGGGTGCCTTCGGCTGGCTCTGGTTCGGGCCCTGCGGGCTGGGCGGATGCGCCCCCGTGACCGAGCTGGAGCGGTTCCAGGCGGAGGGCTCCCAGCTCTTCGACCGCGACGGCAAGCCCTTCGGCACCCTGGCGACCGTCAACCGGCGCGTCGTCCCGCTGGATTCGCTCCCCGACTACATGCCCCAGGCCGTGCTGGCCGTGGAGGACCGCCGCTTCTACGACCACGGCGGGGTGGACTGGCGCCGCTTCATGGGCGCGCTGCTGCGCAACGTGCGCGCGCGCGGCGTGGAGGAGGGCGGCAGCACCATCACCATGCAGCTAGCGCGCAACCTGTTCCCCGAACGGCTGGACTACCGCGACCGCTCCATCCGCCGCAAGGTGCTGGAGGTGCGCGTGGCCCGGCAGATCGAGCGCGCCTTCGACAAGCGCAAGATCATGGAGCTGTACCTCAACCACATCTACCTGGGCGAGGGCGCGTACGGGGTGGACGCGGCCGCGCAGACCTACTTCGGCAAGCCGGCGCACGAGCTCACCCTTCCCGAGGCGGCGCTCATCGGCGGGCTGCCGCAGTCGCCGTCGCGCATCAACCCGCGCGAGAACCGCAGGGCGGCCCGCACCCGTCGCGACCTGGTGCTGCGCGAGATGGCCAAGGCCGGCTTCATCACGCAGGCGCAGGCGGACGAGGCCGCCGCCACCCCCATCCGCCTGGCGCGCAGAACGGACAGCGGCACGGGGCGCGGCTCGTACTTCATCGAGCGCGTGCGCCGCGAGCTGGAGGAGCGCGTGGGGCCGGAGTTCTACACCTCCGGGCTGCGCGTCTACACCACGCTGGACCCCGTGGCCCAGCGGGCCGCGGAAGAGGAGATCGCCAGGCAGGCCGACGCCATCGAGGCCGGCGGCTTCGGCGCGTACCGGCATCCCACCTGGCCGGAGGCGAAGGGGGAGACGGACGAGGGGATGACGGCGTACCTGCAGACCGCCGCGGTGGTGATGGAGGCGCGGACGGGGGCGGTGCGCGCGCTGGTGGGCGGGCGGGACTACGACGACAGCAAGTTCGACCGCATCTACCAGGGGCTGCGGCAGCCCGGCTCCGCCTTCAAGCCCTTCGTCTACCTTACCGCGCTGGAGCGCAGCGTTCCGCCCACGCGAAAGATCCAGGACGCGCCGGTCAAGCTGGTGATGGCCGGGGGCGAGACGTGGGAGCCGCGCAACTACACGGGGCGGTACGACGGCCCCATCACCGTGCGCGAGGCGCTGACGCGGTCCAAGAACACCGTCACCGTGCAGCTGGCGCAGGAGATGGGGATGGCGTCCGTCATCCAGACGGCGCGGGAGATGGGGATCACCACCCCGATCGCCAACGTCCCCTCCACCGCGCTGGGGGCGTCGGAGGTCAAGCCGATCGAGCTCGTGCGGGCCTACGCGGCGCTGGCGAGCGGCGGATGGCTGCCGGAGCCGTACGTCATCGAGCGCATCGAGGACCGGCACGGCGAGGTCGTGTACCGGGCCGAGCACCAGCGCGACCGGGTGGTAGACCCCGCCGCCGCGTACGTGCTCACCACCATGCTGCGCGACGTGGTGGACCGCGGCACGGGAACGCCGGTGCGCGGCGCCGGCTTCCGCGCCCCCGCGGCCGGAAAGACGGGAACGACGAACGGGGCCACGGACATCTGGTTCGTGGGATACACCCCCGAGCTGGTGGGCGCCGTGTGGTTCGGCCTGGACCGGCCGCAGACCATCGTGCGCGAGGCGTCGGGGGGGACGATCGCGGCGCCGGTGTGGGGGCGCATCATGTCGCGCATCGGCGGGCGGGCGGGCGACTTCGTGATGCCGCGCGGGGTGGTGACGGAGACGGTGGACCGGGCCACGGGGTACGTGGTGGACCCCGGCTGCCCGCCCCAGGGGGAGACGTACACGGAGTACTTCGTCCACGTGCGCCCGCCGCGTCCGTACTGCTACGCCGGCCAGCCGTACCCCACCATGGCGTTCGACACCGCCTTTGCGGACGAGGAGCTGGGCGCCTACGCGTACGACTACGAGGAGTACGATCCCGACACCGTGGGCACCGGCGACCTGAAGAGCAAGGGGATCGACTGGCCGGAGCTGGAGAACCGCCGCCGCCGGGGCGACTCCCTCTCGCGCCCCCTGCCGGGGAGCGTCACCACGGACCCGGCGCCCGGGTACGACGTTCCGCCCGTGACGGGCCGGCCCACGACGGGGCAGCCGCCGCGCCCCACGCGCCGCGACCCCGTCGCTCCGCCGCCCTACACACCGCCGTCCACGCCGCGCACGGATCCGCCGCGGACGGATCCGCGCCCCGAGCCGGCGGAGCCGCCGGAGCCCGAGCCGCGCATTCTGGGCGAGCCCGTGCAGCCGCCCCCCGCGCCGCCGCCCGACAGCGCGTCCCTTCGGCGCGGCTGACGCGCGCGGCGAAGGGCTAAACGGAGAGGACGCAGGGAGATGGCCCTTTCTCCGCGTCCTCTCTTTCCGTCTCCGCGTCCCCCGCGAGAAGCGGCCGCGGGCTTCGGCGGGCCCCGGGGCCGATCCGCGCGCGGGGGTGAAACTCCGGGCGCGCTGCGGGGTTGTAGACGGGCGCCGCGCTCCGCAGGGGGGCGCGGCGCTCCGTTGCCGGAAGCCCCGGCGCTCAGATCCAGGGAGTCATCGCTTGGCGGGATCCATCCGGCGGGCCCTCGTGCTCGCCGCCGTCGCCACCGCCCTGCCGCTCACCGCGGCGGCGCAGGTGCGGCCCCGGCCCATGACCGCGGAGGTGCCCGGCACCCGCAGCATGAAGCCGGAGGCCGGCGCGCGCGAATCGGTCATCAGCTGGTACGGCGAGCTGCAGAGCATCAGCACCCACCTGCAGCGCGTACACGACCGCGCGCTGCAGGACCGCGGGCTGGCGCAGGCGCGCGACCAGCTGATGCTGGCCGTGCAGCGCGCCATGGACGCGGCCGATCCCGAGCTGCCGCGCCTGGCCGCGCGCGTGGACCGCATGCCCGGCGAGGTGGCCGCCGCCCGCCGCCGCGGCGACACGGACCGGCTTTCCGTGCTGGAGCGCGAGCTGGCGCAGATCCAGGCCCGCTTCATGAGGGTGCGCGCCGCCGTGCTCCGCCAGCCCGACATCGAGCGTCAGGCGCACGCCTACGAAGAGCGCCTGCGCCAGCGGATGATCGCCATCGAGCCGCTCACGGAGAGCCTGCTCTCCCGCAGCAGCGAGCTGCAGCGCCTGCTCCAGTCCGCCCTCTCCCCCCAGGAGTGACCCGGGCCCGGGGATGATGATCGACGGCCCCTGCTCATGCGAGCGGAGGCCGTTTTTCGTTGACCGCAGAAAGTGGATGGCCTTATACCGAATCCTGAAAAAGAATGGGGCCTCACACGGAGTCAACGGAGTTAACGGAGTTAACGGAGTTAACGGAGGGCAAAACTCCGTTGACTCCGTTAACTCCGTGTGAGACAAAGCCACCATCTGCTTACGGGAAGTGTTTAGCCGGATTCGGTATTATTATGTGGCTGTGCCCTTTCTTCGGTTGATTGTGTAGTTCAAGCGCGGAGGGATGAATGCAGCGTACTCAGAGGGAGAAATCAAAAAAGAGAGGACGCGGATGAGAGCTTCATCCGCGTCCTCTCCCTCTCTCTCCCGGCGTACTCGCAACGGAGTCGAACCTGCTCGACCCGATTGACTCCGTGCGTCAGCAGAGGCAGGTGACCACGGGAACGGTACGGCACGCCGCGCCGCCGCAGGTCAGCTCGTCGAGCGTGCAGTTGTAGGTGCACGACTGGCCGCTGGCCGCATTGTGCGCGTGCACCGTACCCTGCTCGCGCTCGGCCGCGGCGGTCGCGAACGTCTCGACCCGCAGGGTGTCCGGATTCAGGCGGATCTTTCTCATCACCCGTATCTCCATTCGGAATGGCTTCATCCCACTCCACGTTCGTGGCGGGAAGCGGGAGGATCTGCCTCGCCAATCCTGTGCCGTGCCGGAGCGGCGCGCCTCACCGCATCTCCTCCAGGATCTCGCCGATCACGCCGAGGGCGTGGTCCGCCTGCTCGTCGGTGAGAACAAAGGGGGGGGAGAGGGACAGGACGTTGCCGTGGACGCCGCCGCCGAGGAGCAGCACGCCGCGCCGCAGCCCCTCCACCACCAGCCGACCGGCCAGATCCGGCGCCGGCTCGCGCGTGCCGCGGTCGCGCACCATCTCCATCCCCATCAGCATCCCCCGCCCCCGCACCTCGCCCACGTTGGGGTGATCGGCCGCGAGCGCGGCCAGCCGTCCGATCATCCGCGCGCCCAGCTCCGCGGAGCGCTCCACCAGCCGCTCCTCGCGCAGCACCGACATCGACGCCAGCGCGGCCGCGCATCCCACGGGGTGGCCCAGAAAGGTGGAGGTGTGCAGCGCCTCGCCCGCCGACCTGGGCCAGGCATCCATCACCGCCTCGGTGCCGATGCAGGCGGCGAAGGGAAAGCCGCCGGTGAGCCCCTTGCCCACCACCATCACGTCCGGCACCACGTCCCAGTGCTCGCACGCGAACCACCGCCCCGTCCGGCCGAAGCCGGTGTAGATCTCGTCCAGCATCAGCAGCAGCCCGCGCTCGTCGCAGATGCGGCGCAGGCCGGGGAGAAAGCCGTCCGGCGGCACCACGTCGCCCCCGCGCGCCTGGATCGGCTCCAGCAGGATGGCGCCGATGGTCTCGGAGGCGGAGCCGGACGTGTCCAGCGTGTGCTCGATCAGCCGCAGCGTCATCGCGCACACCTCCGCCGGGTCGCCGCCGAACGGGGAGCGGTACGCATTGGGATAGGGGACGAAGACGGCGTTGTTTCCCAGCTGCGCGGCGAAGGGCGCGCGAAAGTCCTCGCGGCCGGAGACGGAGAGCGCCTGGTAGGTGAGCCCGTGGTAGCCGCCGTGGAACGCCAGCACGCGCGGCTTTCCCGTTGCGATCATCGCCGTCTTGAGCGCGGCCTCCACCGCCTCGGCGCCGGAGCTGGCGAGCACGCTCTTCGTCAGCCCGCCCGGCGCGGCCCGGGCCAGGGCGCGCAGGAGCTCCACCTTCACCGCCGGGGGATGCACGTCGCCCATGCCGTGCAGCAGGCGCGCGGACTGCCGCTGGATGGCGTCGACGATGCGCGGGTGCGCGTGCCCCGGCCCCGCCACGGCGAACGCGGCGGTCAGGTCCACGAACACGTTGCCGTCCACGTCGCGCACGTTGGCGCCCCGCGCCTCGTCCCAGAACACCGGGAAGTCGTCCGCCAGGTAGGTGACGTTGGGCGACTCCCAGCGCGCCAGCTCCGCCGCGAGCGCGCGCGAGCGCGGCCCCGGCGGAGGCACGGTGATGGACGGCAGGGCGGTTCCGAAGGACACGGCGGGAAAGTGCGAGAGTGCGAAAGTGCGAGAGTGCGAAAGTACGAGAGTACGAGAGTACGAGAGTACGAGAGTGCGTGAGTGCGTGAGTGCGTGAGTGCGTGAGTGCGTGAGTGCGTAAAGTGCGTGAGTGAGTTTGCGTCCGCCGGGCGGGGGTGGCAAGGCAGGGAAGCTGCGAGCCGCCCCCGCGATGGTCGCGGGGGCGGCTCGATGCGCCCGGTCGGAGCCGGTGGCGCCGCGATGCCGCGGCGCCCGCTCAACCTCGCCCGAAGCTCGGGAAGCGGTTCAGGCGGCGGCGCCGGCGCCCTGGGCGATGGGCTGCGCGGGGCGGCGGAGCTTCTGCGCCAGGTCCGCGATCAGCAGCTGGGTAAAGGCGAGCGGCACCAGGTGCCCCGCGTCGTCCTCGTCCGCCTGGTAGGTGCCGTAGCCGGCGGAGGCGTACGTGTCCGGAAAACGCTCCTGTCCCCACGCGTCCACCACCGTCTGCGGAAGGGTGCTGTCGATGCGGACGATCACCTCGCCGCCCTCCGCCTCCTCCACGGTGCCGTGCTCGCCCAGCCGCGCGGCGATGCCGTTGGTGCGCACCGCGTCCGCGGCGGCGCGGCGCAGGGTGAGGGTGGTGCGGACGGCCGTGTCGGGCGCGTCCCACTCCGGCACCTCGTAGCGGACCACCAGGTCGGCGCGGTCGGCCTGCGGAAGCACGTAGATCTTGGAATCCACCAGGTGCCGCGCGATGCTCTTGAGCACCTCGGCCTCGCTGTAGCCGCGCGACCGGGTGTCGCGGCGCAGCTTCCAGCGAAAAAGCAGCTC
Source organism: Longimicrobium sp. (assembly GCA_036379135.1). Lineage (GTDB taxonomy): Bacteria > Gemmatimonadota > Gemmatimonadetes > Longimicrobiales > Longimicrobiaceae > Longimicrobium. The sequence continues at coordinate 7,850 of DASUVG010000337.1, forward strand.
GGGCTCGGGATACAGGAACGCGGCCAGGTCGTACGCGGCGCGCAGCTCCTCGGTGGGAAAGCCCAGGAGGCCGCGGACGATCACCACCTCTTCCGGGTCCAGCACGCGCAGGGGGCCAAAGGTGCCGTCGGTGTGGTCGTAGCTGCGGTTGCGCACCGGGCGGCCGGCGCGCAGCAGGTTCAGGTGCTCCTGCACCAGCGACAGGTTGTGCACCATGGGGTTCAGCGCGGTGAGCCCCAGCTCCTGCCGCTCCGCGCGCGAGTAGCGGTGGTAGTCGTCCAGCTCCAGCGTGGTCACCCGCTCGGCGCCGATCAGCTCGCGCACGCCGCGCGCGACGGTGCTCTTTCCGCTCCCGGAGTCGCCGATGATCCCCAGGACGAAGGGGAGGTGGCGCGGCGCGTCGCCCTGCTCTTCAGACATGCAGGCGGTTCCCGGACATGAAAGGTCCTCCGGATGATCGAGGGTGAGCGTACATCATAGCGGGCCGGAGTTCCGCGCGCGAGAGTTGAAGGAAGTGCGAAAGTGCGAGAGTGCGGGAGTGCGAAAGTGAACGGCCCCAACGGGCCGATGCTCGTGCTCCCGGTGTCGCCAAGCTACCGCTTTGATGCGCACCGCGGCCGGATGGATGCGTCGGGGTTGTGGGCACGCGACGGTTGCCGCATCCTCCCCTCCGCCGTGGATGATACGTCGATACGTCCCACCGTACCGTGCGTGAGCATCCAGCCATGCGCCACAACCGGGGCGCTCCGGCCGGACCCGTTCCCGGGGCGGTTGAATTGAAACCGCGGCTACGACGTCACGAAGTCCGCCTCCGCGGACTCGGCGGCCCGGCCATGTGCGGCGTCCCACGCAGCTGCGCGTCCGCAACCGGGGCGCTCCGGCCGAACCCGTCCCGGGGCGGTTGAAACCGCGGCTACGACGTCACGAAGTCCGCCTCCGCGGACTCGGCGGCCCGGCCACGTGCGGCGTTCCACGCAGCTGCGCGTCCGCAACCGGGTGATCCGCCGGCCGCGTCACGGGCGGTTGAAACCGCGGCTACGACGTCACGAAGTCCGCCTCCGCGGACTCGGCGGCCCGGCCGTGTGCGGCGTCCCATGCGCCTGCGCGTCCGCAAGGGGGCGCACGGCGGCTCAAAGCAACACCGATATCCAATCACGCACTTTCGCACTCTCGCACTTCTTTCAGACACGCACGCCACGCCCTGACCCTATGTCATCCTCCGTTATTCACCTCAAATCAACTCAGAGCAGCATAGAACGAAAGAACCCATGTCGCATCTTCTTGGGCAGCAGTAGGATGGGTGTTGTCTAGGCAACCATCCGTCCACAGACCCTCGAATCCACGACATGGGTGAA
>DASUVG010000338.1:0-7638 GCA_036379135.1 Longimicrobium sp.
GGGATGGTACAGGTATCCCTTCTCCTCCAGGTCGCTCATGGTGTTGCGCACCGTCGCCGGAGAGATGCCCAGACGGAACCGGCGCGCAACGTTGCGGCTGCCGGCCGGCTCGGCGGTCTCCACGTAGGTGCGGATCACCGCCTCCAGGATCTGGTGCTCGCGCTCGGAAAGGGGCTCGCCCGTGTTCATTGTCCCTGCTGGGAAATCGGCCGCAAAACCCGATGAATCTGCTCCCCGGCGGCTGCGCGGTCAATCCCGCGCGCCGCCGGCACTTCCCGAAAACATCCGCGGCACGGCGCGCGCGAGCGCATCCCCCGCGAATCCATGGCAAGAACGGGGGCGCCCCGCGTGCGCCGATCCGGCCGGAACCGGGCCCTCCACGCGGCAAACCCTGTCAAAGCTGCAGCGCCGGCACCCGTTGGCGGTCCGTCTCGGCCGCGGACGCCATCTGCACCGCCAGCGTGTCCAGCAGCAGCCACCCCTCCGCCGTCAGCCGCAGCCGCCCGCCGCGCTCCGTCGCCCACTTCCGCCCGGTCCACTGCGAGGCGAGGCCGCGGACGGCATCCCCCGCATCCTCCATCGGCCACCCGGCGTCCGTGCGCAGCACCAGCCACGCGCGCTCCAGCCCGGCGGTGTCCTCGTCCACCGTCTCTTCGTCGTCCGTCGGCAGCCGGCCGGCGGCGATGCGGTCGCGGTAGTCGTCCCAGCTGCGCACGTTCCAGCGGCGCAGCGGAGGATAGAAGGCGTGCGATCCCGGCCCCAGCGCCGCGTACGGCTCCCCCGTCCAGTAGACGAAGTTGTGGCGCGACCGAAGCCCCGGCCGCCCGAAGTTGCTCACCTCGTAGTGCTCGAACCCCGCGCCCGTGAGCGTGTTGTGCGCCAGCAGGTACTCGTCGGCGTAGCGGTCTTCGTCCGCCAGCGTTTCGCGCCCCTCCTCCACCCAGCGCCCCAGCGGCGCGGCCTTCTCGGCCGTCAGGCCGTAGAGTGAGACGTGCTCCGGCTCCAGCAGCAGCGCGCGGAACAGGTCCTGGCCCCAGTCGCGCCCCAGCCGCGACGGCACGCCAAAGATCAGGTCGATGCTCACGTTGCCGATCCCCGCCTCCCGCGCCGCCGCGAATGCGCGCGCGGGGCCCTCCGGCCCGTGCAGCCGGCCCATCCACTTCAGCGTCGGCTCGTGGAACGTCTGCGCGCCCAGCGAGATGCGGTTCACCCCCGCCGCCCGCCACCCGCGCGCCACCGCGGGCGTAAAGCTCTCCGGATTCGCCTCGCACGTCCACTCCGCGTCATCCCCCCACTGCGCCCACGGATGCAGCCGCTCGCGCAGCGCCGCCATCGCGTCCGGCCCCAGCAGCGACGGCGTGCCGCCCCCCAGGTAGACGGTGTCCAGCCGCAGCGGCGACTCCCATCCGCGTTCGTCCGCCAGCATCCGCATCTCCCCCGCGACCGCGTTCAGCCACTCCGCCGTCGGCGCCTCGCGCGTCGCCTGCACCGCGAAGTCGCAGTACGAGCACCGCCGCGTGCAGAACGGCACGTGCACGTACAGCGACCGCGGCCGGTCGTCCGCGGATCGGGAGAGGTCGGTCAACGAATTGTGCTGCATGCGGATAACGACACCCAAGCCCTCCCTGCGTTCCGCTGACATGCGGCATCCCGCACACGCCTCCGGCTGTCATTCCGAAGGAGGCGCCGCGTGGAACCCGCCCCCGCCGCTGAGCCCGGCGCGCCGACTGAGGAATCTACTCTCGGCCATTTCCGCGCTCGTCGCAGCGCCCCGGACGTGTGGCTACAGTCCGCGCAGGCGGACTTTGCGTCCTCCCAGCGGCGAATTCATTCGCTCCTGGAGCGGGCTTCGCGCATTTCCATCGACGAATTCATTCGCTACTGGAGGCGGGCCTCGCGTGTTTCCATCGGCGATTCATTCGCTACTGGAGGCGGGCTTCGCGTATTTCCAACGGCGATTCGTTCACTCCTGAGGGCGCACTACGCTCCGTCCCGATCCGCGATTGCCGGCGGTCCGCGCCCTGGCTCCCCGACCGCGGAATCCACCCTTCACCGCAGCCGGAACTGCTTTCCCGGCAGCGACTCCGCCAGGTCGCGCAGCTCCAGCCCCAGCAGCGCCGCGAGCGTCGCGTTGGTCGCGATCCCCGCCGCCGCCGCTAGGTCGTCCACGTGCCGCGGCTCATCCGCCAGGATGCCGAAGACGCGCGCCTCGTCCGGCGCCAGGTCCGCGGGTGCGGAACGCGGCGCGGGGGCAGGCGGTTCCGCGGCCGCGGCGCCTCCGTTCAGCGCGTGCGGAACCACGCCGACCCCGTGCAGCTCCTCCAGGATGTCCTGCGCGGACGTGACCAGCCGCGCACCTTCCTTCAGCAGCTGATTGGTCCCCACGCTCTCGGCCGAGCCGATCTGCCCGGGGACGGCGAACACCTCCTTCCCCAGCTCCAGCGCGAAGTCCACCGTGTGGCGCGCGCCGCTCTTCTCGCCCATCTCCACCACCAGCACGCCCGCGCTCAGCGCCGCGATCAGCCGGTTGCGGCGGGGAAAGTTGCCGGCCAGCGGCTCCTCGCCGGGCGGAAGCTCCGAGATCAGCAGCCCCCGCTCGCCCACCCGTCGAAACAGCCGCTCGTTCTCGGGCGGATAGATGCGGTCGATGCCGTGCCCCAGCACCCCCACCGTGGCGCCGCCCGCGTCCAGCGCCGCCGTCTGCGCCATCGCGTCGATCCCCTTCGCCATCCCGCTGGCAATGCCGTACCCCGCCCGCGCCAGCTCGTACGCCAGCCGCGAAGCCACCCGCCGCCCGTAGTCCGACGGGTTGCGCGTCCCCACGATCCCGATCGCCGGCTCCGACATCAGCTGCGCGTCGCCAATCGCGTACACCACGAACGGCGGGTCGGGGAGCGTACGGAACGACTGCGGATACGCGGCATCCTCCTGCGTCACCACCCGCGCGCCAACCTGCTCCAGCGCGTCCAGCGCCGCCCGCGCGCGCTCCAGCCCCTGCGCCGTCCCCGCCTCCGCCACCCGCCGCGCGAACTCCCGCCCGAACCCCGGCACCTCTGCGATCTGCCCCGCCGACGCGCCGAGCACGCGCTCCACCGACCCGAACCGGGCCAGCAGCAGCGTCGTCCGCGCCGGCCCCATCCCGGGAACGATCGCGAGGCGCAGCAGGGTCTCGAGAGTGCTCTGTTCCGTCGTCAGCATCGGGCGAGGAGGCAGGATCGCGGGGCGAGCTACGCCTCAAGGATACCGCCGGAACCGCAGGCGCCGGAAGGGTTGGCGGGAAGTAGGTACGCGCACTGGCGAGATGGGAGCGACTCCAATCGCCGGATCAAGCAGCGGTGCGACACAGGAGGTTCGAGGTGCGTACCCATGCTGGCCAGACAGGAGCGGCCATGGACGACTGGGGACACGAAGCCACCGGAGCTAAGCCCATATGGCGAAAAATCTTACTTGTCCGAAGCGCCCGGAGTGAGCAGTGTTGCGCGCTCACACCTGCTCCCGGAGCGCTGATGATCCGCATCTATCTTGACACCTGCTGCTTCAACCGTCCGCTGGATAACCAGGAACAGGAGCGCGTGCGGTTGGAATCCGACGCCATCATCGTTATCCTTCAGCAAGTAGCACGTGGGGAGTGGGCCCTGATCGGCAGCGGCGCCCTCGATGACGAAATCGGCGTGATCCCCGACCCCGAACGCCGGAAACGAGTTCAGAGATTTGCGCGGGTCGCAACCGAGTTCGTCCCTCTTGGCATAGATTGCAGACGCCGCGGCAGGGAACTGCAGACTATGGGCGTACGGGGATACGATTCACTGCACCTGGCGTGTGCCGAAGCAGCGCGGGCAAACGTGCTTCTTACAACCGACGACGCATTTGTCAGGCGTGCACGCCGGCTGCGGCAGGATCTGCGAGTGCGGGTCGCGAATCCACACACATGGTTGCAGGAGATACGCGAATGAGGCACACGTCTGAAACCCGGCCGCTGAGCGAGATCCCGGAGGCTGATCTCGAGGCGCTCGAGCGCGAGCTTGGAGTGGTCGGAATGATCCGCTATCTGCAGCGGGTCAGCCCGGGCAAGGGCGATTACACGGCGGAACGCGCGGCACTCGTGGGCCATCTCACCGTCGACGAGATCTGCGACGCAATCGAGAAGCGGCGGCAGGAAAAGGCCGAGGGGGATCAGGGTTCCTGACCCCCCCTTCGATGGCCTGCGCGCGCGGATGCCAGACGGTCCTCCGCGCGTCCGCCAGGGCCGGATGAGCGACGGAAGGATCGCCTTGGCCGACTCACCTCACGGCCTCCAGGGCTCCTCTTCCTCGCCCTCGACCGTGTTCTCCTCCTTCAGCGCCTGGGCGGCGTGGGTCCACAGGGCCTCCAGCAGCGGGTCCAGCCCGCGCTGCGCCACGGACGAGATCACGAACTGCCCCCACGCATCCGGCGCGTCCACCTTTGGCGCAGGCCAGTCGGGCGGCAGCAGGTCGGCCTTGGTGAAGACCACCGCGTGCGGCTTGGCGGCCAGCTCCGTGGAGTAGTGCCGCAGCTCGTCGCGCAGCTTGTCGTATTCGGCCTGGGGCTCCAGCGCGTCGGCGGGAATCATCAGCGCCAGCGTGCGCGTGCGCTCGATGTGGCGCAGGAACTGGTGCCCCAGCCCCTTCCCTTCGTGCGCGCCCTCGATGATCCCCGGAATGTCGGCCATCACGAAGGTGCGGCTGCCGGAAAGCTGCACCACGCCCAGGTTGGGCGTCAGGGTGGTGAACGGGTAGTCCGCCACCCGCGGCGTGGCCGCCGATACCGCCGAGAGCAGCGTGCTCTTTCCCGCGTTGGGCTCGCCGACGAGCCCCACGTCCGCGATCAGCTTGAGCTCCAGCGCAATCCGCCGCTCCTCGCCGGGCTCCCCGGGGTCCGCGCGGCGCGGGGCCTGGTTGGTGGCCGTTGCGAAGCGCGCGTTCCCCCATCCTCCCTTGCCGCCCTTCGCGACCACGAACTCGTCGCCGTCGCGCAGCAGCTCGCCCAGCACCTGCTCCGTCTCCACCTCGCGCACCACCGTGCCGGGCGGCACGCGCAGCACCAGGTCGTCGCCGCTGCGGCCGGTGGAGTTGGATCCGAAGCCCTTGGCCCCGTTCTCCGCCTTATACTGCTGGCGGTACCGGTAGTCCATCAGCGTGGTGAGCTGTGCGTCGGCGCGCAGAATGACGTCGGCGCCGCGCCCCCCGTCGCCGCCGTCGGGGCCGCCGCGCGGGGTCATGGACTCGCGCCGCATGGACGACGCCCCCGGGCCGCCGTCGCCCGCCTTTACATTGATCTCCGCGTAATCCAGGAACACCGCTTCTCCGTCCGTCTCTATAGTAAAACTGCTGGATGTGCTCCGATTGCGACCGCCTGCGCCAACTGCTCGTCGAGGCGTGCCCTCCGCTGCGCTCCGGGTCCGGCTGCGCTCACGAAGAAGCGGCTTCGCCTGGATCAGCCCCCCGCGGCCTTGGAGCGGATGTCGTCCCACAGCGCGTGCACCCCCGCCGCCTCGTCCGGCTCCAGGAACCCGCAGGCGATCTCCACCGCTCCGTCCACCTCTTCCACCGGGGCACCCGCGTTCAGCGCGCCGCGCAGGTGCGAGTGCAGCTGGCGGGGCACCTTCCACACCGCCAGCAGCGCCGCGATGCACAGCTCGCGCGTCTTCAGGTCCAGCCCGGGGCGGCCGATCACCCGGCCGTAGCCGCCGGTGACCATCCACCCGTCCACGTCGGGGTGCAGCCCGCGCACGTTCTCGCGCAGCTTGCCGTAGTTGGCGCCGTAGACTTCCGCGCAGACGCGCTCGCCGCGCGCGGGCCAGTCCGCCGGGTCCTCGTCCGAGTCCGCCGGCGCAGGCAGGCCGCTGACCTCGCGCCACGTGCCCAGCGCGTTCAGCGCGTCGGGAAAGCCGATGAAGAGGTGCGCCTGCAGGATCACCTCCTCCACCGCGCGGGCGTCGGCCTCCTCGCGCGCCACCTCCATCTCCGCGCGGATGGCGCCCGCGTGGCGCGTCCCCAGCGCCGCCGACAGCCGCAGCAGCGCGGCGCGTTCCGCCTCAGGCATCGGCCGCGCGGAGTCGGATCGCCGGCCGCACCTGGCCGGTCACCTCGCCGCGGGTGTTGGCCACCTCCTGGAACACGTAGGAGTGCAGCGCCCCGAAGTCGTCTTCCGAGATCAGGTCCAGCTCGCGCAGCACTCCCGCGACCGCCGGCGCCACCGCGCGCACGCTCCCGTCCTCCACCTTCAGGGCGATCCCCAGCTCCGCGCCGGGCACGCCCACGCAGTACACCCCCTCCGCGCCCGTCTTGGCGAACACGCGCCCCTCCGTCACCCGCGCCAGGTCCGTGCAGATGCGCCCCTCGCCCGCCACCATCTCCGGATGGGCCGCCATCGCCTGCACCACGGCGGCGGGGCCGGGCTCTCCGCGCCGCGCCGCAGCCGCCAGCCCCGCGTAGGCCAGCGCCATCTGGCGCAGCGGGAGCGCGTAGCACACCACGCCGCAGCCGTCCACGCCCAGCCCGATGGCCTCCGGCGGCATCTGCGTCCAGCGCGCCACCTCCGTCAGCAGCCGCGCCTGCACCGGGTGCTCCACCCGCTCGTACCCCTCCGGCTCCCAGCCTCGGGCGCGGGCCACCGCCATCATCCCCGCGTGCTTGCCGGAGCAGTTGTTGTGCAGCCGCACCGGCTCCAGCCCCTGCTCCTGCAGGTCGCGCCGCGTGTCGTCGTCGAACGGGGGGTGGGGGCCACACGCCAGGGCCTCGGCCGTCACCCCGATCTTTTCCAGCAGCGACTCCGCCACCTTCACGTGCGCCGCCGTCCCCGAGTGCGAACCGCAGCACAGCGCCAGCTCGCGCGGCGTGATCCCGAAGCGCTCCATCGCCCCGTCGTCCACCACCGGCAGCGCCTGGATCGGCTTGGCCGCCGAGCGCCAGAACGTCACCCGGTCCGGGTCGCCGGAGAACGCGCGCAGCGTCCCGTCCGCATCCACCACCGCCACGTGCACGCGGTGCCGCGACTCCACCACGGGCCCGCGCATGACCTCCACCACGCTTTCCAGGTCTGCCATCGTTGGTTCGGAAAGGCTGATGTATGAACAGCTCGACGGACGACTACGGGTTCGGGCGTGTCCCTCCGCTGCGCTCCGGGCCGGGCTGCGCGCGCCGTAGGCAACGATACGACCGTTGCCAACGGCGCCGAGCCCCCGGCGCGCACCGGGCCCGGCGCGTTCCCGCCTCGCCCGTGCATCCGCGCCGGTTTCTCGGCCCTGCGGGCGCGCATCCCTCACGCAGCCGCGGACCGGCGAAGCATCAGGATCCGCGCCGCCGCGGCGGATCCGGCAAGGACCACGCGCAGCCGGCAGGCTCGTCCCACGTGCAGGGCCGGCGCCGCCGAAGGACGGACGCGAACGCCGAACGCGCGGGCCGGGTCCGCCGCGATCGGCGCCACGTCGGGCGGCGGATCCGCCGGAGCGGCATAAAAGAAGGGGAGGAAGGGCACCCTCAGCACCCCTCCTCCAGTTCTCGCCGGCCCGGGCGGAACGTCTGCCCGCGGACCGCTACGGCGAGGATCGAGCCCGCGCCGTCAGCGGCGGCTGGCCGTCTCCCGCGCCGCGCCGGGCGCCTGCTGCACCGCGCGGAG
>DASUVG010000339.1:0-7768 GCA_036379135.1 Longimicrobium sp.
CGGCGCTGCTGGAGTTCTTCGCCGGGATGCGCGGCGCGGTGCACGTCGCCTTCGAGGAAGGCACGCAGGCGCAGTGGCTGCACGACCTGCTCTTCAAGCGGGTGGCGCGCGTGGTCGTCTGCGACCGGCGCGGCACGCCCAGGCAGGGGAACAAGGGCGATCAGGTGGACTCCGCCCAGCTGTCGGAGCTGCTTCGCACCGGCCAGCTGCGCGCGGTCTACCACGGCCGCGCTGACCGGCGGGTACGTCCTTGACAATCGCTCTCATAGAACGACACAAGGGTCAGGGGTGCGGGGCCGTCGTGCAAGTCTTTCATCACGCCGAAAGTATGCAAGGCCCCGCATCCCCTGCAGCCGATTGTTAGGCCTCAACTGTGCAGGAGTCAAGCGGCTTTACCAACTTTAGCAAGCGCGGAGTCGACCACCTGACCAACGCGGGTCAATCGACGGCCCAATTCCTACAGGACGGTCGTGATCGTTGGGCGATAAACCGAGCGCCGTCACCGCCCAAAATATCGCCACAGCACAACGGCGAGCACAGTAATTAACGTTAACAGCAGTACTTGAATCGTTACGCGCCTGCGTTTACGCGTCGCCTCTTCGCGGCGCCGATATCGTTCTGGTCCACCTGGGTCAGATCCCGGCCATCCTATTGGCATGGTCGCCTCCCTGAGCCGGCATGTGCAGTGGAGCGTCGTCCGTCAGGTCGCTTTGGAAGACGCTTCTCACGTAGCCCAAAACCAGTACCGTCGTCAGCGCCAGTTGCCTTCACAGCAACCGCTTGGCTTCATCAGGTGTCATGTGTAGTGCACGTGGCTCAGCGATGATCTTACCGGCATCTATGAATGTGTCGATTCGGGCTAATTGAGAGGCGATCGTAGCCTCAGCCTCACTCACGAAATCGCTATGCAGATTGCGTGCATCAGTCGGGATTATCGAACCGAGCTCGCGCAGATATTGCTTCACAAAGCGAATCCGCTGTAGTTCGTGTCTCCACCTTTCATTCTCAACCCGTAGCTCTTCCAGCATCGCCTCGTTTCTACGGCGGCGTCTTTCTTTCCACCAGCTCTCCAGAAGGCCCTTGATGGCGGACACCAAGCGAGCCATTCCCCCGCCAAGAAAAAGAAAGCCGGGCGACATCATCTGAACTGCGAGTAAATCTAGACTGACATGTGATCGCTCAAGATGATGGATCCAGTCTGTTCTCCAAAGTGCCATGTCTTGGTGAGCTCCGCGCATGGTCCATTCGGCGTCGTGCCTGAGCTGCTCAGAAACCGAACTTTCTCGTTCGGGTATGTAGACGCCTTTGAACCATGGTGATGGTCGATCATATGTAAGAATGAAATGCAGGCCGTCCAAACTAGTGGCGAAGTCCCGTATGTCGTCTAACGTCCATTGCTCTGCGGTTAGGAAGAGAATGGTTTCAGTAGCCTTCGCCGTTACCGTTGTCATCGGATTCGCTTGCTAAAGGGGTCAAGGGTGCTGGCCCACAAAGTCCACAGCGGGCACCGCCGCATGAGCGAGCTGAATGCCGATTGCAGCGATCGTTAGGTCGAGCAGCGCGACGTCACTCGGTTGTCCGTAGTTCGCCTGCGAGTTGTCGCAGAGTTCGTGCACGCTCATCCAACTCTCGCGCATGTGCCTCCGCCATCTCGGCGATCACCGATTGCCAGTTAGCGGGAGGTGGACGTCGGTTATCGGTGTCGATCCGCGCGCGTGCGATCGTCGCGAGTTGGACACCGAACCGCTCAGCGATTCGCGCCAGGGTTACGCCAGGTCCTTGTGTGAGGATGTCTGTGGCGCTCTTGAAGTCCAACGGCGCACTCTCGGTAGTTGGGTAATTACCTATTGACACAGCCCGCTTGGGTAACTATATTATTACCTAAGCAGGGCGAAAAGCAAGGCTGGCCGCTCTCCCGCCAAGAAGAACCGGCCAGCCTTCCACACGAACGACCTGACGACCGCTCGCACCAAACAGTAGCCCTGCCCTGCGGCCAAGGTCAAGAGCTTGGAGGTTCAGCATGGAACAGCAGCAGACCGCGCCCTCGCCCATGCGCCTGCTGGAGATTCTGCAAGACAGGTTCGGCGCACTCGAAGCGGTGGCGAACTCCTCAATCAAGCTCGCCCGCTACGCACCGGAACAGGAGTTGGCGATGGATCTGCTCGTCGCGGAATCGGTGCTGGAGTTCGGCAGCAGCTTGCGTGAGGCGAGGGATGGAGCCATGCAGTGGGCGAGGGCGCGAGGGGTGGCACCGCCTGCGTGAGGATGGAACGGCGGCCGCAGGATGACTCTGCGGCTGCCGCGATTTTTGTCCAACGGCCTAATGACACAAGAATCAGGATTTGGGGCCGACGCGCACAAGCCCAACGTCGATGGAAGAATGGGACGGCTCCGCTCCCTTGCAGGCTCTGACGAAAACACTTGACACTCAAGGCTACTGACCATAAATAATGCGCTATTCTGACCGACCTTACTTTGTATGTATCTCCCCATTCTCTCGCCAGGAGTTCCTATGTACTACAGATTCAGCGCAATGCTCATGCTCCCCATGACAATCCTTGCGGCAGGGTGCGGGAATCCCGAACGGGCTGAAGCGGTTCACTTCACGCGCCTTCTGACAACGCAAATGCACGATGTGGACGAATTTGATCAGCGCGAGACTCGCCTGATAGAATCAATGAAGCCTTGGGTCGGCCAGTTGTCGTACATAGGAGCGTGTGACACGCGGGGAATGTTCTCATCTGGCGGAGGTGCCACGGTCCGCGCAGATGCCCGAGCGGCACAAAATTTTGCAGCGCAGGTTGAGGATCTCTCCGAGTCTCTGATATCTATTGAAAATGCTCTCAGCAATGAAGCGCTGGAACAACCCGCAACGCAAACGATGCGAACTTCACTGGTGAACCAGTTGCGCTCACGAAGGGAATCACTGCTCCAAATGCGCACCCTGCTCCAGAATGTCTCAGATCAGGTGCCACAAATCGCCAACTGCTTCGGGGCTGTTCCGAGGTCAGCACCGGAATTACAAGCTATTCTTGCATCCTACCATCCGGAATACGGCGGGTTCGCCACGCAAGTCGGAACTCTTCGCAATCAGTACCAGATTACGGATGAGGAACTAAACGCCTCGACGAACCCCAACGCGAATGCGCAATGAGTGCCGAAGGGCGGGAACCTGCGCCACGACGCGTCCGCAGACGTAGCAAGGGGTGCGGGGCCGGCGCCTAGGCTGTCGTTGGCCGAAAACCTGAACGGCCCGCAGCGCTCCCTGGAACTAATTGTTTAGAGATGACAAACCGGCCCCGCGGCATCATCGCCGCGGGGCCGGTTTCGTGTCATCGTCCGCCGCCGATCAGCCGTGCGCGCCAGCGGCCTGGCGAACGGGGATGTCGCGGCTGCCTTTGAGGATCGCCTTCTTCACCTCGCCGATGGCTTTGGTGATGCGGATCTCGCGGGGGCAGGCCTCGGTGCAGTTGAAGATGGTGCGGCAGCGCCACACGCCTTCGCGGTCGTTCAGGATCTCCAGCCGCTCGTCCGCCGCGTCATCACGAGAGTCGAAGATGAAGCGGTGGGCGTTCACGATGGCGGCGGGGCCCACGAAGTTCTCGTCCGCCCAGAAGCTGGGGCAGCTGGTGGTGCACGCCGCGCACAGAATGCACTTGGTGGTATCGTCGAAGCGCTCGCGGTCGTCCACGCTCTGCCGGCGCTCGCGGCCGTCTGCGGGAACCGGCGCGTCGGTCACCAGGAAGGGGAGCACGGAGCGGAACTGGGCGAAGAACGGCTCCATGTCCACCACCATGTCCTTGATCACCCGGAACCCCATCAGCGGCTCGATGGTGACCTTTTCGCCCACGTCCTTGATCAGGACCTTGCAGGCCAGCCGGTTCACCCCGTTGATGCGCATGGCGTCGGACCCGCAGATGCCGTGGGCGCAGCTGCGGCGAAAGGTCAGGGTGCCGTCCTGGTACCCCTTTACCGTCATCAGCGCGTCCAGCACGCGGTCCGTGGGGTCCGCGTTCACCGTGTACTCGCGGTACTCCGGCTTGGCATCCGTATCCGGATTGTAGCGGAAGATGCGCAGCGTCACCGGCTTGTGCCCGGCCACGTTGGCCGCGCGGGCGGTCGCCGAAGCGCCCAGCGCGGGGCGCGCGGAAGAAGTGGGAGCCGCCATCAGTACACCCTCTCCTTGGGCTCGAACTTCGTGACCGTCACGGGCTTGTAGGTGATCTCGATCGGCGCGCCCGCGGCCGCGCGGGTGGTGAGCGTGTGCTTCATCCACTCGGCGTCGTTGCGCTTCTCGAAGTCCTCGCGCATGTGGGCGCCGCGGCTCTCCTGCCGGTTGAGCGCGGCGACGGTGGTCACCTCCGCCAGGTCCAGCAGGTTGCCCAGCTCCCAGGCCTCCAGCAGGTCCGTGTTGAAGCGCGTCCCCTTGTCGCCCACCACGACGCCCGCGTAGCGCTGCTGCAGGTCGCGGATGCGGCCCAGCGCGGCCGACATCCCCTCGCCGGTGCGGTAGATGCCCACGTCGTCCTGCATCACGTCCTGCATCTCCTCGCGCAGCTTGGCCGCCGGCTCGCCCTTCTCCACGCTGAGCAGCTTCGAGAACTGCTCTTCCGCGAACGCCGTGGGATTGGCCGGCAGCGGCGGCAGGTCGGCCGTCTGGCAGAACTCCGCCATCGCGATCCCGCCGCGCCGCCCGAACACCACCAGGTCCAGCAGCGAGTTGGTGCCGAGACGATTCGCCCCGTGCACGGAGACGCACGCCACCTCGCCCGCCGCGTAGAAGCCGGGGAGCACGGCGTTGCCGTCGCGCAGCACGCGGCAGTTGATGTCCGTCGGAATGCCGCCCATCGCGTAGTGCGCCGTGGGCTGGATCGGCATCGGCTCCTTGACCGGGTCGATGCCCAGGTACGTCCGGCAGAAGTCGGCGATGTCCGGCAGCTTCCCCTCGATCACCTCCGCGCCCAGGTGGGTCGCATCCAGGTAGACCATCTTCTTGCCGTTGATCCCCCGCCCTTCCCGGATCTCCTTCGAGATGGCCCGGGAGACCACGTCGCGCGACGCCAGGTCCTTCATCGTCGGCGCGTAGCGCTCCATGAAGCGCTCGCCCAGGTCGTTGCGCAGAATGCCGCCTTCGCCGCGCACGCCCTCGGTGATCAGGATCCCCAGGCGGTAGATGCCCGTGGGGTGGAACTGGTAGAACTCCATGTCCTCCAGCGCGATGCCGCGCCGGTACGCGATCGCCACCCCGTCACCCGTGTTGGCGTGCGCGTTGGACGTGATGGACCACACCCGCCCGAAGCCGCCGGTGGCGAACTCAACGGCCTTGGCGTGAAAGACGTGCAGGTCGCCCGTCGCCACCTCCCAGGCCACGCACCCGCAGCAGCGCCCGTCGTCGCTGGTCAGCAGGTCCACCACCTGGAACTCGTCGAAGAACTCCACCCCCTGCTTGATGCAGTTCTGGTAGAGCGTCTGCAGGATCATGTGCCCCGTGCGGTCCGCCGCGTAGCAGCTGCGGCGGACGGGGCCCTGCCCAAAGTGGTGCGTGTGTCCGCCGAACGGACGCTGGGCGATCTTGCCGTCGGGCGTGCGGCTGAACGGGAGCCCCATGTGCTCCAGCTCGATGATGACCGGCACCGCCTCTTCGCACATCGTTTCGATGGCGTCCTGGTCACCCAGGTAGTCCGACCCCTTTACGGTGTCGAACGCGTGCCACTCCGGATGGTCCTCTTCCAGGTTGGCCAGCGCCGCGCAGACGCCGCCCTGCGCCGCGCCCGTGTGCGATCTGGTCGGATACAGCTTGGAGATGACGGCCGTCCGCAGGTTGGGCTGGCGGGAGAGGTAGATGGCCGTCATCAGCCCCGCCCCGCCGCCGCCCACCACCAGCGCGTCGTACGTGTGCGTATGGATCATCGGGCGCGCGCCACAGCGTCGGAAAAGTCGTAGGTCAGCAGGGCAAAGATGCCCCAGGCCAGCGCCAGCAGGACGATGCCGTAGACGATCGCCTTGACCGCCTTGCGTGCCCCCGGCTTGCGGACGTAGTCCTCGATGGAATAGCGGGCGCCGTTCAGCCCGTGCAGCAGCGCGAACGTAGCCAGCGCAACGTTGTACAGGCGCCACAGCGGGTTGCTCCAGCGCTCCAGCACCAGCTCCGCGCTCAGGTGCTCCACGCCGACGAGCAGGTTCCACCAGATCAGGTGGTACGTCGCCATGAACAGCAGCAGCACCCCGCTCACCCGCATGAACACCCAGCTGTACAGCTCGAACTTCCCCTTCTTCTGCATCTGCGCGCCCGGGCGCTCGTACGCCGTCGGCCGCTCGTAGCCGCCGCCGCGCCGCGGTGCGCCGCGCCCGGAGGGCGTTTCTTCCGCCACCGTGCTCATCGCCCGCCCTCCATGCTCACCGGCGGAACCGCCTGCTGCGCCGGCGCGCTCACCTGCAGCTCGTACGAAGCGCCGCGCTCCCGCATCCGCCGCTCGTGCCGCTCCACCCCCGGCTCGGGCCGCAGGCCGACGAGCGGGGCGAGCATGATCCAGGCGACGGGAAGGATGACGACGGCGGTGATGCCGGCCGCGGCCCAGGCCAGCCGGCGCTGGTGCATCATCGCGATCGGCCAGAAGTCCTGGATGATGATGCGCAGCCCGTTGAGCGCGTGGTAGACCACGGCGAAGAAGATGGCCAGCTCCGCCACCCGGAACAGCGGGCTGCGATAGATGTCCAGCGTGTGGTCGTAGAACTCGGGGTTGTAGACCACGATGGCCGTGTCGGCCACGTGGATGATGAGGAACGCCAGGATGCCCAGCCCCGTCACGCGGTGCAGGAGCCAGGTCCACATCCCCGCGTTGCCCTTGTAGCGCAAGGCGCTCCCCAGCGAGCGCGCCCGGAATTCGGATGCCATGTGGGCGGTACTCCTCAGTGTTTCGTTCAGCCGAGTGCGGGAGAAGTGCGGGAGTGCGTGAGTGCGTGAGTGCGGAAGTAAACCGCTTCTTTTTACTCCCGCACTAACGCACTTCCGCACTAACGCACTATACAACCAGCCGCGCCGCGTGCCCCTGGGGCCCGCGGCGCGGCGTCGGTCGCGCGAATCAGACCTTCGCGCCCAGCACGCGCATGGGCTCGCGGACGGCCTCGGCGCTCTTTTCCAGCGCCGCCTTCTCGTCGTCCGTGAGCGTGACCTCGATCACCTGCTCCAGCCCCGTCTTCCCCAGCTTGCAGGGCACGCCCAGGAAGATGCCGCTGATCCCGTACTCGCCCTCCAGCCAGGCGGCGCAGGGCAGGATGCGCTTCTTGTCCTTGACGATCGCCTCGGCCATCTGCACCGCGCCCGACGAGGGCGCGTAGTAGGCGCTGCCGGTCTTGAGGTACTTCACGATCTCGGCGCCGCCGTTGCGGGCGCGGTCCACGATGGAGTCCAGCCGCGCCTGGTCGATCAGCTGCGTGACCGGGATGCCGCTGACGGTGGTGTAGCTGATCAGCGGCACCATGGTGTCGCCGTGGCCGCCCAGCACCATCGCCTGGATGTCCTCTACCGAGACGTCGATCGCCTCGGCCAGGAACGAGCGGTAGCGCGCCGTGTCCAGCACGCCCGCCATGCCGATGATGCGCTCCTTGGGGAAGCCGGTGGCCTCCCTGGCCACGTAGCACATCACGTCCAGCGGGTTGCTGACCATGATGATGATGGCGTCGGGCGACACGCGGGCGATGTTCTCGCACACCTGGCGCACGATGCCGGCGTTGGTGTTCAGCAGGTCGTCGCGGCTCATCCCCGGCT
>DASUVG010000340.1:0-25661 GCA_036379135.1 Longimicrobium sp.
GATGGTGGCCGGGTTGCGCGGGTCGTCCTCGGGGATCCCCGCCTCCACCTTGCCCACCAGGTCGGCGCCCACGTCGGCGGCCTTGGTGTAGATGCCGCCGCCCACGCGGGCGAAGAGCGCGATGCTCTCGGCGCCCAGCGAGAAGCCGGTCAGCACCTCCAGCGCCCGCTCCATCTCCAGGCTGTTGGCGCCGTGGCCGTCGGCGAACATGTAGTAGAACAGGATGAACAGCGAGCCCAGCCCCAGCACCGCCAGGCCGGCCACGCCCATCCCCATCACCGAGCCGCCGGCGAACGACACGTCCAGCGCCTTGCTCAGGCTGGTGCGCGCCGCCTGCGCGGTGCGCACGTTGGCCTTGGTGGCGATGGTCATGCCGATGTAGCCGGCCAGCGCCGAGAAGAAGGCGCCCACCAGGAACGCGCCCACGATGGCCGGGTGCGACCGCTCGTCGCTCAGCGACAGGAAGCCCAGGAACAGGCTCGCCAGCACGGCGAAGATGCCCAGCACCTTCCACTCGGCCTTGAGGAAGGCGAGCGCGCCGTCGGCGATGTGCCTGGCGATGGTGCCCATGCGCTCGTTGCCGGCGTCCTGCCGCGTGACCCAGGCCGAGCGCCACAGGGTGTACAGCAGGGCCAGCACCCCGAAGACGGGGACGGCGTAAGCGATCGGATGCATGTGAACGGTCTTTTGAGCTCTGTGGTTTCCAGGATGCGGAACGGCGAAACGTCTCAGGCCGGCTGCGGCTCCGGCGGGCCCACGAGGATGGCCGCCTCCTCGGGCGACACGTCCTCGGCCGGGCGGTTGGGGTCGAACTCCCCCTCCCAGCGCGCCATCACCACCGTCGCCAGGCAGTTGCCCACCAGGTTCACGGTGGTGCGCGCCATGTCCATCAGCTCGTCCACGCCCAGGATGAGCGCCACGGCCTCCAGTGGCAGGCCAAAGCTGGCCAGCGTGCCGGAAAGGATCACCAGCGAGGCGCGGGGGACGGCCGCCACGCCCTTGCTGGTGAGCATCAGGGTCAGCATCATCACCAGCTGCTGGCTCATCGTAAGGTGAATCCCCGCGGCCTGCGCGGCGAACACCGAAGCCAGGGCCAGGTACAGCGTGGTGCCGTCCAGGTTGAACGAGTAGCCCGTGGGCATCACGAAGGCCACGATGCGCCGGGGCACGCCCAGCGCCTCCATGGCCTGCATGGCGCGCGGCAGCGCCGCCTCGGAGCTGGTGGTGCTGAAGGCGATGAGCGCCGGGTCCTTCACCGCGCGCGCGAACTTCTTCAGCGGCACGCGGGCGATCAGCGCCACGGGAAGCAGCACCACCAGCCCGAACACCACCAGGGCGGCGTACAGGGTGAGGATGAGCTTGCCCAGGTTGATCAGCACGCCCAGCCCGCTGTGCCCCACCGTCACCGCGATGGCCGCGCCGATGCCGATGGGCGCGTACTTCATCACCAGCCCGGTGAGCTTGAACATCACCTCGGCCAGCCCCTCCAGCACCCCAAGCATGAGCCGCTTGGGCTCGCCGCGCACCTGGCTCAGCGCCACGGCGAACAGAATGCTCCAGAACACGATCTGCAGCACCGAGTTCTCCGCCATCGCCTGAACGACGCTGGTGGGAACGATGTGCTCCAGGAACCCGCCCACGGTGATGGTGCTGGCGGTCTCGCCCAGCTGCTGCCCCTGCTGCGCGTCGGCGCCCGACAGGGTCACGCCCACGCCGGGCTTGGTGATGTTCACGGCGGCCAGGCCGATGAACAGCGCCAGCGTGGTGACGATCTCGAAGTAGATGATGGACTTGAGCGCCAGCCGTCCCACGCGCTTCATGTCGTCGCCGTGCCCCGCGATGCCGATCACCAGCGTGGCGAAGATGATCGGCGCGATGATCGACTTGATCATCCGCAGGAAGATGGTGGACAGCGGCTTGAGGTTCTGCGAAAAGTCGGGGAACAGCCAGCCCACCAGCGTGCCCACGAGCATCGCGAGCAGGATGGACTGGGTCAGGGACGGGCGCTTGAGTCTCGCCATCTTCCGAGGGATAGGGAACACGAACAAAATACGGCGCCGTCCCCCGCCGGGCGGCCACGTGGCCTGGCGCGCGGAGAGGGGCGGCCGCGGGTCCCGGGCCGTGGGCGCGGCCCGGTGGAGATTTCCGCGCGCTGCGGGCGGTCTCCGCTCCGGGGCCGGTTGAGGCACGGAATCGCGTAAGATGCCGGTTCGCGCGCCTTCCGTCAACCGGTGGGGACCCGCGCGCCCGGCCGGCCGGCCCGTCGCCGGGAGCGGAGATGGCCGGCGCTCGCGGGGATGGCCTGCCGGGCGCTGTCCCGCGGCGTGCGAGGAGGTGGAGGTGACGGGGTGAACGGGTGACGGGGTGAACGGGTGACGGGGTGAACGGGTGAACGGGTGACGTGGGTGAACGGGTGACTGGAGGCGCGGGGGATGAACGCCTCCGCGCCCTCCGCGCGCCCGCACCTGTCCCGCTGCGCGTCAGGCGTAGCGATTCGCGACGGACAAGCGGGAAGGCGCCGGAGGTGCGATGCCGCGCATCCTCCTTTGACACAATCGCTTAGGGGAACGTGGACGGACGGCTGAACGTTTGCCGGACCCTGGGGATCAATCCGGACGTTCCGCCAGGCGGCACCCGGCCGGCCCGGCTCTGATCCATTCACGTTCGATGGAGGCGCAGATGATCCGAAAGTCCGTGCTGCTGGCCGCGGTGGCCCTGGCCGCCTGCGAGGGCAACGGGGGAAACGACGACGAAGAGCGGTTCCGCGCCAACCTCAGCGGCGCCTTCGAGGTGCCCGCGGTCACCACCACCTCCACCGGCACCGCGCGCTTTACGGTGGACGGCAGCGAGCTGGACTACACGCTGGACGTGCAGAACGTCACCGGCGCCATCGCCGCGCACATCCACACCGGAGCGGTGGGCGCCAACGGGCCGCCGATCGTCTTCCTCTTTCAGCAGGCGGCGCCGGGGGTGAACGTGGCTGCCGGCTCGCTGGCGGCGGGCTCGGTGGACGCGGCGGACATGATCGCCACGGCGGGCGTGAGCTACGACTCCATGCTGTCGCTCATCCGCCGCGGCAACGCGTACGTCAACGTGCACACCGTCGCCCGCCCCGCCGGCGAGATCCGCGGCCAGGTGACGGAGGACTGAAGTACGAAAGTACGAAAGTACGAAAGTACGAAAGTACGAAACTACGAGAGTACGAAACTACGAGAGTACGAGAGTACGAAACAGGCACGCTTCCGCGCCGGAAGCGTGCCTCTATCGTTACGTACTTTCGTACTTCGTACTCTCGTACTTCCGTACTTCCCACCGTCAGTTCACGCTCGGCTCCGGCTCCGCGTCCCTGGCGACGGCGCGCGCGGAGACCGGCACCAGCTCGGCAAGCGGCACGTCCCGCGCGGCGCCGCCGGTGAGCGAGGCCACCTGCACCCCGTCGAAGCTCACGCTGGCGATCAGCAGGGCGCCGGCGTCCAGCAGCCGCCGCGCGGCGGGGCTGTGGTGCGCCGCCACCTCGAAGCGCCCGCCGGCCAGGTACACGCCGGCCGCCGGCAGCGTCCCGCGCGCACGCACCGGCGCCTGCACACGGTCCTCGTAGTGCGAATCGAACTCGTCCTTGTCCCGCAGGGAGCTCATCCGGCATCCATCGTTCAGATAAGCGGTTGCGCGCCGGAAACGCCAGGCGCGGCCCGGGCGTGTGGTACGCCCCAGACGCCGGATCGTGCCCCCATCCATCCCGTCCGCCGTCGAAACCGTTGCCTCTGGACGCCCCACCCGCGCATCATGGGGCGCATCCTGTTCCACCCTTTGCGGAGACTGCTCCCATGGCCATCCAGCTCCAGATCACCCACACCCTTCCCGCCCCGCCCGAGCGCGCGTTCCAGGGGCTTACCAACCTGGAGAATGCGCACGCGTGGATGCCCGGCCTGGTGCGCATCGAGCGGGTGGGCGGCGGGGCTGCAGGGGTGGGCAGCCGGTGGCGCGAGACGCGCAAGATGTATGGCAAGGAAGCCACCGAAGAGTTCGAGGTGACCGCCTTCGAGCCGCCGTCGCACTTCGGGCTGCGCGTGGATGGCAGCAAGGGCTCCTCCGGCAGCGGCATCTACACCTTCGACTATCGCCTGTCGGCGGACGGGGGCGGCACGCGCGTGGTGCTGGACGCCTCGATCAGCGGCGTCTCGCGGCTTCGGGAGTGGATCGGCAGGCTGTTCGCCGGGATGTACAGGAAGATGATCGCGAAGGATCTCGAGGCGCTCGCCGAGCACCTCCGCAAGGAGAGCGCGGCCGCCGCCTGAAGGCACCGCCGTAGGTCGCCCATCGCGTTCCCCGGCCCCCGCCCGAACGAACGAGCGCCCCGCCCGGTGATCCGGCGAGGCGCATCTCATCGCATTCGGTGGATGACGATCAGGAGCCGGCGGCGATCCGGCGCTGCTGGCGCGATCCGAAGCGCGCGCCAAGGGCGGCGGCAGCCATCTGCAGGATCAGCGAGCCGGCGTAGAACGCGGGCGATCCCTCGTTCCAGGTCTCCGCGTCCAGCGTCTCGCCGAACGCCAGGTTGGCGAAGAACCAGACGAGCAGCGAGACGATCCCCATCGACACGCCGTGCAGGATGGGCGCGGCGCCCACCCGCGCGCCGGTGACCACGCCGCCCAGAAAGAAGCCCACCCCGATCACGACCACCCCCCACACCCCCATCGACGACCCGTCCGGGTCCGCCAGCCCCGCGGCCGCCAGCACCAGCGCGATCAGCGAGACCACGGCCACGCTGACGAACCAGCCGAACAGCACCCACGAAGGCTTGAGGTTCTGCAGGTGCTCGGTGTGCATCAGCCCTCCACGAAGGAGTCCAGGTCGTCCAGGTCGCCCGGCTCGGACGGTGCCATAAGCGCGTCCGCAAAGTCGAACTGGCAGGGCTGGAACGACTTGCGGTGGTGCGGCGTGGGGCCCAGCCGGTCCAGCGCCTGCAGGTGCTCCGGTGTGCCGTACCCCATGTTGCGCTCCCAGCCGTACTCCGGGTAGCGCGCCGCCAGCCGCGCCATCAGCCGGTCGCGCGTGACCTTGGCCAGGATGGAGGCGGCGGAGATGCAGTGCACGCACCCGTCGCCGCCCACGATGGCCGTATGCGTCTCCGTCCCCAGCTCCGGCACGGCCAGCCCGTCCACCAGCAGGTGATCGACGTCGCCCAGCCGCGCGATGGCCCGCTGCATGGCCAGGGCCGTGGCACGGCGGATGTTGATGCGGTCGATCTCTCGCGCCGACGCCGCGCCCACGCCCCACACCAGCGCCGTATCGACGATCTTCTGGTAGAGATCCAGACGGCGGTCCGCGTTCAGCCGCTTGCTGTCGTCCACCCCGTCGATCCACGTCTCGCACGGCAGGATGACGGCCGCGGCCATCACCGGCCCCGCCAGCGGCCCCCGCCCCACCTCGTCCACGCCCGCGACGCGGACCAGGCCGCGGTCCCAGAAGCCCCATTCCATCGCCAGCAGCTTGCGCAGCCGCTGCGGCGACGGCTTGCGCTTGCGTTTGGGGGTTCTGGATTTGGACTTGGAAGCGGCCGGCATCCGTAGGGTGCGTGCGGAAGTGGGCGGAGTGGCGGTGAACCGGAGGATAAAACAATCCGCCGGGACGCACAACGCCGCCTCTCCGTCCATCCTGCCGCGGACCAGGAGTTTGCCTGCGCGAACCGGAGATGCGGATGATCTCCGCCGGGGCGCGGCTTCCCCGGAGCTGCCCGCCGCGGCATCCGATCGACAGGACGGGCACCGCGCCATCGAGGAGGATCGGATCTCTCGCGGGAAACGGAGCATCGTGGCCGGCGGTGACGGCCCTGGCTGGCGCGATCCTTGACCGCCATCCCGGCCATGTCCGTGGAACCCGCTTCACCCGTTCCGAACCCGACTCGAACGACGGCGCCGCCCGCATGGATGGGCAGGCTGGCCAGCGCGTTCGTGCTGGTCGCCCTCGCCGCGCTGGTGATCGTCCCCCTGCTGGTGCAGCGGCGGGTGGACCAGGTGCGCTCGCGGGTGGAAGACGTGGCGGACCCGGCGCGCACGCTGGTGCGCCGCATCCAGTTCGACCTGGCGCGCGAGGCCACGGCCCTTCTCCTCATCGCGACCACCGGAAACCCCGACGCGGCGCGCCAGTACCGGGAAGCGCGCAGCGACGAGCAGGCCCAGTTTCCCCAGCTCCAGGCGTACGCCGAGAGCGTGGACGGGCAGGTGCTGCGCGAGTTCCACCGCTTTCGCGCGCTGGCGCAGCAGTGGCAGGAGCGGGTGTCGCTGGATGACGCCCTCGCCGGCCCGGGACCCCTCCAGACGGTGCTGGCGGACGCGCGCGCGGAGATCTCGCTGGCCGACAGCGTGCACGCCGCCGGCAGCGCGCTGGACGCGGCGCTGGTGCGCGAGGCACAGCGCAACCGCGAGAGGATCCGGCGGATGGAGCGCTTCGGTCTGCGCGTCACCATGGCGCTGGGGGCGCTGGCGCTGCTGGCCGCCGCCACCGTGGCCTGGCTCTCGTGGCGGGTGCGGCAGCTGGCCACCGTCGCCACGCGGCACGGCGAAGAGGCGGAGCGCGCCCTGGCCGAGACGGCGCGCGCCACCGAAGCGCGCTCGCACCTGCTGCGCGGCGTGAGCCACGACGTAAAGAACCCGCTGGGCGCCGCGCGCGGCTACGCGGAGCTGCTGGAGCTGGGGATCAAGGGCGAGCTTTCGCCGGAGCAGGTGAAGTACGTGCAGGGGATCCGGCGCTCCATCGACAGCGCGCTCGCCATCCTGGCGGACCTGCTGGACCTGGCCCGCGCGGACAGCGGCGGGCTGCACGTGGAGCGCGTGCCGTGCGAGCTGGGGCGCGTGGCCCGGGACGCCGCCGAGGACCACCGCGCTGCCGCGCGCGCCGCGGGCCACGTGCTGGAATGCCCCGCGCCGCGGGAGCCCGTGCGCCTGCACACCGACCCCGCGCGGGTGCGTCAGGTGCTGGGCAACCTGCTCTCCAACGCCGTCAAGTACACGCCGGCGCCCGGCCGCATCACCGTGCACGTGGAGCAGGCGGACGGCGGCGAGGCGCGTCCCGGCCCCTGGGCCGCGCTCCGCGTGAGCGACACGGGCCCCGGCATTCCGCCCGAGCAGCGGGAGGCCATCTTCGACGAGTTCACGCGCCTGCACGACGGCACGCAGATCAAGGGGCACGGCCTGGGGCTGGCCATCAGCCGCCGCGTGGCGCGCCTGCTGGGCGGCGACCTGGACGTCTCCGGCGTCCCGGGCGAGGGTGCCGTCTTCACCCTCTGGCTCCCGCTGCGCGACGAACCGCAGAAGGGCGAGACGGTCTCACTCGGTGACGCGGAGGCAGGGCGCGGCGGAACGGGGATCTGACGCCGGACGGCCCTTCGTCTCCTGGGGATCCAGGGGGGATGATGGAGATCCATCGGACAGGGAAGCGGGACCCATCGCGGCGGATGGGTCCCGCTGTGCATCCAGGATCCGCCACCTCCTGCACCACCCGAGGAACGTAATTATCGGGACACAAAGAGAGCATGACTCGTAAAAGACGAGGGGCGGCGGCGCAGCCTCCGTGCGTATCGATGAGCTGGCGAGAAATCTGGACCTCGATTCGGCTGTCCTCGATGTAAACTGCTGCATCAACAATCCGTTACAGCGGGATCGGGACAGGCTCGCCGGTGGATCGAACAAACCCCCCACGCGGCCGGGCCCCGAATCCGGACACTCTACCCCGGCTTGACCAACACACAATTCAGGACTTAAATATATAAATCACGATCCGCCCTGACCGCCCTCACATCCAGGCGTCGGATGCCCACGACGACGTACGCGGCCGCGCAGCCAGCCGGAGCCCCGGAATCCTGTCCGCTCACCCCCCTGCAGCACGCCATGCTGGTGCGGGCGCTGGTCGCCCCCGCCTCCGGCATCAACGTGGAGCAGATCGTCTTGCGCTCCACGGGGCGGGTGGACGCGGGGCGCATGGAGCAGGCGTGGTCGCGCGCCGTACAGCGGCACGAGGCGCTGCGGACGCGATTCCGCTGGGAGAGCCTGCCCGAGCCCGTGCAGGAGGCCGCCCCGCACGCTCCGCTGGAGCTCGCCCTCCACGACTGCGCGGCGCTGTCCGATGACGAGGGAGCGCGGCGGCTGGAGCGGTACCTGGCCGAAGACCGCACGCGGGGCTTCGACCTGTCGCGCGCGCCCGCCATGCGCCTGGCGCTGTTCCGCGGGAGCGAGGCCGACACGCTGGTGTGGAGCTTTCACCACGTGCTGCTGGACGGCCGCTCCGTGGCCCTGGTGCTCCACGAGGTGTTCGCCCTCTACCAGGCGGGAGCCGGCGAGCCCGGCCTCCCGGCGCCGCGCCCCTTTCGCGAGCACGTGGCGTGGCTGCGCGGGCGCGATCCCGCCGCGGACGAGCCGTACTGGAGCGGCGTGCTGCGCGGCATGCGTGCGCCGGAGCCCGTGCGGCTGCCCCGCGCGGTGGAGCGCGACCCCGCGGCGGAGCCCGCCTGGGGCGAGCGCGAGCTGCGGCTGACGGCGGACGCGACCGCGCGGCTGCGCCGGTTCGAGGCCGGGCAGGGGGTGTGGGTGAGCACGCTGGTGCAGGCCGCCTGGGCCCTGCTGCTGGGCCGGTACACGGAGCGCGACGAGGCCGTCTTCGGCGTGGTGCGCGGGGGCCGCGACGGCGGCGTGCAGGGCGTGGAGGGGATGATCGGGCTGCTGATCAACACCGTTCCCGTGCGCGTGACGCTGCCCCCCGCGGCGCGCGTGATCGACTGGCTGGACGAGATCGGTGCGCGCGCCGGGGAGCTGGCCGCCCACGAGCACGCCGCCCCCACGGACGTCGCGCGGTGGAGCGGCCTGCCGGAGGGAGCCGCCCTCATCCACAGCATCGTGGACTACCAGCCACACCCGTTCGGCGTGTCGCTGCCGGAAGGGTGGGACGTCCGCATCGTCCGCCGCACGGGGCTGCCGCTGGCGCTGGCCGTCACCGGCGAGACGCCGCTGGCCCTGCGGCTGGAGTACGACGCGGACCTGTACGACGCGGCGGCGGCGGACCGGCTGCTGGCCCACTTCGCGGCGCTGCTGGACGCCATCGCCGCGGACCCCGGGCGCCGCCTGGGCGAGCTGGAGCCGGCGGACGCGGCGGAGCACGCCGCGGCGAACCCGCCGGGCGATCCCGCCGCGTGCGTCCACGAGCTCTTTGCCGCGCGGGCGGCGCGCACGCCCGACGCGGCCGCTCTGCGGATGGGGGATCGGCCGGTCACCTACGCCGAGCTGGACGCGCGCGCCGAACGGCTGGCGGACCGGCTGCGGCGGCGCGGCGTGGGGCCGGAGGTGCGCGTGGCGCTCTGCCTGCAGCCGGGGGTGGAAATGGTGGCCGCGGTGCTCGGCGTCTGGAAGGCGGGGGGCGCGTACGTGCCGCTGGACCCCGCCACCCCGCGCGAGCGCCTGGAGTGGCTGCTGCGCGACTGCGCCCCCTCCGTGGTCGTCACCGGCGGCACGGCGGCCGCGGCCCTCCCCCCGCACGCCGCCGCCACCCTGCGCGTGGACGAGGTGGACGAGGACGACGCGGCGCCGGCATCGGCCTCCCCGCCCGGCGCGGTGGCGGAGAGCCTGGCGTACGTCCTCTACACCTCCGGCTCCACGGGCACGCCCAAGGGCGTGGCCATCCCCCACCGCGCGCTCGCCAACCACCTGCGGGGGGCGATCGACGCGTTCGCGATCGGCCCGCGCGACGTGGGGATCGCCCAGGCGTCGTACACCTTCGACAAGTGGCTGCTGGAGGTGTTCGCGCCCCTGCTGGCTGGCGGGCGGGTGCGGCTGCTGGCCGCGGACGAGCTGCTGGACCCCGCGCGCGTGCTGGCCGCCCTGGACGGCGTCACCCTTCTGTACGCCGTCCCCGCCTTTCTGCGCCACCTGCTGGACGCCGCCGGCGAACGGGGCGGCGCCGCGTTCGCCACGCTGCGCCTGGCGGGGATCGGCGGCGACCGCGTGTGGCCGGGGGTGCTGGCCGGCGCCCGCCGCGCCCTGCCCCCCACGGCAGACGTGCGCGTGCTCTACGGCCCCACGGAGACCACCGTGGTCTGCACCGGGTGGACGGTGCCGGCGGACGGGCGCGCGGAGGGCTATCCCATCGGCGCGCCCCTCCCCGGCCTGCGCGCGTACGTGGGCCGCGCGGGCGGCGGCCGGGTGCCGCCGGGGGTGCCGGGCGAGCTGTGGATCGGCGGCGCGGGGGTGGCGCGCGGCTACCTGGACCGGCCGGCGCTCACGGCCGAGCGCTTTGCGCCCGACCCCTTTTCCCCCGTCCCCGGCGCGCGGCTGTACCGCACGGGCGACCGGGTGCGCCGGCGCCCGGACGGCGCGCTGGAGTACCTGGGCCGCCTGGACGAGCAGGTGAAGATCCGCGGCTTTCGCGTGGAGCCGGGGGAGGTCGAGGCGGCCCTGCGGCGCCACCCCGGGGTGGAGCAGTGCGTGGTGGCGGCCCGCGAGGACACGCCGGGCGACCCGCGG
This sequence comes from Longimicrobium sp., assembly GCA_036379135.1. Classification (GTDB taxonomy): domain Bacteria; phylum Gemmatimonadota; class Gemmatimonadetes; order Longimicrobiales; family Longimicrobiaceae; genus Longimicrobium. Next base: position 10,509 of record DASUVG010000340.1, read on the forward strand.
CTGGTGGCGTACGTCGTGGGCACGGCGGACGCGGGGGCGCTGCGGGCGCACCTGCGCGCGGCGCTGCCGCACTACATGGTCCCCGCCGCGTTCGTACCGCTGGACCGCCTGCCGCCGGGCGCCAACGGCAAGGTGGACCGCGCGGCCCTCCCCGCCCCCGCCGGCGAGGACGCGGACGCCGCCCCGGTAGCGCCGCGGTCGGAGCTGGAGCGGCAGGTGGCGGCGCTCTGGGCCGGGGCGCTGGGGCGGGAGCGGGTGGGGGTGGAGGACAACCTGTTCGACCTGGGCGGCCACTCGCTGACCCTGATGCGGCTGCACCCGCGCCTGCACGCCCTGGCGCCGGACGCGGGGGTGACGGTGCCGGAGCTCTTCGACCTGCCCACCGTGGCCGCGCTCTGCGCCCGCCTGCGCGGCGGGCCCCGGCGCCACGCCCCGTCCGGCGAGGACGAGCGGGCGCGGGCGGAGGCGGGGCGGCAGCGGCTGCGGGCGCGCCTGCACCGGAGCGTGCCGTGAGCGCCGCCACCGACCGGCCCGCCGGCCTGGAGCTGGCCGTGGTGGGGATGAGCGGCCGCTTTCCCGGCGCCGCCGACGTGGCCGCGCTCTGGCGCAACCTGCGCGACGGCGTGGACGCGGTGTCGGCGCTGACCGACGAAGACCTGCGGCGGGCCGGCGTTCCCGGGGAGCTGCGCGCGGATCCCCGCTACGTGCGGGCCGAGGGGGTGCTGGAGGGGGCCGACCTCTTCGACGCGGGCTTCTTTGGCCTGAGCGCCCGCGAGGCGGCCATGCTGGACCCGCAGCAGCGCATCTTTCTGGAATGCGCCTGGCACGCGCTGGAAGACGCCGGGCACGATCCCGCGCGCTTCGCGGGGCGCGTGGGGGTGTACGCCGGGGCGGGCGCGGGCGGGTACCTGGCGCAGCTGCTGGCCGACCCGCGCCGCGCGCGCGAGCTGGACCCCACCGCCCTGCGCCTGGCCAACGACCGCGACTTTCTTCCCGCGCGCGTCTCGTACAAGCTGGGGCTGCAGGGGCCCAGCGTGAACGTGCAGACGGCGTGCTCCACCTCCCTGGTGGCCGTGCACCTGGCCTGCCAGGCCCTGCTGTCGGGCGACTGCGACATGGCGCTGGCCGGCGGCGTCACCGTCGCCATCCCCCAGGGCGCCGGGTACCTGTACCGCCCCGGCTCCGTGCGCTCCCCCGAAGGCCGCTGCCGGGCGTTCGACGCCGACGCGGCCGGGCTGGTCAGCGGCAGCGGGGCGGGCGTGGTGGTGCTGCGGCGGCTGGACGACGCGCTGGCGGACGGCGACACCGTGCGCGCCGTGGTGCTGGGCTCGGCCGTGGGGAACGACGGGGCGCAGCGCATCGGCTTCACGGCGCCGTGCGTGCCGGGGCAGGCGGCCGTGCTGCGCGCCGCCCTGGCCGCGGCGGGCGTGCCCCCGGACAGCATCGGCTACGTGGAGGCGCACGGCACCGGGACGGAGCTGGGGGACCCCATCGAGGTGGCCGCCCTGTGCGAGGCGTACGGCCCCCGCGCGCCGGGCTCGTGCGCGCTGGGCTCCGTAAAGACCAACCTGGGCCACCTGGACGCGGCGGCCGGGGTGACGGGGCTCATCAAGACGGTGCTCTCGCTGCAGCACGGCGAGCTGGTCCCCTCCCTCCACTTTCGCCGGCCCAACCCGCGGATCGACTTCGGCCGCAACCCCTTCCAGGTGGTGACGGCCCTGCGGCCCTGGACGCGCAGCGGGGTGCCGCGCCGGGCGGGGGTGTCCGCGTTCGGCCTGGGCGGTACCAACGCCCACGTGGTGCTGGAAGAGGCGCCGGCGGGGGAGCCCGCCTCCCCCGGCCGCGAGTGGCAGCTGCTGACGGTCTCCGCGCGGACGCCGGCGGCGCTGGAGGCGGCGGCGTCCGCGCTGGCGGCGCACCTGCGCGCCCATCCCGCCCCCCCGCTGGCGGACGTGGCGTACACGCACGCCGTGGGGCGGCGCGCCTTCGCGCACCGGCGCGCCGTGCTGGTGCGCCAGGGCGAGGACGCGGCGGCGCTGCTGGCGTCGCGCGCGCCGGAGCGGACGCGCGAGGGAACGGCGGGCGAGGGAGCCGCGCCCGTCGTCTTCCTTTTTCCCGGACAGGGCGCCCACGCCGCCGGGACGGCCCGGGGGCTGTACGACGCCGAGCCCGTCTTCCGCGGCGAGCTGGACCGCTGCGCCGCCCTGCTGCGTCCGCACCTGGGGATGGACCTGCGCGAGGTGCTGCTCCCCGCCGCCGGCGCCACCGACGCCGCGGCCGCGCGCCTGGGCGAGACGCGGCTGGCCCAGCCCGCCGTATTCGCCGTCTGCTGGGCGCTCGCCCGGCTGTGGGCGTCGCTGGGCGTGGAGCCGGAGGCGGTGGCCGGGCAGGGCGCGGGCGAGCTGGTGGCGGCGTGCGTGGCCGGCGTGTTCACGCTGGAAGACGCCCTGGCGCTGGTGGCGGAGCGCGCCCGGCTGGTGCACGCGCTTCCCCCCGGCGCCCTACTGGCCGTCCCGCTCTCGGAAGACCAGCTCGCCGCCCGCCTGGTCCCCGGGGCCGACGTTGCCGCGGCGGCCCCGGGCGCCTGCCTGGCGGCGGGGCCGGCGGACGCGGTGGCGGCCCTGCGCCGGTCGCTGGCGCGGGACGGCGTGCGGGCGCGGCCCGTGGCCGGCTCCCACGCCTTTCACTCGGCCATGATGGAGCCCGCCGTGGAGCCGTTCCGGCGGCGGGTGGAGCAGGTCCCGCGCGCCCCGGCGCGCATCCCCCTGGTCTCCACCGTGTCCGGCCGCTGGCTCACGGCGGCGGAGGCGGCGGACCCGGCGTACTGGGCCGGGCAGCTGCGGCGCACCGTGCGCTTTGCCGACGCGCTGGCCGAGCTGGCGCGGGTTCCCGAGCGCGTGTTCCTGGAGGTGAGCCCCGGGACCGCCCTGGCCGGGCTGGTGCGCCGCCACCCCGCCTGCGCCGGCCGGACGACCGTCTCCACCCTGGACGGCGCGGGCGCCGAGCCGGAGCCCGCGCAGCTCCTGCGCGCGGCCGGCGCGCTGTGGGCCGCCGGCGTGCCGGTGCGGCTGGAGGCGCTGCACGCGGGGGAGCGCCGCCGCCGGATCCCTCTTCCCACCTATCCATTCGAGCGGCGACGCTACTGGATGGACCTTTCCGCCGACCCGGCAGAGGCCGTATGAACAGGACGTATCCCCTCTCCCTGGCGCAGGAGCGCTTTCTTCGCCTGGAGCGGGCGCGCCCGGCGGGTGGCTTCAACCAGGCCGTGGTCTACACCCTGGAGGGCCCGCTGGACACCGGCGTCCTGCGCCGCGTGCTGGAGGAGATGGTGCGGCGGCAGGGCGCCCTGCGCACCGTGGTGGACGCCCGCGGCGGCGAGGCGGTGCAGCGGGTGCTTCCCGCGGCAGAGGTGGACCTCCCCGTGACGGACCTGCGCACGCTCGCCGGGGACGAACGCGCCGCCCAGGCGCGGCGGATCGCGCTGCGGGTGGCGGCGGCGCGCTTCGACGTCGAGGCGGGCCCCCTGTTCCGCTTTCACCTGCTGCGGCTGGGCGACGCGGAGCACCAGCTGGCGGCCTCGTTTCACCACCTGGCCAGCGACGGGTGGAGCACGTACGTGCTCTTTCGCGACATGGCCGTGCTGTACGAGGCGTTCGCCGCCGGGCTCCCCTCGCCCCTTCCCCCGCTGCCCCTGCACTACGGCGCTTACGCCGCCCGCCAGCGGGAGCGCCTGGCGGACGCATCCTTCCAGGCCCGGCTGGCCGACGCCCGCGCCCGCGTGGCCGCCGTCCCGCCGCTGGCCCTGCCGACGGACCGGCCGCGCCCGGCCGCCCCGGACCACGGCGCCGCGCTGTACAGGTTCGAGCTGGACCGCTCCTTTCTGAGCGACGCGTGGACCCTGGCGCGGGCGGGCGCGGCCTCCCTGCACTCCCCGCTGCTGGCGGCTTTCGCCGCGCTCCTGGCCCGCTGGTCTGGGCAGGACGCCATGGTGGTGGGCGGCGCCGTGGGGAACCGGGACGACGAGACGGAGACGCTGGTGGGCTACTTCCTCAACGTCCTTCCCTTTGTCGCGGACCTGAGGGACGACCCGCCGTTTCGCGAGCTGGTGCCGCGGATGCGCGAGTCCGCCCAGGACGCCTTCGCCCGCCGCGACCTTCCCGTGGACGCGGTGCTGGCGGGGCTCCCGGCCGGCGCCGGCCGGTACGGCTCTCCCTGCTTCGTCCTGCACGACGCGCCCTGGCCCACCCTGCAGGCCGCCGGCGTGACCCTGCGGATGGCGCTGATCGAAGTGGACGCATCGCCCTGGGAGATGGTCTTTTCCCTGCGCCGGCACCCCGGGGGGCTGGCCGGGCGCATCGCCTGCCACGCGGAGCTGTGGGACGAGGCGACGATGCGCGGCCTGGCCGAGCGCTTCGCGGCCATCCTGCGCGCCGCCGCGGCCAACCCCGACCTGCGCGTCTCCGAGCTCCCGTTCGAGCCGCTCCCCCGGCCGCTGGAGGCGCACCCGTCTCCCACATCCACCGTCGCCACTTCATCGGCAGAGGGAGACGATGCGCGGCCATCTCCCGCGTCCATCGCCGCCCGGTTGGATGGGACGATTTCGGCGGATGGAGACGACACGGCGCCATCTCCCACACCCATCGCCGCCCGGAGGGATGGAGTGACTTCGGTAGATGGAGACGGCGCGCGGCCATCTCCATCGTCCACCACCGCCGCTGTCTCCGTGGATGGAGACGGTGCGCGGCCATCTCCATCGCCCACCACCGCCGCTGTCTCCGTGGATGGAGACGGTGCGCGGCCATCTCCCACGCCCATCGCCGCTCGGATGGATGAACTGACTTCGGTCGATGGAGACGGAGCGGGACCGGCTCCCGCGCCCGCCATCGGTTGGATGGATGAAGACGGCGCACGACCGTCGCCCGCGCCCGCCGCGCTGCCGGAGGTGGAGCGCACCTGTCCGCAGTCGTTTGCGCAGCAGCGGTTCTGGTTCCTGGACCGCATGCAGCCGGGGAACGTGGCCTACGCCATCTCCCGGGCGTATTCCCTCGCGGGACCGCTGGACGCGGGCGCGCTGCGCCGTGCCCTGGCGGAGGTGGTGCGGCGGCACGAGTCGCTGCGCACCGTGTTCGCCTCGCGCGACGGGGCGCCGGTGCAGGTGGTGACGTCGTCCATCGGCCTTCCCCTGGCCGAGGAGAGCCTGGAAGACGTGGAGCCCGGCGAGCGGATGGAGGCGGTGCGGCGGCGGGGGCGCGAAGAGGCGGCGCGGCCGTTCGACCTGGAGCGCGGGCCGCTCTTTCGCGCCACGCTGCTGCGGCTGGCGCCGGACGAGCACGCGCTGGTGCTGGTGATGCACCACGCCGTGAGCGACGGGTGGAGCATGGGCGTGCTCTATCACGAGCTTGCGGCGCTGTACGGCGCCTTTGCGCGGGGCGCGCCCTCTCCGCTGCCGGAGCCGCGGCTGCAGTACGCGGATCACGCGGCGTGGCAGCGCGAATGGCTGGACGGCGAGCGGATGGAGGCCCAGCTTGCCTGGTGGAGGGAGCACCTGCGGGGCGCGCCCGCCACGCTGGAGCTGCCCACGGACCGCCCGCGCCCTGCCCTGCCGTCGTCGCGCGGGGCGGCGCACCCCTTTGCGCTCGCCCCCGACGCGGCGGACGGCGTGCGGCGGCTGGCGCGCGCGGAGGGCGGCTCGCCGTTCATGGCGATGCTGGCCGGCTTCCAGGTGCTGCTGGCCCGCTGGTCGGGCACGGAAGACGTCGTCGTGGGAACGCCGCTGGCCAACCGCGGCCGGCCGGAGACGGAGGAGCTCCTGGGGCTCCTGGTCAACACGCTGCCCCTGCGGGCGCAGCTCTCCGGCCAGCCCTCGTTCCGCGACGTGCTGCGCGCCGCCCGCGACGCCACGTTCGGCGCCCACGCGCACCAGGACCTTCCCTTCGAGCGGCTGGTGGACGCGCTGGGCGTGGAGCGCAGCCTGGCGCACCACCCCGTCTACCAGGCGCTCTTCTCGCTGCAGAACGCCGTGGACGTGCTGCGCCTGGAGGGCATTCGCACCGAGCGCGTGGAGCTCGGCACGCAGACCTCGCGCGTGGACCTGACGCTGGCCCTGGAGGACGCGGGCCGGGCGGGGATCCGGGGATGGCTGGAGTACGCCACGGACCTGTTCGATGACGAAACCGCCGCGCGCCTCTGCCGCCACCTGGCGCGGCTGCTGGAGGCCGCCGCCGCGGACCCCGACGCGCCCGCCGCCGCGCTGCCGCTGATGGACCCGGCCGAGCGGCGCACCGTGCTGGAGACGTGGAACGCCACCGCCACGCCGTATCCGCGCGACGCCACGATCCACGGCCTGTTCGCGGAAGTCGCCGCGTCCGCGCCGGACGCCGGGGCGCTGGTGGGGGATGGCGCGCCCGTCACGTACGGCGCGCTGGACGCCCGCTCGGCCCGGCTGGCGCGCTGGCTGCGCGCCCGCGGCGTGGGCCAGGGAACGCCGGTGGGGCTGGCGATGGACCGCTCCGCCGACGCCGTGGCCGCCGTGCTGGGGGTGCTGCGGGCGGGCGGCGTGTGCGTCCCGCTGGATTCCGCGTACCCCGCGGCGCGCCTGGCGCGAATGGCCGCGGACGCCGGCTGCGCCCTCCTCCTCGTCCGCGACACCCTTCCCCCGGCCCTGTCCGGCTTCGCGGGCCCCGTCGTCTCGCTGGCCGACGACGCCGCGGGGATCGCGGCGGAGGACGCCACGTCCCCGGCGGACGGGGGCGGCGGCGGCAGCCCGGCGTTCGTGCTCTTTACCTCCGGCTCCACGGGGGTCCCCAAGGGCGCGGAGATCCCCCACCGCGCCGTCGTGCGGCTGGTGCGCGCCTCCACGCTGGACCACCGTCCGGACGACGTGGTGCTGGCCGCGTCGCCGCTGGCCTTCGACGCGTCGCTGATGGAGGTGTGGGGCGCCCTGCTGAACGGGGGGCGGCTGGCCGTCCATCCCGCGGGCCCGCCGGCGCTGGCGGAGCTGGGCGCGTTCATCCGCGCGCACGGCGTGACCTGGGCCTTTCTCACCGCCGGCCTCTTTGGCCAGGTGGTGGACGAGCGCGCGGACGACCTGCGCGGACTGCGCGTGCTGTGCAGCGGCGGCGACGTGCTGGCCGTGGCGCACGCGCGGCGCGCGCTGGAGCGGCTGCCGGGCGTCCGCGTGCGCAACGTGTGGGGGCCCACGGAGAACACCAGCCTCACCACGGCCCGCGACGTCCGGCCGGAGGACCTGGAGCGCCCGGGGATCCCCATCGGCGAGCCCCTGTCCAACAACCAGGTCTACGTGCTTGACCCCGGGCTGCGCCCCGTCCCCGTGGGTGTGCCGGGCGAGCTGTGCGTGGCCGGCGACGGGCTGGCTTCCGGATACGTGGGACGGCCGGAGCTCACCGCGGAGCGCTTCGTCACGGTGGATCTGGACGGCCGCCCCGGCCGCGTCTACCGGACCGGAGACCGCGGACGGTGGCTGCCGGGGGGCACGCTGGAGTTCCTGGGCCGGATGGACGGGCAGGTGAAGCTCCGCGGCTTCCGCATCGAGCTGGGGGAGATCGAGGCCGCCCTGCGCGCGCACCCCGCCGTGCTCGACGCCGTCGCCGCGGTGCACGGCGACGTCCCCGCCGCGCGGCGGCTGGCCGTCTACGTGGTCCCCCGGGGCGAAATCCACGCGCCCGCGCTGGACGAGGTCCGCGCCTTTCTCGCCCGCACCCTGCCGGAGTACATGCTGCCGGCGGCGTGCATCGCCATCGGCCGCGTGCCGCTGACCCCCGCGGGCAAGGTGGACCGCCGCGCCCTCCCCGCGCCGGAGGCGGCGCGCGGTCCAGGTGCCCACGCCGCGCCGCGCGGCGAGACGGAGGCGCGCATCGCCGCGCTCTGCGGCCAGGTGCTGGGGGTGGAGCAGGTGGGGCTGGACGAGAACTTCTTCGACCTGGGGGCCAGCTCGCTCCTCCTCATGGGGCTGCACGAACGCCTGCGCAGGGAGCTGCCGGGGGCGGAGCTGGCGTTGCTGGACCTTTTTCGCCACCCCACCGTCCGCGCCCTGGCCGCCCACGCCGGGGACGGCGCCGCGCCGCACGCCGCCGCGCCGCCGGCGGAGACGCCGTCCGCCGCGCCCCCGCCTCCCACGGAGGGCGGGCGGGGCCGGGTGGCGGTGGTGGGGATGGCCGGCCGCTTTCCCGGCGCGCCGGACGTACCGGCGTTCTGGCGCAACCTGCGGGACGGGCGGGAATCCATCACCCTCTTCACGGACGAGGAGCTTCTCGCGGCCGGCGTGGACCCGGCGCTGCTGGGGGACCCGCGGTTCGTCCGCGCGGCGGGGGTGCTGGAGGGGATCGACCGCTTCGACGCCGGCTTCTTCGGCTTCAACGCGCTGGACGCCACCGTGCTGGACCCGCAGCAGCGCCTCTTTCTGGAGTGCGCGTGGGAGGCGCTGGAGCACGCCGGCCACGTTCCCGGCGACGGGGTGCAGGTGGGCGTGTACGCCGGAGTCAGCCGCAGCGGCTACCACGCCCTGCTGCAGGCGGACGGCGAGCTGGAGGAGCTGGCCGGCCGCTTTGCCCTGCACCTGGCCAACGACAAGGACTCGCTGACCACCCGCGCGGCCTACAAGCTGGGGCTGGAAGGGCCCGCCGTGACCGTGCAGTCGGCGTGCTCCACCTCGCTGGTGGCCGTGCACATGGCCTGCCGGTCGCTGCTGGGGGGCGAGTGCGACCTGGCGCTGGCCGGCGCCGCCGCCGTGCGGGTGCCGCAGACCACCGGCTACGTGTACGAGGAGGGCGGCATCGCGTCTCCGGACGGCCACTGCCGCGCCTTCGACGCCGAGGCGCGGGGGGCCGTGGGCGGAAGCGGGGTGGGCGTGGTGGTGCTGCGCCGGCTGGAGGACGCGCTGGCCGCCGGCGACACCATCCACGCCGTGATCCTGGGCTCGGCCATCAACAACGACGGCGCGCGGCGCGTGGGCTACACCGCCCCCGGCGTGCAGGGCCAGGCGCGGGTGCTGCGCGCCGCCCTGCGGGCCGCCGGCGTCCCCCCGGAGACGGTGGGGTACGTGGAGGCGCACGGCACCGGCACCGAGCTGGGCGACCCCATCGAAGTGGCGGCGCTGACGGAGGCGTACGGTCCGCGCGAGCCCGGCTCGTGCGCGCTGGGCTCCGTAAAGACCAACGTGGGGCACCTGGACAGCGCCGCGGGGATGGCCGGCCTCATCAAGACCGTGCTGTCGCTGCGGCACGGCGAGATCGTCCCCACCCTGCACTTCCGGCGCCCCAGCCCGCGCATCGACTTCGGCCGCAACCCGTTCGCCGTGGCCACGGCGCTGCGGCCCTGGGAGCGCGGCGGCACGCCGCGCCGCGCGGGCGTCTCCGCCTTCGGGATGGGGGGCACCAACGCCCACGTGGTGCTGGAGGAGCCGCCCGCGCCCGACCCGGCGGACCCCGGGCGCGAGTGGCGGCTGCTGGCCGTCTCCGCACGCACGCCGGAGGCGCTGGACGCGGCCACGGCCCGGCTGGCCGCGCACCTGGACGAGCATCCCGGCCTCGCGCTCGGCGACGTGGCCCACACGCTGGCGCGCGGGCGGACGGCGTTCGCCCGGCGCCGCGCCGTCGTGGTGCGGCGCGGGGAGGACGTGGCGGCCGTGCTGCGGGCGCCGCCGCCGGGGCGGGTGGCCGAGGGCCGCGCCCCCGAGGGGAGCCGCACCGTCGCCTTTCTCTTCTCCGGGCTGGGCGACCAGTACGTGGGGATGGGGCGGGGAGTGTACCGGACGGAGCCCGTGTTCCGCGACGCCGTGGACCGTTGCGCCGCGCTGCTGCGCCCGCACCTGGACGGCACCGACATCCGCGACGTCCTCTACCCCCCCGGCGCGGGGGAGGCGGCGGAGACGGGGGAAGCCGCGGTGGACCTGCGGCAGATGCTGGGACGCGGCGCGCCGGACCCCGCGGCGGAGCGGCTCAACCGCACCGCCATGGCGCAGCCCGCCGTCTTCGTGGTGGGGTACGCGCTGGCGCGGCTGTGGGCGTCGTGGGGGATCGTCCCCGACGCGGTGATGGGGCACTCGCTGGGCGAGTACACGGCCGCCTGCGTGGCCGGCGTGCTGCCGCTGGAGGACGCGCTGGCCCTGGTGGCCGCCCGCGCCCGGCTGGTCGAGGCGCTCCCCGGCGGCGCCATGCTGGCCGTCTCGCTGGACCCGGGCTCCGTGGCGCCCTTCCTGGAGCCCGGCGCCGTGGTGGCCGCGGAGAACGCGCCCGCCATGTGCACCGTGGCGGGGACGGAGGCGGCCGTGGCCGGGGTGGAGCGCCGGCTGCGCCAGGCGGGTCACGCCACCCGGCGTCTCCCCACCACCCACGCCTTTCACTCGCCGCTGGTGCGCCCCGCTGCCGAGGCGCTGGCGGAGCGGGTGTCGCGCATGCGCCCCGCCGCGCCCCGCATCCCTCTCGTGTCCACGCTGACGGGGACCTGGATGACGGAGGCCGAGGCGGCGGATCCCCACTACTGGGCGCGCCACCTGTGCGAGCCGGTGCGCTTCGACGCCGGCGTGGCCACCCTGCTGGCGGACCCCGGCCGCGTGCTGCTGGAGGTGGGGCCGGGGCAGACCCTCGGCACATTCGTCCGCCAGCGCCCCCCCGCGGAGGGACGGGGGGCGCCCCTCGCCATCGCCTCGCTGCGCCACGCCTGGGAAGAGGCGGCGGATGCCGCCTACCTGCTGGGCGCCCTGGGGCGGCTGTGGACGGCGGGCGTCTCCCCCGACTGGCGCGGCGTCTTTTCCGGCGAGCGCCGCCGGCGGGTGCCCCTGCCCACGTACCCGTTCGAGCGCACCAGCTACTGGGTGCGCACCCGCCCCGCCGCGAGCCGCCCGGCGCCCTCCCCCGCCGCCCCGATGCCCGCCGCCGTGGAGACGGAGGCGCGGGGGGAGATCGAGGCCGCGGCACCCGTGCTCGCGTCGGCGCCGCCGGCGGACCCCGTTCCCGTTCCCGATCCACCCTCCGGCTTCTCGGGCGGGGCGGATTCCGGGCTACCGCGCGCGCCGCGCGATCCGCTCGCCCTGGCGGAGCCATACGCGGCGCCGCTCCCCGGCCTGGAGCGGGAGCTCCAGGAGCTGTGGAGCCGGCTCCTGGGAGTGGACGGGATTGGCGCGCGCGACAACTTCTTCGAGCTGGGCGGGCACTCCCTGCTGGGCACGCGCCTGATCGCGCGCATCCGGCAGGAGCTTGGCGTGGAGCTGCCCATCCAGGCCCTCTTCCGGTCCCCCACCGTGAGCACCATGGCCGCCGAGATCACCGAGGCGCGGCTGCGCGCCGTGGACCCTGCCGTGCTGGAGGCGGCGCTGGACGAGGTACTGGGCCTTTCTTCCGAGCAGGTCGACGCCCTGCTCACCGCCGCGCCGGTGGCACCATGACCGCCCTGACCGACCGCCTGGCCCTGCTGGACCCGGCACAGCGCGAGCTGCTGATGCGCCGGCTGGCCGCCGCCACCGCCGCGGCCGCGCCCGTGGACGGCCTTCGCCCCCGACCGCGGCACGGGCCCCTTGCCGAGACGGCCACCGCGCAGGACGAGCTGTGGCTGCTGGACCAGCTGGACCCCGGCAGCCCGTGCTCCAACATCGCCTACCCCGTGCGGCTGCGGGGCGCCCTGGACGCGGGGGTGCTGCAGCGCGCGCTGGACGAGGTGGTGCGCCGGCACGAGGCGCTGCGCACCACCTTTCCCGTGGTGGACGGGCGCCCCGTGCAGCGCATTGCCCCCATGGGCACGGCGCACGTGGAGGCGCACGACCTTTCCGCCGTCCCCGCCGACGCGCGGGAGGACGAGGTCCGGCGCCGGGTGATGGACGCGCGGCGCCACCGCTTCGCGCTGGACCAGGGGCCGCTGCTGCGGGTGACCCTGCTGCGGCTGGCACCCGAGGAGCACGTGATGGTGCTGCTCACGCACCACATCATCAGCGACGGCTGGAGCCTGGACGTGCTCTTTCGCGAGCTGGCCGCGCTGTACGGCGCCTTTTCCCACGGCCTTGCCTCCCCCCTTCCCGACCTCCCCCTGCAGTACGCCGACTGGGCCGCGTGGCAGAACGAGCACTTCCGGGGTGAGCGCCTGGAGCAGGAGCTGGGCTGGTGGCGCGAGCAGCTGGACGGCATGCCCGCCGCCCTGGAGCTGCGGCCGGACCGGCCCGTCCCCTGGGACCCCATGCAGCGCGGGGGATGGCACCGCTTCCGCCTGCCGGCGCACCTGGTGGACGGCCTCCGTGCCCTGGCCCGCGGGGAGGGCGCCACGCCCTTTGCGGCGGTGCTGGCCGTCTTCGAGACGCTGCTCTGCCGCTGGACGGGTCAGCCGGACCTGGTCGTGGGCTCCGCGGTGGCCAACCGCACCCGGGTGGAGACCGAGGCGCTCATCGGCTACTTCGTAAACTCGCTGGTGCTGCGCACGCGGCTGGACGGCGACCCGCCCTTTCGCGAGGCGCTGCGCCGCGTTCGCGACACCGTGTCCGGCGCGTTCGCGCACCAGGAGCTTCCCTTCGACACCATGGTCGAGGCGCTGCGCCCGGAGGTGCGGGTGGGGTATCCGCCCTACTTCCAGGTCCAGTTCCTGTGGCAGAACGCCACCGGCGAGCTGCGGCTCCCCGGAATCCAGGCGGAGCTGGTGCCCACCGACGGCGCCGTGGCCGAGTTCGACCTCACCCTCAACTGCACGGAGCGCGCGGACGGGAGCGTCGACTGCGGCCTGGAGTACTCCGCCGACCTCCTGGACGCCGGGACCGTGCGGGGGGTGGCCGCGGCCCTGGAGGCGCTGGCCGCCGCCGCCATCGCCACGCCCGACCTGCCGCTCTCGCGCCTTCCCCTGCCCCAGGGCGTGCTCCCGTCCCGCGAGCCGGCGACGGCCCCCGTGGCCGCCGCGCCCGCGGAGGGACGCGAGTGGCTACTGCTGGTGCTCTCCGCCCCCACCGCTCAGGCGCTGGAGGAGGAGACCGCTTCGCTGACGGCGCACCTGCGCGCGAACCCGGGGCAGCCGCGGGGGGAGCTGGCCCGCTCGCTCGCGGGCGGACGGCGGACGTACGCGTACCGGCGCGCACTGCTGGTGCGCGAGGGCGAAGACGCGGCGGCGCTGCTGGAGCGCCGCGCGCCGGGCCGCGTGGTGGACGGAATGGCGGACGGGAGCGCCGCGCCGGTCAGGTTCCTGGTCCCGGGCGTGCAGGAGATCGACGGGGGGACGATGCACGCGCTCTACGCCGCGGAGCCCGCCTTCCGCGGGGCGGTGGATCGCTGCGCCGGGCTCCTGCTTCCGCACCTGGGGATGGACGTCCGCAGCCTCCTGCTCGTTCCCGGCGGCGCGGACGAGCCGCCGCGCGCGGAGCGGGCGCACCCCGCGGCGTTCGTGGCGAGCTACGCGCTGGCGCGGCTGTGGGCGTCGTGGGGGATCGTTCCCGCGGCCATGCTCGGCTACGGGCCGGGCGAGCTCGTGGCCGCGTGTCTGGCCGGCGTGCTCCCCCTGGACGGGGCGCTGGAGCTGGCGGCGGCACGCGGGCGGGCCATCGACGGGCTCCCCGACGCCTCGCAGCTGGAGGTGGCCCTTTCGCCGGTCGACGTGCAGCCCTTCCTGGTGCGCGCCACGGAGGTGGTGGAGGCGAGCGTGCCCGGGGCGTGCGTGGTCGCCGGGCCGCACGCCGCCGTGGACGAGGCGGAGCGCCGGCTGCGGGCGGCCGGCCACACGCCCCGGCGCGGCCCCGCGGCGTTCGCGTTCCGCTCGCCCTTCACGCGGCTGGCCACGGCGGAGCACCTTCTCCCCATCACCACCCGCATCACGCTGGCCCCGCCGGAGATCCCCCTCGTTTCCTCGGTGACCGGCACGTGGCTTACCGCAGAAGAGGCCACGCACGAGCTATACTGGGCGCGGCACTTTCGCGAGGCCATCCGCTTCGGCGCGGGGATCGCCGGGCTGCTGCGCGAGCCGGGGGGCGTGCTGCTGGAGGTGGGCCCGGGCACCGCGCTGCGCGACCTCGCCGCCCGGTGGGGGGAGGGCACGCCGCCCCCCGCGGTGATCACGTCGCTGGACAGCGGCGACCCGTCGCTCCCCGCCCCCGCCCGGTTCCTTGCCGCCCTGGCGCGGCTGTGGGTGGAGGGCGCGTCGCCGGACTGGCGCCCCCTGTGGACTCGCCACCGCGAGCCGGACCCCCTCCATCTCCTTATCCCCATCCAACCCCGTCCGGCCCCGGTAGAGCAATCGCCCGCCGCGGTGCAGGACGAGGGCAGGGCGGAGTCGCGGGTAGATGCGGGGACAGCCGTGGAGGAGGACGTACCGACGGACGCGTCCCGGGAGGATGCGGGCGCTCCATGGACGCCCGCGCCGGTCCAGGAGCGGCTCGCGGCGCTGTGGACGGAGTTGCTGGGCGTGGAACCGCAACCGTCGGACGACTTCTTTCTGCTGGGCGGCCACTCGCTGCTGGCGACGCAGCTCACCGCGCGCGTCCGCGACACCTTTGGCGTGGAGCTGGAGATGCGGGCCGTGTTCGGCGCGCGCAGCCTGGCCGCGCTGGCGTCGGTCATCGAGGCCGCCGCCGACGGCGACCCCGCCAACCTCAGCCAGGACGAAGCCCTGAGCCTCGTCTGATCCCGTTGCCGCGGACTGCGTGTGCGGCCAGGGAGTGGAATTTGAACGCAGAGAGCGCAGAGACGAAAAAAGAGAGCGCAGAGAACCAATCGAGCGATTTCTGCGTCCCCTCGTTTCGGCTCTGCTCTCTCTGCGGCGAATCGCGATTCGGGGATGCACGCAAATCCGGCAGGGCGGTACGAGGGAATTGATACAACACCTCGATTCGGGCATGGGGTGGGCACAGAAAAGAGGTTCATCGCGGATCTGGTTGCAGACTGCGGTCGCGCTCTCCAGGGGCGAGGTGACCCGCGATGCAATGGAAGGGTGTCAGGGCACGGCGGCGGGTGGGGGTCGCTCCACGCGTGTGTGGACGCGTCGGGAACGGCAGAGGGAGGGAAGCGCGGCAGGGGGCCATGAGAATTTTTACGGGAGATACCTATCCCGCCATCCTCGTCCCCAGCCTGGCGCCGACCTCCTGCCGCAAGCGCACCGGAGCCGGCCTCCACGAACACCCGATGCGCGATCTGGCGAAGCCTGGGCCCGCGAGAAGGCCGGGGGCGTTCCCGCAGA
>DASUVG010000341.1:0-2970 GCA_036379135.1 Longimicrobium sp.
AGACCCACCGTGCGGTAGGCGCTGAAGATGATGTCGCCCTGCTCCTTCTTGCCCATCGTCTTGTTCCAGAACCCCATCGCGGGCGGAACCGACGAGTTGAAGATGATGCGCCCGGGGGTGGTGGGCACCCACTCCTTGACCATCCCCTCGCCCGGCTCCTTCTCGGCCTCGGGGCGCGGGTCGGTGAAGAAGTACACCGTCGAGTGATAGCCCACGCGGCGGTGCGCGAGCGCCATCTCCACCTCGGCCACCGTGCCGAAGCGCGGAAGCACGACGGACTGGTCGCGGTCGGCCGGGGCCTTGGCGATCTCGGCCTGGTCCGCCACCACCTTGTCGCGGAAGTCGGCCTGGTCCTTCGTCAGCCAGTAGCACCCGATCACGATGTCCTGCGACGGCGCCGCCACCGGCCGCCCGTTGCTGGGCAGCAGGATGTTGTTCGACGACAGCATCAGCACGCGGGCTTCCAGCTGCGCCTCGAACGAAAGCGGCACGTGCACCGCCATCTGGTCGCCGTCGAAGTCGGCGTTGAACGCCGCGCAGACGAGCGGGTGAATGCGGATGGCCTTGCCCTCCACCAGCACCGGCTCGAACGCCTGGATCCCCAGGCGGTGCAGCGTGGGCGCGCGGTTCAGCAGCACGGGGTGGTCGCGGATGATGTCCTCGAGCACCTCGTACACCCGCGGGTCGTCACGCTCCACGATCTTCTTGGCGCGCTTTACCGTCTCCGCCTCGCCGCGCTTCTCCAGCTCGTGGATGATGAACGGCTTGAAGAGCTCCACCGCCATCGCCTTGGGCAGGCCGCACTGGTGCAGCTTGAGCTCGGGACCCACCACGATCACCGAACGGCCCGAGTAGTCCACGCGCTTGCCCAGCAGGTTCTGCCGGAAGCGGCCCTGCTTGCCCTTGAGCATGTCGCTCAGCGACTTGAGCGGGCGCTTGCCGCGGCCGCGGATGGCCTTGCTGCGGCGTCCGTTGTCGAACAGCGCGTCCACGGCCTCCTGCAGCATGCGCTTCTCGTTGCGCAGGATGACCTCCGGCGCGCGCATCTCCATCAGCTTCTTCAACCGGTTGTTGCGGTTGATGACGCGGCGGTACAGGTCGTTCAGGTCCGACGTGGCGAAGCGGCCGCCGTCCAGCGGCACCAGCGGGCGCAGGTCGGGAGGGATGACCGGGACCACGTCCAGGATCATCCACTGCGGCTTGTTGCGCTCCGACGGCGTCGCCCCGGAGGAGCGGATGGCGTCGATGACCTTGAGCCGCTTGAGCACCATCTTCTTGCGGTGCTGGCTGGTCTCGTTGGCCACCTGCGTGCGCAGCGACTCGGCCAGGCCGTCCACGTCGATCTGGCCCAGCAGGTTGCGCACGGCCGGCGCGCCGATGTCGGCGGCGAACTCGGCGTCGCCCTCCTCGCGCGCCTTTTCGCGGAGCGCGATGAACTCGTCCTCGTCCAGCACCTGGCTGTGCTTTACGTCCTGGGCGCCCACCGACGTGACCACGTAGGCCGCGTAGTAGATCACCTTCTCCAGGTCGCGCAGCGTCATCCCCAGCAGGTAGCCCATCTGCGAGGGAAGCGTCTTGAACATCCAGATGTGCGCCACCGGCACGGCCAGCTCGATGTGGCCCATGCGCTCGCGCCGGACCTTGCTGAGCGTGACCTCCACGCCGCACTTGTCGCAGACGTGGCCGCGGTAGCGGATGCGCTTGAACTTGCCGCAGTGGCACTCCCAGTCCTTCACGGGACCGAAGATGCGCTCGCAGAACAGGCCGTCGCGCTCGGGCTTGAACGAGCGGTAGTTGATGGTCTCCGGCTTGGTGACCTCGCCGAAGCTCCAGCCCCTGATCTCCTCCGGAGAGGCGATCTTGACCTGGATGTAGTTGAAGTCCTGAGACCGGGTCTCGCGGGCTCGGGGGAAGTCGATCATTTCGTGATCCCCTATCTATCGGTTTGGGCCCGGCATCCGGGCGCTCGACGACTGAAAGTGCGTTAGTGCGGGAGTGCGTCAGTGCGGGAGTGCGTTTCGGGCGGGTTCACTTCCGCACTCACGCACTCACGCACTCACGCACTTCCTGCGATCAGCTTCCGAGCGTCACGCTGATCCCGAGTGCCTGAAGCTCCTTCACCAGCACGTTGAACGACTCGGGCAGACCGGGCTCGGGCAGGTTCTCGCCCTTGACGATGGCCTCGTACACCCGGCTGCGCCCGTTCACGTCGTCGGACTTGACGGTCAGGATCTCCTGCAGCGTGTGCGCGGCGCCGTACGCCTCCAGCGCCCACACCTCCATCTCGCCGAAGCGCTGGCCGCCGAACTGCGCCTTGCCCGCCAGCGGCTGCTGCGTCACCAGGGAGTACGGCCCGATGGACCGCGCGTGGATCTTGTCGTCCACCAGGTGGCTCAGCTTGAGCATGTAGATGGTGCCCACCGTCACCGGCGACTCGAACTGCGCGCCCGAGCGTCCGTCGCGCAGGCGCACCTTGCCGCCGGGGGTAAGCCCGCCCGCCGCCATGTGCTCCTCCAGCGCCGCCGTAAGCCCCTCGCCGCCCGTGGCCGCCGACAGCGCGGCGGCGGCCGGGAACGCCTCGTCCACGCCGCTCTCCCTGCGCTCCGCCAGCTCGCGGCCGGCGGTGATCAGGTACTGCTTGAGCGAACGCAGCTTGCCGTTCAGGTCCGGCGGCGTCGTCGCGCCGTCCAGCATCCAGTCGATGGCGCGGCCGATGCCCATCTCCGGACGCCCCTGCTCGCCGGCGATGGCGTCGTGCGCCGCCACCGTCTCGCTGATGGCGCGTGCGTCGTCGGCGTCGAACACCGGCGCCGCCACGCTCTGCACCCCCAGCGCCTGCCCGGCCCAGGTGGCGCCCGCAAGACGGATCAGCGTGCCGATCTCGTCCTCGGACGCGCCCTGGAACACCGGGGTCTTGGCCTCGAAGCCCAGCACCCGGGCGGCCCACCCCAGGTGGGTCTCCAGGATCTG
>DASUVG010000342.1:0-4029 GCA_036379135.1 Longimicrobium sp.
ATCATTCCCGAGAGGAACGCCGATGACGGTCGCGGACGAAAGAGCGGGGCAGGTCCAGGGCGTTCAGGTCCTGGGAGACGCGGACGGCGCGGCGGCACGCGTGCTGACGCCCGAGGCGCTGGCCTTCGTCGCGGACCTTCACCGCCGGTTCAACCCCACGCGCCTGGAGCTGCTGCGCCGGCGCGACGAGCGGCAGGAGTGGATCGACCAGGGGAACGAGCCCGGCTTCCTGGACGAGACGGCCGAGGTGCGCGCCGGCGACTGGACGGTGGCGCCCTGCCCGGCGGACCTGCAGGACCGGCGCGTGGAGATCACCGGGCCCACCGACGCCAAGATGGTGATCAACGCGCTGAACTCCGGCGCCAGCTGCTTCATGGCCGACTTCGAGGACGCGCTTTCGCCCACGTGGAAGAACGTGCTTCATGGCCAGGCCAACCTGTCCGACGCCATCCGCCGCACGCTGTCGCTGGACGCCGGGGGCAAGCAGTACCGGCTGAAGGACAAGACCGCCGTGCTGATCGTCCGGCCGCGCGGCTGGCACCTTTCCGAGCGCCACGTGCGGGTGGACGGCGAGCCCATCAGCGCGTCGCTGTTCGATTTCGGGCTGTACTTCTTCCACAACGCGCGCGAACTGCTGGACCGCGGCAGCGGCCCGTACTTCTACCTGCCCAAGCTGGAAGGCCACGTCGAGGCGCGCCTGTGGAACCAGGTGTTCACCCACGCGCAGCAGGCGCTGGGCATTCCGCACGGAACCATCCGCGCCACGGTGCTCATCGAGACCATCCTGGCGGCGTTCGAGATGGACGAGATCCTGTACGAGCTGCGCGACCACGCCGCCGCGCTCAACGCGGGGCGCTGGGACTACATCTTCAGCATCATCAAGAAGTTCCGGAACCGCGCCGACTTCGTGCTTCCGGACCGGGTGGAGGTGACCATGGCCGTGCCGTTCATGAAGGCCTACGCGGAGCTCCTGGTAAGGACCTGCCACCGCCGCGGCGCGCACGCCATGGGCGGGATGGCCGCGTTCATCCCCAGCCGCCGCGACGCGGAGGTCAACGAGCGCGCGCTGGCGAAGGTGCGCGAGGACAAGGCGCGCGAGGCGGGGCAGGGCTTCGACGGCACCTGGGTGGCGCACCCGGACCTGGTGCCGGTGGCGCGGGCGGAATTCGACAGGATTCTGAACGAACGGCCCCACCAGAAGGACGTGCGGCGCGAGGACGTCACCGTGCAAGCCCACGCGCTGCTGCAGACGGGGATCGTGGGCGGGCAGATCACCGAGGGCGGCGCGCGGCTGAACGTGAACGTGGCGCTGCAATACATCGAGCAGTGGCTGATGGGGAACGGCGCGGTCGCCATCCACAACCTGATGGAAGACGCCGCCACCGCCGAGATCAGCCGGGCACAGCTGTGGCAGTGGATCCGCCACCGCTCGCCCATCCAGGACGACGGCGACGGGGACGGCTTCTTCACGCCCGACGACTACATCCGCCTGCGCGACGCGGAGATGGAGGTTCTCAAGGCCGAGCGCGAGGACCCGCGCTGCCTGGAGGCCGCCCGCGAGCTGCTGGACGAGCTGGTGCTGAGCGAGGAGTTCGCCCCGTTCCTCACGCTCCCCGCGTACGAGCGGCTGGATGGCGGGCTCTGCGGGGGATGAGGCTGATCCGGTGGATGGGGATCCGCCGCAGTGGTGTGGGGAGGTGGGCCGCGCGGGCCGTGACGGTCGCGCGCTGACGTGAACGTGAGCAGCTCCTGGGCACACGCGCCGGGGCAGACCCTTCGAGAGGAGATGAGACCGATGGAGAGCTTCGACGCGCAGGTGAAGGACCTGAACATCAGGTGGATGACGGATGCCCGCTGGCAGGGCATCACGCGGCCGTACACCGCCGAAGAGGTGGTGCGGCTGCGCGGATCGCTGCGGGTGGAGAACACCATCGCGCGTCACGGCGCTGAGCGGCTGTGGAAGGCGCTGCACGCGGCCGAGCCCGTGCGCACCTTCGGCGCGCTGACGGGGGCGCAGGCGGTGCAGATGGTCAAGGCCGGGCTGCAGGCCATCTACCTGAGCGGCTGGCAGGTGGCGGGCGACAACAACCTGAGCGGGCAGACGTATCCCGACCAGTCGCTCTACCCGTCCAACAGCGTGCCGGCGGTCGTGAAGCGGCTGAACAACGCGCTCATGCGGGCCGACCAGGTGGAGTGGGCGGAGAAGGGCGAGGCCCGGCGCGACTGGATGGTGCCCATCGTCGCCGACGCCGAGGCGGGCTTCGGCGGGCCGCTGCACGCCTTCGAGCTCACCAGGTCGATGATCGAGGCGGGTGCCGCGGGCGTGCACTTCGAGGACCAGCTGGCGTCGGAGAAGAAGTGCGGGCACCTGGGCGGCAAGGTGCTGGTGCCCACCTCGCAGTTCGAGCGCACGCTGGTCGCGGCGCGGCTGGCGGCGGACGTGCTGGACATCCCCACCGTCCTCATCGCCCGCACCGACGCCGACAGCGCCACGCTGCTGACGAGCGACGTGGACGAGCGCGACAGGGAGTTCATCACCGGCGAGCGCACGGCGGAGGGGTACTTTCGCGTGCGCGGCGGCATCGAGCCCGCCATCGCGCGGGCCAGGTCGTACGCGCCGTACGCGGACCTGCTGTGGATGGAGACCAGCACCCCCGACCTGGACGAGGCGCGCCGCTTCGCCGAGGCGGTGCACGCGGACTTTCCGGGCAAGATGCTGGCGTACAACTGCTCGCCCAGCTTCAACTGGAGCAAGCACCTGGACGCGTTCACCATCGAGAAGTTCCAGCGCGAGCTGGGCGAGATGGGGTACCGGTTCCAGTTCATCACGCTGGCCGGCTGGCACCTGATCAACCTGCACACCTTCGAGCTGGCGCAGGCGTACGGCGAGCAGGGGATGCCCGCATACGTCAAGCTGCAGGAGCAGGAGTTCGGGCTGGAGGGCGCCGGCTACACGGCGACGAAGCACCAGCGCGAGGTGGGCGCCGGCTACTTCGACCAGGTGCTGATGACGGTCACCTCCGGGCAGGCCTCCACGGCCGCCCTGGAAGGCTCCACCGAGCAGGCCCAGTTCGCCTGATCGCGGTTCGGTGGATGGATGACGAAAGAGGCTCCCGCGAGGGGGCCTCTTTCCGTTGGATCATGCCCTGTACCCGGCGCGGCAGCGGGCGCGCATCTCTCCCGGCCCGTCGAACAGCGGATCGGGTTCCGGCCCGTCCTGGTGCTCCCTTCCCCTCATCCCTGCCCGCCCCCGCTGCGATGGTCAACCGGCCGGGAGCATGCTTCCGGCAAACGCCCGGCGGAGAACTCCCTGCGCAACGAGCGAGACCGATGTCCGGGGACCGTCACAATCCGCGGCCGCGGGACGTAGATGCATCGGTTCACCGCCACGATCCAGCCGAATTCCATCGATCGAATGTCCTCCATCGTCCGAAACACCCTTCGCGCCGGCTGCCTGGCCGCCGGTGTCGCGCTGCTCGCGCCGGACGGCGCGGCCCAGACCGAGGTGCGCGTGATGGCGCACGGCGGGCTGCTGCCGTTCACCACCGTGTACGGCGGCGGCCAGGTGCAGGTGACGCCCGGTGCCGGCGGCACGAGCTTCTACGCCGAGTACAACCAGTGGGCGTGGGGAATCATCTGCGAGTCCGCGCTGGACCCCGGGTCACCGGACGAGTTCGTGGGCGACGACCGCTGCAGCGAGACGGGCTACACGGTGCACGGCGGCTTCACGCGGCACCTGCGCGGCTCGGGCGCGTCGTGGCGGCCGTACGTCTCCGCCGGCGCGGGCGTGGCGCGGGTGCTGGACCGCACCGAGGCGGACCGCCCCGTGCGGCCGTCGCTGGCGGTGGAGGGTGGATACGACGTCGGCGGCGCGGGGTCGTTCACCCTGCGGCTGGGCGCGCGCTGGCAGGGGCGCCCGCAGGTGGGGACGGATTACGTTGGCCCGGTGATCGGCCTGCGCCTGCGGCTGTGAGGCCGAGAGCTTCGGAAATGAGAGAGGGGCGGCGGGATGATCATCATCATCCCGCC
>DASUVG010000343.1:0-34660 GCA_036379135.1 Longimicrobium sp.
GGGGTTGGTGAAGATCCCCGCGTCGAACAGCGCGCGCCAGAAGATGAAGGTCTTCTCCATGTCGCCGGACGAGACGGGGATGATGGGCGTCTCCGAGCCGATGGTATCGAAGCCCAGGGAGTTGAGGCCGCCGCGAAGGTAGTCGGCGTTCTCCCACAGGCGCTGGCGGCGCTCCGGCTCCTGCTCCATCACGTCCAGGCAGGCCAGCACCGTGGCGACGGCCGAGCCCGGCATGGAGGCGCTGAAGATGAGCGGCCGCGAGTGGTGCTTGAGGTAGTGGATCACGTCCTCCGGCCCCGCCACCGCCCCGCCGATGGAGGCGAACGACTTGGAGAAGGTGATCATGGTCAGGTCCACGCGGTCCTGCAGGCCGAAGTGCTCGGCCGTGCCGCCGCCGTTGCGGCCCAGCACGCCCACGGAGTGCGCGTCGTCCACCAGCAGGCGGGCGCCGTACTCCTCCTTGATCTCCACCAGCGTGGGCAGGTCCACGATGTTGCCTTCCATCGAGAACACGCCGTCCGTGGCGATCAGCACGCCGTTGGCCTCGCGGTTGCGCTCCAGCAGGCGGCGCAGGGCGCCCATGTCGGCATGGGCGTAGCGCGCCAGCTCGCCGGCGGCCAGCTGCGCGCCGTCCAGCAGGCAGGCGTGGTTCAGCCGGTCCTGCACCACCACCGCGCCGCGCGTCACCAGCCCGCCGATGATCCCCAGGTTGGTCTGGTATCCGGTGCTGAACACGAGCGCCGCCTCGGCGCCCATCAGCCGCGCCAGGCGGTTCTCCAGCTGCTCGTGCAGGTCCAGCGTGCCGTTCAGAAAGCGGCTGCCGGTGTTGCCGGTGCCGTAGCGGAACAGCGCGTCGCGGGCCCGCTCCAGCACGTACGGGTGATGGGTCAGGCCCAGGTAGTTGTTGCTGCCCACCATGATCTTGGTCTCGCCGCGGATCACCACCTCGGTGTCGTGGCTGGCCTCGATGGGCTGAAAGTACGGGTAGAGCCCCCGGTCCATCATCTCGCGCGCCGCCGTAAACCGGCGGCACTTGTCGAACAGGTCCACGGTTCTCCGCACGGTTTCCTCGATCGTCGCCATCAAACCCATCCGTGTTCCTGGTACCAGCGGGCGGTGCGGGCGATGCCCTCCGCCAGCGGGGTGGCCGTGCCCGGCGGCAGCAGCGCGTCCAATCCCTTCAGGTCGCACAGCCACGCGGGGGCCAGCATCTCTTCGGCCTTCTCGCGGTTGAACACGCCCACCCCGCCGAACCACCCGGCCACCGTCCCCGCCCCGCGCACCAGCGCCGGCGGCAGCGGCACGCGGACGGGCCTGGTCCCCAGCGCGGAAGCGATGTGGCCGACGACGTCGGCCCACGGGTGCTCCACCGGCTCGGCGACGGCGTAGGTGCCGGGGGGCGCGTCGGCCGCGGCCTGCACGGCGGCGGCCAGGTCCTCCACGTACACCATGTGCGTGCGCAGGCCGGGCCCCGCGGGCGCGGGGGCAAGGCGGCGCTTCACGAGGCGAAAGTAGGGGAGAAGGGCCTGGTCGCCGGGGCCGTACACCGGCGGCGCGCGCAGGATGACGGTCTCGATGCCGTCCTGCGTCGCTTCGCGCACCGCGATCTCGCCCAGCAGTTTGGTGCGCCCGTACGCGGTCATCGGCTCGGGGGTTTCGTCCGTTCCGCGCGGGCGGCCGTGGCGCGCCGGCCCGCAGGCGGCGTACGAGCTCAGGTACACCAGCCGCCGGGGCGGCGCCGCGGCGGAGAGCACCCCGCGCACGACGTTGCGCGTTCCCAGCGCGTTGGCGCGCTCGAAGGGCGCTTCGCCGCGCGCGACGGTGAGCGCGGCCAGGTGGAACACGGTGTCGGCGCCGCTGGCGCCCTCGCGAATGGCGTCCACCGCGTCCAGGTCGCCCACGACCCGCTCCGCCCCCACCTGGTCCAGCAGGCGGGTGTCGCTGGTGGCGCGCACCAGGGCGCGCACCTTCCACCCCGCCGCGGCCAGCCGCCGGACCAGGTGCCCGCCGACGAAGCCGGTGGCCCCGGTGATCAGTGCGATTCGGCTCATGGACTGTGCAGCAAGATGCACGGCAGTGGACGAAAACGCAACGATCCGCGCCCCCTTTCCGGCGCTCCGCAACGAAAAGGAGGACCCGGCGAGGCCGCCTGATCCTCCCTGCGCTCCTGGCTGGCTCCGGCGCCCGTCCGCGGGACTGCCCGGTTGGCCGCAAACCTAGCCGTGACGCGGGGTTGTGTCAACCCGGAGGGAGGTGATGGGACGGGCGTTCGTTCGAGTTCGAGGGAACGGGACGGGCGGACGGGTCAGCTCCCGCGCTGGTCGCGGGAGCTCCTCGCCGGTGTTGCCCGCGAAGCGGGTCAATCGGTCCGCCAGTGCCGTCGTGAGATCGGGATCACCCGCCTCCGGTGTGGCTGTGGATGGGCAGGGGCAGAGGACTTGCGGGCAGCCACATGGGTTCGGCTCGTCACGCCTCTCTACGCATCGATGACTCTCCGCCACACATCCGCGGCAGGCGTATTCGCCGCGCTCCTCTGGGTGCTGCCCTCGGCGGTTCTGGCGCAGGACAGCGTCCAGGTCGTTCCCCTGGACACGGTCACCGTGCTGGGCACGCCCGGTCCCGCGCTGCGGGCGCCGTTCCCCATCTCCGCGGTGCAGGAGGCGGAGATCCGTCAGGCGCGGCAGGCGCTGGCGCTCACGGATGCGCTGTCGGCGCTCCCCGGCGTGCAGGTGGACAACCGCTTCAACTACGCGCTGGGCGAGCGGATCTCGGTGCGGGGGCTGGGCGCGCGGGCGCAGTTCGGCGTGCGCGGGGTGCGGGTGCTGGTGGACGGCATTCCCGCCACGCTGCCGGACGGGCAGACCACGCTCAACCACGTGGATCCCGCCGCGCTGGGGCGGGCGGAGGTCATCCGCGGCCCGGCGTCGGCGCTGTACGGCAACGCGTCGGGCGGGGTGATCCGGCTCATGACCGCCGCGCCGCCGGACGCGCCACTGGCGTCGGAGCACCGCGTGCTGGCGGGGGGCGACGGCCTGCGGCGGATGGAGACCAGCGCCGGAGGACGCGCCGGGGCGATGGCGTACCGCGCCTACCTGTCGCGCCTGTCGTACGACGGCTACCGGGAGCACGCATCCGCCGAGAACCTGAACGCCGGCGGAACGTTCACCGTGGCGCGCGGCGCGGACCAGGTGCGGCTGTCGTTCACCGCGGTGCGCTACGACGCGCTGAACCCCGGCTCGCTCTCCGACTCGCTGCTGCGCGTGGACCGCGGCGCCGCCTTCGCGCGGAACGTGGAGCAGCGCACGGGCGAAGAGGGGCGGCAGGGGCAGGCGGGGATCTGGTGGCGGCACCAGGCCGGGCCCGGCGCGCTGGAGGTGGCGGCGTACGCGCTGGCGCGCTCCATCGACAACCCCATCCCGAACGCGATCATCGACCTGGACCGGCGCGTGGGCGGCCTGCGCGCCACCTGGTCGGCGGACGCGGGGCCGCTGCGCTGGCTGGCGGGGACGGAGGTGGAAGGGCAGCACGACGACCGGCTGAACTTCGCCAACCAGGCGGGGGCGCGGGGCGCGCGGACGCTGGACCAGCGGGAGCGGGTGGCCTCGTCCTCCGCGTTCGCGCAGGGGACGGCGGAGCTGGGCCGGCTGGAGGTGCTGGGCGCGCTGCGCTACGACCGGTTCCGCTTTTCCGTGCGCGACCGGCTGGTCTCGGAGACGAACCCGGACGATTCCGGCGCGCGGACCATGCGGCGCGTGAGCCCCGCGCTGGGCGTGTCGTTTGCCGCCACGCCCGCGGTGTCTCTGTACGTCAACGTGGCGACGGCGTTCGAGACGCCCACGACGACGGAGCTGGCCAACCGTCCGACGGGCGCGGGCGGATTCAACCCGGAGCTGCAGCCGCAGCGCACCCTCTCGGCGGAGGTGGGGGCAAAGGCACGGCCGGCGCCGTGGCTCTGGCTGGAGGGCGCCGCCTACCAGGCCCGCGTGGCGGACGCGCTGATCCCGTTCGAGGTGGCCGGCGCGCCGGGCCGCGTCTTCTACCGCAACGCGGGGCAGGCGCGGCACCGGGGGATCGAGGCGAGCGCCGTCCTGACCCCGCGCCCCGGCTGGTCGGCGCGGGCGGCGTACACCTGGACCGACGCGCGCTTCGGCCGGTACGTGGTGAACGGCGAGGACCGCGAGGGGAATCCCGTCCCCGGCGTGGCGCCGCACCGGCTGGACCTGTCGCTGCTGGCGTCGCCGGAGCGCGGGCCGTTCGCGGGGGTGGACCTGCGCCACGTATCCACCACCCCCGTGGCGGACGACGACGCGGAGGGCCGCTTTCGCTCCCCCGCGCACACGCTGCTGGACGTGCGCGGCGGGTGGGAGGGCGCGCGCCTGGGCCGCATCGGCCTCTCGCCGTTCGCGGGGGTGACGAACGTGACGGACCGCGTCTACAACACCTCCGTGGTGGTGAACGCCTTCGGGCGGCGGTACTACGAGCCGGGCCCCGGCCGCACCGTCTACGCGGGCGTCCGCCTCACGCTGGGGATGCCGGATCCCTGAGCGCGGACGCACGCGCGGGGCCGGCGTTCGTCTCCCGGAACGCCCGCGCCGCGGGACATCGTATCCTTGCCGCCGGGGGCGCCCCGTGCTAGAGTTGCCGTTTCTGCCCCGCCGCCCCGAGCCCGGAAAGTCAGGCGGGGCCGTACGAACGCACCGATCATCCGACCGATGGCTACTACGTTGAACGCCGACGCCGCGGCGCCCGTGATCGGGCGTGAAAGCCGCTACGGGCTGGAGAACCACGGCATCCGGAACCCCGGCACCGTGTTCTGGAACCTGAACCCGGTGGAGCTGGTGGAGCACGCCATCCGCCGTGGCGAGGGGATCCTGGTGGACGGCGGGCCGTTCAACGCCGTCACCACCCCGCACACCGGGCGTTCACCGCAGGACCGCTTCGTGGTCCGCGAGCCGTCGTCGGAGGCGGACATCGACTGGGGCAAGGTGAACATCCCCTTCGACGCGGCGAACTACGACCGCCTGCGCGAAGACGTGATGGGCCACCTGGAGGGGCAGAACCTGTACGTGCGCGACATGTGGGCGGGCGCGGACCCGCGCTACCGCCTGGGCGTGCGGGTGGTGACGCCCAACGCGTGGCACAACCTGTTCGCGTACAACATGTTCCGCCGCCCGTCGGGCGAGGAGCTGGACGACTTCACCCCCGGCTTCACCATCCTGCACGCGCCGGAGTACCAGGCGGACCCCGCGCGCCACGGCACCCGCACCAGCACCTTCATCCTGATCCACTTCGGCAGGAAGGAAGTGCTCATCGGCGGGACGCGCTACGCGGGGGAGATCAAGAAGTCCGTCTTCGGGCTGCTGAACTACCTGCTGCCCAAGCAGGGCGTGCTGTCCATGCACTGCTCCGCCAACGTGGGCCCGGAGGGCGACACCGCGCTCTTCTTCGGCCTGTCGGGGACGGGAAAGACCACGCTGTCGGCGGACCCGGAGCGCGCGCTGATCGGCGACGACGAGCACGGGTGGAGCAACGAGGGGATCTTCAACTACGAGGGCGGTTGCTACGCCAAGGCCATCAACCTCTCGGCCGAGGGCGAGCCGGAGATCTACGCCACCACGCGCATGTTCGGCACCGTGCTGGAGAACTGCGTGCTGGACGAGGAGCGCCGGGTGGACTTCGCCGACCAGTCCATCACCGAGAACACCCGCGTCTCGTACCCGCTGCACTACATCCCCAACCACGTGCCGCAGGCGCAGGGCGGGCATCCGCGCAACGTCGTCTTTCTCACCGCAGACGCGTACGGCGTGCTCCCCCCCATCGCGCGCCTGACGCCCGAGCAGGCGATGTTCTACTTCCTTTCCGGCTACACGGCCAAGGTGGCGGGGACGGAGCGGGGCGTAAAGGAGCCGCAGCCCACCTTCAGCGCCTGCTTCGGCGCCGTCTTCATCCCCCTGCACCCCGGCGTGTACGCCGAGATGCTGGGCGAGAAGCTGCGCGAGCACGGGTCGCGGGTGTGGCTGGTGAACACGGGGTGGACGGGCGGCCCGTACGGCGAGGGAAGCCGGATGAAGCTGGCCTACACCCGCGCCATGGTGCGCGCCGCGCTGGCGGGCCAGCTGGACGACGTGGAGACCGCGACGGCGCCCTTCTTCGGACTGGAGATCCCCACGAGCGTTCCCGGCGTGCCGGCCGAGGTGCTGAACGCGCGCGAGACGTGGAGCGACAAGGACGCGTACGACGCCAAGGCCCGCGAGCTGGCGGACGCGTTCCTCAAGAACTTCGAGCGCTTTGCCGACCGCGTGCCGGAGGCGGTGCGCGGCGCCGGCCCCAGGTCGTCGTAGGCATCGGCATCCGGTGGAGGGATGAAGGGCGGGCCGGAGCCGATGCGCTCCGGCCCGCTCTTCGTTCATCCACCGTCGCACACGGGCGGGCGGACGATTAGATTTCGCCGGGCCACCCGGAACCCGCATCCATCCCATGAGCGACACGCAGCCGGCCACGCAGCAGATGCCGCCCTCGATCGAAAAGATCCTGCGGCGGTTCGCCACCCTTTCGCCGGACATGACGCGCCAGGCGCTGGTGCAGTACGCCAACAAGCTCCCCCCGCTCCCCGAGCACCTGAGCGGCGTGGACCTGGAGCAGTACCGCGTGCACGAGTGCCAGACGCCCGTCGCCATCTTTCCCGAGGTGGTGGATGGAAAGATGTGGTACCATGCCGAGGTGCCGCGGGAGAGCGCTGCCATTCGCGCGCTGCTGGCGATGATCTTCGATGCGGTGAACGGGCAGCCGCCGGAGACGGTGCTGGCCATCCCCGACGACTTCGTGCGGCAGGTGATGGGCAAGATCGGCCTTTCCGCGCGCGAGGCGGGGCTTACGGCCATGGTGGAGCGGCTGAAGCGCGCCGCCCGCGCCGCCGTCGCCGAGCGCGGCGCCGCGTGAACGGGTGAACGGGTGAACGGGTGAACGGGTGAACGGGTGAGCGGGTGAGCGGGTGAGCGGGTGAGCGGGTGAGCGGAGGGTCCTCGCGCCGATGATTCGGTGGGTGGCGACGAGCAGGGGCAGCAGATTCGCGGTCGGTGGAGATCCCGCGGCGCCTGCTTCGGAATGACACGAGGCCGGCTGCGGCCCCCGGACCTCGACTCCCGCACTCCCGCACTCCCGCACTCCCGCACTCCGTCACCCGTTCACCCGCTCACCCGTTCACCCCCCCCGCCCCTTGCGCGCGCCGGGCGGGGTGCTTCTTTTACCCGCCCGACACAGGGGATTCCCGTGTCGCGCCTGTAGACATCAGGAGAACGATCCGTGAAGGCTGACGTGTTTCGGCGGCGCGTGCGCGGCGCCGCGTGCCTGCTTCCCGCGGCGGCGCTGCTGGCCGGGTGCGAGCCCGGCGCCGAGGGCGGCTTCGACCGCGTGGCGTACCGCGGCGAGCCCCAGGCGCCCAGCGTGGCGCACCCCGACCCGCCTGCGGTGACGCCCGGCACCACCGTGGGCGCCACCGCCGCGCGCATCGTGGCCACCAACCTGCCGCAGGGCGTCACGCAGGCCATGGTGGACGCGGGGCAGGACCAGTTCGGCACCGTGTGCGCCAGCTGCCACGGGCAGGGCGGCACCGGCAGCCCCGCCGCGCCGGCGCTGAACGACGCGGCCTGGCTCAACATCTCGGGGCAGTATCCGGAGATCATCACCATCATCAACAACGGCGTGGCGGCCCCCAAGCAGTACCCGGGGATCATGCCGCCCAAGGGCGGCGGCAGCTTCGACGACCAGCAGGTGGCCGCCATCGCAGCCTACGTGTACGCGCTGAGCCGCCAGGGGGGCGCATGAGCCAGCACAGGGACCCGGCCGACGACACGTTCGGCACGGTGGAAAGCCGCTACGAGAAGTGGAGCGAGGCCAACCCGCGCCGCCGCGGTCCGTCGGCGCTCAAGGTCCCCGTCCTCAGCGACAGCGCCGAAAAGGCGGTGGGGATGGCGGCCGGCTTCGGCGCGGGCGTGCTGCTGCTGCTGCTGGCGCTGGTGGCGGGCACGGCGGCCGCGTCGTGGGCGCGCATCGACCGCAGCGGGGCCGCCGTGGGCTACTCCATCGCGACCTTCTTTCTGCTGCTGGCGGGGCTGGGCGCGCTGGGGGCCACGTACAACCATGTCTTCCGGGTCATCCCGGGCGACGCGCCGGATCATCACTGATCGTCGGATTCCGTCTGGTCCGCCCCGGTGCCGGACCGGAGGGGAGCGGCGGCCGTGCGAGGGAGGTCAATCTCCCTTCGCCCGCCGCTCCTATCGTCCGTAAAAACGCCAGGTCTCGTTAGGAGCGCGCTCAAAAGGTTGACAGCGGCCTCTCTGCAACGTATTGTGTGTCACATTCCCATGTGACTGCACACCCAGACACATACGTTTCCTGCTCCTTTTCCCCCCAGGAGGCTACATGTCCCGTGTCCGTATCGGCTCCATCGCTGCTTGTTTCGGCATTCTGATCACTACCGGCGGCTGCAGCAGCTCGGCCACCG
Organism: Longimicrobium sp.; assembly: GCA_036379135.1. GTDB lineage: Bacteria > Gemmatimonadota > Gemmatimonadetes > Longimicrobiales > Longimicrobiaceae > Longimicrobium. The sequence continues at coordinate 8,504 of DASUVG010000343.1, forward strand.
CTCCCGAGGCCGCCACGGCCGAGCGCACCTCCATCAGCGCCGACCGCGCCACCAACCCGACCGACGCCGACAACCAGTCGAACAAGCCGTCGAAGGATGGTGTAGTCACGATCGAGTCGGGATATATTTCGGTCGGGGGCTGACCCTCGTTCCCATCGCAAGGCTCAAGTCGCACCCGCACAACGGGGGTCCCTGCGCCGGTGCGCAGGGACCCCTCGTTACGTTATCGCCAGCACACTCCGACGTGTCGAACTCTTCACCGCACCCGCTGCTGGAGCGCGCAGCCGAACAGGAGCGGTCCGGCGACTGGAACGCGGCCGCGGACACCTACCACGCCGTGTACCGGGCGCACGTGGCCGCCCACGACGTGGCCGGCGTGCTGGACGTGGTCGTGCGCCTGGGCCACTGCTGCCGCCACGCGGGTCAGCACGAGCTCGCGGTGGAGCTGTTCGACCTGGCGCTGGAGCTCGCCGAGCTGCACGCCGCCGACGACGTGGCCAGCCGGGCGCTCAACGGCCTGGGGCAGCTGGCGCAGGGGCGCGGCGACCTGGAGCGCGCCGAGGCGTTCTTCGGCGCCGCCCGCGCGCGCGCCGAGCGGCTGGGCGATCCCTGGCTGCTGGGCGCGGCCGTGCAGAACCTGGGCATCGTCGCCAACATCCGCGGCGAGCTGGAGAAGGCGGCCGACCTGTACCGCACCGGCCTGGCGCACCTGCAGGCCGCCGGCACCGTGGGCGCCCAGATCTCCGTCCTCAACAACCTGGGAATGCTCCACGTGGACCTGGGGCGGCTGGAGCCGGCGGAGGAGTACTTCGACCAGGCGCTGGCGCTTTCGCAGCAGCTGGGCGACGTGGTGCAGGCCGGGATTGTCCACGTCAACATGGCGGAGCTGTTCCTGGCGCGCGGCGAGCTGGAGCGCGCCCGCCAGAGCTGCGACGAGGGCTTCGAGATCTTCAGCCGCGTGAACCACGCGCTGCGCAAGGCCGAGGCGCTCAAGTTCTACGGCATCATCTACCGGGAGAGCGGCAAGCTGCACCTGGCGGAGATCCACCTGCGGCAGTCCATCGAGATCGCCTCGCGCGAGGAGCCGCTGCTGGAGGCCGAGGCGCAGCGCGAGATGGCCCGCGTGCTGCGGCTGCAGGGGCGCAACCGGCAGGCGCTGGAGGCGCTCAACCGGTCGCACGCGCTGTTCACCAGCCTGCAGGCGCGCCCCGACCTGGCCGACATCGACCAGCGGGTGGCCGAGCTGGAGGTGGACTTTCTCTCCCTGGTGCGCTTCTGGGGCGAGTCGATCGAGGCCAAGGACCGCTACACGCTGGGCCACTGCGCGCGCGTGGCCGACTACGCCTGCCGCATCGCCGAGCGGGCGGGGCTCACCGAGCGGGACCTGGTGTGGTTCCGGATGGGCGCCTTTCTCCACGACGTGGGAAAGACGGAGGTGCCCGAGGAGATTCTGAACAAGCCGGGGCGGCTGACGGACGAGGAGCGCGCCATCATGGAGCGCCACACGGTGATCGGCGACGAGATGCTGGCGCCGGTGGAGTTTCCCTGGGACATCCGCCCCATGGTGCGCAGCCACCACGAGCGGTGGGACGGCCAGGGGTACCCCGACCGGCTGGCGGGCGAGGAGATCCCCCGCAGCGCCCGCATCATGCGCATTGCCGACGTGTTCGACGCGCTCACCACGGCCCGCAGCTACCGGCGCCCGCTGACTCCGGACGAGGCGCTGGAGATCATGCAGGACGACGCGGGGTCGTTCGATCCCGAGCTCTTCGAGATCTTTCTGGAGCTGTACCCGGAGTTCGCGCCCACGGCGGTGGAGGCCGCTTTCGCCGGCTCCGAATAACGCTCATCTCACGCCACGGCGGAAACATTTACGCCGTAGCCGCCGTCTCTGCCTCCACTTCCAGGCCGCGGACGCGCAGCAGCCGTTCCACCGCCTCGCCGATCTTCACGTTGGGCGTCGACGCCCCCGCGGTCAGGCCGACGACCAGCGGGCCGGGCGGGAGCCAGTCCTCGGCCTCCACCTCGGGCGCGTCCAGCGAGGTGCCGGCGGGCTTGAAGCGGATGGTGCCGCGCTCCGGGTCGATGCACGACGCGTCCGCCACGTGAAAGGTGACGGCGTGGCGCGCGCAGAGCACGGCCAGGTGGTTGGTGTTGGACGAGTTGTATCCCCCGATCACCACCATCACGTCCGGCGCGCCCTCCGGCCCCGCCACCAGCTTCTCCACCGCGTCCTGCCGCTCCTGCGTGGCCGAGCAGATGGTGTCGAACGAGCGAAAGTGGTTCGCGAGGTCGAACCCCGGCTCCCCCCCGAAGCGCCGCTCCAGCGACCGCCCCACCTCCGCCGCGATCCCCAGCGAGTCCCCGGAAAGCATGGTGGTCTGGTTGGCCACGCCGATCCGGTCCAGGTGCAGGTCGGGGTCGAACCCGGCCGACATCTTCTCCGCGAAGTGCGCCAGGAACGCCTCGCGCGACATCGCCCCCGGCCTGCGCTCCAGGTAGTCCATCACCCGCCGCGCGTCGTCCATGTCGCGGACGATGAGAAAGCGGCCGTCGGGGTACTTGAGCGCCTGGCTGGCGGTGGCGCGCGTCTCCTCGTGGTGGTGCTTGCCGTGGATGAGGGCGGTGTACCCGTCGCGCGCGTACTGCTCCACCCGCTTCCACACGTTCAGCACGCTGCCGCAGGTGGTGTCGACCAGGATGCAGCCCACGGCCTGCAGCCGGCGAAAGTCGTCCACCGTGGCGCCGAACGCGGGAAGGATGACCACGTCCTCCGGCTCGATCCCCCCGAACTCGAAGCGCCCCTGCGCGTCCGGCTGCAGGAACACGACGCCCATGTCGGTAAGGCGGCGGTTGACGTGCGGGTTGTGGATGATCTCGCCGAGGAGAAAGATGCGCCGCCCGGGGAACTGGGTGCGCGTCTCGTAGGCGTACTCCACGGCGCGGTCCACGCCGTAGCAGAAGCCGAACTCCTCGGCCAGGCGCACGGTGACGCGCTCGTCGCCCTCGCCCCAGCTGTCCTGATAGCCGTTGGCGCGAATGCGCTCCACCAGCGCGCTGTGGTACTCGGAACGGATCAGCGGCTCGATCTGCTTGCGAAGACCGAAGCCGCGCCGGAAGTAGGTCTGTTCCATCGTCGCTGCTGCATCGAAAGGGCCGGGCGCGGGCGCGTCCGGCGGTCCCGAAAGGTAACCGCGCGGGCCGTGCGCCGCCACCGGCGGACGCCCGAAACCGTTGTCGTTTCGCGGCTTGGCTGCTGATTGATACGCGTACGCCCCGAGAGGGTTTCACGGTTGGAGCAGCGGCCGGAACGGATGGAGGCGCGGAGGGCGTGTCGCGTCTTCCTCTGCCGGTGCACTTCGTCCAGGCAGCGCATCGGCATTGCAGCCGCCCGCGTGCCGCTCCACCTCGACGGTGGAGTGGGTGGATGGTTCCAAAGATCGCGCATCAGGTGGTGCGATCGGCTTGCTCCCGTGCGCGGCGGAGACCGTCGAGCGATCTGCATCTCTCCCAAAAAACGCGGATGGCCCTCTGCCGCATCTCCATCCCTCTCCCGTTCCCGACATCCCCAGGGATCGTGCCTCGACGACCGCCGCGCCATGCCTCCGCTCACTACGATCGAGCTTCGCACCGTGAGCGCAGAGGAGACGGCACGAGAAAACTCCGCTGACTCCGCTAACTCTGCGTGAGGCCATTCTTTTTGTGGAGCGGGTATGACGATTACTTTGGCTTTCGGATGATCCAGTCGCGGGAGACTTCATGAACCCACCTGATGCGATGAGCGCTGTTGCCAGGGATTCGAGGACCGTGGAGGGGCCGATCGTGCTGTACGACGGCGTATGCGGATTGTGCGACCGTTCGGTGCAGCTCATCCTGCGGAACGACCGGCGGGGGCGCTTCCGCTTCGCCGCGCTGCAGTCGGGGGCCGGGAGGGCGCTGCTGGAGAAGTTCCATCTCTCGCCCCAAGCGCTCGACAGCGTGGTGCTGGTGGAAGGCGACCGGGTGTGGCGCAAGTCGCGGGCGGCGCTGCGCATCGCCCGGCGGATGGACGCGCCATGGCCGCTGCTGTGGCCGCTGATGATCGTCCCGCGCCCGGTGGCGGACTTGTTCTACGACCTGCTGGCGAAAAACCGCTACCGCATCTTCGGAAAGCTGGATGCCTGCATGATCCCCCCACCCGAGGTGCGGGCGAGGTTCCTGGACTGACGGCCCTCCCCGTCCCCTTTCCGCTCCCCTGCGCCGAAACGCGATTTCAGGGGACTGGCACGCGAGCCAAGGGAAGCGCAGCTTTGCGGGACGGATGGGCCGCAGGGGGAATGCTTCTTGCCCGCCCCGCGCACGTAAAGCCGCGTACTTTCGCACTTTCGTACTCTCGTACTTTTCGATGAAGCTGAAGCCCGGCAAGGGAAAGACGCTCGGCGGCGCGCCGCGCAGCGGCAAGTGGACCAAGCACGCCGAAGACACGCGCGTGGGCGGCCGCCACCGCGGCTCGCTCATCGCGCTGGGGGTGCTGGGCGTGCTGGTGCTGGGCGGCATCGGGGGATACCTGGCATGGTCCAACGCGCAGCTGCAGGCCGGGCTGCTGCGCCAGCAGGCGGAGATGCGCCGCCGGCCGGACTTCGTGCGCCTGGCGGAGCTGCCGCCCTACGCGCGTGACGCCTTCGCCGCGGTGGTGGATACCACGTCCGCCGCGCGGCGCAGCCTGCGGCGGGGGATGCCGCTCCCCTCCGCCAGCCGCGACCTGGTGCGGCAGGTGCACCTGCTGGAGGGCGGGCTGGGCGACCAGGCGCGCGAGATGGCGATGGCGCCGCTGCTGGAGGCGCACACCTCGTCGCCGGGGCTGCTGGAGCTGTACGTGAACCGGGTGGCGATGGGGCGCACGGAGAGCTGGGCCATCTACGGCGTGCAGCAGGCGGCCCAGGAGTACTTCGGCAAGGACGCGCGCCGGTTGACGCTGAGCGAGGCGGCCACGCTGGCGGGGATCCTGCTGCCGCCGCGGCTGGCGGACCCCGAGGCGGATCCCGGCGCCGCGGGGCCGCGCCGCAACGAGGTGCTGCGGATGCTGCGCGACGCGCAGCGCATCAACGAGGCGGCGTACCGCGCGGCGGTGGCGGAGCCGCTGGCCTTTCAGCCGGGGGTGGACTACGCGCCCATGACGCGCCCGGCCGACTGGCAGGCGGAGCCGCAGGTCATCCGCCTTCCCGAGGCGCTGCGCCCGAAGGCGGATTCGACGGCCGCGGCGGGAGCGAGTCCCGCAGCGAGTCCGGGCGGGGCGTAGCGGCCGCGGGCACCTCGGCGCGGGACATGTGAAGCTGCACCAGCCGCCAGTCGCCCTCGCGCTGGTTGAGCACGCCGGAAACGCGCAGCCGCTGCGGCTGCCCGCCGGCGCCCACCACCGGGAGCACCTCCACGTGGGTGGCGAACCACGCCAGCCCGCGCCCGTCCGCCTCTACCCGCAGGTCCGGCGTGCGCGCCACGGCGCCGCGCGGCAGCTGCAGGTCCGCGATCACCGCCGACAGCCCCAGCGGGCCAAAGCGCGGCCGCCCGTCGTTCGGCCCGATCCCGATCACGTGCGCCTCGGCGGTGGGGGCCAGCACCGCCACCGCGTCCGCCTGCCCGCCGCGGGCCAGCGCCTCGCTGAACGCCGCCACCCGCGACGCGACCTCGTTCTCGGCGTCGCGGCTCTCCACCTGCGCGGGGTTGCGCGGGTTCAGGTACTCGTCCGGCGTGCGCTCCACGCGGCAGGCGCTCAGCGCCAGCAGGGCGGCGGCCAGGGCGGTGGCTCGGTGCACGTGCTTCCTTTTGCGTTGCGCGGTGGCGGCCTGCGGCGAACCGACAAGATGCGGAGCGGGTACTACCTGTCAAGCTCCGGGCCGGGACATTCGACGGGCGCCGGACGAGCGGCTTGACGGGAGGGCCGGGCGTCGTCATCCTCCATCGGACTTTCCTCAGAAACAAACGCGTTGGCAGGTGTCTGGATGATCTGGTTCGGCAAGCCGTTTTCCGAAGTCCTGTTCACGCCCCCGTCGGGGGTGAACCCCGTGGGCGACGAGAACACCCGCATGGAGCACGCGCTCCGCTGGGTGGCCGCCCGCGATCCCCACCTGGAAGGACCGGCCCTGGTGGACGCGCTGGCGGCCACGGGATGGGTGGACCGGCGCACCGCCGAGCGGCTGCTGCCGTGCTTTCGCCACTTCGATCCCGACCGCTACTTCGCCGAGGCGCTGCGCGGCCTTTCCTTTCGCGGCCCCACGGCGGCGGGCGAGTTTCGCCAGCGCATCGGGCGGGTGATGGAAGACCTTACCGGCAACGCGGCGATCGGCACCGTGGCGGCGGAGGAGTGCGTGCGGTTCGGCGCGGGGGAGCGGCAGGGGCTGGTGCTGGCGTATCCCCAGGTCCAGTTCTCGCTGGGCGGCGAGGCGGCCAAAGCGGTGGCCGCGGCGGCGGAAGAGATGCCGGACGCGCTCGTCATCGTCGCGCGCAACTTTCAGGAGGGCACGGCGGGGCAGCTCGCCTCCATGCTGCAGGGGCGCGAGGTGCCTGGCACGCTGGTCACCGTGAACCTGCTGCTGGGCATCCGCGCCACCACGCTGCGCTACCAGCCCGGCGCCGAGCGGGTGATCGAGCTGCTGGGCTCCGGCCGGCCCCTTCGTTCGCGCGACGTGGCGGTCCTGGGCGAGAAGAACTGATCGACTCTGGACCCGGTGGATGAAGAAGAGCGCATCGGCGGACTGCCGGTGCGCTCTTTCCGGCTTCCGGGCTGCCGACGCTTCTACGGAATGGCCTCACACGGAGTCAGCGGAGTCAGCGGAGTTTTCTCGTGCCGCTACACGGGCTGCTTCATGTCGGCCAGGGCCAGGGCACGGTTGATGGAGGTCTCCCATTCCTCCATCCATCCGCCGAAGCCCTCCACCATCTCCGCGACCGAGTGGTTCCCGGCGGGGGTGAGGGCGGTGAAGGCGTAGGATACGGTCGCCAGCGTGCCGCCGTCGATCGAATCCCGCAGGCGGACCTCGACGATGACGGCGTGCAGGGCGGGGGTGACGCGGGAGTAGGCGGCGCGTGCCGGCGGATCGTGCGCGATCGTGCTCCAGATCGTCTCGACGCCGCCTGCGCGGGTGATGAAGACGGAGCCCTCGCACGCCTCGCCATCGGCCGGATGAAGGAACTCCGGATCCCACCCCTGTGCCCACGCCCGCTCGCCGACCGGCGTGAACATCCCGAACGCACGCCCCGGCGGCACATCCAGCCGGATCGTGGCGCTCCGCGTCGCATGCATCGGAACGAAGCCGATCGTCATCATCATCTCCCTGTACCCTGGTCTTTCTGTCCGCTACTCCCTGCCTTCGCCCGACTCCCGCAGCGTGTGGCTGGCCTCGGAGCCGTAGTCCAGGCCGTATACGTCCTTGAGCTTGCGGATGAGCTCCAGCGACGGATCGCCGAACGGCGTCTTGTCGTCGAAGGCGTGCAGGACGATCCCCTCCAGCAGCTCGCCGAGCGAGACGTCGTGGTACTCGGCCAGCGCCTTGAGCACCTTCACCAGCCGCTTCTCCATCCGCACCCCCGTCTGCACCCGCTCCACGTACATCTTCCCCTCCTCTGTCGCGCAGGGTGTTACCGTGGTACATTGGTAACAAGATCGCGAGCCGATGTCAAACCCGTGCAGCGCGGGCTGGTCCGGCCCTTGCGCCGCCGCGTACGTTTGAACGCGAGCGGAGCATACCACATGGCGGAACAGACCGGCTGGGACATGACCGAGCGAGAGCTGCGGGCGGAGCACGCGCTGAACGCGTACCGGGAGCGGCGCCGACTGCGGCGCGGCGAAGACACCTGGTTCGGCAACGGCGAGGGGCTGGTGGAGGCGGCGGAGCAGGGGCTGGATGCCGACGCCCTGAGCCGCCGCCGCCTGGACGTGATCCAGGACGCCCTGGACGTGGGGATGGGCGACGACCTGGCGGAGATGCTGTACGACGTGGCGCGCGAGGAGGGGCTGGACCCCGTGCTCGCCTTCGAGCTGGTGCGCTGCGGGATGGGCGTGCTGCCGCCCACCGACGGCATCGACAACGCGCCGGTGTTCGCCACCACCGACAAGTACCGGCCCGAGTGGCTGGAGCCCCCGGTGGACCCCGACACGCTGTTGCGCGAGCGTACGCTGCGCTTCAGCTTCCGGCGCCTGCGCGCGCTGCTGGACCAGCACACGGGCAACGCGGCCGAGGCGTTTCGCGCCTTTGCCCGCGAGCCCGACGTGGGGCCGGTGGGCTACTGAGCCCGCCGGCCTTCCATCATTCCATTCCGGTTCCCTGAGATGACCGACGAAGCCGAAATCCCGGCACCCGGCCCGTTTGCCGAGCTGGGCCTGGATCCGCAGATCGTTACCGCGCTGGAGGCGCTGGGCTACGAAGAGCCCACGCCCATCCAGCAGCGCGCCATCCCCCTGCTGCTGGCCGGCCGCGACGTGATCGGCCGCGCGGCCACGGGCACGGGCAAGACCGCCGCGTTCGCCCTGCCGCTGGTGCAGCGCATCGACAACCGCGCGCAGCACGTGCAGGCGCTGGTGATGGCCCCCACGCGCGAGCTGGCCGTGCAGGTGGCCGAGGCCACGCAGAAGTACGGGCAGCGGCTGGGCGTGCGCGTGCTGGCCGTCTACGGCGGGCAGGACATCAGCCGCCAGCTGCGCGAGCTGCGGCGCGGGGTGCACGTGATCGTCGGCACGCCGGGGCGTCTGCTGGACCACATCCGGCGCGGCTCGCTGGATCTGTCGGCCACGAGCTACGTGGTGCTGGACGAGGCCGACGAGATGCTGGACATGGGCTTCATCGACGACATCGAAGCCATCATCGCCGCCCTCCCCGAAGAGCGGCAGACGGCGCTGTTCAGCGCCACCTTTCCGCCGCGCATCCAGGACCTGGCGCGCCGGGCGCTCAAGGAGCCGGAGCGCGTCGTCGTCACCCCGGAAAAGCTGGACGCGCCGCTGGTGCGCCAGGTGGCGTACCTGGTGAACCGCTCGCACAAGCTCGAGGCGCTGGCCCGCATCCTGGACGTGGAGTCGCCCACCAGCGCCATCATCTTCTGCCGCACGCGGACGGAGGTGGACGAGCTCACCGAGGCGCTGGCGGTGCGCGGGCACCATCCCGAGGCGCTGCACGGCGGCCTGGCGCAGGCGCAGCGCGACCGGGTGATGGGCAAGTTTCGCCAGGGGACGGCGGACATCCTGATCGCCACGGACGTGGCGGCGCGCGGGCTGGACGTGGAGCACGTGAGCCACGTGGTCAACTACGACATCCCGCAGACCCCCGAAGCCTACGTGCACCGCATCGGGCGCACGGGGCGCGCGGGGCGCGAGGGGACTGCGGTCACGCTGGTGGTGCCGCGCGAGAAGTTCCTGCTGCGCGCCATCGAGCGCACCACGGGGCAGCCGATCGAGCACGCCAAGGTGCCGCGCCCCGGGGAGGTGCGCGCGCGCCGGCGCGAGCGGCTGCGCGACGCGATCCGCGCGGTGCTGACGGCGGGCGACGACCTGGACCCGTTCCGCGAGGTGATCCGCTCGCTGGTGGAGGAGTTCGATCCGCTGGAGGTGGCCGCGGCGGCCGCGCGGGTGGCGGCCGAGCACCGCGGGACGGAGGAGATGCAGGACGATACGGAGATCCCCGACATCGACCCGCGCGACCGCGACAGCGGCCCGCCGCGCGAGTCGCGACGCGGCGAGGTGGGGCGTGGCGCCGCGCGCGGCGGCGGCACGCGCCGCGGGCCGGGCGCGGGAAAGGCGACGCTGTACATCGGCATCGGGCGGCGGCGCGGAGTGCGGCCGGCGGACATCGTGGGCGCCATCGCGGGCGAGGCCAACGTGCCGGGCGACCGCATCGGCGCCATCGAGATCACCGACCAGTTCACGCTGGTGGACGTGGACGAGGGCGACGCCGACCGCATCGTGCAGGTGCTGAGCGGCGCCAGCATCCGCGGCCGGCAGGTGCCCGTGCGCCGCTCGCGCGAGGACCGCGGTGAGAGCCAGGGCGGTGGATACGAAGGCGGCGGCGGATACCAGGGCGGCGGCGGCGGGTACCGCGGTGGATACCAGGGGAACCGCGACGGAGGCAGCCGTCCGTACCGCGGCGGCCGCGACGGCGGAGGCCGTCCCGGGCGCGGCAAGCCCTACCGCCGCGACGACGACTGAAGAAACTGCGCAGGGGTACAGAGGAACGGAGAACGGCCAGAGGAACAGAGGAATGCGGTCTCTGTTCCTCTGGCTTTTCTCTGTTCCTCTGTACAACTCGCCGTTCGTCTGCTAGAGCTGGACGGTGGCAGGCTCCAGGAAGGGCGCGGGATGGTCAGCGGGGATGATGCCCGCCTGAGCCGCGCGGCCGAAGAGCTCGCGGATGGCGCGCTCTCCTTCATCGCCGACATCGACCGATTGCTGGTTCACGTACAGGTCGATGTGCTGCCGCGCCACTGCGTCGTCCATCTCCTGCGCGTGGGCGCGGACGTAGCCGGCGGGCGCTTCCGGGTGCGCAAAGGCGTGCTCCACGGAGCGGCGGATGGCGTCGTCCACGCGGCGGATGGTCTCCTCGCCCAGCGTGCGGCGCGCCATGATGCCGCCCAGCGGGATCGGCAGCCCCGTCGTCTCCTCCCACCACTCGCCCAGGTCCACCACGCGCTGCAGCCCGTGCTGCGGATAGGTGAAGCGCGATTCGTGGATGATGAGTCCCGCGTCCACCTCGCCGCGCGCCACGGCGGGCATGATCTCGCTGTAGACGAGCTCCATGCCAGGCGCCGCGTCGGGCGCGTACAGGCGCAGCAGCAGGTTGGCGGTGGTGTTGCGCCCGGGGATGGCGATGCGCTTGCCCGCCAGCGACTCGCGCGAGAACGGCTCGCGCGCCACGATCAGGGGCCCGCACCCGCGTCCCAGCGCGCCGCCGCTGCGCAGCAGCACGTAGTCGCGCAGCAGCCCCGGCGCGGCGCCGTACGAGATCTTGGTGACGTCCAGCTCGCCCCGCGCCGCCAGCCGGTTCAGCGTCTCCACGTCCTCCAGCCGCTCCGTGAACCGCAGCCCCTCCGCCCGCACCACGCCGTGCACCAGCGCGTGGAAGATGAAGGTGTCGTTGGGGCACGGCGAATAGCCCAGGGTCAGTTCCGTCGTCTGCATATCACTTCGGTTCGGTCGATTGCCACCATCGGCGGTCGCCGGTGCGCGCTTCGGCTTTCCGTGCTTCGGAGGCTTCTACGGAATGGCCTCACACGGAGTCAGCGGAGTCAACGGAGTTTTCTCGTGCCGTTCCCGCTGAGCCCGATCCGCTTTCCAGGCTTTCGCTCCCACGAGGAGCCGGGTCGATCCGTCTGATACACCAGCCTGGCCGGGACGCTCGGATTCTGCCGCAACCCCAACCTCCCCCAGGGTTTTTTGGGGGAGGTCGCGAGGCGACGAGCGGGAGGGGGCGTGGCGGCTCGCGACGAGTCTCAATCCCACGCCCGCACGACGATCCGCACGGCGTCCTGCGCCGTCTCCGCCGCGTCGCGGATGCGCCAGCGGGACAGGTCGCGGTCCTCCACCAGGTTGCTGACGGCGCGCAGCTCCAGCAGCGGCACCTCGTAGATCGCCGCGACGTGCGCGAGGGCGGCGCCCTCCATCCCCTCGCACAGGGCACCGGGAACGCGCCGCGCCATCGCTTCGCCCAGCGCCGCGGTGCCGGAGCAGGCGGAGACGGTGACGAACGGGCCCGTCCGCGCGTCGAGCCCCGCCGCGGCCAGCGCGGCGCGGGCCCGCTCCACCAGCGCCGCATCCAGCGTGAGCTCGTTGAAGATGCGCGTCTCCCCCGCCGTCCACAGCGGGATGCCGATCCCCTCGGTGGTGATCCAGCCGCCGGGCGCCTGCACTCCCTCGTCGCCGTAGACGGCGGCGGTGGCCAGGGCCACGGCGCCGACGGAAAGCCCTGAGCCCGGATACGCCCCCGCGATCCCGAAGCCGATCACGCCGCGCACCGGCCGCGTCTCCAGCAGGGCGGTGAGCGCGTGCGCGGCGTTGGTCTTGCCCATCCCGCCGGGGAGCAGGATCACCTTGATGCCGTCCAGCCGCCCCTTCCACGCCGGCTTGCGGCCGATCCGCTCCTCGCGCGCCTCCGCCAGCGCCGCACGCAGCCGCTCGCACTCCAGCGGCACCGAGCAGACCAGCGCGAGGGGGGCGGCGGAGCGGTCGGATGGCATGGATCGGACGGTGCGGGGTTGCGCATGGCGCGGCGGCCCGGAATTTACGTGCGGTGCCGGCCACGGGAAACCGACGACGCGATCCGGCCCGATCCCCCGACCCACGACCTTGCCCGATGCGACGCCTCGCCGTCCTGATCCTTCTCGCGCTCCTGGCCGCCTGCGGCGGGCGCCCCGCGCGCGTGGCGCCGGTGGTGCTGCCGCCTCCGCCGCCCGAGATCGACACGCTTCCGCCCCCCCCGCCGCCGATCGTGGCGAACGGCAACGTGTGGACGCGCGACGCGGGCACGCAGCTTCGCGGCGAGAACAGCCCGGTTCCGCTGCCGTTCGTCTTTATGCGGCTGGAGGTGCTGCGGGCGGATACGACCGAGCTGCTGGTGCGCTGCGTCCACTGTCCCGGCACGCCGCAGGGGTGGATCGCGCGCGAGAGCGTGGTGCACTACGTCCGGCCGCGGCAGGAGATCCGCAAGCTGGAGCTGGCGGAGTTCGTTCTGGTGGTGCGCGAGGCCGCCAGCCAGCGCGACACCGCCATGCTCCATCGGGCGATGTCGCGCGAGTTCGTGCATACGCTGGGGCCGCTGGAGATGGGGCTGCTGGAGACCTTCGCCGCCTGGGAGCGCGAAGGGTACCGCACGGTGGACCGCCTGCCGTTCATCCTGGACCGCGGCGTGGCCACCGTCCCCGGCACCCCCGTCTGGGCCGCGCCGCCGGAGTACGCGGCGCGGCTGGGCTACCAGGACGTGCGCGCCGGCTTCAGGCGCGGCGCGGACGGCTGGGAGTGGATCTTCCTGGTACGCGACGGGATGTAGGGACCCTCACCCGCTCCGGACAGAGTTGCGCGAGGAGCGGCGCCCCCTCCGGACGAGCACCACTCGCCCACCTCCCCCAAAAACCCCTGGGGAGGTCAGGGGCCGTCCGCAGGGTTCCAGATCGGCGAAGGGGGATCGCACTGCGCCCGACAGCGCCCCACTCTCCCGGCCTCTCCCCCGCAAACTGCGCGGGAGAGAGGTGACGCGAGCCGAATGTACGGAGCGTTTCGAGAGGTTGAACGTGAACCAAATGCCTGCCGAAGCGGGATCGAATTCTCCCCTTTCTCCCGCGCAGCGGGGGAGAGGGGCCGGGGGCGGGGCCGGGGGAGAGGGGGCCGCGTCGGGTGCAGTTCGGTGGTGTGCCGAAACGTTCCGATCCTGGCCGCCCCCGCTCGCGGGGACACGCCCAGTCCGCAGTTCATCCGTCCACCGACTCCGAAGCACACAACGAAGCCGGCCCTCCCGGAGAAGTCTCCAGGAGGGCCGGCTTCGACGCTCACTCGCGCATCAGTGGCGCGGGGTGGCGTCGCGCAGGACCATGTCGGGATACCCGTTGTCGGGGTTGCCGCCGCGCTTGAGCACACGGTCCACCGTGCCCGGCCCGCGGTTGTAGGCCAGCAGCGCGAGCTCCTTGTCGCCCTCGTACTTGTCGATGAGCTCGGCAAGGTACTTGAACCCGATGCGCAGGTTCGTCTCCGGCTCGCGCAGGTCGCGCACCGTCACGTCGGGCTTGAGCCAGCGCGCCGTGGCGGGCATGAGCTGCGTGAGGCCGATGGCGCCCACGTGGCTGGTCGCGCTGGTCTTGAACGCACTCTCGGTGCGCACCAGCCCGAACGCCATGTCGGGGTCGATGTCCTCTTCCAGCGCGATGTCGTAGATGTTCTCGGCCAGGTCGCGCGGAATGGTGTATTCCTTGTAGCGCTCGATGTTGCGCTTGATGACCGCCTCCTTCTCGGAGGTCTTGTCCTCGGCAACCGCCACGTTGGCGTCGCGCCAGGCCTGCCCCACGGCGTTCTCGGTGATCTGCCCCGCGGCCAGCGGGTTGATCTCCGGCAGCATGGACACCTGGCGCTCGTGCGCGGGGTCGTTGCGCATCTGGTTGCTGCGCGCGATGGCCAGCGGCGTGGCTGCGCCCACCACGGCCAGCCCCATCACCCCGTGGCGCATGGGGCTGCGGCGCATGCGGTCCATGGCGCTGGGCGGGCGGCGGCGCATCTGCACGCCGGCGTCTACCCGGCGGTCGCTGTCGCGCACGTGCTCGTGGTCGCCAGCGCCGTCGAAGGCGCGCAGGTAGCGGGCGGGCGGCTCGGCCCCCTCTGCAGCGTGCGGAAAGCGCCGCCGTGCGGGGCCCACCGGGTGCTGCGGCGCCTGGCTGCTGCGCTGCCACGGGGGCGGGGGGCGCTTTCTGATGCTCTGCATGGCGGCATTCCTCCTGCTGCGTTTTTCCGCGTGCCGGCGCGATTTTCCGCGCGCCTTCTGGAGCCTGCAGAGGGTGCAAGTTCAGTGCCGCCAATGACATATGTTTGTGTCCGGCGCCCCGGTTGCGGGAACGGGGGAACCTTGTGCATCTTACAGGCATAGCAGTACTCCGCAGTGTCGCCGTCCCCGGCCCCTCCCGCAGGCCTCGCAGCGAGAAGGATCCATGAGATCTCCCGGACGCTTTCTGCTCTTCGTGGTGCTGGTGATCGTCGGCGTGAAGCTGTCGGAGCAGGGGTACGCGCTGGTGGCGTTTCGCGACGAGCGGGCGCAGGCGCGCGAGCTGCGCACGCAGCTGGTGGCCACGGGGTCGGAGCTGGTGGACGCGCGCGTGGAGGCCGACAGCCTGCGCCGCGTGATCACCACCGAAGACGCGCGGCTGGAGCGCGAGCTTCGCGTGGTGCAGCGCTTTCACCGCCAGGCGCGGCGCGGGCGAATGACCCCCGAGGCGTACGCCGAGTACAGCGAAAAGCTGGCGCGGTACAACCTGAACGTGGTCTCGCGCAACGCCGTCCTGCGCCGGCTCGAGTCGCTGCACGACCGCCAGCACGTGGCCGTCACCCGCTACAACCTGCTGGCCGACAGCCTGCACGCCCTGGCCGTGGAGATGGGCCAGCCATACTACCAGGTGCCCACGGCGCTCGAAGCGGCCGCCGAGGGGCGCGAGCGCGAGGGTGAAGCGCCGTAGGGAAGTGCGTGAGTGCGGGAGTGCGGGAGTGCGTCAGTGCGTGAGTGATAGATGAACAGAAGGGGATGATCCGCAGCCGTAGATCGTCCCTTTTTCGTATCCCGGAATACGGCCTCTCCACCTTTCTGCCCTGTCGTCGGGCGCGCAACGCCACGGGCTAAAGCCCGCGGCTGGAAGGGGCAGAAGCCCTGTCTCTGCTTGTTCCCCGCAAAACAGGGCTTCAACCGCTCGCATGGAATCTGCCCCGTACCGCGTACGGTTCACCTGAGCCGTTGAAGCCCCGCCTGGCAAGCTTTGCGAGCCTTGGGCGGGGCTTATGGCATTCCTGGCCGCGGGCTTCAGCCCGTGGCGATCGCGCGCGACGAGGTCATCTCCGGACGCGTTGGGAACGCTCCTTGAATCGCCGTGCGCGTGATGGCAACGACAACGGCGAAAAAGACGACGAAGGAACGTCCGTGGCGGCGGGTGGGGACGCCGGAGACGGGATTCGAGTACCTGCGCGGCGACGGCAAGCCGCTGCGCAGCGAGCCCGCGCTCGCCCGCATCCGCAAGCTGGCGATCCCGCCGGCGTGGACGGAGGTGCACATCAACGCCGACCCGGCGGGCAAGGTGCAGGCGTACGGCTTCGACGCGGCGGGGCGCAAGCAGTACCGCTACCACCCCGACTACGTCGCCAAAGGGGCAAAGCGAAAATACCGCAAGCTGCTGGAGTACGCCCGCGCCATCCCTCGCCTTCGCGAAGCCACCGAGCAGCACCTGCGCCAGTCCGGCGTGGGCCGCGAACGCGTGCTGGCGACCGTGGTGCGGCTGATCATGCGCGGCTTCTTTCGCATCGGCAGCGAGGAGTACGCCGTCACCAACAAGACGTTCGGCATCGCCACGCTGCAGAAGAAGCACCTGAAGATCGACGGCAACAGCCTGGTCTTTCGCTACGTCGGCAAGAAGTCCATCGACCAGCGTTCCGTGGTGGCCGACACGCCGCTGGTGGAGGTGCTGCACGAGATCCTCAAGCTCCCCGGCAAGCGCCTGTTCCAGTTCGTGGATGACGAGGGCAGGGTGCACCCGGTGACGGCAGCGGAGGTCAACGGCTACATCAAGCAGATCGTCGGCGAGCGGTACACCAGCAAGGACATGCGCACCTGGGGCGGGACGGTGCGCATGGCCACCATCCTTGCCGATCTGGGCCCGCCGCAGAGCGAGCGCGAGGCCAAGAAGAACCTGGTGCTGGCGTGCAAGCTGGTTTCCAGCGAGCTGGGCAACACGCCGTCCGTCTGCCGCAGCGCGTACGTGCACCCGTCGGTGATGGAGCGCTACGCCGAGGGCAAGACCATCGCCCCGCTGATGCGCGACGCCCCGCGCGACGACGAGCAGCCCGGCCGCTACTATCCCGAAGAGGCCGCGCTGATGCGGTTCCTGGAGCGCTGGGGCTGACCGGCTCGTCTGAAGGCGCGTCGACCGGGTTCAAGCTTTCGTCCGTGGGCGGCCCCCTCTCCCGGCCTCTCCCCCAACTTCGGGGGAGAGGTGACGCGAGCCCCACGTCCGGAGCGATTCGGAAGGGGCCGACGCGAATACTTCCTGCGGACACGGGATCGAATTCTCCCCTTTCTCCCGCGCAGCGGGGGAGAGGGGCCGGGGGAGAGGGGGCGCCTTCGGACGCAGTGCGAGGCACGTCACCGAGCCTCCGAGCCCGCGGCCGGACAGGGCGGAGCGGGATGGTAGGCGGCCCCCCATCCCCGGCCCTTCCCCCACAAACAGCGTGGGGGAAGGGGTGACGCCCGCCGAACGTCCGGAGCGATTCGGAAGGGGCCAACGCGAATACTGCCTGCGGAAACGGGATCGAATTCTCCCCTTTCTCCCGCGCAGCGGGGGAGAGGGGCCGGGGGAGAGGGGGCCCCTTCGGACGCCAGCGCGAGGCGCTTCGAAGCGCCGCGGGCTTCCGGACTCCGGCGGCGCGCACGGGCGGACAGCCGGCAAGATCAACCCCCTCAATCAGTTCACCTGCCCCACGCCGTTCGAAACACACCGGCGCGCATACACGTACACACGCGCCGCGGGTTGCGTGGGGAGCGCCCACGCGTGAATTTGCAGGCCACCCGCTTTACCCCACCCGCCCGGCCACAACGGAGCAGCGACATGGCCCTCTGGGACTTCATCAAGACCGAGCTCATCGACATCGTCGAGTGGCTGGACGCCACGGGCGACACGATGGTGCACCGCTTCGAGCGGCACGAGAACGAGATCAAGAACGGCGCGCAGCTCATCGTGCGCCCCGGCCAGGCCGCCGTGTTCGTGGACCAGGGGCAGATCGCCGACGTGTTCGGCCCCGGGCGCTACGAGCTCAAGACGGACAACCTGCCCATCCTGAGCACCCTGCGTGGGTGGAAGTACGGCTTCAACTCGCCGTTCAAGGCCGAGGTCTACTTCGTGAGCACCAAGGTGTTCACCGACCTCAAGTGGGGCACCAAGAACCCCATCATGCTGCGCGACCCGGAGTTCGGGCCGGTGCGGCTGCGCGCCTTTGGCACCTACGCCGTAAAGGTGGGCGAGCCGGGCAAGTTCATCGCGCAGATCGTGGGCACCAACGGGGTGTTCACCACCGACGGCATCAGCGACCAGATCCGCAACTTCATCGTCAGCCGCTTTACCGAGGCGCTGGGCGAAGGAAAGATCCCGGCGCTGGACCTGGCCGCCAACTTCTCGGAGCTGGGCGCCGCCGTCCGCACCGTCATTGGCCCCGAGGTGGGCGAGTACGGGCTGGAGATCACCACCTTCCTGGTGGAGAACATCTCCCTGCCGGAAGAGGTGGAAAAGGCGCTGGACAAGCGCACCAGCATGGGCGTGATCGGCAACCTGAACGCGTACACGCAGTTCCAAGCCGCCAACGCTCTGGAGGCCGCGGCCGACAACCCGGGCGGTGCCGCCGCCAGCGGGATGGGGTTGGGGATGGGCTTCGGGATGGCGCAGCAGATGGCGAACGCGTTCGGGCAGAACGCGGCCGGGGCCGGCGCGCCCGCCGCGGGGCCGCCGCCGCTGCCCGGAGGCGCGCAGTTCTACGTGGCGCTGAGCGGGGCGCAGGCGGGTCCGTTCGGGATGGACGCGCTACGCGGCCACGTGTCCGGCGGGCAGCTAACGCGCGAGACGCTGGTGTGGAAGCAGGGAATGGCGGCCTGGACGCCGGCGGGCGAGGTGTCGGAGCTTGCGCCGCTGTTCGCCGCGGCCCCCCCGCCGCTGCCGCCGTCGTGAGGATGACGCCCAAGAACCAGCGGCTGCTGTGGGCCGTGCTGCTGGGTGTGCTGTTCTTTCTGGGCGATTCCGTGCTCCCGGAGCTGATCGGGCAGGGATGGACGCTGATCGTCTTTGCGGCCATCCCCTTCTTCGCCGGCCTGCCGTTCCTGGGCCGCGCCGCCCGCGTTCCCTCGCTGCGCTGGGGCGTGCTGGCGGCGGTGGTGTGGTTCGCCATCCTGTTCTGGGACGTGGGGCGGACGCCGAACCCGCCCCTCCCCGCGATCATCCCGCTGGCCGGGTTGGGGCTGGCGATGTGGACGGCCATCAGCGTGCAGTCGTACGCCGCGTGGAAGCGGCAGAAGGAAGCGGCGTGACGCAGATCGGGCCGGGGATCGCTCCCCGGCCCGATTCGCATGCCGCTCCCCCTCACAGCCGCGGGAACCGCTCCCGGTCCAGCGTGTCGGCGTCGCGGCTGCCGGGGCGCGCCTCGGCCGTGTCCGCGGTAAGCTGGTCGGGCTTGCCCTCGCGCTTCAGGTCCAGCCGCTCCTGGTGGCTCATGCCGCTCTTCGCCTCCGTGCGCTGCTGGCTGCCGCCCGTGGTGGCGCCGATCTCGCTGGCGCTCTTGCCCTCTTCGCGCGCGTCGCGGGCCGCCTGGCGCTTCTGCTCCTCGCTGCCTTCCATCCGCTTGCCGCCCATGATCCTCCTCCAGATGGCTGAAGTCGTTGCCGGGAGCGGGGATGCAGGCGCAAGCATCGTACCTCCGTCCCCCATCCGCCGCGCATGAGACCGCCCCCATCCACCGCTCGCGTACGTCCCGTGGCGGACGCCGACCTCCCCGCCGTGGCCCGGCTGATGGGCGAGCTGGGCTATCCCGCCACGCCCGACCAGGTGCGCGCCCGGCTGGCCCGCGTGGCGGAGGACGACGACTACGCGGCGTACGTGGCCGAGGTGGACGGCGAGGTGGCCGGGTTCCTGGGGATGAAGCGCGGATGGGCGTACGAGCACGAGCAGCCGTACGCCCGCATCCTCACGCTGGTTGTGGATGCGGCGGTGCGGCGCCGGGGCGTGGGCGCGCGGCTGGTGGAGTTCGCGGAGGAATGGGCGCGGGAGCGCGGCGCGTACGCGCTGATGCTGAACACCAGCGTGCGCCGCGAGGAGGCCCACCGCTTCTACGAGTCGATGGGCTTCAGCCGGACGGGGTACCGCTACGCGCGGACGTACGAGTGACGCCCGCGGCGAGCGTCAGGGGTTCCAGGCCAGGAACGCCAGCCCGCCGGCGACGAAGAGGATGAGGCCCATCACGCGCACGCTGGTGGCGCCGGCCTGGGGATCTTCGGCGGTGCGCCACACTTTGCGGCTGATGGTCTCGTCCGCCAGGATGCAGGCGAGGCCCATGACGACGGCGAGAAGACCGAGAGCGGCGGACATGAACCTGCTCCTGCAAGAGGACCGCGGGGAGGGAAGCACTGCGTCCGCCGATGGGAGCAGCGGATGCGCGGCTCCAATATGCGGCCCGCCCACGGGGAAGCAAAGAGTTTCGTCAAGCGTTTCTCCGCCGCCGCTCCGTTCCTCCGTGATCGGCGCGGGAAGGGGATGATTCGCGCGGCGGAGGCCCTCCTTCGCGCATCCGCCGCATCCCCCGATAAACCCTTCCACGATCGGCCGCATCCAATCCGTTCGGATGCGGCCGCGGCCGGTGTGTCCGTAGATGCGCGGCCGCCGCACCCGTACCCCCATCCGCACATGAACAGGAGACAGACGATGCGGTACGCAGCGGTTGTGGCGGCCTCCCTGGCCGTAGTCGGAACCCTGGTTTTTGCACGGGACGGACGCAGCGAGGCGGCCCCGGCCGTTCGCGCCGCCGTCGCCGAGACGGTGCCGGCGCGGCTGGCGCAGCAGCGGCCCGCGGCGGGCCGCGCGGCCTCGCAGGAGGACTTTCGCTGGGCCGGCCGCCTGGCGCGGGGCCAGCAGATCGAGATTCGCGGCATCGTGGGCGACGTTCGCGCGGTGACGGCATCCGGCGACCAGGTGGAGGTCGTGGGCCGGCGCAGCGGC
The DNA here is from genome assembly GCA_036379135.1 of Longimicrobium sp. Taxonomy (GTDB): domain Bacteria; phylum Gemmatimonadota; class Gemmatimonadetes; order Longimicrobiales; family Longimicrobiaceae; genus Longimicrobium. Next base: position 28,952 of record DASUVG010000343.1, read on the forward strand.
GAAGATGCGGACCGTGTGCGCATCGAGGTGGTGGAGAGCGCCGACGGCGTCGTCGTCTGCGCCATCTACCCCAGCCGGCGTGAGCGCGGCGACCGCGGCGACGGCGGCCGCCGGTCGGACGACCCCTGCAGCAACAACGACGGCGGCGACGGCGAGATCGACGCGGACGACGCGCGCATCGACTTTACCGTCCGCGTGCCCGCCGGGGTGAAGTTCGCCTCGCGGACCGTGGCCGGCGACGTGGAGGCCACCGGGCTGCGCAGCGCCGTGGACGTGGCGACGGTGAGCGGCGACGTGGAGGTCTCCACCACCGGCACCGCCCGCGCCAGCACGGTGAGCGGCGACGTGGTGGCGACGTTCGGCGAGACGGACGGCGAGGAGATGGAGTTCAACAGCGTGAGCGGCGACGTGATCCTGCGCCTGGCCGGCAACGTGGGCGCCCAGGTGAGCGCGCACACCCTGTCCGGCGAGATCGACTCCGACTTCGACCTGCAGCGCGGCGACGAGGACGACGACAACGGCGGCTTCCACATCGAAATCGGCAGCGAGGCCAAGGGGACCATCGGGCGCGGCGGGCCGGAGCTGAACGTCAGCACGGTGAGCGGGAACATCAGGCTGGAGCGGGTGCGGTAGGGCGGGACGGGACAAGGTGACAGGGTGACAGGGTGACAAGGGCATCTGGAACCGGCACCAGGCACTGGGCACTGGGCACTGGGCACTGGGCACTAGGCACTTGGAACCTTACGAAACCCGCAGGCTGGGCGCCGCGGGTGAATCCCGGAAGGAGCGGAGCACATCCGCCTTGCACACATAGATCGCGGGACAGGCTGGGGAGGGGGACGATTCGTCCGCCTCCCCGGCCTTTTTGCGTGGGTGGGGATTGACGTGAGGGGGGAGGGGAGAGAAGAATGGGAGCGGCCGGCCCGGCATCATCCCATCCATCCCGAGGTCCCATGAAGTTCACTCGCACGCTGCCCCTGCTGGGCGTGTTCTCCCTGGCGTCGCTGCCGCTGGCGGCGCAGGCCGCCGACCCGCGCGTGGCGGCGGCCGTGGAGCGCCTGGCGCCGCGCATCACCGAGATTCGCCACGACCTGCACCAGCACCCGGAGCTCAGCAACCGCGAGACGCGCACGGCCGGCGTGGTGGCCGCGCACCTGCGCTCGCTGGGCATCGAGGTGCGCACCGGCGTGGCGCACACCGGCGTGGTGGGCATCCTCCGCGGCGGCCGCCCCGGCCCCGTGGTGGCCATCCGCGCCGACATGGACGCGCTGCCGGTGACGGAGGACAACTCGCTCGCGTGGAAGAGCACCGTGCGCACGGAGTACCTGGGCAACCAGGTGGGCGTCTCGCACGCCTGCGGGCACGACGTGCACACCGCGGTGCAGATGGGCGTCGCGTCCGTGCTGGCGGGGATGCGTCAGGAGATCCCCGGCACGGTGATGTTCATCTTTCAGCCCGCCGAAGAGGGGGCGCCTCCGGGCGAGCAGGGCGGGGCGAAGCTGATGCTGGACGAGGGCGTGTTCGCGCAGATGCGGCCGGAGGCGGTGCTGGGGCTGCACACCTTCGCGCACATGCCCACGGGCAAGGTGGGGTACACGCCGGGGCCGGCCATGGCGGCGTCGGACCGCTTCGTGGTGCGCATCAAGGGGCGGCAGTCGCACGGCGCGTCGCCGCACCTTTCCATCGACCCCATCGTGATGGCGGCGCAGGCGGTGATGGCGCTGCAGACCATCCGCTCGCGCAACCTGTCGCCCTTCGAGCCCAGCGTGGTGACGGTGGGGATGATCCGCGGCGGCGAGCGGATGAACATCATCCCCGAGCAGGTGGAGCTGCAGGGGACGGTGCGCACCTTCGACCCGCGGGTGCAGGACGAGGTGGAGCGGCGGATGCGCGAGATCCTGGACGGGGTGACGCGCGGGGGCGGCGGCAGCTACGAGCTGGTGTACGACCGCGTTACGCCGGTCACGGTGAACCACCGCGAGCTTTCCGCGCGGCTGCGCCCCACCATGGAGCGGCTGATGGGCGCCGAGAACGTGCTCGAGGTGCCGCCCACCACGGGCGCGGAGGACTTCGCCTTCTTCGCCAACACGGTGCCGGGGTTCTTCTACCGCCTGGGGACGGTGGCGCCGGGCACCACCTCCGGCGACCACCACACGCCCACGTTCATGGCCGACGACGCCGCCATCCCCATCGGCATGCGGGTGATGACGGGGCTGGTGCTCGACTTCCTGAACGGCGCCGCCCGCTGACCTTCGGCGCCGGATGACGAAGCGCCCCCGCGGACGGGTTCCGCGGGGGCGCTTTTGCTGCAGTTGTCAGGTGGGCGGCACGCCGGCCAGCTCGGGCTCCTCCGGAAACAGGGCTGGCGGTTCCGGCCGCGATCCCGGGATCTCCCACCGTCCGGTGTCTGCCATCTCCTCCAGGCATGCGCCGCAAACGGTCACGCGTCCGCCATCCCCCGTTTTCACCACCGCCACCGCGCCGGATTCGCGAGCGTAGCAGAACTCTGTTTTCACTTCGCACCGCCCGCGAAACACCTCGCCCGTCACTTCAGCACGCATATGCTACTCCTTGGGAAATGCAAGCCAGTCGAAGAGGCGGTCCCGTGCATCCTCCACGAGATCCTCACGGTCCCGTAGAGGTACGTATTGGAAGAACGAGGCGTAGATGCTGGTCTCTGCCTCGTCCAGGAAGCCGTCCGGGGGCGTCAGCGGCCTTCTGAACCCCCGTGCAGCGCGGCGCATGTGCGCCAGTTCGTGCGCCAGGCACGCGCGCACCGACATTCGAGAGTTCGCACTCTGCCCCGTGCCCGGATAAGCATCCGCTCCCAAGATAACGGCCCGGCGCCGTTCGTCGTAGCGTGTTCGCGACCCGTGCCGGTGGGCCTCCGACGGATCGAGCTCGCGCTTGAACCTCCCGCAGAGGAATCGCCATGTCAGGAGGCAATGCTCGATTTGATGATCCGTAAGCCCAATGTAATTCCGCTCCCCCAGCATGCCCCCAAGCAAGGTCAAGGTAGACGAAGTGAACTTCCAACGATGACAAGAAATCGCCCGTGGCGCAATGGCTGAAGTGCTGATCCGACAAACTGGTGCGAGCGGTGGCGGATGTGGATTATGTGGCATTCTTTTGCCGCAGCCGTGGTGGCACAGTCGGGTGCTTTCAGCGTAACTTCGCGCAGCAATCCAACACGCTCCTGATTGGACGACCACCGATAAATGGTAAACCTGAACGTTCTGCCGCGGCGGATGAGGGTGGCCGCCGCGCTGCTCGCTGCAGCCACGGCGGCGGCGTGCGCGCCCGTCGGCGGTCCGATGGCGGCGCCGACGCCCGGCGTGCGCGGGCACCTGCTGATCGTGGGCGGGGGGCGGCAGCCGCCGGAACTGGTGGCGCGGTTCGTGGAGCTGGCGGGCGGCACAGGGCGGGCGCGCATCGCGGTGCTGCCGCTGGCGAGCGCGGAGCCGGAGGCGTCCGGGCGGGAGAAGGCGGAGGAGCTGCGTGGGCTGGGCGCGGAGGCGTTCGTGCTGCAGCTGACGCGCGAGCAGGCGATGACGGACTCCGCGGCGCGGCTGCTGGAGGGCGCGACGGGGATCTGGTTCACCGGCGGCGACCAGTCGCGCGTGACGCGGGTGCTGCGGGGCTCGCCGGTGCTGGACGCCATCCGCGCGCGGTGGCGGCAGGGCGCGGTGGTGGGCGGCACCAGCGCCGGCGCCGCGGTGATGCCGGATTCCATGCTCACCGGCAACCAGTTCCGTGCGGGCGAAGACACGGCCGGCTACTACGGCGACGAGTTTTCCGAGGTGGCGCGGCGGACGATCCAGGTGGCGCCGGGGCTGGGATTTCTGCCGGGGACGATCATCGACCAGCACTTCATCCGGCGCGAGCGGCACAACCGGCTGCTGGCGGTGGTGCTGGAGCGGCCGTCGCTGATCGGCGTGGGGATCGACGAGTCGACGGCGATCGAGGTGGGGCCGGACGGGCGGTGGACGGTGCGCGGAAGCGGCGCGGTGGTGATCTACGACGCGCGCCGGGCCCGGATCACGCCCGCCGCAGCCCCCGTGCTGGGCACGGCGGAGGTGCGGATGCACCTGCTGCCGCCGGGCGGCGTGTTCGACCCGCGGACGGGGAGCGTGCGGCTGCCGTGAGCGGCGGGTCCCGGCGGAGCGGATGAATCCGCGGCTACAACATCACGCAGTGCGCCTGCGCGCCGCCTGCGCGGACTCGGCGGCCGGACGGCATGCGGCGTCACTGGCACCTGCGCGTCCGCAACGGGGGGGAGACGAGAAACGAGGCACCTGCGGGAACGGCGCGTGCCTCGTCGTCATCCATCCGCCTTCGATTCGTCAGGCGGGCTGCCCGGCGTCGGCTTCGAGGGCGTAGAAGTGGGATGCGTCGCCGGTCTTGAAGAGCGCGTACCAGGCGTCCAGCATCCGCGGCTCGTACAGTTCCAGCGCGCGAAAGATCTCTCGCGCCAACTCCAGCGGCGCGGTGCCGGGCGCGGTGATCACGTTTCCGTCGGTGACGGCGGGCTCGGCGCGGTAGTGGGCGGCGCCGGCGTAGCCCGTGGCCTCCAGGTACTCGGCGGCGTTGCTGGTGTGGGCGACGTCATCCAGCAGCCCGCCGCGGGCCAGCCCCGCCGTGGCGCCGCAGATGGCCGCGACGGGCACGCCGGCCGCCAGGAACTCGCGCGCCTTCTCTACCGCCTCGGGGATGCCGTCCCCGTCCCACACCTCGCCGCCGGGAAGGATGAGCATCGCGCTCTCCGCCGGGTCCAGCTCCTCGAGCGAGAGGTCGGGAACGATGGTGATCCCACCGGTGGTCGTGACCTTCGCCGCGGTGCCGACGGTCTGCACGCGGTAGCGGCCGGGCTGCGCCTGGTAAGCGGGGCTGTTGATGCCGGCGACGGCATACCCCGGCTCCCAGTCCGCCATGGTGTCGAACACGAACAGGTGAACGGTCTGCGGCTGCATCCTCATCCTCCGGAAAACGAAGTGCGAGAGTACGAGAGTATGACGATAGGATCGTACTAATCGTGCCGCTGCGGCGCGTCGGTCGAGGCGGCCGGTTCCGCCGCACCTTCCTGCGCCGGCGCGGGGGCCGGAGCGGCGTCGGCCGCCGAGTCCTCCTCCAGGGCGTCGAGGTCGCGGATGACGGGGAACGGGAAGGGGATGTGCTGCACGTGCATCCCGCGCGTGATGCGGAACATGGGAGGGTGTGGCTGAAGGGATGGTGACCCGCCTGTCGCCAATCTGTCACCCGACGCTTCAGCCGTCCACCCGTCACGCGACGGCGGCATGGCATCGAACGAGGTCCCGCATCCAGCGCCCGCTCGACCGGCAGATGGAGCGTGGATCAACGGCCGTATCCGCCGTCGTACCGGCTGCCGTGCCGGCCGAAGCCACGGTCGTATCCCATCGCGAAGCCACGACTTGCGTAGTCGGCGCCGTAGCCGCGGGGGCGCTGGCCGGCGGCGTAGCCCATCCCGCCACGCATTCCCGGGCCGCGCGGATAGCCGCCGGTAGCCGGGCGGCGGTTGAGTTCGTCGCGGTCATATCCGCCGCGCCCCGCCCAGTAGTCGCCGCCGTAGCCCCGGCCCCAGCCCGCGCGTCCGAAGTGCGCGAGGCCGTAGCCCCGGTCGTATCCCGTGCGCTCGCGCTGACACAGGCCGTACTCGGCGTCGTACGCCATCTCGGGCGACAGGTAGTAGCC
>DASUVG010000344.1:0-19655 GCA_036379135.1 Longimicrobium sp.
ATCACCTGCACCGCGCAGCTTACCCACCGCTCCCGCCGCACCGCCCTCGCCGAGGCCCGCATCCACGACGGCGACACCCTCATCGCCATCGCCACCGCCTCGTTCCACATCGCTGAGGGATGAGAAATACCGAACCCGCAAAGGATCTGGCACGCAGAGCATCAGAGCATCAGAAGGCGCGAAGGTCGTCCTCTGATGCTCTGATGCTCTGCGTGATATGAATTGTTCTGCGTATACGATTTGCGATTATCCTGACCCGGAGTCAGTTGGGCTGGAGCCGCGGACGAGCCGGACGCCGGCGGCACGCCATCGAATTCTCCCCTCTCCGCGAGGAACGAGCGGGGAGGGGCCGGGGGAGGGGCCCCCAGCCGAAACGAAGAAGGGGAGCCACCCGCGGCTCCCCTTCTTCCATCAACCAACCGTCCCGGCTACTCCGCCCGCATCGTCAGAAGTCGTACTTGACGCGCGCGATGAGCATGCGGCCCATGGTGGGCGTGCCGGGGAACGGGCGGTACTCCTCGTCCAGCACGTTGTTCACCAGGATGTTGAGCGTGGCGCCCTGCACCATCGGCAGGCGGTAGCCCAGGTTCAGGTCGAAGAGCGTGTAGCTCTGCACGCACTCCTCCTGCAGCGGGTTCACCGGGTCGCCGGGCTCATTCAGGCAGCGGGTGCCGATGTACACGCCCGAGTTCACCGGGAACGCGTCGTTGTACCGCATGCGCACCTCGCCGAACACCCCGGTGTCGTCGTTGTCGTAGTCAAGCGCGATGGTGCCCTTCCACCGCGGCGCGTTCAGGGTCACCAGGCCGGCGTTGTCGGTATCCCACATGTTCTCGTTCACGAACGACACCGAGCCGCCCAGCTCCCACTCGTCGCCCAGCAGCGCCGTGGCCGAGACGTCCGTCCCCCACAGGTCGATGTTCTCGTCCACGTTCACGTACGTCACCAGCGCCTGCGCGCTGCGCGCGTCCACGTCCGGCGACGAGATCACCCCCAGCGGCACCTGCGCCAGTCCCGGCACCAGCTGCCCGGCCAGCGCGGTGGCCTGCGCCTGCGAGTAGCCCAGGTCCGCCATGAAGCGCGGCACCAGGTAGGCGCCCAGCTGCTGCGGGTTCAGCAGCACCAGCGGCGTCTGGATGGTCAGTGGCGTCACCAGCGCCTCCTTGCGTGACCACCACACGTCGGCGGCGATCAGCAGGCGGTTGGCCAGCAGCCCCTTGTAGCCCGCCTCGAGCGTGGTGGACGGCGATTCGCGGATCGGGTCGATCTGGTCCAGCGCCAGGGTGGAGAGCGGCGCGGTCGCGCGCGTCACCAGGTCCAGGTAGTTCAGCCCCACCTGCGCGTTGGTGGGGTGCAGCGACGACAGGTACGTCACCAGCGACCCTGGCAGGGGCGTGCCCGCCGCCGCCGCCTGCTGCGCCACCACCGCGACCGCCGCGGGAAAGAAGGTGGGCGAGATGGCCGCCGCCGGGATGAGCTGCCCCGGGTTGGCCGTGTTGAAGGGGGAGCGGATCTGGTAGCCGCCGCCCGCGTCTAGGAAGCTGAAGCCGTCTTCGCCCGTCCCCTGGATGCGCAGGCTGTAGCCCAGCCGCCGCAGCCCCGCGCTGCCGGCGTCCGTCCCCGGCAGCGCCGAGCCCAGGTCCAGGAACTGGTTCAGCGAGCTGGGCGTGGTGAAGGCGCGGTTGTAGCTCACGCGCAGGGCGTGCCCCTCGCGCGGCTTGAAGACCAGCGCCGCGCGCGGCGAGAACACCGGGTCCGGCAGCGCCGAGTGCGTGTCGACCCGCCCCGCCAGCACCAGCGACAGCCGCTCGGAGACGTCCGTCTCCGACTGCAGGTACGCGCCGAACTCGCGCGTCTGGTCGTCTTCCTCGTACCACCCGTTGATGGTGCCGGCCGTACGCGGGTCGGTGAACAGGTAGTCGGCGCCGTAGGTGAAGTTCTGGCGGTCGTTGAACAGGCTGGCGCCGTGCTGCACCTGCGCCACCATCAGCCGCGACTCGTCCGAGATCGGCGCCCCGTTGCGCAGCAGGTAGGTGTCGCCCGCGTCGCTCATGTTCACGTAGGCCTGCACGAACAGCCGGTTCCAGGTGGCGCGCGCCTGCACGTAGCTGCTCTTCCAGTCCGTCACCTGCGACGCGCCCAGGCCCGTGAGCTCGATGCCGTTGGCCGCGTTCGTCATCCCGCCGGAGAGCACCGTGGTGAGCGAGGGCGTGGCGCGCCAGTCCAGCCGCGCCTCGCCGCCCCAGCGCGACAGGTCGAAGTCGCGGTCGCCGATGCGGGAGATGCGCGCCATGGCGGCCGCGGAGTCGACGCCCACCGCGTTCTGCAACTCCAGGCGGGCCGTCCGCGCCGCCGCGATCTGCGGCGCGGTGCAGCCGGCGGGGTTCAGCGCGCAGGCAAAGCGGGTCGCCTCCGCCACTTCAGACGGGTCGTCGAAGGTGTACTCGGTGGCGTTCAGCCACAGGCCGCTGAGCTTTACGCCCACGTTGGGGGTCAGCAGGTGCGACGTGCGGAACTCGCCCTGCATCAGCTCCTGGCTGCCGCCGGCCAGGCTGACCGTGGTTCCCTGCTCGTCCAGCGGGCTCTTGGTGATGATGTGCAGGATGCCGTTGGCCGTGTTGGGGCCGTACAGCGCCGCGCCCGGCCCCAGCACCACCTCCATCCGCGACACGTCCTCGCTGTTGCTGGGGATGAAGTGCAGGTAGTTCACGCGCAGGCTGGGCACGCCCGCGATGCGGTTGTCCGTCAGCGCGTGCAGCGAGCCCGAGAAGATGTTGTTGAAGCCGCGGGCCACCACGTTGGTGGACTGCAGGCCCGTCTGGGCCACGTCCACGCCCGGCACGTCGCGGATGTGCTCCACCAGCGTGGTCACGGGCCGGTCCTCCACGTCCTGCTGCGACACCACCTCCACGCGGGCGGGGGCCTCCGTGGCCTTCTCCGGCCGCTTGGAGGCGCTCACCACCACCGGGTCCAGCCGCACGTTGCCGAACTGCACCTGCGCGTCCACGCGCGAGGTCTGGCCGGCGCGCACCACCGCGTCCATGCGGCGCACGGGGATGTCGGGCCCGGAGATGACCACCGCGTAGCTCCCCGGCGCCAAGCCGGAGATGGCGTAGGCGCCGTTCTGGTTCGTCTGGTCGCTGCCCGCCACGCGGCCGTCCGCGGCCACCACCTCCACCCGCACGCCCGCCAGGGGCGTGGACGTGGTCAGGTCGCGGATGGTGCCGCTCACGCCGCCGGTCTGCGCCTGGGCGTGGGCCAGCGGGGCGAGCAGAAGCGCGAGCAGGTACAGCAGGGTGCGTCCGGCCGGGAGCCGCATGGGGTTCCTCACGGATCGGGGGGTGATTGGCGCGGGCGGGAATGCCCGCGCGGGTGCGATACTGCGGTCAGCCTGCGGTGGTGCCGCGTGGACTCCGCGGCACGCATGAGCGGTCTGGCGGTGGATCAGGACGAGGGTGGATCGGCAGGCGTGTGGATGCGCTCACGATACGCCTGTCAGCCGCGTGGATGCAAGGGTTTCGCACAGAGGGAGAACAAAATGCCCGCCTCCGTCCCCCCGATGGGACGGGGCGGGCCCGGACCCGCTGAAAAGCACGACCGATCGGCTGCTACAGCCTGATTCAATCCGGCGCCGGCGCCGTCCCTTCGCGCTCGGCGCGCATCAGGTCGATCTCGTCCGGCGCCCACTCGTTCAGCCGGTCGATCTCGCAGCGGATCTCCACGTACGGCGAGCGCGACACCTGGGTGCGCCGTTCGCGCGCGGCAAAGGCGGCGCCGCGGGCTTCGTCCCAGCGCCCGGCGTCCACGTACGCGTGGATCAGCGACTCGTACGCCAGCGGGTGCGGATACGTGCGCAGCAGCGCCTGCAATTGCGGAATGGCGGCGACGCGGGACTGGCGGCTGGTGAGGTCCATCTCCATCAGCTCGTACGCCACCTCGCCGCGGCGGCGCAGCAGCTCCTCCAGCTCGTCGGGATAGGTCTTGTGGTCGTATTCGCCCAGCGCGTGCAGCGTGGGCGGCTCGCGCCCGAAGATGGCGTTGATGATGGAACCGTGCGGCGGCGCGTCTTCCCCCTCCTCCGCCTCCTCCGCCATCCGCTTCCTGATCCAGTGCCGGATGCCCATTGATTGGCTCTGTCGTGAGTTGAGACTTTTGCGCGCGGGGCAGAGGCAAGAGGCGCGCCGGTGTTGGGTGAACGGGTGAACGGGATGATGCCGTGATTCCCGATCACGTTTCTTCTATTCGCGCACCGCGGAGACTGTCGGCGAGCGCAGGGCGTTGCCTGCGCGAGGGGTGAAGCCCGGTTCGGCGAGGAACGAGCCGAGACCGGGCTTATGGCCGTTCCAGCCGTGGGCTTCAGCCCGCCCGGGAAAGAAGGCGGCCGAAGCGAACTCCCTAGACCCTCAGCTTCCACACGCGTGATCCGCGGAGTACAGTTTCCAATCCTTCGGGTCCTGGGGGTTGTAGCACACCTTGTAGCGCTTCGCCGGATCGTACCAGGTGATCTCCTCCATCGTGTGCGCGTGCACGCCGGTCGCCGCGTCCACGAACGAGAAGGTGAGCGTGTGTCCCTCCTGGTCGTCTTCGCCATCGTGCCAGCGCGTCGGCGTGGCGACGAACCCGATCGCCGGCGCCTCCTCCGACTGCCGCTTGCTGGCCGCGGCGTTGTCCTTCATCACGAACAACACGATCCCCGCCGTGATGGTGCCCACGAGGCCCACCACGATCAGCCACTGCTTCATCGTATGTCTCTGCCCGTTTCTCTGGTGATGTTATCCGCCTGGGCGCTCATCTCGCTCGCGCGCACCCCGTCAGTCGGTGCTGCTGGTCATGAACGCCCGCGCGGCGTCGATTTCCTTCTGCACCGCCTTGTCCAGCTCCGGCTCGCGCTGCTCGAAGTCGCGCAGCAGCTGCTGCACGGGCTCCAGCGACTCGGCTTGAGCGGCCATGCGCGTTTCGGCGGGGAGCACGTAGTCGGCGGTGGCGAAGAAGATCATCGACTTCTTCATCTCCACCTCCAGCATCCCGCGCTCCGACATCCCGCGCTTGATCAGCCCCAGCACGCGCTGCGGCGGGTTGCTGGATTCCACCTCGATGAACGCCTTCAGCACGTTCTCCACCTCGGTTTCCAGCACCGTCTGCTCCAGCAGGTATGCCTCCAGCGAGCCCGCGGGAAACGAGGCGGAGCCGGCGCCCTGCAGCAGGAACACCTTCTGGGTGTTCATCAGCCCGAACATCGCCTTTGCCGCGCGCACCTGCAGCTGTGCCGCGCCCGATCGGTGCACCGCGTAGAGCGCCGCCTTGATCGCGGCGTTCATCAGCTTCTCCGCGCTCACCTTTACGCCGCTGGTCAGGATCTCTTCCTTCCACCCCAGCAGCCCGGCCTCCGGCGCGAACCGGTCGCCGAACAGGATCACCAGCTCGCTGGGCGCGAACGCGCTCGCGGTGGTCACATCGTCGCTCAACGCAGCGTCTCCTTGCGCATCTCAGTGGATCGCAGTCCAACTCCGAACCGCCCGTCACCCCGTCACCCCGTCACCCCGTCACCCGCTCACCCGCTCATGGCACCGCCTCCGTAATCCGCCCCTCGACTGCCGGCGCGATCGCCTCGCCGCGCGCGTAGGCGGCCGACAGTGCGTCGAACGCGATCAGCCGCAGGTCGGCGCCGGGGGGCACGCTCAGGATGGCGCGGTTGTGGAACTGGTACGTGTCGCCGCCGGAGAACAGGTAGTCGGGGACCGCGACGATGTAGACGCGGTTGTCGTCCAGCGGCTCCCACGCGGTGCCGCGCTGGATCTCGACCGAAGTCACGCGCTGGTTCACCGGCCGCGAGCGGTCGAAGGCGTAACGCAGGCCCGACACCTGGAGAAAGCGCCCCTCGCCGCGCCCGCCGCTCACGCTGCGTTCCAGCAGCGTCTCCTTCAGGTCGCGCCCGCGCAGCCAGACCAGCCCCACGCGCGTGGGGAAGCCGAACGTGCGCGCCAGGTGCTCCCAGCGGATCTCGCCCTCGATGGCGTCGTCGATGCGGATGGAGCCGCCGTTCAGCACTCCCACGTCCGCGGGGATGGAGGGGAACGCCGTGCGCATCTGGTCCGCCAGCCAGTTGCCCCAGGCGCTCTCCTGGTTGCGCACCACCTCTTCCGACGCGTCCATCCGCGTGTCGCTGCGTCCGATCACCTGGTCGAAGAACGGCACCTTCTCCCGCATCCGCTCGGCCCACTTCTGCTGCACGTCGCGCAGGTAGGTGGGGTCGATGGGGACGGACGCGTCGAGAATCACCGAGTCCGCCCGCAGCGCCGGCTGGCCGCCGCTGCGCCCCAGCACCACCTGCCAGATGCGGCGCGCGTTGCTGTCGCCCTTGGTGATGGCGGCCGTGCTGTCCGTAAGCGGGTCGTGGATCAGGAAGTGCTCGTGCCCGCCCGCGATCCAGATCAGCTTCGGATGCGCGCCCCGCAGCGCCGCGATCCGCCGGTCCACGGACAGGTCCAGGTGCGTCAGGCCGACGATGGCGTCCACGCCGCGCGCCTCCAGCGCCTGGATGGACCGCTCCGCCAGCGCCACGAACGCCGTGTCCCAGGTGGCGTAGTCGCGCGGCGAGTCCAGGAAGGTGAGGGTAAAGATGCCGATCCGCATGCCGCCGGACTCGATCACCGTGTCCGCGCCCAGCCGCCGGTCGGCCGCCGGGTCGCCCGTGTTCAGGCGGACGTTGGCGGCCAGCCAGGGAAAGCGCGACGCGTTGATGGCGTTGGCCAGCATCGCCGGCCGCCGCTCGTCGAACTCGTGGTTCCCGGGGACGGCGATCAGCGGCGCGCGCGCATGCACGAAGTTCAGCGCGTCGATCATCTGCTGCCCCTCGAAGTACCGGCTTTCCAGCGAGGGGGCGATGAAGTCGCCTGCGTGCAGCACGCGCACCGGCGCACCCGTGGCGCGCCGCGCGCGCTCCGCCACCGTCACCACGCGGCCGATGCCGCCCGCGGCCCCGCCCTCCACCGCGTCGATGCGGTAGACGTCGTTCATCTGCACGAACGTGGCGGCCGCGCGAAACTCCTGCGCGCGGACGGGGAGCGCGGCCAGCAGCAGCGCGCAGGCAAGCGCGCGCGGCCGTAAGATGCGGCGTACTGTCGTCATGGATCGGGAGATTGCGGGTACCGCGGATGATGCGGATTGAAAGCGCGTTCGGGACAGCAGTTCTGCGCGGCTGAGAATAGACGCCGCCTGCGGCAAACACAAGTTGCGACCTGTCGCCGCCGTCTGCTCCGCAGTCGTCAGTGAACAGGAAAGGGGCGACTCACCCGGAGCCGCCCCTTTCGTTGATTCCTCGTCCGCTGCAAGCCCCGGCTGACTCATGATCACGCCGCCCGCGCACGCTCCGGCGCAATCGCATCGGCGATGTCGGCGGCGGTAGCGCCTGTTTCGAACAGGGCGCGTACGAGCAGGTCCAGCGAGACGGAAGGGTCGCCCGCTTCCATCTTTGCCACGCGCGATTGGCTGGAGCCGATGCGGCTCGCCAGTGCCCGCTGCGTAAGCCCCTGAGCCTCACGCCGCCCGCGCAGTGCATTGCTCACCGCGATACGCAGGTCGATGTACGCCATCTCCTCATCCGAGAGCCCCAGAAACTCCTGAGTATCGGTGACCCTGTATCCCGCTGCTTCCAGCTGCTTGCGCCTCGCTTCCTCCATACGTCCCTCCCGTCAGAGTTGATCGTAAGCTCGCAGCCTGCGCTTGCAAGCGTTGACGATGTGTGTGGGCGTGGTCACCGTCGTCTTGCGGAACACGTCTGCCACGACGATCGAGTCACGGTCGATGCGATAGATGATTCGCCAGCTCTTGTCGGTGTCCACGATCCTCAGCTCGTGACATCTTGCGCCGATGATGGGCATCGGCCGGGAGTGCGGCAGCTCCAGCAACTCACCTTGCTGAAGGCGTCTCAGCATCTCCCCTGCTTCTTGCCGCGCTTCGTCCGAGAACGGCGGCGACTTGATCCCACCGTGCAGCATGATCAGCGGCTTCCCATCTGGCTCCATAATTATATGTCCGATCTGACATTTGGGCAAGTCCCACGCGCGTATCACTGGGCGCTGGCACAGCGTGCGGGAGTGAACGGCGCGGACACTATGAAGTAAACGGAGTGAGTGGTAGGGGTTGAGCCTGCCCGGACGTAAACCGGTTCGGACGCTGGCGAGACAGGAGCGCGGTGTGATCACCTGAGGACGAAAGTGGTCATGCTGACACGGGAGCACCTTCCGCATCGGCGTCCCGCGGCGGAAACAAAAACGCTCCCGGGCATCGCGTGGATGCCCGGGAGCGTCGTGCCATCTTCCGTGTTTCGCCGCGAATCCGCGGCCGGCGCGTGGCTCAGGCGTGCGCGGGACGCGGGGCGCCGGCGCGGCCGGCCGCGGGGGCCGAGCGGCGTGCCGCGATCAGGTTGTCCACGGCCAGGGCGCCGCCGCCCGACAGCGTCAGGCCGATGGTCCCGGCCAGCAGCGTCAGCGGGAACTCGTACCCCTCGGGCGCAAAGAAACCCTTGGCCAGGTGCACCTGCACGATCGCCACGAGCATCGTCACCGCCAGCGGGATGCAGATCCACCGCGTCGCCAGCCCGGCGATCAGCGCCAGCCCGCCCAGCAGCTCCAGCAGCCCCACGAACGGCCCGGCGATGTTCGCCAGCGGAATCCCCATCTGCCCAAAGCCGGCCGCCGTGCCCTCGAAGCCCCAGACGAACACCTTGGTGTAGCCGTGCATGAAGAACACGAGGCCCGTGACCATGCGGATCACGGTCAGGCCCCAGTCGCCGAAGCGGTTGTCGCGTGCGGTCATGGTCTTTCTCCTGGTCTGGCCCCGGTCTGCCGGGGCGTGGTGAGCCGCGTGACGACAAGTCTGCTGCGGCTATTCGTTGCAACACCTATCTGGCAAAGCGAAACGGCTCATGCGCCGTCCCGCGCCTCCTCCAGCAGCGCGATGAGCGTCTGCAGCTTCTCCGGCGGCATGTGCGACAGCAGCCGGCGGTGCAGCGCGTCGAGCGGCGCGTCCAGCGGATCGATCAGCGCGCGGCCGGCGGGGGAGAGGCGTGTCCACACCACCCGCCGGTCGTGGCTGCAGCGCCAGCGGTCCACCAGGCCCCGCTTCTCCAGCCGGTCCACCAGCCGGGTGACGTCCGGGTCGCGGCTGATCATGCGACCGGCGATGTCGCTGGCGGTCAGCCCCTCCTCGCCGGCGCCGCGCAGGATGCGCAGCACGTTGTACTGCGCCGGCGTCAGGTCGTGGCTGCGCAGCAGGTCGGCGATCCCCTGGCTCAGCGTGTTGGACGTGCGCTGAACGTTGAGGTACGCTTCCTCTTCCAGGCTGCCGATGGGCCTGGTCTGCTTGAGCTCGGCCTGAATGCGTCCGGCCATGCGCCTGCCTCCGCTCCGCGTTGGTGAGAAGGATAATAATCCTCACAACGATTATCGTCAAGCCCCATCATCCTGACCCCCGCCGAAACGCGGAGGGCGCGGGGCCGATCGCCCGCGTCCTCCGTGCCCTGCGGTCGTGACGATCAGCCGTATGCTACGGCGCCGCGGCGCGGATGCGGTAGATGCGGCCTTCGTGGATCACCGCCACCTGCTCGCCCAGCCCCGCGTACGGCGCCAGCGCGGGGACGCGGCGGATGAGCTCGAAGTACTCGTCGCTGCCGAACGTCACCGTCGTCTCCGGCAGCCGCGTATCCGCGCGGATCTCGGAGTCCGTCCACACGCCGTCGCGCAGGTAGAACGTCCGCGTTCCCACGCGCTGCACGGTGGATGCGCCCGTCGCCGCGACTTCTTCCAGCGTCATCGCCTCCTGGCGCTCGCGGCTCCGCCGGCTTTCCGAGACCGCGCCCTGTCCCGTCACCACGCTGGGCGGCGGTGGGGGCGGTGCCATCGCCGGCGGGGGAGCGCCGGCCGGCTGCGGGCGCGACGGCCGCGTGCGGACCGCGCCGGCCGGCGCGCTCGCCTGCGCGTCCTGCAGCTGCACGGGGGGGCCGGCGAAGTCCTGCCCGTTTATCGCCTGCATCCCCGGCTCCAGCGCCAGGAAGCTGGTGTACGGCGTCACGATGCCGAAGCGCGTCCCCAGCTCCGTCACCTCGTCCACCAGCTCGCGGTTCTCGCCGTGGGTGCGGATCTGCTCCATCAGCCACCCCACGCGGCGCGTGGCCCACAGGCGCGGCAGGAACTCGTGCCGCTCGTCGCGCAGGGGGAATCGCGCGCCGGGGTAGGTGTAGGTGTGCGTGGGGCTGGCGTTTCCGGTCAGCCGGATGGTGACGTCGCGCAGGTCCTGCGCGTTGCGGTAGCGGCCGACCAGCGCCAGCTGCGTGCCCTTGAACAGGTCCGGCAGCGCGCGCGGGTACACCAGGTCCGTGCGCACGGCCCCCAGGTCCAGCCGCAGGTTGGTGAGCACCGGGTGGTTCACCTTGTCGAAGAACGCGCTGACCTTGACCTCCAGGTCCTCCTGCGGCGCCACGTAGTCCGCCGCGCCCCCGTTCTCCGCCGCCACCCGGTCCAGCAGCCGCGTGTTCACGTCGTATCCCACCCCGAACGTGAACAGCCGCAGCCCCTCGCGCCGCGCCCGCGTGACGTTCTGGATGATGCGGTCCACGTTGGTCTCGCTCACCGTCGGCAGGCCGTCGGTGAGAAAGACGAGCAGCTGCGGGCGGGTGCCGGCGCGCGGGAACTGGCCCATCGCCTCCACCAGCGCGTCGTTGATGTTGGTGCCGCCGCGCGGCCGCAGCCCCTCCACGAACTCCACCCCGCGCCGCCGTCCGGCCGCGTCCGCCGCGATCAGCCCCTCCTCCATCAGCCGCGTCTCGCCGGAGAAGGCGATCACGTTGAAGCGGTCGCCGTTCCGCAGCCCGCGCACCCCGTGAAGCAGCGCGCGCCGGGCCTTCTCCATCTTCCCCTCCTCCTCCATCGACCCGCTCACGTCCAGCACGAAGACCACGTCCTTGGCCGGGTACTCGCGCCGCTCCTGGTCGTCGCTGGGGGAGAGGAGAAGAAGGAAGTAGCCGTCCTTGCCCGGCTCGCGGTAGGTAAAGAGCGACATGGCCACGTCGCTCTCCGACAGCGCGTAGAAGAGCTGAAAGTCACGCCGCTCGCTGCGGGGGCCCTGCTCGAAGCTGGCCGTGGCCGCCCGCCCGCCCTCGCGCCGCACGTCCACGTCGTGGCTGGGCGAGTAGACGGTGCGCAGCCCGCCGTTCGCGCGAATGGCCACGCGCCCCGACAGCCGCTCGATGCGCGACGCGTTGCGGCCCACGCCCAGCGGATAGCGGTAGCCCACCGTCCCGTTCTCCGCCCGCAGCACCTGCGTGTAGGTGAGCTCCAGCTTCTTGGTGCCGCGGCCGGGGATGGGAAAGATGCGCGCCTGGAACAGGTTCTGGCCCGCGTACTCCAGCAGCCCCGGGTCGCGCACGCGGCGGACGATGTCCTCGTAGATGCGCCGTGCCTCATCCCGCGGCCGCACCTCGCCCTGCAGCCGGCGGTCGCCGTCCCAGATGGCGAACTCGGTGATGGACGCTTCTTCCGGCAGGGGGAAGAAGTAGGTGCCCTCCATCACCTGGGGGTGCGGATTGCGGAACACCTGCGTGACGTGCGTGGTGGCGACCTGCCCCTGGATGGTGGTCTCGAAGGTGACGGACTCCACCGGCAGCCCGGCGCCCTGGCCCGGCTGCGGCCGGCAGTCGGCGCAGGGACGGGGGACGATGACGCCCTGCGCCTGCAGCGCGCCCGCGGTACACGCGAGCCCCGCCAGCGCCAGCGTAAGGGTACGGAGCAGCTTCATACGTCCTCAATCATGTGAGGGGATTCCGAACCGGCGGGCCTAGTACCTGTCCGCACACGGCTGGTGTTCCATCTCCCAACGCTTCCGCGCCGCCCGATGTACGATGTGCATGATCGTCCGCGCGGCCCCCGCCCGCCACCCTTGCCGCTTCCGGCCATGTCCGCGACCCTGTTGAACGCCCCAGCCCGCCCCCTGCTGACGCGCTCGCTCTTCCTGCTTCTGTCGCTGGCGCTCCTGGCGGTCGCCCTGCTCTCCGTCGCGATCGGCGGATCGGCGCGGCGGCAGGATCCCGCGGCCCGCCCGGACTTCACGCGGCGGCTCGTGACGCTTCCCGCCGTCGTGGTCACCGGATCGGACGGGATGTACGTCGTCACCAGCACGTCTACCAGCGCGCGTTGATTTCGATCGATCCACATCCCGCCAGAGCGCGTGCACCTCGTTCATCTCTACCGCCTCTGCCACCGCACGAATTTCGTACAATCGGCGCAGCCCTCATCCGCAGATTGATCACTGCGGTGCGGGCCGCGCGTGCCAGCGGAAGAACGGTTTTTCGCACTTTCTGAATTTCAGGTGCACAAAGTAAACACCCCGGCGCAGATTCTGCTCAGCTCATGAACGGCCGCACCGCACGCCCGCGGTGTGGATGAGGAGCAGACATCCCGGGAGGTGGCCGGTGAAGCGAGAACGGCTGGATTCGTCGAGCCTGGCGAGCGCGGGGTACGACCCCGCCGCGCACGTGCTGGAGGTGGAGTTCCACAACGGCGGCGTCTACCAGTACCTGGAGGTGGATGACGACGAGTACGAGGAGTTCCGGGCCGCGCCCAGCAAGGGCCGCTACCTGAACACCGAGATCAAGCCCGACCATCCCGCCCGCAAGCTGAGCGCCCCGCGCCGCCGCCGCTGACGCTGGACGGGGCGGTCAGAGCGTAATCGCTCTGGTTGCGGACGCGTAGCTGCCCGGGACGCCGCACACCGCCGGGCCGCCGGGTCCGAGCACGCGGACTTCGCGATGTCGTAGCGGCGAATTCATTCGCTCCTGCAGGCGGGGCGGCACGTGATCGTACCAGATCCGCGATCCGCGATCCACTTCGCCCGCGGCCGCTGGCGGAAGGGTACATCGCCGGGTCAGATCCACCCTCCTGAGCGTCTTCTGCCACGCATGACCCTTGTCCCGCGCGGCAGGGGACGCTTATCTTGTTTGCTCTCCCACACATCCGTGGACGCCGGGCAGCGGATTCCCTTCCGGGGCTCCCAGTTTCTCCCCAATGAGCAGATCGAACCACGTCCCGTGGCGGCACGATCCGCCCACCCTCGTCATCGCGCTGATGGCGGCGGTGGTGCTAGGGCTGGGCTCCGCCGCCGCCTTTGCCGAGCCGCAGCAGGGGCTGCCGGCGGAGCAGGCGCCCGGGACCTTTGCGCTCCCCGCCGCGCGCGCCGTGCCTGCGCACATCGACACGCTGCTCATCGGCGGGTTCGCGCGCGGCACCTTTCGCGAGGCGCTGGGCGTGATCGCCAGCGACCTGTCGGAGACGGAGCGGGAGATGGTGGGCCGCCACCTGGACAAGATCTTCGAGCCGGTGGTGGAGGGCGCGCTGGCCAACGGCGGGCGCCTGAAGGTGGCGTACGAGCGGGTTCGGCGGCCGGACGGCACCACGCGCAGCATCCAGGTGCTGGCGGCGCAGGCCGCGGTGGGCGGCGGGCTGCACACCCTGTTCTTCTACGAGCACGGCGACAAGCCCGGCTACTACGACGACGGCGGCCAGTCGCTCGATCCCAGGGCGTGGGCCGGCCCGCTGGCGGTGATGCAGGCGACGTCGGGGTTCAACATGAGCCGCATGCACCCCATCCTGCGCCGCGTGCTGCCGCACAACGGCATCGACTACGCGGCCGCGTACGGCACGCCCGTGCGCGCCACGGCGGACGGCAGCGTGAGCTTTGCGGCGGTGCGCGGCGGCTACGGCAACCTGGTGGAGGTGCAGCACCCCAACGGCTACGCCACCCGCTACGCCCACCTGTCCGGTATCGCCGTGCGCGAACACCAGTCCGTGCGCCAGGGCGACGTGATCGGCTACGTGGGCGCCACCGGCCTGGCGACGGGGCCGCACCTGCACTACGAGGTGCGCCGCAAAGGCCAGCCCGTGGACCCCGCGCTGGCGATGGCGTACGAGCAGACGACGGAGACCGTCGGCTACGACCTCGCCTGGCGCAACGAGCGCCGCGCCCTCGGCCGCCTGCTCGCCCGCACGCCTACCGTCATCCGCCGGCAGTAAAAAGATGGGCCTCACACGGCCACGGAGTCAACGGAGTCAACGGAGTAAAGAGCTCCGGTTGATGCAGATGATGCGGGGCGGGGAAGCAGATGAGGACGCGGAGATCTTTCTCTGCGTCCTCTCGTGTTTCCTCCCCGGTCTCCGCGCGAGACTGTGTTTGCGACCCCTGCCGCAATGAAAAAGCCCGCTCCATCGCTGGAGCGGGCTATCTCGTGTACTCCAAATCCTGCTCAGTTCCGCGGCGGCGCGGGCGCGCGGACCGGCTCGGGCGTCCGGGCGGGCCCGGGAGCCCGCTCCCGCGTGCGCGGCGCGCGCTCATGGACGCGCACCCGGGCCGGCGCGACCTCGCGGCGGATGATGCGGTCGCCGCCCTGCCACTGCAGCGTGAGCTCGCGGCGGCGGCCCTGCCGCACCACCTCCAGCGCCACGCTGCCGTCCTCCTCGCCCATCAGCGCGCGGCGCACGTCCTCGGGGTCGTTCACCTCGCGGCCGGCGGCGCGCACGATCACGTCGCCCGCCTCCAGCCCCGCGCGCGCCGCCGGCGTGTTGGGCGATACGTCGATCACCAGCGCGCCGCCCTGCACGTTGTCGAAGTAGCGGCGCAGCCCCTCGTTCATCTCCGCCAGCTCGGCGCCCGCGGCGGCGCGGCGGCCAAGCTCCATGAAGAAGGGACGCTCCATCTCCCCCAGCTCGCCCTGGAGCCCGAACACGCGCGTCTCGATGTCGAGGTCTTCCAGCTCCGCCAGCTCACCCTCCAGCCGCTCCAGATCCGGCCCCTGCATACGAAACTCCATGTTCGGCAGGCGCTGGATGAAGACGTTGGCGCTGTCGGAGAACAGGGTGATCAGCGAATCCATGTGCACGCGGACCTCGCCGCCGTTCAGCTCCAGCAGCCGCGTCTGCAGGCTGTCGATGCGCATGGTGAGCGCCTGCAGCGGAATGCTGTCCGGCCCCACGAAGATCATCGGGCCGTCGCCGGGGCCGGGGCGCGCGATGCCGAAGCGCGTCACCGGGCGGGGGCCGGCCACGATGGCCACGTCCCGCTCGTCCCCATCCCGCTGGATGCGGAGCTGCACCGTCTCTCCCTCGTGCAGGTCCAGCTCACGGAACGAGTCCACGGCGGGGCGGCCGTTGATGCGGATCACCACGTCCCCCTCGTTCACCCCCGCGGCCTCCGCGGGCGAGCCGCGGCGCACGTGCTCGATCACCACCTCGCTCCGTCCCTCGGGGTCGCGGTCGCTCCGGGTGGTGTGGAGGCTGAACGTCACCCCGATCATCCCCGGCCGCTCCTGCTCGTCTTCCTGTGCCCAGACCGCGCCCGGGACGGCCAGGGCGGCCGCGGCCAGCGCCAGCCATGCAATGCGGAACTTCATCTCTGTGTCTCCGTTGTCGCTATCAGGTCAGAACCACTCGGTAGATGCGTCTCGGTCCATCTCGCGGCGCACCGCGTCGCGCTCGGCCACGGCGGCCAGGTGGTACCCGTTGATCACCGGGTCACCCGGCACCCGGTCCAGCGCCTCGGCCGTCAGCTGCACCAGCCGGTCGAGCGCGGCCAGGCGCGTCTCGGGCGTGTTCCCCGACGCCGGGTCGGCGATGGCGGCCAGCCGCTGCAGCGCGGCCATGTACGTGGCCTGCGCCTGCATCAGCTCCCGCGCGGCCCGGTCCGCCTCCGCCGCCGTCGCCCGCCGTGGCGCCGTGCGCCGGGGCGCCACCGCCGCCGGCGCGGCGGGCGGGTCCGTCGTCCCTCCGTTCATCGCCAGCCGGGCGCCGCTGCCGTTCGCCGGCGCCGGCGTATCCGTGACGTACGTCACCTCGGGCGCGCTCATCAGCGACACGGGGCGCGATGCGGCGCGCGGCGCCTCGGCGGACGCGGAGTCCAGCGTGGCGATGGACCGGGCCTCGGGCGTGCGCCAGAGCACCGCGCCCGCCGCGCCGCCCATCAGGAACAGCGCGAGCGACGCGGCGATGCGCAGGTGCACGCGGCTGAACCCGATGACCGGCCGCGCCCGGGCCGGCGTGCGGATCAGCTTCTCCTCCAGCAGCTGCGCCTCCAGCGCCGCCCACAGCCGCGGCGGCACCTCGGGGTCGTCCAGCGAGGCCAGCGCCTCGGTCTGGGCCCGCATCCCGGCCAGCTCACGGCGGCAGACCAGGCAGCCGCGCAGGTGCTCGGCCTCGGCGGGCTCCGCCGGCTCGTCCACCAGGCGGGCGAGCTGCTCCAGATCTAGATGCTGCATGCCATCTCCTCTTCTGCGGGCTCTTCTTCGGGCTGCGGCGTGAGCAGCCGGCGCATCCGTGCGCGTGCCTTGAACAGCTGGCTCTTGCACGTCCCGGGGTTCACGCCCAGCATCTGCCCGATCTCTTCGTGCGTGTAGCCTTCCACATCGTGAAGCACCAGCACCTTGCGCATCCCATCGGGAAGGCGCTCCATCGCCCTGTCCAGCTTGAGGCGCAGGACGGTGTGCTCCGCCGCCGGGCGCACGGAGAAGCTGTCGTCCATGGGCGCCTCGCGCCCCGCCTTGCGCATCCGCGAGCGGCGGCCGTGCAGGGCGCTGTTTACGGCGATGCGGTGCAGCCACGTGGTGAAGCGCGAGTCGCCGCGAAAGGTGGGAAGGGCGCGGATCGCCCGTACCCACGCTTCCTGCGCCCAGTCTTCGGCGAGCGCTTCGTCGTGGCCGGCCAGGCGTTTGACGACGGCGTACACCCGCCCGGCGTGGCGCTGATACAGCTCGCGCACCGCACCGCCGTCGCCCTGCCTGGCCTGCTGGATGAGAAGGTTGTCGTCCATGATCCGTTCACGGGTCCGGCGTGTGTGATGCCGGTGCTCCGGAGAGGGTTGCCCGTGGAGGAGGGAATCGGGAATTGGGAGATTAGAAAGATAGCGGCGGATGGACGGATCCGGGTGCGTTGGGGAGAGTTCGCGCCGAGTCCGCAGGCGCCTCCCATCCCGGGTCCTTCCCCCCACAAACCGCGTGGGGGAAGGGAGAACTCATCCCGCCTGGACACCCGCCACACCGCGAAGGACCGTCCTGCGCCCACCCCTCTCCCACGGTCTCCCACGGTTGGGGGAGGCGTCGCCGGCCGTCGCGAGGAACGAGCGAAAGGCCCGGCGGGGGAGGGGACGCGTCGCCCTCCCGTACAAGTGCACAAAGTCGCCGTACCCTTCGGCAACTCTTTGGATTATCATCCTTCTCAATGCCGTCGTGCGGCCACTTTCGCACTTTCGCACTCTCGCACTCTCGCACTTCTGGCCGTGCATCCCCGCATCCTCCTCGCCGACTGCGACTCGTACTTCGTCCGGTGCGCCATGCTGGCGGATCCGGAGGGGGCGGGGAAGTCGGATCTGGTGATCGTGGGGGGGAGCGCCAGCACGCGCGGCGTGGTGACGTCGGCATCGTACGCGGCGCGCAGGTTCGGCGTGCACGCGGGAATGCCGATGGGCGCGGCGATCCGTCTGTGTCCGAAAGCGGTGGTGGTACCCGTGCCGAGCGAGATGGTGTCGCGCAAGCACCACGAGGTGCGCGCTGTGCTGGACGAGTTCTCGCCCGTGGTAGAGGCGGCCAGCGTGGACGAGTTCTACCTGGACCTGACCGGGACGGAGATGCTGTACCACGACGAGCCGCTGGAAGATACCGCCCGCCGCATTCAGCAGGCGGTGATGGACCGCACCGGCATCAGCATCTCCATCGGCGGCGCCACGGGACGAACGCTGGCGAAGATGGCGGCATCCGTCAACAAGCCGTTCGGCGTGCACATCGTTCCGCCGGGCGGCGAGGCGGAGTTCATGGCGCGCTTCGAGCTGGCCGACATCCCCGGCGTGGGCCCGGCGCTGGCCGATTCGCTGCGGCGGCGCGGCGCCGTCAAGGTTCGCGACCTGCTCCCCATCGATCTTCCCACGCTGGTCTCCTGGCTGGGCGACTCCCGCGCCGAGTGGCTGTACCACCTGTCGCGCGGCGAAGACTTCGGCCGGGTGACCGCGCGCCGGCCGCAGAAGTCCGTCTCGCACGAGCGCACCTTCGCGAAGGACGTCGCCGATCCCGAGGAGCTGGAGACGCGGCTGATGATGCTGGCGGTCGATACCGGCGCGTCGCTGCGCGCCGAGGGGCTGCGCGCGCGCACGGTGACCGTGCGCATCCGCTACTCCGACTTTACCGACAGGTCCGCGGCGCGCACCGCGCCCGACCCTATCGAGAGCGACCGCGCCATCTTCGCCATTGCCCGCGAGCTGCTGCGCGGCCTGCTGGCCCGGCGCGGCGGCGGGGTGCGGCTGCTGGGCGTGGGCGTGTCGAAGCTGGTGGGGGACGAGGAGGAGGATCTCGTCCTGTTCGACGAGACGCCCGGCGGACCGGAGACGGAGCGTGACCGCACGCTGGCGGCGGCCGCGGACCGTCTGCGCGGACGCTTCGGCAAGGGCGCGCTGGTTCCCGCCCGCATCGTCAAGCGCGGCCCGAAGGACGGCACCCGCGGCCGCGGCGGCTCGCAGGAGTGATCCCCGGCGGCGGGGAGGGTGCCGCAAATCCTTGATGTGAGGCCGTTTGCCGGTTATCGTGCACCAGCCCCATCGTCCAGCCCATCGCCCGCGGCGGTTGGCGCGCCAAGGCGGCGGTGGTACACGCCTGTGGCTTTCGATCCCCACCTTCGCGCCCGCACCCCCGTTCCACGGCGAAGTTCCCGGCCAACTGAAACACGCCCCGGCCGCGCAGCGTAATCCCGCGTGTCCGCAACGAGTCGACGCCCGGCGCACACCGCGCCCGGCACTGCGGACGACCCTGCAGACAGGCTTACATGGCACTCCGATCCACATCGCCCAGCGCACGCAGCCTCAAGCCGGCCCTGGTGGCCGGCGGCGTGGTGGTTGGCCTGCTGTTCACCATGCTCCTGCTCTCCGGGAGCTTTACCCGGGTGGACAGCACCGAGCACTGCGTGCTCACCCGCTACGGCACGGTGATCAAGCGAAAGATGCCGACGGGGCT
Source organism: Longimicrobium sp. (assembly GCA_036379135.1). Lineage (GTDB taxonomy): Bacteria > Gemmatimonadota > Gemmatimonadetes > Longimicrobiales > Longimicrobiaceae > Longimicrobium. The sequence goes on from DASUVG010000344.1 coordinate 19,034, forward strand.
CAACTTCACCCCGCTGTCCGAGCCCACCTGCTTCGGGATGACGCAGAAGAACTTTCCCGACAACGCGGAGGGGAAGGAAGAGATCCAGGCCACCACGGCCGACCCGGTGACGGTGGAGGGGGACGTGGCGGTGACGTGGAGCTACAACCCGGGCTCGATCCACCAGGTGTTCCTGGACAAGCGCACTCCTGAAGCGGCGGAGACGGAGGTGCTGAACGCCGTGCGCGAGGGGTACCGGAACGCGCTGAACGCGTGGACGGTGAACCGCATCTTCTCCGCGGAGCGCGCGCGACTGTCGGACGACGTGCGCCGGGCGATCCAGGCGAAGCTGGGCAACCGCGCCACCGTCCACCAGGTGTTCGTGCGCGACATCCGCATCCCGCCGCAGATCGAGCAGGCGCGCATCGAGGCGGCGCGGCAGGCCCAGGTGCTGGACCGGGCGCAGAAGCAGTTCACCATCGACAGCGTGAACGCCCGCGCGCAGCTGCTCAAGGCCGAGGCCGACGCCGCCGCCAAGGAGCTGGAGGCCCGCTCCTACGCCGCCAACCCCGCGCTCCTGCAGCTGGAGGCCGCCAAGGCGATGAGCCAGGGGCTGGCGCAGGCGTGCCGCGGCGTGCAGACC
>DASUVG010000345.1:0-26436 GCA_036379135.1 Longimicrobium sp.
CGGCGCGGGAGATGAGCTCCCGCGCCGCCGCCGTCTTGACCCATCGATCCATCCATCCAGCGAACGGATCTACTCGTTGCCGCGCCCGCGGTTGCCGTTTCCGCCGCCGTTGCGGCACCGGCCGTTGCCGTTTCCGTTGCCGCGGCCGGCGTTGCAGCGGGTCTCGTCGCGGCGGCCCTTGCTCTTGTTGGGACGCGCGCTGCTGCCGCTGCCGGAGCCGCGGGTCTGCACGCTGCCGCGCGAGCTGCCGGGGTAGTTGATGGGGCGCCGGCTGCCTTCGCTGCACGCGGCCGACGTCAACGCAAGCACGAGCGCCAGCGCGCCCAGCCGGGGGAGGTGCTTCATGGGAGGTCTCCTTACAGAGTACGTGCCTGCGGGTGCCACGGTAGCAGGCGTTTGCGCTCCTGTTTAGCAAGTCACGCGCCGCGAAGGCGATGCGGGTTCGGCCGATGCCGTCCGGCGCCCTGGGTGGGTGGACACCGGCGGGGCGGCGGGGTAGTTTCGGGGCTCCCGACATCCGCAGGAACGCCCGAGCCGCCGGACAGAGCCAAATGGACGCCCTCAAGCAGACCGACTCCGACATCCACCGCCTGCTGGTGGCCGAGGCCGACCGCCAGGAGAACCAGCTGGAGATGATCGCCTCGGAGAACTTCGTCTCGCAGGCGGTGCTGCAGGCGATGGGCTCCGTGCTCACCAACAAGTACGCCGAAGGCTATCCCGGCAAGCGCTACTACGGCGGCTGCGAGGTGGTGGACGAGGTGGAGAAGCTGGCGCAGGAGCGGCTGCTGCGCCTGTTCGGCGCCGAGCACGCCAACGTGCAGCCGCACAGCGGGGCCCAGGCCAACATGGCCGTCTACTTCGCCCTGATGGAGCCCGGCGACACGCTGCTGGGGATGAACCTGTCCGAGGGCGGCCACCTGACGCACGGCTCGCCGGTGAACTTCAGCGGGCGGCTGTACAACGTGGTCGCGTACGGCGTGCGCCCCGACGACCACCGCATCGACTACGCGGCGCTGCGCGACCAGGCCATGCAGGTGCGGCCCAAGGTGATCGTCGCCGGGGCCAGCGCGTATCCGCGGCAGATCGACTTCGAGGTGTTCGGCGAGATCGCGAAGGAGTCGGGCGCCCGGCTGGTGGTGGACATGGCGCACATCGCCGGGCTGGTGGCCACGGGGCATCATCCCAACCCCGTGCCCTTTGCCGACGTGGTGACCTCCACCACCCACAAGACGCTGCGCGGCCCCCGCGGCGGGCTCATCCTGTCGACGGGGGAGCACGCCAAGGCCATCGACAAGCAGATCTTTCCCGGGATCCAGGGCGGCCCGCTGATGCACGTGATCGCCGCCAAGGCGGTGGCGTTTCACGAGGCGCTGCGGCCCGAGTTCAGCGACTACAGCGGCCGCGTGATCGCCAACGCCCGCGCGCTGGCCGAGGGGCTGATGGAGCGCGGCTTCAAGCTGGTCTCCGGCGGCACCGACAACCACCTGCTGCTGGTGGACCTGCGCAACAAGGGCGTGACGGGCAAGGTGGGCGAGAAGGCGCTGGAGCACGCCGGCATCACGGTGAACAAGAACACGGTGCCGGGCGAGACGGAGAGCCCGTTCGTGACCTCCGGCGTGCGCATCGGCACCCCCGCGCTCACCACGCGCGGCCTGGGCGAGGGCGAGATGCGCGAGATCGCCGGCTTCATCGACCGCGTGATCGCCTCGCCCGCCGACGAGGGCGTCGCGAGGCAGGTTCTCGGCGAGGTGCGCGAGATGTGCGGCCGGTTCCCGCTCTACGGCGAGTGGGCGCGGGCGTGACGGCAGGGAAGGGAATCGCCTGAACGGCGAACGGCCCCGCGGGATGCGGGGCCGTTCGCCGTTTCGGGGGAGAAAACGTGGCGCTCCCGGGTGGCCCGGTGGCACCAATCGTCATCGTCATACCCAATCCGGAAACTGGACTGATCATTCTTTTTGCGGATTTGATCTCAGGAGGCGGAGCTTCGGCAGGAACGCCGAAGCCGGAAGATTCCGGAAAGCTGGTGCGGGAGGGGATGGCGCTCTACCATGCGGATGCGTGGGTGAAATCGAGGCGGCGGGGTCGATGGATCGATCCCGCCGCGCCACATCCATCCCCTCCCGATCCCCGTCACCCATGCTCGCTACCCTGGTCGTCGTGTTCGTGCTCGCCTCGTTCGTGGGGGTGGAGATCATCAGCAAGGTGCCGCAGACGCTGCACACGCCGCTGATGTCCGGCTCCAACGCCATCAGCGGCATCACCATCGTGGGCGCGCTGGTGGTGGCGGGGATGGTGGATGCGCCCGCGGCGCGGTGGATGGGCTTCGTGGCGCTGGTGCTGGCCACCATCAACGTGGTGGGCGGCTTCCTGGTCACCGACCGCATGCTGCAGATGTTCCGGCGCGACCCGCGCCCGTCCGCGGCGGATACGGCCATGGTCCCGCCGGCGGACCGGCACGGGGGCCGGCCGTGAAGCAGACGCTCATCACCTACGCGTACCTGCTGGCGGCGGCGCTCTTCATCATCGGCATCAAGCGGCTCAGCTCGCCGGCCAGGGCAAGGCGCGGCAACCAGATCGCGGCAGTGGGGATGCTGATCGCCGTGCTCGCCACGCTGGTGAGCCAGCGCATCCTGGCCCCGTGGATGATCGTCGGCGGGCTGACGGTGGGGACGGCGCTGGGGTGGCTGCTGGCGGCGCGCGTGCAGATGACGCAGATGCCGGAGATGGTGGCCGCGCTCAACGGCCTGGGCGGCGCCGGGTCGGTGCTGGTGGCGTGGGCGGAGGTGGCGCGCTACGTCCACGCGCAGCGCCGGGGCCTGGCCGGGCTGGGCTTCGCGGACCACGGGCTCCCGCCGATCGACCCCACGCTCATCGTGACGGTGCTGCTGAGCGTGCTGATCGGCGGCGTCACCTTCTCCGGCAGCTTCGTGGCGTTCGGCAAGCTGAACGGGCGCATCAGCGGCAACCCCGTGTCGTTCCCCGGGATGCGCGCGCTGACGACGCTGCTCGCCTTGATCACCATCGCCGCCATCGCATACCCGCTGGTGATGCTGCGCGACAGCGCCTACCACGCCGAGTTCCTGTCGCTCGCCGTCATCGTCATTGTCGCCACGTCGCTGCTGATGGGGATCCTGCTGGTGATCCCCATCGGCGGCGCGGACATGCCGGTGGTGGTCTCGCTGCTGAACTCGTACAGCGGCCTGGCCGCCGCGGCGACGGGGTTCGTGCTGCACAACTACGCGCTGATCGTCAGCGGCGCGCTGGTCGGTGCCTCCGGCATCATCCTGAGCAAGATCATGTGCGAGGCGATGAACCGCTCGCTGCTGAACGTGCTGATCGGCGGGTTCGGCGGCGGGACCGCGGAGGCGGGGCCGAAGTCCGCGGCGGGCCTCAGCGTGCGCACCATCGCCACGGACGACGCGGCGCTGCTGCTGACCTTCGCCACGCGCGTCGTCGTGGTTCCCGGCTACGGGCTGGCGGTGGCGCAGGCGCAGCACGCCGTCCGCGAGCTGGCGGACCTGCTGGACGCCCGCGGCGCGGAGGTGCGCTACGCCATCCACCCGGTCGCGGGGCGGATGCCGGGACACATGAACGTGCTGCTGGCGGAGGCCAACGTGCCGTATGACCGGCTGTACGAGATGGACGACATCAACGACGAGTTCGGCCGCACCGACGTGGTGCTGGTGATCGGCGCCAACGACGTGGTGAACCCCGCCGCGCGGACGGACACGTCGTCCCCGATCTACGGGATGCCGATCCTGAACGTGGACCACGCCAAGAACATCATCGTCCTCAAGCGCAGCATGGCGGCGGGCTATTCAGGCGTCGAGAACGAGCTGTTCTACCACCCCCGCACGACGATGCTCTTCGGCGACGCCAAGAAGTCCATCGAAAAGCTGGTGGCGGAGGTGAAGGCGCTGTGAGGTGCGTGATATATTGAGTGCGTGAGTGCGTGAGTGCGTGAGCAGTGAATGAGCGAAGCCCGCCGGGAGATATCCCGGCGGGCTTCGCGCGTCACTGCGTCGGGCGGCTACTCGCAGCCGCGGGTCAGGCCGCAGAACGTGTCGTCGTAGGTCTGGCAGGTGGCGCGCGGGCACGAGTTGCCGACCAGCGTGGCCGTGCAGTCGGGCGTGGCGGCGTGCCCGTTGACCGTCCCGGGCTCCTCGGTGGAGGGCGCGGTGGGGAAGGATTCCACGCGCAGCTCCTCGCAGTTCAGGCGCAGCTTTCTCATCGTCGGCGCTCTCCGGGATCGAGTGAAGGATGCACTTCGGCGCCGAACCCCCGACGCACGAGCCGCACCAGATCGCGCGCGAGGCCGCCATCCCCGTACGAGGCTACTCCGCACTTCGCGGGGTCGCTCCATCAAACGAAGCGTTGACTTCCTGAGGGAGGCGCCGCTCCACAACCTGCTGTCACGATGGACTCTGGCGCCGACCGAAGGACCTCGCCGGCAGAACCGCGGGGCAGGCTCCACGTCGCGATGCCGGCCTCGGGCGGGGCAGACGAGGTCTGCGGCTGCACGCAATCGCTTGTGCAGGTTCTCGTTACGCGTGGCGCTCCCTCAGTCTCAGGAACTCACCGCTTCGTCCCCCGTCACCGCCGGAGGCGAGCCGGCGAGGGGGGACTCGGCGTGGATGAAGCGCACGGGATAGATCCACTCGAGCAGCGGGGTCGTCATCACCGTGCTGACGATCGCCATCACCACCATGATGGCGAAGAGGGGGGGCGAGATCACCCCGATCTCCAGCCCCACGTTCAGGATCACCAGCTCCATCAGGCCGCGGGTGTTCATCAGCACGCCGATGGCGGCCGACTCGCGCCAGCTCATCCCCGCCAGCCGCGCCGCGAGCGCCGACGCGCCGAACTTCCCCGCCACCGCCACCACGATCACCAGCGCGGCGATCCCCGCCAGGCCGGGCCCCTGCACCAGCGCCACGTGCGTGCGCAGCCCCGTGAACGCAAAGAACAGCGGGAGCAGCAGGACCACCGTGGCATCCTCCAGCCTTCCGGCGACCGCCCGGGCGACGATCCGGTCCCGCGGCATCACCACGCCGGCCAGGAACGCGCCGAACAGCGCGTGCAGCCCCAGCGCCTCCGTGGTCCACGCCGATGCCAGCACCACCAGCAGCACCAGCCCCAGCGCGTCGCGCTGGCGGGGTCCGTCTCCGGAAAGGCGCACGGCGACGCGGGCGAGCAGCGGCCGCACCACCAGCACCATCGCGGCGACGAAGACGGCGGCCCCCGCGAGCATCGCCCACGGCGGCAGCGGCCCGGCGCCGGCGCGCACCAGTGCGACCACGGCCGCCAGGATGCACCACGCCAGCACGTCGTCCAGTGCGGCGCAGGCCAGGGCAAGGGTGCCCAGCCGCGTGTGCAGCAGGCCCAGGTCGGCGACGATGCGCGCCAGCACGGGAAAGGCGGTTACGCTCATGGCCGCGCCCATGAAGAGCGCGAACCCGGTGAGCGGCACGCCCGGCGGCGCAAGGCGCGGATGCAGGTACAGCGCGAGCAGCACGCCCAGCGCGAACGGGACGACCATGCTGGCCAGGCTGATGAACATCGCGGCGGAGGCGCGGCTGCCCAGGTGGCGCAGGTCCATCCGCATGCCCAGCAGGAACATGAACAGCAGCAGCCCCACCTGGCTGAGGGCGTTCAGCGGGCCCAGGCCGTCCGGCGGGAACAGAACGCGCGACACCTCCGGAGCCGCCCACCCCAGCAGCGACGGTCCCAGCAGGATGCCGGCGACCATCTCGCCCACCACCTGCGGCTGGTGGATGCGGCGGAACAGGGCGCCCAGCAGCCGCGCCGCCAGCAGCACGACCAGTATCTGCGCCAGCAGCGTACCGAGCGCCGTCATCGGACACGCGCTGATGAGCGCCAACCGTCAGCGCGGCGGCGTGTGGGCGGCTGCACGTGCACGGCGGGTGGCTGATGCGGTGTTTGATTCCTCGAGATCCGCGGCCGGCGGCGGGTACCGTCGTTCAGCAAAGTTGCGGGAGCGGCAGGGGGTGGGTGCCGGCGCAGAGCACTGCCGGGGGAGAGCGGAAGAATAGTTAGGCGGCGGGCCGATCGCTCGCAAGCCGAAGAACTTCTGTTTTCACCGGTCCCGGTGCGGCATCGCGAACCCCGCGTCGATCGACGGTGTACGGGCTGGGACCGGAAGCGGCCGATGGATCGCCGGCTCCGCGGCTGGACCCGCGCGCGGCATCCCGCACCGCCGCCACCTCCCGATCTCTCCTCCCCCCGCTGATGCCTGCCACTTTCCTGTCGCCCGCCCGATCGTCGACGACACGCTCCACGGGGCTGTTGACGCGCCTGAACGGGCCGCTGCACCGCCCCGCGCTGTGGGCGTTCATGGCGGTCGTCCTGATGCACTGGGCCGAGCACCTGACGCAGGCGTACCAGGTGTGGGTGCTGCAGATGCCGCGGCACCACGCCCTGGGGGCGCTGGGGATGCTCTGGCCGTGGCTGGTGCATTCCGAATGGCTGCACTACGGCTACGCGCTGGTGATGCTGGCGGGGCTGCTGGTGCTGTGGCCGGGAATGGCGGGGCGTGCGCGGACGTGGTGGGGCGTGGCGCTGGCCATCCAGTTCTGGCACCACCTGGAGCACGCGCTGCTCCTGGGGCAGGTGCTCACGGGGTGGCGGCTGGCGGGCGCCGCGGCACCCACCAGCCTGCTGCAGCTGGTCGTTCCGCGCGTGGAGCTGCACCTCTTCTACAACACGGTGGTCTTCGTCCCCATGCTGGCCGGCATGCTCTACCACCTGTACCCGTCCGCCGGGGAGGCCGCGAAGGCCGCGTGCTCGTGCGCGCACCGCGCCCGGCTGGTTTCCAGCGCGGTGCCGGGCGGTTCGGCGTAGCCGGCGGCGGGCCGCCGTGAGGGTCGCAAGCAGGAACTGTCGGGATGCATGAGTCTTGCGGGGGTCGTGGGAACGCGGAAAACGCGATGTGCCACCACGACACCGGGGAGAACGAGATGAAGAAGCTTGCGCTGGACATCGATGCGCTGCGCGTGGAGAGCTTCGCCACGCACGACGTGCAGTCGGCCCGCGGCACCGTGCGCGGGCACGACGACACGATGGAGACGGAGAACTGCAGCATCGACACCTGCCTGCTTGGCACCTGTCTGACGCTGAAGACCTGCGCGGTGGAAGGGGACAACGACGCGGCCGAGAACCGCTGACGGCGGATTCTCCGCATTTCCGATGGCACCTGGAGGATGCGATGAGGAAAGTGGCGCTGGACCTGGACACCCTCCGCGTGGAGAGCTTCGCCACGCAGGACGCGCAGCCGGCCCGTGGCACGGTGCGCGGCCACGACGACACTATCGAGACGGAGAACTGCACCATCGATTACGAATTCACCTGCTGGCAGGCCACCTGTCCGACGTTCAAGGGCTGCCGTATGGCCGGGGACAACGACGCGGCTGAGAACCGCTGAAGACAGCGGCGACACTCTGGAGGATGCGATGAGGAAGCTGGCGCTGGACGTGGATACGCTGCGGGTGGAGAGCTTCGCCACGCAGGGTGTGCAAGCGGCCCGCGGCACCGTGCGCGGGTACGACGACACCGTAGAGACGGAGAATTGCAGCCACTACACCTGCATCTTCGCTACCTGTCTGACGATCAAGACCTGCGCGGTCGAGGGGGACAACGACGCGGCCGACATCGCCGAACGCTGATCCCTCGGCATCCACGGATCGCCGGCCGGCCGCCTTCACGGTGCCGGCCGGCGATTCTCATGTACGCCGTATCACATCCGCTGGACCGCGCGATTGTGCACGGTCCCTGCGTGCTGGCCGGGCATACCTCATTCGCCGCATCTACCGGCCGCGCCCTTGTTCCCTTTCCGCCGCCGCCCGCCCGCCGTCCCGGCACCGGACGCCGCGTCCCTGACGGCCGCCGCCGGTGAGTCCAGCGCCAACGAGGGGCGGCAGGGCGAGGGGCCCGGCACGCTGGTGACTGTCGTGGGCAGCGGCGCCGTGCACCCGGTGCGCGGCCCGCTGCCCACGGACGCGGAGCGGCTGCGCCTGCTGGCGCGAGGGTACGTGGAGGCGGTGGAGGGGCGGTGCGTGCAGTGCGGCATTTGCTCGTACAACTGCCCCATGGGCATCGACGTGCGCAGCTACTCGCGCGTGGCCGTGCCCGTGCTGGAGAGCCACTGCATCCTCTGCGGCGAGTGCGTGGCCCGCTGCCCGCGCGGCGTGCTGCGCTTCGCCCTGCCGGACGCGGCGGACGCGTGAGGCGCTACGTCGTCGTGGGCACCGGCATCGCCGGCCTTTCCGCGTGCGAGGCCGTCCGCGCGCGCGATCGATTCGCCGCCATCACCGTGGTGGGCGAGGAGCCGCACCCCTTCTACTCGCGCCCCGGGCTGGCGTACCTGCTCACCGGCTCGGTGCCGGAGAAGCGGCTCTACGTCCGCACGCCGGCGGAGGTGGCGGCGCTGGGGCTGGAGCGCATCCACGCCCGCGCCGCCGCGCTGGACACCGCCGCGTACCGGCTGGCGCTGGAAGACGGGCGATCGATCGGATACGACCGGCTGCTGCTGGCCACCGGCGCCGTCTCCATCCCTCCGGAGTTCGAGGGCGGCGAGCTGGACGGGGTGATGCGGCTGGATGGGCTGGACCAGGCGCGGGCGATGATGAGGCGTGCGCGAAGGCGGGCGGCCGCGGTGGTGGTCGGCGGCGGAAGCACGGCGCTGGAGATCGTCGAGGGGCTGCACGCGCAGGGGATGCGCGTCCACTACTTCCTGCGCGGCGACCGCTACTGGAGCAAGGTGCTGGACGCGGTGGAATCCGCCATCGTGGAGGAGCGGCTGGAGGAGGAGGGCGTCCGCATCCACCGCCGCACCGAGGTCGCCCGCGCCGTCGGCGAAAACGGAAAGCTGGTCGCCGTGGAGACCGTCGCGGGGGAGCGGATCGCGTGCGAGGTGCTGGCGGTGGCCGTCGGCATCCGGCCGCGACTGGAGCTGGCGCGGGCGGCGGGGATCGAGACGGACCGCGGCGTCTCCGTCAACCCGCTGCTGGAGACCAGCGCCCCGGACGTGTTCGCCGCGGGGGACGTGGCGCAGGTGCTGGATCCCACCACCGGCCGTGCGGAGCTGGACGCGCTCTGGAACTCGGCGCTGCGGATGGGTCGCGCGGCGGGGGACAGCATGGCCGGCGCCGGCGAGCCCTACCAGAAGAACGTGCCGATGAACGTCACCCGCGTCGCCGGCCTGGTGACGACGGTGATCGGCGCCGTGGGGGGAGGGAAGGACCCCGACCTGAAGACGATGACGCGCGGGCAGAGCGAGTCGTGGACGGCGCGCGGGCCGTCGACCACCGTGCAGAAGCGCCACGGCACCGACCGCGTGCGCGTGCTCCTCGGCGAGCGCACGGTGCAGGGCGCCATCGTGATGGGCTCTCAGGTCCTTTCGCACCCGATCGCCCGGCTGGTGGCGGACCGGGTGGACGTTTCATCCATCCGCCCCGCGTGCGCCGCGGATCCCGCGACGGCGCTCCACCGCCTGCTGGCTTTCCATGACCAACGCTACGGCAACGGCGCGGCGTCCCGTTGAGCTGGGGCTGGCGCTGGCCGCCATCGCCCTGGCGTCCGCCGTCTACCTGCCACTGGCCGCGGACGGGCCGCCGGCGCCGCGCGGGCTGGTGGGCCACCTGCTGGGGATCGCCGGCCTTCTGCTGATGGTGTTCGCGGAGACGGCGTACACCTGGCGCAAGAAGGTCACGCGCGAGGGGTACGGGCCGCTGCGGCACTGGATGCAGGCCCACGTCTTCGCCGGCCTGGTCGGGCCCTACCTCGTCCTTCTCCACACCGCGTTCCAGTTCCGCGGCCTGGCCGGCGTGCTGGCGCTGATGGTGCTCGTCGTCGTGGCCAGCGGCGTCGTGGGACGATTCGCGTACACCGCCGTGCCCAAGCGGCCGGGGGCGCCGGGCGCGCGGCGGGCGCTCTCCGTCTGGTGGCTGCTGCACGTTCCGGTCGCGGCGGCGATGTTCGTGCTGGCCATCGTGCACGTGGCCGGCGCGCTGTACTACGCCTCCTTTCTCCGCTGAGCGCCGTGCGCTTCTCGTCCTCCCTCACCCGCTGGGCGCTGGGCGCCGCCGCCGTGGCCGCCGTCGCGGCGCTCGCCGCCTGGCTCGCGACGGGCGGCGGCGTGCTGAGCCCGGGCCGGCTGCACGCGGGGCGGGACGGCGGCGGGCCGATCGGGGGCGTGGCCTCGCACGCGGAGCTGGGGCGGCAGTGCGCCATGTGCCACGCGCCGCCGCTGGGGCGCGAGCAGATGGCGGACCGCTGCCTGGACTGCCACGTGGAGGTGCGCGCCGAACTGGGCGACACGACGCGGCTGCACGGCCTCCTCCCCGACGGCGGCCGGTGCCTGCAGTGCCACGTGGAGCACCGCGGCCCCACGGCCGTGCTGACGGACTTCCGCGGCGAGGGGTTCGCGCACGAGCGGCTGGGCTTTTCGCTCGCCGCGCACAGGGAGCTCGCCGATGGCGGCCCGTTCACCTGCTCCAGCTGCCACATGGGCGAGACCTTCCGCTTCGCCGAGGCCACCTGCGCGCAGTGCCACGGCGAGTACCAGGCGGCGTTCACCGCCGCGCACGTGCGGGACTGGGGGCGCGCCTGCACCGCCTGCCACGACGGCGTGGACCGCTTCTCCGCGTTCAGCCACGACTCCGTCCGCTTTCGGCTCACCGGCCGGCATGTCCAGGCGCAGTGCAGCGGCTGCCACGTCGAAGTCCGCGCCGTGGCCGCCTTTGCCGACGCGCCGGAGACGTGCATCGGCTGCCATCGGCCGGACGATCCGCACCGCGGCCAGTACGGCACCGACTGCGCCGCCTGCCACAACACGGGCGACTGGAACGACGCAGAGTTCGATCACACCTTTCCGCTGGACCATGGCGGCGAGGGCGTGATCGAGTGCCGCACCTGCCACGTGGAGATGCCCAGCTTCCGCACCTACACCTGCTACGGCTGCCACGACGCGCAGGAGATGCGCGCCGAGCACATCGACGAAGGGATCCGTGAGATTCGCAACTGCGTACGCTGCCACGCCACCGGCCGCGAGCGCGAAGGCCCGTTCCGCGAAGACCGCCGCCGCGACGACGACGGCGACGGCGGCCGGGGCAGGGGACGCGGCGGCCGGGGTGCCTGATCCTGCCTCCCGGTTTTGCGCCCGGCTGCTTCGCCGTATATTCGGGCACCGCCGGGCGCGGCTGGTGTAACCGCCCCCGGATTCTGTGGATGATGAACGCCGGCCGTGCGCCGGCTTTTCTCGGATAGAGGCTGATGGCGCGTCTGTTCCGCACGAAGGAAGAAGGAAAGAAGTCGCTCTGGGACCGCATCGTCGACGTCGCCCTCACGGACGTCACGGTGCTGGTCAAGGGGCTGGACGAGGGGTCGCTGGAGGGGCTGGAGGAGACGCTGATCGCGGCGGACTTCGGCGTGCCCTCCACGCTGCGCCTGGTGGAGGTGGTCGAGACGCTGGCGGAGCGCGGCGTCGCCAGGTCGCAGCGCGACTTTCTGCGCGCGGTGCGCGAGGAGATCGTCGCCATCCTGCGCGCCGGCCGCTCGGACACGGCGCTGCGCTTCAACTACGAGGGCGGGCCCACGGTCTTCCTCGTCGTCGGCGTGAACGGGGTGGGGAAGACGACCACCATCGCCAAGCTGGCACACCGCCTGACCCGCCAGGGGCGCAAGGTGATGATCGCCGCGGGCGACACCTTTCGCGCGGGCGCCATCGAGCAGCTCAAGCGCTGGGCGGAGCGCGTGGGGTGCGAGTTCGTGGGGAGCGACCCCGGCCGCGACCCCGCCGCCGTCGCCTTCGACGCGATGGAGCAGGCCGTGGCGAAGGAGGTGGACGTGCTGATCATCGACACCGCCGGCCGCCTGCACACGCAGCAGGACCTGATGAAGGAGCTGGAGAAGGTGCAGCGCGTGGTCGCCAAGAAGCTGGACGGAGCGCCGCACGAGACGCTGATCGTCCTCGACAGCACCGTCGGGCAGAACGCGATGGCGCAGATCCGCACCTTCGGACAGACGCTGCCGCTCACCGGCATCGTGCTGACCAAGATGGACGGCACGGCGCGCGGCGGCATCGTCGTGGCGCTCAAGGAGGAGTTCGACCTGCCGGTCAAATTCCTCGGCGTGGGCGAAAAGATGGACGACCTGCTCCCCTTCGAGATCGACGCCTTCGCGGAGGAGGTTCTGGAGGCGTGACGGGGAGGGAAGTGCGTGAGTGCGGAAGTGCGTGAGTGTGATCGGGGCGGGAGATGCGTAGCGATGCGGGGCGTCGTCGGTCGGGCCCGATCTTGGGCGGGTGAACCCGCGGCTAGAGAAGCGGGAAGCCCCGCAAACTGCGCGGGGCTGCGCGACCGAGGAATCTGCTCGCCGCTGCTTTTGGCTTGTCGCCGCGCCGCGATCTCTCGGCCCCCGTCCGCGCAGGCGGACATCGCGTTTTCCCAGCCGCGAATTCATTCGCCCCGGCTGGCGGGCGGCGCGGCGGTCCCGTCCCGGGCGGGTGAACCCGCGGCTGGAAAAGCGGGAAGCCCCGCAAACTGCGCGGGGCTGTACACCCGCCACCGGCGGCGACGTTGACTTCCTGAGGGAGCGCCGCACAGGACCTTCCGCTAGCCCGCACCTGGCGCGCGACCGAAGGATCTCGCCTTCGCCTGTTCGGAGCCGGACGCAACGCACCGCGGCCGCGGCCACAGTCCACGCAGGTAGACTTTGCGTTTTTCCAGCGGCGAATTCATTCGCTCCTGGGGCGGACTGCACGTTCCTTCGTCGGACGGGGACTGGCATCGGCTGCTCCATGGGATTACGCGGCGCGACACCACTTTCGCTCTCACGCACCCACGCACTCACGCACTCACGCACCCACGCACCCACGCACCCACGCACTCACGCACTTCTTGCCCACGTACACGGACCTCGACCGGCCCGCGCAGTTCCTCAAGGGCGTGGGTCCCAAGCGGGCCGACCTGCTGGCGAAGCTGGGTCTGCTGACCGCGCGGGACGTGCTCTTTCACGTCCCCCACCGGTACGAGGACGCCTCCACCGTCACGAAGATCAGCGCGCTGGAGCCGGGGATGGACTGCACCATCATCGGCCGCGTCGTATCCAAGGGCGTGCTCCCCACCCGCCGCGGACTGCGGATCTTCCAAGCCGTCGTGCGGGATTCTACCGCGCTCATCGAGTGCTCGTGGCCGGGTCAGCCCTTTCTGGACCGCACCATCGCGCGCGGCGACCTGCTGCTGCTGCGCGGCGTCGTCCGCTTCTATCACGGCCGCCAGTTCCAGCCGCGCGAGTTCACCGTCCTGGCCCGCGAGAACGAGGAGGCGGCGGAGGAAAGCGGCACCATCTTCCCCGTCTACCCCGCCACCGAAGGCCTTACCCACCGCCAGGTCCGCACGCTCATCGCGGAGAACCTGGACGACCTGCTGCGCCAGGCGAAGGACGAAGACCGGCTGCCGAAGGAGATCCGCGAGCGCGCCGGGGTGGCGCCGATGGCGCAGGCGCTGGAGTGGATGCACCGCCCCGGCTCCCTGGCGGACGCGGAGCAGGGAAGGCGGCGGCTGGCGTTCGAGGAGCTCTTCTTCCTCCAGCTTCTCTACGCCCAGGCGCACCACCGCGCCGCCATGGAGCGCCCGGGGATCGCCTTCGTCCGCCGCGACAACCTGGTCAAGCCGTTCCACAAGTCGCTCCCGTTCTCCCTGACCGCCGCGCAGAAGCGGGTGCTCAAGGAGATCGGCGAGGACATGGCCGCCCCGCGCCGCATGAACCGGCTGCTGCAGGGCGACGTGGGATCGGGCAAGACCATCGTCGCGCTGTTCGCCATGCTGCGCGCCGTGGAGAACGGCCACCAGGCCGCGCTGATGGTCCCCACCGAGATCCTGGCCGAGCAGCACGCCCGCACCGTGCACAAGCTGCTGGAGGGCCTCGGCGTGGGCGTCACGCTGCTGACGGGGCGGCTCTCCACGAAGCAGTGGAAAGAAGTCAACTACCGCATCGCCACGGGGGACGCGGACATCGTGGTGGGCACGCACGCGCTCATCCAGGAGGGCGTGCAGTTCCACAGGCTGGGGCTGGTGGTGGTGGATGAGCAGCACCGCTTCGGCGTCAAGCAGCGCCTGGCCATCCAGGAGATGGGCGTCAACGCCGACACCCTGGTGATGAGCGCCACCCCCATCCCGCGCTCCCTGGCGCTGACGCTGTACGGCGACCTGGACATCTCCGTGCTGGACGAGCGCCCGCCGGGCCGCCAGCCCATCAAAACGGCGCTGCGGTCGGAATCGTCGCGCCCCAGGGTCTTCAAGTTCGTGCAGGAAGAGGTGCGCAAGGGGCGGCAGGCCTACATCGTCTACCCGCTGGTGGAAGAGTCGGAGAAGGTGGAGCTCAAGGCCGCCACCGCGGAGTTCGAGCAGCTGAGCGCCGTCTTTCCCGACCTGCGGATGGCGCTCATCCACGGGCAGATGCCGGGCGAGGAGAAGGACCGCGTGATGCGCGCCTTTGCCGCCGGCGAGGTGGACGTGCTGGTCTCGACGACGGTGATCGAGGTGGGGATCGACGTCCCCAACGCCACGGTGATGGTGATCGAGCACGCCGAGCGCTTCGGCCTTTCGCAACTGCACCAGCTGCGTGGGCGGGTGGGGCGCGGAGCGGAAGAGAGCTACTGCATCCTCGTCTTTGGCGGACAGGGCTCGCTGGAGCGGCTGAAGGTCTTTGCGTCCACGGAGGACGGCTTCGCCATCGCCGAGGCGGACCTGCGGCTGCGCGGCGCGGGCGACCTGTTCGGCGCGCGGCAGTCGGGGCTCCCCGCGTTCCGCTTCGCCAACCTGGAGTCGGACCTCAACCTGCTCTCCCTCGCCCGCGGCGAAGCCCGCGCCATCGTGGAGCGCGACCCCGAGCTGGCCAGCCACCCCGAGCTTCGCGAAGCCATCGCCACCCGCTATGAGGAGCGCGCGCGGCTGTTCCGGGTGGGGTGAACGGGTGAAGGGGTGAAGGGGTGAAGGGGTGAACGGGTGAACGGGTGAACGGGTGGAACGACGCGCTCCGGCCGGCGTTCGCCCGCGCCGATGGAAAGCTCGGGCCAAGCCCGCGGCTATGAATGCCAGAAGCCCCGTCTCGGCTCGCTTGCGCTCGCCGAACGGGGCTTCAACATCAACATCTTTCCCACGGGGTCTCTCGCCCCTACTCCGGCCTTGGCGCCAGCGTGTTGCGGATGCGCTGCAGCTCCTCGCGCAGCTCGCGGATGGTGGCGTCGCGCTCGTTCAGCTCGCGGCGCAGGCGGCTCACCTCGGCGCTCTGGTCGCTCCCCTGGCGCACCACCACCGTATCGCTTCCCCCCGGCCGCGTGACCACCTGCGGATCGCAGCGCAGGCTTCCCGTCCGCTGCTCGCACGGCAGCGCCAGCTGGCGCGAGAGCCCCAGCAGCGTCTCCGCCTCCGGCCGGCGCGTCGGCGCCCCGCCCTGCGTGTCGGCCGTCAGGTACAGCTCCAGGTTCTGGGTCGCCAGCCCCGCGTCGTACGCCGGGTTCGAAGGCTCCAGGTACAGCGTCCCCAGGTAGAACAGCGCCTCGCGGCCGTAGTCGCTGCGCGGGTGCTCCGCGGACAGGCGCTGGAACGCCGCCATGGCCACGCGAAACGAGTCGCGCTGCATGGCGGCGTGCCCCTGCCGCCACAGGCCGTCGCGGCGGGCCGCGTCGGGGCCCAGGTTCTCGGGGGCGAACACCGCGCATGCGGAAAGCAGCGCGGCCAGGAACAACGTGCTGGCGGTCTTCATCCGGCCACGAGATCGGGCGGTCAGGACGGCCCCTGCGCGGGCGGCCGCTCGGGAAGGAACACGCGAAAGCGCGTTCCTTTTCCCTCCTGGCTTTCTGCACCGATCGTGCCCCCGTGCGCCTCGACGATCTCTCGCGCGATAGCCAGCCCCAGCCCGGAGCCCACCGACCGCGGCTGCACGTCGTTCTCCACCTGGTAGAACTTCTCGAAGATGCGCGGCAGCTTCTCCTGCGCGATCCCCACCCCCGTGTCCTCCACCTCCACCTGAATTCCGCCGTCGTGGCGCGCCGCCTCCACGCGGATGGTGCCGCCGCTGGAGGTGAACTTGAAGGCGTTGGAGAGCAGGTTGCCCAGCACCTCGCTCAGCCGGTCCTCGTCCCCCAGGATGCGGGGCGGCAGGTCGTCGGCCAGCCGCACGGGAAAGTCGATGCCGTTCTGCACCGCCAGCACGCGAAAGTCGCTCGTCAGGTCGTCGAAGAACGACTGCAGGTCGATCTCCCGCAGCTCCAGCCGCGCGCCCCCCGCCTCGAAGCGGCTCACGTCCAGCAGCCGGTGCACCAGCCGCGCCAGCCGGTCCGTCTGCGCGTTCACCGCCTCCAGCGTCTTTTTCTGCTGCTCGGTCACGTCGCCGTAGATGCCGTCCGCCAGCAGCGTCACGTAGCCGCGGATCACGCTCAGCGGCGTCTTGATCTCGTGGCTGGCCACAGAGACGAACTCCGCCTTGAGCCGGTCCAGCTCGCGCAGCTGCTCCGTCATGGTGTCGAAGCTGCGCGCCAGGTCGCCCAGCTCGTCCGGGCGCTCGTGGGAGATGTGGACGTCGGGATCGAAGTCCCCCTCCGCCACCGTCGCCATCCCCCGCCGCAGCTCGCCGATCGGCCGCAGCAGCGTGCGCGTGAGCAGGCCGCCGATCACCAGCGTGGCCGCCAGGGCGATCGCCAGCGCCGCCAGCGTCGTCGTCACCGCGCGCCGGGCCACCACCTCGGCGCGGCGCACGTCCGCCTCGCCGCGCTGCTCAATGGCCGTCGCGATGGGGTCGAGCGCCTGGTCCATCCGGGCGAACGCCGGGGTCAGCCGGCGGTCGCGCAAGGCCTCCGCGCTGTCCCGCTCGCCGGCGTTGAGCAGCGTGCGCTCCAGCCGCACGTCGCGCTGGATGGAATCCCACAGCGCCGTCGCGCGCCCGGTGGAGCGGCTGTACCCTTCGCGGTCCAGCCGGGCCAGCGCCTCCGTCACCTGGTTGCCGGCGCTGTCGCCGCGGATGCGCAGGATGGTGGTGTCGCCGGGGCTGCCGATGGCGATGAGGGCCGAGTAGCGCAGCTGCGCGTCGTCCACCCGCTCCACCGACTGCTGCATGCGGCCCAGCGCCAGCAGCGCCTCGGCGTCGCGCGCCTGGAAGGTGTGGGCGATCTCGTGCAGCGAGTTCAGCGCCAGCAGCCCGTAGGCCGCGGGGATGGCGAGCAGGACGGAGATCCCCACCAGCGTGAGGACGATTCGTTGCCTGAGGCTCATCCGGGGTCGCCAGGGGAAAGAGGGGTGCGCGCCGGGAACGGCAGGGCGCACGACGTGCGATGCAGGAATCGCGTCACGGCGCCTCCCGTGCGGGGAGCGCCGCGCGCTCGATCCGCTTCACCTCGTCCCACAGCACGTCCAGCTCCTCCAGCGTCGCCTCGCCGAACACCACGCCGCGCGCCCGCGCCAGCCCCTCCAGCGCGCGAAAGCGGCGCGAGAACTTGGCGTTCGCGCGCGCCAGCGCCGTGCTGGGGTGCACGTGGGCCAGGCGCGCCAGGTTCACCGCGGCAAAGAGCAGGTCGCCCACCTCGTCTTCCAGGCGGTCCGGGTCGGCGTGGTCCAGCTCGCGGCCGATCTCCTCCGTCTCCTCGCGCACCTTTTCCCACGCGCCGCGCGGGTCCGGCCAGTCGAAGCCCACCTTTGCCACTCGGTCCTGGATGCGAAAGGCGCGCAGCAGGGGGTCCAGCCCGTGCGGCACCTCGTCCAGGATGCCGCCGCCGGGCTGGTGCGCCCGCTCGCGCGCCTTGATCGTCTCCCACGGCTCCGCCTCGCCCAGGCCGTACAGGTGGGGGTGCCGGCGGCGCATCTTTTGCTCCAGCCCCGCCACCACATCTTCGCGGCTGAAGGCGCCGGTCTCTTCGCCGATCACCACCTGGAAGGCCACGTTCAGCAGCAGGTCGCCCAGCTCGCCGCTCAGCGCCGGCGCGTCGCCCTCGGCAATGGCGCCGGCGACCTCGTGGGCCTCTTCCAGCAGGTAGCGGGTGAGCGACGCGGGGGTCTGCGCCGCGTCCCACGGGCAGTGGGCGCGCAGGAACTCGACCAGCGCCAGGGCGCGGTCCAGGGTGCCGCCGTCATGGCCGGCGGGGCGGGTTTCGGCTTGCGATCCACTCACGGTGGGCCTAGAATACTCGGTTTGTGTCTGATCCGTCAACGGTGGTTTCCCGTGCCTGGGTAGAGGTGGACGAGGCGGCGCTGCGGCGCAACCTGCGGCGCGTCAAGGACGCCGCGGGGCCGGGCGCGTCCGTGGTCCCCATGCTCAAGGCGAATGCGTACGGCCTGGGCGTGGCCGCGGTGCTGCGGATGGTGCGCGCCGAGCTGGCCGCCGACGAGCTGTTCGCCGTGGGCGTGGCCGCGGTGGCCGAGGGGGAGGAGCTGCGCGCCCTGGGCTGGACGGGGCGCGTCGTCGTTTTCGCGCCCGCGCCGCCGGACGAGCTTCCCCGCGCCGCCCGCGCCGGCCTCACCCCGGCCCTTTCGGAGCTGGACGCCGTCCGCCGCTGGGCCGAGCTGGCGCGGAGCGAGGGGCGCCGGCTGGCCTTTCACGCCGAGGTCGACACGGGGATGGGGCGCGCCGGCTTCCCGTACGCCCGGGCGGCCGACTGGGGCGCCGCCATCCAGGCGGAGACGGCGGACCTTTTGGAGTGGGAGGGGTGTTTCACGCACTTCCATTCCGCGGACGAGCCGGACCTGGCGCCCACGGACGAGCAGCACCGCCGCTTTCGCCAGGCGGTGGACGCGCTGCCGGCGCCGCGCGGCGGGTCTGTACGGCGGGTGATCCACAGTGCCAACAGCGCCGCGGCCCTGCGCCGGCACGGCTACGGCGGCGACGTGGTCCGCCCCGGGATCTTTCTCTACGGGGGGTCGGCCGGGCCGGACGCGGTGCCCGAACCCGTGGCCTCCGTCCGCGCCCGCATCGCGCTGGTCAGGGACGTGCCGGCGGGGTGGACGTGCGGATACGGCGCCACCTACACGGCCCGGCGCCCGGAGCGCTGGGGAACGCTCGCCATCGGCTACGGGGACGGGCTCCCGCGGGCGCTGGGTCCGGCGGGGGGGGAGGCGCTGGTCCACGGGCGGCGCGTGCCGATCATCGGCCGCATCTCCATGGACATGACCGTCGTGGACCTGACCGGGGTGCCCGGGGCGCGGGCGGGCGACGCCGCCACGCTCATCGGGCGGGACGGCGGCGGCGAGATCCGGCTGGACGAGGTGGCGGCGAAGGCAGGCACCATCTCGTACGAGGTCCTTACGGGGCTGGGCGCGCGCCTTCCCCGGCTGTACCTGGACGGAACGCGGACGCCCGGCGCCGCGTAACAAGACGACCCCGCGGCGGCACTGGCCGGCTGGCACGGCCCGGCCGCCGCGCTTTTGCGGGCGCCATGGCGCCCGCTCAACGAGCATGACCCGTTCTTTCTACCGGATGCGACCCCGCTTTCTCTTTGGCCTGCTCGCCGCGTTCGCGGTGACGGTGGCCGCCTGTTCCGACGAAGTGCCCACCTTTTCGGGCACCGACCCGTTCCCGCCGGGGAGCATCGCGACCACCCGCGAGATCATTCTCCCGGCCGCGCGCTTCTTCCAGGTGCTGGGCAGCTTCAACGGCTACAGCGACGCCGCCGACGCGCCGTACGTGGCCGTGGCCAACCAGTACGGCGGCGAGCTGAACGCGCACGCCCTGGCCCGCTTTCGCGGCTTTCCGCGCAGCGTGACGTACGTGCGCAACGGCGCCACCCGCACCGATTCGGCGTTCACCTTCGTCGAGAGCCGGCTGGTGCTGAGCGTGGACTCGCTGGCCACCGCCGGGCGCCCGTTCACGGTGCAGGTGTGGGAGGCGGCGCAGCGGTGGGACCCCGAGACCGCCACCTGGGCCCTGGCCGTGGACTCGGCGGGGAGCCGGGTGCCCTGGACGGAGGCCGGCGGCACCCGCGGCACCCTGCTGGGGCAGGGCACCTACCCGGTGACCGGCGGCGACTCGCTGGTGGTCACCCTGTCCGCCGCCGCAATGCGGCGGCTGGCCGACACGCTGTCGCACGGCGTGGTGCTGACGGTGGCCGATCCGGGGGCGCGGGTGGAGTTCGCCGACCTGCTGCTGCGGGTGGCGGTCAAGCCCGACAGCGCCCTTCCCGACACCACCATCATCTTCACCGCCGGCACCGGCGCCGAGCGCACCACGGTGTACACGCCGGAGCAGCCGGACGCGCCCGCGGGGATCATCGGCGTGGGCGGCATCCGCTCCGCCCGCACCCTGCTGCAGCTGAACCTGGAGCAGACCGTGCCCGGGTGCCCGGCCACCGAGACGTGCGCGGAGGTGCCGCTGAGCCAGGTGCAGCTGAACCAGGTGGCCATCCTGCTGCGGCCGACGGCCGTCCCGCGAGGGTTCGGGGCGTTGAACGACGTGCCCCTGGCGCTGCGGCTGGTGGTGGAGCCGGAGCTGGGGCGGGTGGCGCCGCTGGGGCAGACCAGTCTGGACCAGGACGTCGTCTTCGAGAGCGGCGACACGGTGGTGGCGCTGCCGGTGACCTCGCTCACCAACACCCTGATCGCCAACGACTCGCTTCCGCGCACCTTCGCGCTGGTGAGCGAGCTGCCGGGGGTGGACTCGCCCCCCTCGTTCGGCGTGCTCTTTCTGGATCCCGACGCGCGGCTGCGCATCGTGTACACGCTTCCCGCCCGCCGTCCGCTGCCATGACCATCGCTCGCACTCTGGGCGCCGCCGCCGCGGCCGCGGTGCTCTTCGCCGGCCAGGCGCCGGCGCAGTCGCTGCTCTCCGCCAGCGGGCTGGGCACGCCGCTGGAGCCGGTGGACGCCCGCGCCCGCGCCCTGGGCGGCGTCGCCGTGGGCCTTCCCGATCCGCAGATGTCGCTGGTGAACCCCGCCGCCGCGGTGGGGCTTCCCGCCGCCGGGCTGACGGTCACCTTCCAGGCGGACGAGATCTCCAGCGTGGCCGGGGACCAGTCCGAGGACTTTACCACCGCGCGCTTTCCCGTGGTCCAGGTGGCGTTTCCCTTCGGCCAGCGGCTGGTGGCCACGCTGGGGTACGCTGCCGTGCTGGACCAGAACTGGGCCGTGGAGCACGAGGACAGCATCCTCATCACCGGCGAGCAGGTGGGCGTGCTGGACCGCTTCCGCTCCAGCGGCGGCGTGGCGCGGCTGCGCGGCGGGGTGGGGTACCGCCTGCTGCCGCGGCTGGACGTGGGCGCGGCCGTGGACGTGTACACCGGCGCCCTGCGCGACACCGTGTACCGCATCTTTCCCAGCGGCATCGCCCCCAGCATCACCGGGTCCACCTACGAGTGGCGCGGGGTGGGCTTCAGCGCCGGCGCCCGCTGGCGCGGCAGCGCGCTCAGCCTGTCGGCGGCGGTTTCCGGCGGCGGCTCGCTGACGGCGGAGGCGCAGGACTCGGGGGTGGTGAGCAAGGACTACTCGCTCCCGCTGCAGGTGGACGCCGGCGGCAGCGCGCGCATCGCGCAGCAGGCGCTGGTCGTGGTCTCCGCGCGCTGGCAGGGGTGGAGCGCGGCGGACGAGGACGTCTCCGCCTCCGGCGGCGCGCGCGACGCCACGCAGGTGGCCGGCGGCATCGAGTACGAGGCGCTGCGCTTTCTGGGCCGGCCGGTGCCGCTGCGCGTCGGCGGGCGCTTTTCGCAGCTCCCCTTCCGCTTCGATTCGTCCGCCGACTTCGTGGATGAGCGGGCGGCCACCGCGGGGATCGGGATGATCTTCAGCGGCGGCGCGGCGGCGCTGGACCTGTCGGGCGAGCGCGGCTGGCGCGGCGGCGACGCCGCGGGGCTGGACGAGTCGTTCTGGCGGGTGTCGCTCTCCCTTTCCCTGCTGGGGCGGTGAGCACCCCGGCGGCCGGGTCGCCCCTGCTGCTGGTGGTGGACGACGAGCCCTCCAACGTGGAGGTCCTGTGCGACCTGCTGGAGGCGCTGGACTACCGTACGGTGGGCGTGGGGAGCGGCGAGGCCGCGCTGGCCGCGGCGCGCGAGCGGCGGCCGGACCTGGTGCTGCTGGACGTGATGATGCCCGGGCTGGACGGCTACGAGGTGTGCCGCCGCCTCAGGGCCGATCCGGATACGGCCGGCATCCCCGTCGTCTTCGTCACGGCGCTGTCGGGCTCCGACGACAAGGTCAAGGGGATCGAGGCGGGCGGCGACGACTTTCTCACCAAGCCGTTCAGCCGCCCCGTCCTGGTGGCCCGCATCCGTTCGCTGCTGCGGATGAAGGAGGCGCAGCAGCGCCTGGCCGAGAGCTACCGCCGGCTCAAGGAGCTGGAGGAGCTCAAGGACGACCTCACGCGGATGGTGGTGCACGACCTCAAGTCGCCGCTCACCGGCATCCTGGGCAGCCTGGAGCTGGTGCTGGACGGCGACGCGGGCCCGCTGGCGCCCGGGCAGCGCCGCCTGCTGGACGATGCCCGCGAGCGCGGCGGCGACGTGCTGCGCATGGTGGACAACCTGCTGGACCTTTCGCGGCTGGAGGAATCCAGCGTGCGCCTGCAGCCGCGCGACCTGGACGTCGCGCGGCTGCTGCGCGAGGTGGTGGACGACTGGCACGTCCGCGCCGAGCGCGAGGGGGCGCGGCTGGCGGTGGAGGGCCCCGCGGGGGTGGGCGTGCGCGCGGACGAAGGGATGCTGCGCCGCGTGCTGGCCAACCTGATCGGCAACGCGCTGCGCCACGCCGGGCCCGGGGTGGCCGTGCGCGTCTCCGCCGTCCCGGCGGACGGCGGCGTGAAGGTGAGCGTGGCCGACAACGGACGCGGCGTGGCGGAGACGGAGCACGAGGCGATCTTTCGCAAGTACGGCCGCGCGGACGCGGGCGGCACCTCGTCGGGGCTGGGGCTCACCTTCTGCAAGCTGGCGGTGGAGGCGCACGGCGGCCGCATCTGGGTGCAGAGCCGCCCCGGCGAAGGCGCCATCTTCCACTTCGTCCTTCCCCCGCGCCCGCCCGAGCCCGCCGCCGCGACGCCGACCGGCTGAGTTCGCGTCCGGACGGAAAAGGGCATTCGCTCACACGGAGTCATCGGAGTCGGCGGAGTGCCCGCTTGCGCGAACTCTGTTGACGCGGTTGACTGTGTGAGGCCGTTTCTTTCTGGGAGGACCCGGGGACTTGGCCGGGCGGCTCGATTCCTGATTTCGGGCGTGGTCCAGAGCATCCACATCACCACCGCAGACGATGGAAGACGCGTCCGAGAGTGGGCCCAGGCCCGGCCTGTTCCTTGCTTTCGAGGGGGTCGAGGGCTCCGGCAAGACCACGCAGGTGGCCCTGTTCGCCGGGTGGCTGCGTGAGCAGGGGCTGGACGTGGTGGTGGCGCGCGAACCGGGCTCCACGCCCCTGGGGGAGCGGGTGCGGCAGACGGTGCTGGGCGAGGTGGGGCTGCACGTGCCCCCGCGCAGCGAGCTGTTCCTGATGCTGGCCGCGCGCGCCGCCTTCGTGGAGCAGGTGGTGCTTCCCGGGGTGGCGGCGGGACGGATCGTGATCGCCGACCGCTTCGAGCTGTCCACGCTGGCGTACCAGGGCGCGGGGCGCGGGCTGCCGCTGGAGGAGGTGATCGCCTGCAACCGCATCGCCACCGGCGGCGTGACGCCCGCGGCGACGGTGCTGCTGGACGTGGACCCCGAGGTGGGCGCGGCGCGGCAGCGGGCAGAGGGCAAGTCCGCCGACCGCATGGAGTTGGAAGACGTGGAGTTCCACCGCAGGGTGGCAGCCGCGTACCGCGGGCACGCGGCGCGGGTGGCCGGGATCGTGCGGGTGGACGCGGAGGCGCCGCGCGACGAGGTGCAGCGGCGGGTGCGCGAGGCGCTGGCCGCGCGGCTCGCAGAAACTTTCCCGGAAACGGGGTTTATCAGCCGGTAAGCGGGCCGCTCGCGCGGGTGCGCGCGTCCCTTCGATCCCCTGCAGGTGGTCCGGAGGTCCGATGAAGTTCAAGCGTACCGTCGTCGCGCCGCTCATGATGGGCGCGGTGGCCGTGGTGTCGGGAGGCTGGCTGCTGCAGCAGGACGTGGGCAGCCAGCAGAGCGTGTTTCAGCGCGCCCGCCTGTTCGACGAGGTGATCGAGTTCGTTCAGAACCGGTACGTGGAGCCGCACAGCGAAGAGGACCTGTACAAGAAGGCCGTCGAGGGGCTGCTCACCGAGCTGGGCGACCCCCATACCACCTTCATGACGGCCAAGCAGTACGAGGACCTGCACCGCACCACCACCGGCGAGTACGGCGGCCTGGGGATCCAGATCTCGTCGCGCGACGGCTGGGTGACCGCCGTCAGCATCCTTCCCGACACGCCGGCGGAAGAAGCCGGGATGCGGGTGGGCGACCGCTTTCTGGAGATCAACGGCAAGAGCGCCGAGGGGTGGAGCGACGACGACGCGGTGAACGAGCTGCGCGGACCCCGCAACACGCAGGTGCAGCTGAAGGTGCAGCGGGTGGGCGTGGAGCAGCCCATCAGCTTCACCATCACCCGGCAGGCCATCCACGTGCGCTCGGTGCCGTATTCGTACATGGTGGCGCCGGGGGTGGGGTACGCCAACCTGATCGTCTTCAGCCAGACCAGCACGCAGGAGCTGCGCGCGGCCATCGACAGCCTGCGCGCGCAGGGCGCCCGCTCGCTGGTGCTGGACCTGCGCGGCAACCCGGGCGGCCTGCTGGACGAGGGCGTGAGCGTGTCGGACCTGTTCCTGCCCCGCGGCGACGCGGTGGTGGAGACCCGCGCCCGCGACCCGCGCGAGAGCGAGACGTACCGCGCCAGCACGCCGGACTCGTACGAAGGGCTCACGGTGGCGGTGCTGGTGGACGCCTACAGCGCCAGCGCGGCCGAGATCGTGGCCGGCGCGCTGCAGGACCACGACCGCGCGGTGGTGCTGGGCACCACCACCTACGGCAAGGGCTCGGTGCAGTCCGTCTTTCCGCTCTCCGGCGGCGACTTTCTGAAGATGACGACGGCCAAGTGGTACACGCCGGTGGGCCGCTCCATCCAGAAGGACGTCAAGGCGGGCGACGAAGCGTCGGTGGAGGAAGACCCCGCGGTGATGGGGGCCGACGGGACGCCGGTGGCGCAGGACACCACCAGGCGCGTGCCCTACCGCACGGACAGCGGGCGCACCGTGTTCGGCGGCGGCGGCATCGTGCCGGACCTGGTGGTGCGGCAGGACACGGCGACGGAGGCGGAAAAGGCGTTCTTCCGCGCGGCGTCGCGGCAGGCGGCCAAGTTCCAGAACGCCCTCTTCAGCTACGCGGTGGCCTACGAGCGCGCGCACCCCGAGCTGCGCCCCGACTTCGCGGTGACGCCGCAGATGCGTCGCGAGTTCTACGACCGGCTGCGGGCCAACGGCGTGGAGGTGACGCTCGAGCAGTTCCAGGGCGCCCAGCGCTTCATCGACGCGCAGCTGATCGACGAGATCGCGCGCAGCAAGTTCGGCCCGCCGGTGGCGGTGCGCCGCGACGACGCCACGGACCGGGTGCTGCAGGAGGCCATCCGGCTGCTGCAGCAGGCGCCCGACACGCAGGCGCTGCTCCGCGCGGTGCAGCAGGCGCCCGGCGCGGCGCGGGAGACGGCCAGCCGCCGCTGACGGCGCGGGCTCGATCCTCGCCGTAGCGGTCCGCGGGCAGACGTTCCGCCCGGGCCGGTGAGAACTGGAGGAGGGGTGCTGAGGGTGCCCTTCCTCCCCTTCTTTTATGCCGCCCCGGCGGGTCCCCCGCCGCTCCGCCGCCCGACGTGGCGGCGATCCGGCGGACCCGGCCCGCGCATTCGGCGTTCGCGCCCCTCCGTGGGCGGCGCCGGCCCTGCACGTGGGACGAGCCTGGCGGCTGCGCGTGGTCCTGGTCCGCATCCGCCGCCGCGGCGCGGATCCTGATGCTTCGCCGGGCCGCGGCTGCGTGAGGGATGCGCGCCCGCAGGGCCGAGAAACCGGCGCGGATGCATGGGCGAGGCGGGAACGCGCCGGGCCCGGTGCGCGCCGGGGGCTCGGCGCCGTTGGCAACGGTCGTATCGTTGCCTACTGCGCGCGCAGCCCGGCCCGGAGCGCAGCGGAGGGACACGCCCGATCCATGCAGTTGAAGTCGAAGCCGTTCATCAAACACCGACAGACGCAGGGATGACGGAGAGCAACCGGCGGCAGTGGATCATCGTCGGGGCCGTGGTGGCCGCGCTGGCGGGGCTGGTGGCGGTGGGGTGGACCGCGCGCGCCCGCTTCCTCCCGGTGGAGGTCGGCAGCCAGGCTCCGCAGCGATCCCGATCGTTCGATGCGGGCGCGCCGGGGTCTCGGCCCTGCGGGCGCGAATCCCTCACGCATCGTGGCGTTTCCGCCCACCGCGCGCCGCGCTTTGCTGGCCCGGAGGGCCGCGCTAGATTGCGTTTCATCCACTCACCGAGCCGTGCGCGCTCC
>DASUVG010000346.1:0-8013 GCA_036379135.1 Longimicrobium sp.
CGCAGCGGGGGAGAGGGGCCGGGGGAGAGGGGGCCCCGTCGGTCGCAGTTCGATGCCTGCCGTCGTGCCTCCCCCCCATCGGTACCGCCCCTCGCGCCGATCCATCCGAAGCGCGACCGAATTCTCCCCTCTCCGCGAGGAACGAGCGGGGAGGGGTCGGGGGAGGGGCCCCGTCCGGCGCAGTTCGATGCCTTTCGACGCACCTCTCCCCCGCCCGTCCTCAATCCGCGGCGATGGCCGCCTCGCGCTCCGCGTCCTCGCGCGCGCCGGACGCTTCGGAGACGGCTTCGTCCAGCGTCTCGCGGGGCAGGCGCACGGTGAACCTGCTTCCCCCGCCGCGCGTGCTCTCCACGTCGATGCGCCCGCGGTGGCCGCGGATGATCCCCTCGGAGACGAACAGCCCCAGCCCCGTCCCCGTGACCCCGGGCTTGGTGGTGTAGAACGCCTCGAAGATGTGGGGCAGGTCCGTCTCGTGGATCCCCGCGCCCGTGTCCTCCACCACCACCTCCACCGCGTCGCCCGCCGCGCGCGTGGCCACGCGCAGCCGCCCGCCGTCCGGCATGGCGTCGCTGGCGTTGGCCACCAGGTTGGCCAGCACCTGCTGAATCCCCTCCGGGTGCGCCACCACCGGCGGCAGGTCCGGCGCCAGCTCGGCGGAGACCTGGATCCCCCGCGCCTTGATCTCCGGCGCGGCCAGCGTGAGCACGCGCGTCACGAGCGAGTTCAGGTCCAGCAGGCTGCTGGCATCGGACTGGGGGCGGCTCTGGTCCAGCAGCCGCCGCGTGAGCCCCGCCATGCGCGACAATTCCTCCTGCGCCAGCGTGAGGAACTCGCGGTTGGGGTCGTTGGGGTCGCCGCGCCGCTCCAGGGCCTCCAGGCAGTTCTGGATGTTGTAGAGGGGGTTGTTGATCTCGTGCGACAGCTGCGCCACCAGCCGCCCCATGGCCGCCAGCTTTTCGCGGTGGATCATCTCCGCCTGCGCCGAGCGCAGCCGCGCCTCGCGGTCGGCGATGGCCTTGCGCATCTCGCCGAACGCGCGCGCCAGCTGGCTGATCTCGTCCATCCCCGTGCGCGGCAGCGGCGCCGCGAAGTCGCCGCGCGCCATGCGCGCCGACGCCTCGGCCAGCTGCTGCGCCGGCCGCGCCACGATGCGCGAGATGACCGCCGCCAGCACCAGCGCCAGCACCAGCGCCATGAAGCCGATGCCGAACAGCGAGCGCTTGATGGCCGTCGCCACCTCCAGCTCCTGGGTGATGGGGCGCAGAAAGATGGCCGTCGTCGGCAGCCCGCGCGACATCAGGGGGACGGGCGCCGCCATGTACGCCTGGTCCGCCAGGATCTGCCGGGCGGCGCCGTTGCTGGAGGTCCGCAGCGTCCGCAGCTCCTGGCGGTCCAGCCGCACCAGCGCGCTGTCGGAAAGGGTGGTGCCCGCCAGCGAGTCGCCCACCATCAGCACCAGCTCGGTGTTGCGCCCCAGCTCGGCCTTGATGGCCTTGGCGCTCAGCCGCCGCCCCACGCCGATCTGCCCCAGCCGCAGCGTGTCGGCCCAGACGGGCTCAAGCGAAAAACGCATGGGCGGCTTTCCATCGTCCGTGAACGCCACGATCGTCCCCAGCTCCCCCGCGCTGGCGATGGCGCGCGCGTCCAGCCGCGGGCCGAACATGGACTTGCCGGTGCTGTCGATGACGATGGCCTCGTCCTTCTCCAGCTCCGCCGTCAGCACGCGCTGCAGGCGGCGGGTGTCGCCGGCGGCCCAGCGGGCGCGCACCTGCTCGTTGAGCGCCAGCGCGCGGGCGCTGGTGGCCAGCAGCATCCCGTTGGTCTCCCACGCCGTGCGCAGCGAGACGCCCGCGCCGTTCAGCTCGTCGCGGGCGCGCTCGTACACGCCGCGCTCCACCGCGCGGGCAATGAGCAGCAGCGCCGGCACCACGATGAGCAGCGCCGTGGCGGCGAAGAGAAAAAAGACCTTGGTGCGGAGCGAAAGCCCCCTCATAACGGCTCCGTTCGTAGCCCCTGCCCCGTCATTCGGATGTTCACTGAACGCCTCCGGAGTGTTCAGTGAACAGTCCCGGGAGCCGTCCGGCCAGTCGGCGAACCGGGCCGGAGCGGGCGGGGAATGGGCGAAAGTTAAGGCGTGGCGCCGGTTTTCGCCACTCGCGCGGCACATGGCCCGTTCGGCATACCCGTTGCCAATACAGGACCCCGACCGCGCAGGGCGCGGACCGGCGGCCGGCCACAGCCCGGCCGGAGCAACAACACACCAAACGGGAGTCCTACGATGATCAAGCGCATCTTCTCGATCGCGGCCCTTGCGATGATGGTCGCGGCCTGCGGCGACGACGACGGCAACGCCGACGGCGACACCACCGTGACGGACAGCACCTCCGTGAC
This sequence comes from Longimicrobium sp., assembly GCA_036379135.1. GTDB lineage: Bacteria > Gemmatimonadota > Gemmatimonadetes > Longimicrobiales > Longimicrobiaceae > Longimicrobium. The sequence continues at coordinate 2,392 of DASUVG010000346.1, forward strand.
CACGGTTCCGGGCACCGACACGGTGAGCCAGCCGACCGTCGTGCCGACCACCGACAGCGTGGTGACCACCACCACCACCGAGACCGACACCGTCCGCGGCGAGGCCACGGCCACGGACACGCCGGCGACGCACACGCCGTAATCCAGCCGTTCCGGGCCGGCGCGCACCCGCGCGCCGGCCCTCTTTTCGTATACGAACCGGGAGTACTGACGATGAAGAAGCTGATCGCGATGTTCGGCATCCTGGCCCTTGCGGCCTGCGGCGGCGGCGACGCCGAAGACGGTGCGGCCGTCGAGGACACCACTGCGGTGACCCCGGTGACCGAGACCGCTCCGGTGACCACCACCCCCATGGACACGACGATGGCCCCGACCACCGCGCCCATGGACAGCGGCGCGGCGATGACGGACACCACCGCCGACACCACGACCACGACCACGCCGTAATCACGGCGGGTACGCGGGTTTTTGACGGGCCCGGACGTTCGCGTCCGGGCCCGTTTTTTCGGTGCGTGAGTGCGTGAGTGCGTGAGTGCGTGAGTGCGTGAGTGCGTGAGTGCGTGAGTGCGTGAAATCTCATGCTCATGCCGAATCCGGCAATCGAGTGCATGACTTCCTCAGGCTGAGGGAGGCGCCACGCTGAACCTTGCCTTGATCGGGAACCCGGCGCGCCGACCGAAGGACCTCGCCAGCAGAACGAAGGGGCTGGTTCCGCGTCCTGATCCGGCCCCTGCGTAGCCGAGAGGAGGTCCTTCGGTCGCGCGCCGGAGTCAGTGCAGGCGGCAGGATCTGCGCGTGCGCTCCCTCAGGAAGTCACATTCTTTTTCCGGATTTGGTCTCGGACCACGCAGCCCTTCCGCCGTACCTTCATACTCTCGTACCTTCGTACCTCATTGGGCGTCGATCCGCCCGTGTCCCGAGACACAGATGGAGGACCGGTGATGTCGTCACGCGTGAGATGGGCGGCTTCTGCGCTGGCGCTGCTGGTGCTGGCGGCGTGCCGCGGAGGGGGCGGGGAGCCCGGCGCGGCGAAAGGCGGGCGCGGACCGGACTCCGCCGCGTCGGCGGCGCGGGGGCGGGAAGACAGCGTGGCCCGGTGGCGCGCGCGCTTCGGCAACCGCGTTCCCAGGCCGGACTCCGTGCGCGCGCTGTACGTCAACGGCTGGGCGGCGGGCGGGCGCACCCGCATGCGCGAGCTCATCCGCATCGCCGACGAGACGGAGATCAACGCCTTCGTCATCGACATCAAGGAGAGCGACACCTACCTCACCCACGACTCCACCCGCATCGCGCTGGCAAAGGAGATCGGCGCGGACACCATGCCGCGTTCGAAGTGGCTGCCGGAGCTGGTCGATACGCTGATCGCGCACGGCATCTACCCCATCGCCCGCATCGTCGTCTTCAAGGACCGCATGCTGGCGGAAAAGAAGCCGGAGCTGGCCATCCGCCACACCAACGGGAGCGTGTGGCTGGACCAGAAGGGCAAGCCGTGGGTGAACCCGTACGACCGCCGCGTGTGGGACTACAACATCGCCATCGCCAGGGAGGCCCTGGACCTGGGCTTCAGCGAGGTGCAGTGGGACTACGTGCGCTTTCCCGACGTGACGGAGGCGCGGCGGCGCACCATGGCGTTCCCCGGCGCCAACGGCGTACCGCGCGACGCCAACATCGCGGCCTTCATCCGCTACTCCAAGGAGCAGCTGGCCGAGTACCAGGTGCCGGTGACCGCCGACGTGTTCGGCCTGGTGACGCACCTGGAGGGCGACGTGGGGATCGGGCAGAACTGGGAAAAGGTGATCACCACCGCCGACGCGGTGCTGCCCATGGTGTACCCCTCCCACTACTTTGGCGGCGTGTACGGCTTCAGCGCGCCCAACGCGCACCCGTACGAGATGGTGCGCATCAGCATGCAGGACGCGGTGGAGCGCACCCGCGCGGTGCAGCAGCGCGGGCAGAAGACGGGCGAGATCATCCCCTGGCTGCAGGCGTTCACGGCCGACTACCTGCACGACGGCATCACCTACGGCGCCAGCCACGTTCGCCAGCAGATCGCCGCCACGTACGACTCCGGCCTCAAGAGCTGGGTGCTGTGGAACCCCGGCTCCAGGTACGACGTCTACGTCGCCGCGCTGCGCCCGGCGGACGGCTCGGCGTCGCCGCTGGAGCGCGGCGGGTGGAAGCCGCTGCGCTGGCAGGTGCCGCGCGGGCGGATGAGCGTGGTGGTGCGGCGGATGGATCAGGCCGCCCGCGCCGCCGCCGCGGATTCGGCCAAAGGCGCGGCGGGGGATACGACGGCTGGGGCGCGACGCGAAGGGACGTGAGCCGGCCGTCGTGTTCGTCGGGACGGCCCGGGTTTGCGCGGCGCTCCCTCCGAATGATGCCAGATCCGGCAATAGAGCGCATGACTTCCTGAGAGAGGCGCCGGCCTGCACCGTGCCTCGACCGGGAACCCGGCGCGCCGACCGAAGGACCTCGCCTGCAGAACGAAGGGGCTGGTTCCGCGGTCCTGATCCGGCCCCTGCGCAGCCGGGAGGAGGTCCTTCGGTCGCGCGCCGGAGTCCGTGCCGGCGGCAGTATGTGCGCGTGCGCTCCCTCAGGAAGTCACATTATTTTCCCGGATCTGGGATGACAGACTTTGCGCTGTGAGCAGTCGAAGCCCCGTCTCGGCGCACAAGGCGAGCCGAGACGGGGCTTCTGGGTTTTCCAGCGCCGGGATGCCCAAACGCGCGAAGGTGCGGGGGCGCGAACGTTCCGCACCCCCGCACCTTCGTACCTTCCGTACCGCTTACGGCGCGGCGGGCGTGACGTTCACTTCGGGGGTGACCACCGTCTGCGTGTCGGTGGTGATCTCGACGTTGGCGGGATCCACGTCCACCTTGGGCATCTCGCCGCCGCTCACGTCCACGTCCGGCGCCTTGCCCTCGTCCTCTACCTCCGCGGTGCAGGCCATCGCGCCCATCGTAAGGGCCAGCACGGCCACCGTCATCAGTCGCTTGAACATTTCGAGCTCCCCGTTCATGTGAGACTACCGATCGCCGCACCTTCAGCAACGTGCGTGCCCAATGTCTGTAGAAGTTGCGGCGACGTCGTGCTTGCCCCCCTCCGGCGCCGCGAGTACGTTGCGGTTCCAGGACCGGCGCCGCCGCGGCGCCCCCACCGCGAGCGTTCTTCGCCCATGGCCCAGCCCACCCCCGTCCCCGTTCCGCTGGAGCAGACGCGCGAGCGCACCATCCAGCAGCTGTGCGAGCACTTTGCCTGCGACAACCTTACGGCGGAGGCGCTGGAGGAGCGGCTGGACCGCGCCCACCAGGCGGCCACGCTGGAGGACCTGCGCTCGCTGGTGTCGGACCTTCCCGTGGTGCAGGCCGACGCCGTGCCCGTTGCCGGCGCGCGGACGTTCGTGAGCCCGGCCACGGGCGCGCACGTGAGCGAGCGGCAGATCATCGTCGGCATCATGGGCGGGGCGGAGAAGAAGGGCGTGTGGACGCCGGCGAAGCAGATCTACGTGGTCGCGATGATGGGCGGCGCGCACCTGGACTTTCGCGAAGCGCGCTTCGGCCCCGGCGTGACGGAGGTGATCGTGTTCGCCATCATGGGCGGCGCGGAGATCGTCGTTCCGCCCGGCGTGCACGTGGACCTGAACGGGCTGGCGCTGATGGGCGGGTTCGGCCAGACCGGCTCCGCGCCCCTGCCAACGGATCCCAACGCGCCCGTGCTGCGCATCGGCGGCTTCTGCATGATGGGCGGGGTGGAGGTGAACATCCGCTACCCCGGCGAACGGCCCAGGGACGCCAGGCAGCGCGAAAAGCTGGATCGCCAGGAGCAGAAGCGCCTCTCCGGCGGCTGAGCCGCATCTCCTGATCTTCCCCGGCCGGGGCCGCACCTCCCCACCTCCCGGCCACGTTCGTTCCCCCGGTACTCTTCCCGCGCCATGTATCCAGAGGACATCGGGAGCCTCATCTCATCCATCGGCCTTCTCACCCAGACGGGTGGCGCCCTGCTGCTGGTGGGGCTGTTCGTGGCCCTGCTGCGCGCGCACCCGCGGCGCCAGCCGTACTTTCGCGAGTGGACGCGCGCGTGGATCTGGCTGCTGGCCGCGCTGCTGGGCGTGGTGGCGCAGTACGCCCTGCCGGGGCTGTCGGGCGACGACACGGCGGGGGTGCGCGCCGCCAACCTGCTGTACCAGACGGGCAAGCTGCTCTTTGTGGTGCACCTGCTGTGCGGCACGCTGAACTACGTGATGGGGGTGCGGCCGCGCGAGTTCCTGCGCCGCGCGATCCCCATCGCGGTGGGCTACAGCGTGATGACGGCGTTCCTTCCCGGCGTGCTGCTGAACGGGGTGATGCTGCTGCAGGCGCCGCTGGTGGCGGGCCCGTTCGTGCTGTGCGCCTGGCTGCTGCTGCGCCTGCCGCCCAGCCGCCGGACGCTGGGCAGCCAGGCCGCGGGCGCGGTGTTCGCCATGATCGCGACGCTGTGGATGGGCTACGCGCTGGCGCTGGTGCTGGACGGGCTTCCCGCGCTGCGGGAGCCGGCGGGGCCGCTGGACTTTCTTCTCCAGTACAACAGCTACCTGGACCTGCTGCTGCAGGTGCTGCTGGGGTACGGGATGGTGGTGGTGCTGTTGGAGGACGTGAAGCGCGAGGCCGACGACGCGCGCGCCCAGCTCTCCGTGGCGCACGACCGGCTGAAGCGCGTGTCGATGTACGACCCGCTCACGGGCGCGCTCAACCGCCGCGCCTACGAGGACGGCGTGGGGCTTGAGGCGGTGGGCGCGCGCTTCGGCACGGCGATGATGATGGACATGGACAACCTGAAGCAGGTGAACGACACCTTTGGCCACGCGGCCGGCGACGAGCTGGTGCGGCGGCTGGTGGAGACGGTGCGCGGGTGCGTGCGGCCGCTGGACCGCGTGTATCGCTGGGGCGGCGACGAGTTCCTGGTGCTGTTTCCCGCCGCGCTTCCCGGCGACGTGGTGCCGCGCGTCCGCGCCGCGCTGCGCCAGGCCAACGACGAGGTGGCGCAGGGCGACGGACTGCCGCTGGAGCTGCGGGTGAGCATCGGCGCCGCCGACTTTGCCGGCACCGAGGGGATCGCCGGCGCCATCCTTCGCGCCGACAAGGCCATGTACGAGGAAAAGGCGAAGAACCGGCGAATTACGGTCCCTGTGTACCGCATCGCTTGAGACACCCGTGAGACAGCGGAGGATTCCGCCGCTGTTCGATCCGTTCACGTTCTTGACAAGGCACGGCCTGGAGATCAGACTTCAGGCACAAATCCCCCCGGTCGCCTCGGCGGCCGGCCGCGAGGCCGCCTTCGGGCGGCCTCTGCTTTTTCATACACCCCGGAGTCCGTCTGACGTGAGCGCGCACTCTCCTTCTCCTGATACCGTATCCGCTAAAAGAATAAGCCTCACACAGAGTTATCAGAGTCAACAGAGTTTTCTCGTGCCGCGCGATGTACTCCGCGATTCATCCAATCGCGGGTAAACGATCGATGCGGCACGAAGGGCGGTCATCTCGCCGAGGCTTCACTCTGTTAACTCTGTTGACTCTGTGTAGACGTTCGACAGTCGCGCCTACATGCGGCAGTGCGGCTTGGCGTCGTTGCTGGGGTTTTCCTCAT
>DASUVG010000347.1:0-3730 GCA_036379135.1 Longimicrobium sp.
CCTCTGCCGTTCCCGACGCGTCCACACACGCGTGGAGCAACCCCCACCCGCCGCCGTGCCCTGACACCCTTCCACTGCATCGCGGGTCATCTCGCCCCTGGAGAGCGCGACCGCAGTTTGCAACCAGATCCGCGATGAACCCATTTTTTTCTCTATCACTCCATCACCCTCTCCATCACTCCATCACCCGCCGCGCCTGGCCTCCGCGCCGCGAAGGATGGCCTCCGCCAGCGGCTCCGCGCCAAAGCGCACCGGGTCCGTCGTCGGCAGGCCGGTGGCGTCCTGGACGCGGGCGATCTCGTCGCGCGCGGCGGCCTCGTCCATGTCGAACGTCACCAGCGAGACGCCGATCACCTTCGACGAGCGCAGCGGGGCGATGGCTCCCTCGCAGAGGCCGATCATCTCCTCCACGGACGGCAGCGGCATCCAGTGGTACGCGTTGCCGCCGCCGTACGGACACCTGCGCGTGGGCTGGTGGCAGAGGATCATGGCGTCCGGCATGGACCCGTGCAGCAGCCCCAGGGTCACGCCGGAGTAGCCGGGGTGCACGAGCGAGCCCTGCCCCTCCACCAGCACCACGTCGTTCCCCTCCGCGGCCCGCAGCACCAGCCGCTCCGCCGCCCCGGCGATGAAGTCGGCCACCACCGCGTCCACGGCGATCCCCCATCCCTCGATCAGGATCCCCGTCTGCCCCGTGGCGGCAAAGCCCACGCGCGTGCCGCGCTCCGTGAGCGCGTCGCGAATGCGCAGCCCCGCCGTCATCTTGCCGATGTTGCAGTCCGTGCCGACGGTCAGCACCGAGTAGGCGTCGATCAGCCGCGCCTCGCCCCGGCTTACGGGCAGGTCCGCCGGCGGCTTGCGCAGGTCGTGGATGCGCACGCCGCGCTCCGCCGCCAGCCGCGCCAGCTCGGCGTCGTCGCCCAGGTGCGAGTGCAGCCCGCTGACCACGTGCAGCCCGCCGGCGATCGCCGCGCGCAGCATGGGCCGCCACGCCTCGGGCAGCCCGCCCCCCTGCGGCGCGATGCCCACCAGGAGCGCCGTGGGCCCCATCCGCAGCGCCTCCTCGATCGTCCCCACCACCGGGATCCCGCCGCCGAACCCCAGCACGTCCTGCACGGTGCGCCCGGCCTGCGTGGAGTCCAGCATGCAGACCACGCGGTCGGGGATGAAGCGGACGGCGCTGTTGGCCGTCTTGCTGGTCAGCGGCCCGAACTGCCCCTCGGCGACGACGACGTAGCGGTAGGTGGAGAGATCGTGGGTCACGGGAATGAGTGCGTGAGTGCGTGAGTGCGTGAGTGCGTGAGTGCGTGAGTGCGTGAGTGCGTGAGTGCGTGAATGAGTGCGAAAAGTGCGGAAGTGCGGGGGGGAGGTTCACTTCCGCACTCACGCACTTCCGCACTCACGCACTTCATCTCGGGGCCGCCCCGGCTTCCTCCAGCACGGCGGGGATGCTCACCCCGGCGGCGTCCACGCGCAGGGTGCCTTCCGGCAGGCGGATCTCGGAGGGCGTGTCGCGCACGAAGCGGCGAAAACCCTTGCCCTCCAGCAGGCGGTGCACGTAGATGCGGCGGGTGATCACCATCACCGTCGCCAGCACGGGGACGGCGACCAGAAGTCCCACGGGGCCCAGCAGCTCCGCCATCACCAGCACGCTCAGGATGGAAAGCACCGGCGGCAGGTGCACCCGGCGCTCCATGATGAGCGGATGGACGAAGTTGGCCTCGATCAGGTGGATCACCACCCCCAGCAGCACCACCAGCAGCGCGTGCCCCACGCCCCCGCTTCCCAGCACGAACAGCGCGGGAAGGAGCGTGGAGACCAGCGTGCCGAAGAACGGGATCATCACCAGCACGCCGGTAAAGACGCCGAACGCCAGCGCGAAGGGCACGTCCAGCAGCTCCAGGCCGATCCACGTCAGCACGCCCAGAAAGACCATCGCCAGCATCTGCCCGCCGATCCAGGCGCGCAGCGAACGGGCCAGGTCCGCCAGGATGTCGCGCACCAGCTCGCGGTGCACCGGCGGCGCCAGGGAGACGATGCCGTCGCGGTACACCTCCGGCCGCAGCGCCATGTAGATCCCCATCACCACCACGCTCACGAAGTTGATGAGCACGTGCAGCGTGTCGAACACCACCGGGAACAGCCCCGCCGCGTACTGCCCCGCGTTCTGCGCCAGCCCCGACAGCTGCTCCGACAGCCGCTCCGGCGGAAGGACGGCCGCCAGCAGCGGATACTGCGCCGTCAACTCGCGCAGGCTGGCCATCCACACCTGGATCTGCGCCGGCAGCGCCGTGATCAGCGCCTGCGTCTGCCGCGCCACGGGCGGCAGCACCAGCCACCCCACCGCCGTCACCCCCACCCCCGTCACCACCAGCGCCGCCAGCAGCCCCGCCACCCGCGGCACCCCCCAGCGCTCCTGCAGAAAGTCGATGATCGCGGTCAGGAACAGCGCGAACAGCGCCGCCAGGAACAGCAGCAGCAGCACACCGGCCACGCTGTACATGAACCACAGCAGCAGCACCGCGAACACCGCCGCGGTAAGCACCGCGAACGGCGAAGGGCGAGTGGGCTGCTGCGCGTTCTCTCGGGCCGTCATGGGGTCCTGGATGGAAACGAACCGCGGGCCCGGCAAGCGTGCCGGACCCGCGGAACGTAGTGAATCACACCATGCCGTGCCAAGTGCCCGGCAGTGCCCGGCATCGCCGCGCTCCCGCGCTCAGCCGCGGTTCAGCGCGTCGATCTGCGCGGCCAGGTCGCGGTCGTTCACCCCCAGCCCGCCCTGCGGCTGGTTCGCGTCGGAGGGCGGGGGCGGGGCAAAGGCCGCGCGCTCCTGCGCCGCGTGCGCGGAGCCGTCGTCCGACACGATCTCCGCGTCGTGCGCCGTGGTGGGCTCGGCGTGCGGCGGGGGCGCCGCGGCCGACGCGCCCGCGCCCAGCTGCGCCGGCGGGGCCGCGGCCGCGCCGGGGGGAAGCGCCAGCCCCATCTTCTGCTTCATCTCCAGCAGCCGGTACTCGATGTCCTCGGACGACGAGCCCGCCTCCAGCGCGGCGAACTGCTTCTCCAGCGGGTCGCCGGACAGCTCCTCCGAGACCTCGGCCGCGGCCAGCGCCAGGCGCTCGGTGTGCTCGATCTTCTGCGCCATCCGCTCGAACGTCTGGAACGCCGACGTGTCGCTGAGGCCCGCCATGGTCTCGTGGATGCGCTTCTGCGCCTGCGCCCGCTTCTGCTTGGCGATGAGCAGGTTCTTCTTGCGCTGCGCCTCTTCGATGCGCACCTGCAGCTGCCGCAGCGCGTCCTTCACCTTCTCGGTGTCGGCCGCCTGCCGCGTCCACGTCTCGTGCATGCTGCGGGCGCGCTCGGCGTACTCCTGCTGGCGCAGCAGCGCCTGCCGGGCCAGGTCCTCGCGCCCCTGCTGCAGGGCCAGCATGGCGCGGCGCTCCCACTCCTGCGCCTGCTTGGCCTCGCTCTCCACCTGCGACTTGAGCTTGCGCTCCTCCGCGATGGCGAGCGCCACCTCCTGCTTGGCGCGGGTCTGCTGCTCTCGCATGTCGATGATGACCTGCTCGAGCATCTTTTCCGGGTTCTCGGCCCGGGCGATCAGGTCGTTGATGTTGGACCGGATCAGCAGCGAAAGCTTGTCGAAGATTCCCATCGCTCGTTCAGCCGTATCTGGTTCCCCGGCGGGGCGGCCGGGCCGGGGGCCGGGCCTTTCGCCGGGGGGATCGTAGGT
>DASUVG010000348.1:0-37192 GCA_036379135.1 Longimicrobium sp.
AGAAGGCCGGGGGGCGTTCCCGCAGAAGTTCGCGCGAGGGGGACGGTTCGCGGGATCGCGCATCGGGTGAAGCCGGAATGGTGGGCTGCGGGGCGCTGCGGCGGGAAAGGTGTTCCAGAAAAAAATGCGGATGGCTCCCTGGCGGGCGTCCATCTGCCTGCGGTTCCCGACGTCCTCAGGGAAGCCCGGTGTGCCCCGCCCCTGCCGACGCGCAGGACACGGTGGTCGCGCATGGTGAACCCGCCACCGCTTCCCGCCAGGCGTGGCGTGCAACCAGATCCGCGATGAACCCATTTTTTTGGGAGGGATGCGGATCGCCGGATGATCTCGGCAGCGCACGGGAACGATCCGTTCGCACCACCTGATGCGCGATCTCGAGAACCATCCGCCGACTCCACGATCGAGGTGAGCGGTACGATTCCGCTCGATCCCGATCGACCTCCGAGAGGCGTCGGTGGATGCGGACGCGGGGCTCTCCTCGCGCGCACGGGTACGCGCGCGGGGTTGTGCCGGCGCCGCGGGGCGTCTACATTCCGGCCGTTTCCGCGCGGCAGAGCAGGTGTTTTTCGCGAACGGTTTCGCGCGCGGCGCGAAACCGTTCGAGCGTACAGGCAGCCGAACGTGACCCACCGCCCCGTCCACGTCACCCGCCCCCACCCGCCCGCGACCCCGTGGGCGGGGTGATCGCGCGCGCGCGGGGGCTGCTGGCGGCGGGCCCGTCCCAGGCCGCTCGCCGGGTGGGGGCGTTCGCCCTGCGGCGCGCCCGCGCGGCGTGGAACGAGCGCCGGGACCGCGGCGGCACCTTTCCGGCGCCCGGCGCGCTGGCCCCCGCCGCCGTGCCGTACCGCTACTTCGCGCTTCCGCCCCTGGACGTGCTGCGCGGCGGCGCGGAGCGGATCGCGGCGCTGGCGGAGCTGTACCGCGCGCACCGCTTCGACCTGCTGGGCTCCGGCTGGGTGCGGGTGGAGCACGGGATGCGCTGCGCCGGCGTGGAGGGCCACCGGTACGACCCCGGCGCGCCGGTGGACGCGGATGCCGACGGCGCGTGGCTGGCCGGACGCATCGACCCCGGCAACCTGGCGGAGTCGCGGCGGATCTGGCGGATGGTGGACGATGGATATCGCCCCATCGACTGGCAGCTGGACTTCAAGTCCGGCTTTCGCTGGGCCGAGCGCACCTGGTACGGCGCCATCCGCTTCGGCGACCGGCCGGGGGTGGACGTCAAGGTGCCGTGGGAGCTGGCGCGGATGCAGCACCTGCCGCAGCTGGCCTGGGCGTACGCGCTGGCCGCCGCGGGGGAGCCGGGGTTCGCGCCCGCGGAGGCGTACGCGCGCGAGTTCCGCAACCAGGTGCTGGACTTCATCGCCGCCAACCCGCCGCGCTTCGGCGTGAACTGGGCCATGCCCATGGACGTGGGGATCCGCGTGGCCGGCTGGCTGGCGGCGTACGACCTGTTCCGCCAAGCGGGGGCCGAGCTCGGCGAGGGGTTCGAGGCGGAGCTGGCGCGCGCCGTCCATGCGCACGGCGCCCACCTGGCGCGCCACCTGGAGTGGAACGGCGGCGCGCGCGGCAACCACTACCTGGCGGACGTGGCGGGGCTCCTCTTTGCCGCCGCCTGGCTGCCGCGGACGCCGGAGACGGACGCCTGGCTCGCCTTCGGCGTGCAGGAGCTGGCGGGGGAGACGGAGCACCAGTTCACCCCGGACGGGGCCTGCTTCGAGGCGTCCACCGCCTACCACCGCCTTTCCGCGGAGATGGTGGTCTACGGCACGGCGCTGGTGCTGGGGCTGGGGGCGGAGAAGCGTGCCGCGCTGGCGGAGTACGACGCCGCGCGGCACCGCGCCCGCCCCCCGCTGCGCCCGGCCCCCGTGCCGCTGCACCCGCTCCCCGGCGGCGCGGGGACGTCGCCCTTTGCCCCCGCGCACGTGGAGCGGCTGCAGCGGATGGCGGAGTTCACGCGCGACGTGACCCGGCCGGACGGGACCCTTCACCAGGTGGGCGACAACGACAGCGGCCGGTTTCTCCGCCTGTGGCCGGAGCACCGCCCCCTCCCGTCGGCGGAGGTGAAGCGCCGGCTGGCGAGCCTGGCGGGGTGGGACGGGCTGCCGGACGGCGCCGCGTACTGGCTGGAGGAGGAGCTGGACCACCGCCACCTGGTGGCCGCCGTGGACGGGCTGTTCGACCGCGCGGACTTCGCGGCGTTCGCGCCCGGCCACCCGGAGCGGGCGATCGTCCGCGCGCTGGCGGGGGGAGCGCGCTTCGCCGCCGCGGCGCGGACGGGCTCCGCCGCCGCGGGTGTGGCGGCGGGGACGGACGCGGGGTGGGAACGCGCACGCGCGGCGGTGGAGGGCCAGGGGGTGCGGCGGCGGACGTGGACCGTGCCGCGCCCCGCCGGCGCGCCCGAGTTCTATGCATATCCCTGGTTCGGGGTGTATATTCTACGGTTTGCCGGTTTCTACCTGGCCGTCCGCTGCGGCGGGGCCGGGCAGGAGGCCAATGGCGCGCATGCACACAACGACCAGCTCGCGGTGGAGCTCGAGGCGCAGGGGGCGCACCCGGTGCGGGATCCGGGGACGTACCTGTACACCCCCCTCCCGGAGCGGCGCAACGCGTACCGCTCCGCGCGGGCGCACCACGCGCCGCGGGGAGGCGAGGGCGAGCCGGCTCCGCTGGACCGCGGGCTTTTTCATCTGGGGGAGATGGCACGGGGAGAGTGCCTGTACTTTGGGCCGCGCGGCTTCGCCGGGGCGTACCGGGGGTGGGGAGAGCCGGTGTACCGCATGGTCGAGGTCATGGAGACGGAGGTCCGGGTGACCGAGGCCGGGCGGACGCTGGCGTCCGCGCCGGAGCCGCCGCCGTTCTCTCCCGCGTACGGGGTGCGGCATGGCTGAGGCCGTCCTTCCGCGCGCCACCGCCGGGGTGCCGCTGGAGCGCATCGGCGTGGTGTCGTATCCGCGCGCGGCCCTGGCGGCGTTCACGGCCGTGTACGTGGGCACCGCGCTGGGCGCGTACGCCTTCGGCCCCGTCCCCTTTCAGTGGCTCAGCCAGTTCGGGCTGCTGGGGGCGGCGGGGCTGCTGCTGCTGGCGGGGCGGCTCAGGGCCGTGCCCGGCCTGGGGGTGATGGTGCCCCTGGTGGCGTGGGCGGCGGTGGTTACGCTGGCCAACCTGGTGGCGTTCAACTTCCCGCTGCTGATGCCGCCGCTGGCCAGCTCGCCGTACCCCGTGTACATCGCGCTGCGCTTCGTGGGGCTGCTCACGTTCGCGGCCGCGGCGGCGCTGGTGTACTACCTGCTCCAGAACGGGTACCGCGACGCCCTGCTGCGGCGGGTGGTATGGGTGGGCACGCTGACCGCCCTGGCGGCCGTGTACATCTACTTCGCCCAGGTGCAGGGGTGGTGGGAGCCGGGTCGCACCCGCATGGGCACCGCCGGGGGCGAGCAGGCCACCACCTTCGCCTACGCGTTCCACCGGGCCATGGGCACCTTTCGCGAGCCCAGCCAGCTGGCCGAGTGGCTGGTGCTCCCCTTCTTCCTGAGCTTTGCCTACCAGGGCCGCGGCCGGGTGCTGCACACGCTGGCCATGTCGGCGGCCATGCTGCTCACGGGAAGCCTTACGGGGGTGCTGGCCATCGGCGGCGGGCTTACGGGGGCGCTGCTGCTGGGCAACCCGTTCAGCCGGGCGCGGCTGCGGGTGCCGCTGCGGCTGGCCGCCGTGGCGTTCGCGGGGCTGCTGCTGTTCAACGCCATCGCGGTGAGCAACGGCGCCAGCGCGGCCGACCTGCTGGAGGTGATCTCGGGGCGGCTGGGGCCCATGCTGGACGGGGGGATCGGCCAGTCCAACCGCGGTTACGTGTACGACTACGCCAGCCGGCAGCCGGTGCCGCTGGTGGGGGCGGGGGTGGGTCACGCCAACCTGGTGTTCGGCGCGGCCGACGGCACGCCGGTGATCTCGGCGTTCCTGAGCCTGTACGTCAACTACTGGTTCTCCCTGGGCATTCCCGGGGTGGTGCTGCTGGCGCTGCTGCTGCTGCTCCCCGTGGCGCGGCTGGTGCGCGGGCCCAGGTACCGCAGCGACCCGTACCTGATGCTGCTGCTGGCGGTCTACCTGGGGTGGCTGGTGATGTACACGGTGCACTCCGAGGAGCTCACCCTGGTGTTCGGCATCGTCTTCGGGATGGTGGCGTACGAGGGGCGGCCCGGGGCCGCGCGCGCGGGGGCGCACCCCGCATGAAGCTGCTGGTGGTGACGCACGAGTACGCGCCCGCGCTCAACCCCCGCGCCTTTCGCTGGACCTCGGTGGCCGAGGCGCTGGCGGCCCGCGGGCACCAGGTGGACGTGCTCTCCGCCGCGCTCCCCGGCCAGCCGCGGCAGGAGGAGCGCAACGGGGTGTCGGTGCACCGCGTGGGCGGCGGGGTCACGGAGGCGCTGCGCCGCCGCCTGGCGCGGGCGCCCGCCCCCGCGGCGCCCGGCGGCGCGGCCGCGGCCCCCCCGCGGGCGGGCGCCGGGCTGGCCAAGCGGGTGCACGACCGCACCTGGAAGCAGGTGTACTGGCCGGACTACGCCTGCCTCTGGTACCCGGCCGCCGTGCGGCGGGCGCGGGCGCTGCTGGCCGCCGGCGGCTACGACCGGCTGGTGACGGTCTCGCACCCGTTCACCGGCCACTGGGTGGGGGCCGCGCTCAAGAACGAGAACCCGGCGCTCCCCTGGCTGGTGGACGTGGGCGACCCCTTCGCCTTCATCGAGGGAACGCCCGTCAACAACGTCCGCCTGCACGGCGCGCGCAACTACCGTGCGGAGCGGCGGGTGCTGCGGGGCGCCTCCGTGGTCTCCGTCACCACGGGGCCCACGCGGACCCGCTACGCGGCGGCGTTCCCGGAGAGCGCCGGCAAGCTGGTGGTGGTGCCGCCCCTGCTTTCGCCCGAGGCGGCGCGCCCGGGGAACGGGCGCTTTCTCCCCGACGGCGCGGGGCGGGTGCGGATGGTGTTCGTGGGAACGCTGTACCGCGACCTGCGCAGCCCCGAGCCCCTGCTGCGCCTGTTCCAGGCCCTGCTGCGCACCGAGGCGGGCGCGGGGCTGGAGCTGCACTTCGTGGGGATGCTGAACGGGTGCGAGGAGGTGCTGGCCCCGTACGCGCCCCTGCTGGGCGACCGCATCTTCGTGCACGGCGCCGTGCCCCGCGAGCGCGCGCTGCGCGCCATGCACGACGCCGACGTGCTGGTGAACCTGGGCAACGCCAGCGGCTACCAGCTCCCCAGCAAGGTGGTGGAGTACGCGGCCACGGGGCGCCCGGTGCTGAACCTGGCCGGCGCCGCCAGCGACGTGTCGGTTGACTTCTTCTCCACCCACCCCGCCGTGCTGCAGCTGCCGTACGACGACGACGGCGGGCCCGACACGGTGCGGCGCGTGGCCGGCTTTCTGGCCGGGGCCCGGCCGGTGGACGCCGGGACGGTGGCGCGCTCGCTGGCCCCCTTTGGCGTGGACGCCATCACCGACACGTACGAGCGGCTGCTGCGATGCGCGTCCTGACGCTGGCGGACTGGTACCTGCCCGGCGCCCGGGGGGGCGGCGTTCCCCGCAGCATCGCCAACCTGGCGGCGCGGCTGGGCGGGGAGGTGGAGTTCCACGTGGTCACCCGCGACCGCGACGTGGGCGCGGCGGAGCCGTACCCCGGCCTTGAAGCCGGCCGGTGGGTGCCGGTGGGGAACGCGCGGGTGCTCTACCTTTCCGGCGGCCCTTCCGCGGCGGTGCTGCGCCGGGCGATCGGCGAGGCGCGGGCGGAGGTGCTGTACCTGAACAGCGTCTTTTCCCGGGCGTTCTCCATCCACCCGCTCCTGCTGTGGCGCGCGGGGATGATCCCCCGGCTCCCCGTGGTGCTGGCGCCGCGGGGCGAGCTGAACGACGGGGCGATGCACACCCGCACGGCCCGGAAGCGCGCCTTCCTGGCCGCCGTGCGCGCCGCGGGGCTGCACCGCGGCGTCACCTGGCAGGCGTCCACCGCGCTGGAGGCGGAGGAGGTGCGCCGCTGGTTCGGGCGGGGCGCGCGCATCCGCGTCGCCCGCGACCTTCCCCCCGCCCCGGGGGACGACGCGGAGGCTCCGCGGCGGGCCAAGGAGGCGGGGGTGCTGCGGGCCGTCTTCCTGTCCCGCATCAGCCCCAAGAAGAACCTGCTGGGGGCGCTGGAGATCCTGGACGGCGTGGCGGGGCGGGTGCGGCTGGACGTGTACGGGCCGGTGGAGGACGCCGCCTACTGGGCGGCGTGCGAGCGGCGCGCGGCGTCGCTCCCGGCCAACGTGACCGTGCGGTACCGCGGCGAGCTGGCGCACGAGCAGGTGGGCGCGGCGCTGCGGGAGCAGGACCTGTTCTTCTTCCCCACGCTGGGCGAGAACTACGGGCACGTGGTGCAGGAGGCGCTGCTGGCCGGCTGCCCCGTGCTGCTGAGCGACACCACGCCCTGGCGCGGGCTGGCGGAGCGGGGGGTGGGATGGGAGTTGCCGCTGCACGACGCCGCGGGCTTTCGCGCGGTGCTGGAGGCGTGCGCGCGGATGGGGGCGGACGAGCACGCGGCGATGTCGGCCCGGGCGCGGCGGATGGGGGCGGACGAGGCGGCGGCGGCGGACGCGCTGGCGGACAACCTGGCCGTGTTCCGCGAGGCCGCGGCCTCGCGCGCCTCCGCCGCGCGGCCGGCCACCCCCGCGCCGAAGGCCGTATGAGCGGGGGACGCGTGGCGAACGGCAAGACGGTGGAACGGGGCGGGGCGGTGGAGGGCGGGCTGCGCATCCTGGTGGTGACGCAGTACTTCTGGCCCGAGGACTTTCGCATCAACGACCTCGCGCGGGGGATGCACGAGCGCGGGCACCGGGTCACGGTGCTCACCGGGCTTCCCAACTACCCGTCCGGGCGGCTGTTCGAGGGATACGGCGCGCGGGGGCCGCGGGTGCAGGACTACCACGGCGTGCGGGTGGTGCGCGTGCCGCTGGTGCCCCGGGGGACGGGGCGGGGCGCCCGGCTGGCGGTGAACTACGCCTCGTTCGCGCTCTCCGCCAGCGTGCTGGGTCCGCTGCGGGCGCGGGGGGAGTTCGACGTCATCCTGGTCTTCGAGCCCTCGCCCATCACCGTGGGGCTTCCCGCGCTGGTGCTGCGCCGCTTCAAGCGGGTGCCGGTGCTGTTCTGGGTGCAGGACCTGTGGCCGGAGACGCTGGAGGCGCTGGGCATCGTCCGCTCCCCCCGCGTGCTGCGCGGGGTGGACCGGCTGGCGCGCCTCATCTACCGCGGATGCGACCGCATCCTGGTGCAGTCGCGGGCCTTCGCCCCGTTCATCGAACGGCTGGGCGGGGCGGGGCGCATCCGCTACTTCCCCAACACGGCCGAGGCGTTCTACCGCCCCGTGCCGCCGGAGCAGGCGCGGGGCGTGCCCCCGCTCCCGGAGGGGTTCCGGGTGATGGTGGCGGGGAACATCGGCGCCAGCCAGGCCTTTCCCACGCTGCTGGATGCGGCGGAGCGGCTGCGCGACGCGCACCCCGACATCCACTTCGTCATCGTGGGCGACGGGCGGATGCGCGGGTGGGTGGAGGAGCAGGTGCGCGAGCGGGGGCTGGGCGGCACGGTGCACCTGGTGGGGCGCCACCCGGCGGAATCCATGCCCCACTTCTTCGCCCAGGCGGACGTGCTGCTGGCCATGCTGGCGCGGGAGCCGGTGTTCGAGCACACCATCCCGTCGCGCGTGCAGTCGTACCTGGCGTGCGCAAGGCCGGTGATCGCCTCGCTGGACGGCGAGGGGGCGCGGGTGGTGCGCGAGGCGGGGGGGACGGCGTGCCCGGCCGAGGACGCCGGCGCGCTGGCGGAGGCCGTGCTGGCGCTGCGGGAGACGGGCGCGGAGGAGCGGGCGGCCATGGGCGCGCGGGCGCGGGCCTACTTTCTGGAGCACTTCGATCGCGAGATGCTGATGGAGCGGCTGGAGGGGTGGATGCGCGAGCTGGCGGAGGCGCGCCGATGAGGGTGCTGGTGCTGGGAGGCGACGGCATGCTGGGGCACCGGCTGCTGCGGCAGCTGCGGCCGAACCACGAGGTGCGCAGCACGCTGCGGCAGGACGCCGACGCGTACGCGCGCTACGGGCTGTTTCCGCCGGAGAGCAGCTACTTTGGCGTGGACGTGCGCTCGCTGGAGCGGCTGGCGGAGGTGTTCGCCGACTTTCGCCCCGAGGCCGTGGTCAACGCCGTGGGGATCGTCAAGCAGCGGGCGCTGGCGCACGACGCCATCCCCAGCCTGGAGATCAACTCGCTCCTGCCGCACCGGCTCTCCGTGCTCTCCCGCGGGGTGGGCGCGCGGCTGGTGCACGTCTCCACCGACTGCGTGTTCGCCGGGACGCGCGGCATGTACCGCGACGACGACCCGTCCGACGCGGGCGACCTGTACGGCAGGAGCAAGTACCTGGGCGAGGTGGGCGACCCCGGGTGCGTGACGCTGCGCACCTCCATCATCGGCCCCGAGCTTTCGCGAAAGACGGGGCTGCTGGAGTGGTTCCTGGCCCAGACGGGAACCATCCGCGGCTTTCGCCGGGCCATCTTCAGCGGCTTTACCACCGCGGAGCTGGCCCGGGTGATCGAGACGCTGCTGGTGCGGCATCCCGGCGCCGCGGGCGTGTACAACGTATCCACCGACCCCATCAGCAAGTACGACCTGCTGACGGGGCTCCGCGACCGGCTGGGCCGGGACGTGGAGATCGTACCCGACGACGACTTTCACTGTGACCGCAGCCTGGACTCGTCCCGCTTCCGGAGCGAGTTCGGCTACACCCCGCCGTCCTGGGACCGGCTGCTGGACGAGCTGGCGGGCGAAATCAAGGCAGGCGACTGATGATCCTGGAAGGAAAGAGCGTCCTGGTCACCGGGGGCACCGGGTCCATGGGCAAGAGCTTCGTGCGGCGCGTGCTGAGCGGCGAGCTGGGCACCCCGCGCAAGGTGATCGTGCTTTCGCGCGACGAGGGCAAGCAGCACGACATGCGCATGTCGTACCTGCACACGCGGGCGGCCACCGACGAGGTGATCTACCGCAACTTCATGAACGTGCTGGAGTTCCGCATCGGCGACGTGCGGGACTACGCCGACATCTGCACGGCCCTGCGCGACGCCGACATCGTGATCAACGCGGCGGCGCTCAAGCAGGTGCCCAGCTGCGAGTACTTTCCCACGCAGGCGGTGCTCACCAACTGCATGGGGGCCACCAACATCGTCCGGGCCATCGAGGAGAACGGCTACCCGGTGGAGACGGTGGTGGGCATCAGCACCGACAAGGCGTGCAAGCCCGTCAACGTGATGGGGATGACCAAGGCCATCCAGGAGCGCATCTTCATCAGCGCCAACGTGCTCAGCCCGCGCACCCGCTTCATCGGGGTGCGCTACGGCAACGTGCTGGCCTCGCGCGGCTCCGTGATCCCGCTCTTTCACGAGCAGATCCGCAACGGCGGCCCGGTAACGCTCACGGTGCCGGAGATGACGCGCTTTCTCCTCTCCCTCAACCAGGCGGTGGACACGGTGTTCGCCGCGCTGCTGCACGCGCGCCCGGGCGAGATCTTCGTCCCCGACGCGCCCGCGGCCACGGTGGAGAACATCGCCCGCGCGCTCATCGGGGACCGGCCGATCCAGATCCGGGTGACGGGGATCCGGCCGGGGGAGAAGATGCACGAGATCATGGTGTCGGACGAGGAGGCGCCGCAGTCGGTGCGCCGCGGCGGCTACTACGCCATCCGCCCCATGCTCCCCGAGCTGCGCAGCCCGGGCGAGGAGCCGGGGGGCGCGCTGGTGAAGGAGCTGTCGTCGGGTGACACGGTGCTGGACTACCCGGGGACGCTGGAGCTGCTGGCGCGGCACCGGCTGCTGCTGGACGACGCGCCGTCGTACGCGGGCCACGGCGGCGAGCTGCTGCGGTGAGCGAGCGGATGAAGGTGATGACCATCGTGGGCACCCGGCCGGAGATCATCAAGCTCTCCCGGACCATCCACGAGCTGGACCGCTACACCGACCACGTGCTGGTGCACACCGGGCAGAACTACGACTACGAGCTCAACGAGATCTTCTTTCGCGAGCTGGAGATCCGCCGCCCGGACCACTTTCTGGAGGCGGCGGGCGCCACGCCGGCCGAGACCATCGGCAACGTGATCGCGCGGGCGGACCGGGTGATCGAGGCGGAGAAGCCCGACGCCCTGCTCCTGCTGGGCGACACCAACTCGTGCATCAGCGCCCTGGCGGCCAAGCGGCGGCGCGTCCCCGTCTTTCACATGGAGGCGGGGAACCGCTCGTTCGACGAGCGGGTGCCGGAAGAGATCAACCGCCGCGTGGTGGACCACCTGAGCGACATCAACCTGGTCTACACCGAGCACGCGCGCCGCTACCTGCTGCGCGAGGGGATCCGCCCGGAGACGGTGCTCAAGACGGGCTCGCCGATGCGCGAGGTGCTCAGCCACTACGGGGAGCGCATCGACGCGTCGGACGTCCTCGCGCGGCTGGGGCTGGAGCCGGAGCGCTTCATCGTCGTCAGCGCGCACCGGGAGGAGAACGTCGACTCCGAGGCCAACTTCCGCGGGCTGATCGGCACGCTGAACGCGCTGGCGGAGCGCTGGGGCTTTCC
The DNA here is from genome assembly GCA_036379135.1 of Longimicrobium sp. GTDB lineage: Bacteria > Gemmatimonadota > Gemmatimonadetes > Longimicrobiales > Longimicrobiaceae > Longimicrobium. Next base: position 10,623 of record DASUVG010000348.1, read on the forward strand.
CGTCATCGTCAGCACGCATCCCCGCACCCGCGCGCGGATGGACGCCGCGGGCGAGCTGGGGCTGGACGAGCGGGTGCGGCTGATGAGGCCGCTGGGGTTCTTCGACTACGTGCACCTGCAGCGCCGCGCCCTGTGCGTGGTTTCGGACAGCGGGACGATCACGGAAGAGTCGTCGCTGCTGGGCTTTCCCGCCGTCACCATCCGCGAGGCGCACGAGCGGCCGGAGGGGATGGACGTGGGGACGCTGGTGATGTGCGGGCTCCAGCCCGCGGACGTGCTTCGCGCGGTGGAGGTGGTGACGGACCAGGCGCGCGGCCGCGGGCGGCGTCCGGCCACGGTGCCGGACTACGAGACGGAGACGGTGTCGCTCAAGGTGCTGCGCATCATCCTCTCCTACACGCGCTACGTTAACCGCACGGTCTGGCATGCGTGAGCGGGCCCGTGGGCGCCGCCGTGCCCGTGCGTAAGGCGCTGGTCACCGGCGCCGGCGGGTTCGTGGGGCGCCGCCTGGCGGCCGCCTTTCGCGAGGCGGGGTGGAGCGTGGTCGCCGCCGGGCGCACCCCCTGGGCCGACGGCCCCGGGCTGGACGTGGCGGACGCGGGGGCCGTGCGCCGCCTGCTCGCGGCGGAGCGGCCGGACGCGGTGGTGAACCTGGCGGGGATCGCGCACCGCAGGCTGGAGGGGAGCGCGGCGGACGTGTACGACGCGGTGAACCACCGCGGCGTGCGCCACCTGCTGGACGCATCCCTGGCCGCGGAGGTGCCGCGCTTCGTCCACTTCAGCTCCGCCTCCGTCTACGGCGAGGAGGGGCGGCGGGGGGCGCTGCGCGAGGACGCGGCGCTGCGCCCGGTGGGCCCGTACGCGGCCAGCAAGGCGCGGGCGGAGGAGGCGTGCGCGGCGGCGGACCCCACGCTGGCGTGCGTGGTGATGCGCCCGCCGGTGATCTGGGCGCCGGGGCGCGTGCGGGACGTGGGCAAGCGCGCGTACCTGCCGGGAACCCGCCTGCTGCTGGAGGTGACGGGGCGGCCGCCGCGCCACAGCCTGGTGGGGCTGGAGAACGTGGTGCGCTTCGCCCTGCTGGCGGCGGAGGGGGTGGCGCCCGGCGTGTACAACGTGACGGACGGCGAGCCCTACGCGCAGCCGGAGATCGCGGCGGTGATCGGGGCGCTGGACGGGGTCTCGCGCCGGGTGCGGGTTCCCGCCGCGCTGGTGCCGCTCCCCCTGGCGGCCGCGCGGCTGGTCCCCGGCGGCACGGGCCGGGTGGTGCGCTCGCACGCGTGGAAGCTGCTGCGCGGCCTGGAGCTGGACGTCTCGCGCGCCGCGGCCGCCGGCTTCGTTCCCCGCGGGCGGCTGGACGACCTGCTGCGCCCCCCGCCCGCCTCATGACCGCGCCCTTCGGCGGCGCGGCATCCCCCGACCCGATCGAACCGGACCATCCTCCGCACGGTGCGGCGGAGCAGGGAAAGCCATGCCGTACAGCGACACGATGGGCAGCCACGTGATGGATGGTGAAGGTCCCGCGGCGGAGGAGCGCGGGGGCGCCCCCGGCGCTCCCGCGCCCGTTGCCGCGCCGCTCCCGCCGCCGGCCTCCGGCCGCGCGACCCCGGCGGCGAGCCCGGCCCGGCCGGGGGAGAACGCCCCCGCGCACACCCCCTCCGGCGGCTTTCGCCCCGACATCGAGGGGCTGCGCGGCGTCGCGATCCTGCTGGTGATCGCCTACCACGCCGGCATCCCCGCGGTCGCCGGGGGATACGTGGGCGTGGACGTGTTCTTCGTCCTTTCCGGCTACCTGATCACCGGGCTGCTGCTGGGCGAGGTGGAGCGGCGGGGGCGGCTGGACCTGGTGCAGTTCTACGCCCGGCGCGCGCGCCGGCTGCTGCCGGCGGCGGTGCTGGTGGTGCTGGCCACGGTGCTTGCGGCCGGCCTGATCTACGCGCCGATGGAGCAGCGGGGGCTGGCGAACACGGCGTTCGCTACCTCGTTCTACGCCAGCAACCTCTGGTTCGCCTTTCTGGCCACGGACTACCTGGGCTCGCACGCGGCGCCCAGCCCGCTGCTGCACACCTGGTCGCTGGCGGTGGAGGAGCAGTTCTACCTGTTCTGGCCCCTGCTGGTGGCCCTGGCGGTGCGCGGCGCGCAGGGCGCCACGCGCCGCGCGCGCCTGGCCGCGGTGACTGTGCTGGTGGGCGCGGCCTCGTTCGCCGGCGCGCTCTGGCTCTCCCTTATCGCCCAGCCGTGGGCGTTCTTCGGCTCGCCCACGCGGGCCTGGGAGTTCGCCCTGGGCGCGCTGGGGATGCTGCTGGCCGGCACCTGGTCGCGCCTTCCCGCCCCGGCCGGGCGCGCGCTGGCCTGGGCGGGGCTCGCCGGCGTGGTGGGCGCGGCCGTGGCCTTCGGGCCGACGACGCGGCACCCGGGGGTGATCTCCCTGGTTCCGGTGGTGGGGACGGCGCTGGTGCTGATGGCGGGGGCCCGCGAGCCGTCCACGGGCGTGGGCCGGGTGCTGAGCGCGGCGTGGCTGCAGTGGGTGGGACGGGTGTCGTACTCGTGGTACCTGTGGCACTGGCCGGTGCTGGTGCTGGGCGCCGCCGCCTTTCCGGAGGGGGGCGCGCCGCTGCGGCTGGCGGGGGTGCTGCTTTCGCTGGGGATGGCGCACGCCACCCTCCGCTGGGTGGAGAACCCCATCCGCCACAGCCGCGCCCTGGCACCGCGCCCGGCGTTCACCCTGGCCGCGGCGGCGGGGCTCACGCTGGCGTCCGGCGGGCTGGCCGTGGGGGCGCGGCAGCTGGCGGTGCGGCTGCAGGAGTCGCCGGGCCAGGCGCGCTTCACCGCAGCCAGCCGCGACGAGCCGCGGGTGCCGGCGGACTGCCACCTTCCCTTCTTCGCGGTGGACGCGGGGGAGTGCGTCTTCGGCAACGCGGCGGGAACGGTGACGGTGGCGCTCTTCGGGGACTCGCACGCCATGCACTGGTTCCCCGCGCTGGAGCGGCTGGCGGTGCGGAACGGGTGGAAGCTGGTCTCGCTGACCAAGGCCGGGTGCCCCGCCGCGTCGGTGCGCCCCGCGTACGAGCCCGTGGAGCTGGTGCACCAGGCGTGCATCGAGTGGCGCGAGGCCACCCTCGCCCGCCTTGCCGCGCTGCGCCCCGACGCGGTGGTGATGACGAGCGCCGGAAGCTCCATCGACCGCGCCGATGGCGGGACCACGCACACGGGGATCACGGGCGAGGCGTGGGCCGCGGGGACGCGCCGCACGCTGGCCGCGTTCGGCGCGGCGGGGGTCCCGGTGGTCCTGCTGCGCGACACGCCCTGGCCGGCGTCGCACGTGCCCAACTGCCTGGCGCGCGCGGCGTGGCAGGCGTGGTGGCGCGGCCCCTCCGGCTGCACCTTTCCGCGCACCACGCCGCTGGCCACGCGGGTGGAGCAGCTGGAGCGGCGCGCCGCGGCGGGGTTGCCTGGCGTGCGGTACGTGGACCTGACGGACGAGGTCTGCCGCGCCTCTCCCTGCCGCCCCGAGCGGGACGGGATGGTGCTCTACTACGATTCGCACCACCTCTCCGCCACCTTCAGCGCGGCGCTCGCTCCGGCCCTGGGCCGCGCCCTGGCTCCCGTGCTACCGCCTGCCACGCCGACCTCGGAGCCGGTGCCGGAGGCAGAATCCTGAAACGGATCGGCCGAAGCTTCTCGCCGTCCTCCGCGTTTCCGCGTGGGGCACTCTTTGGAGCAGCATCTGGATCTGGATGGGGTGATTCCGGATGCCTGGTGCGGAATCCGCAAAAAGAAGGGGACCTCACACGGAGTCAGCGGAGTTAGCGGAGTTTTCTCGTGCCGGTTCCTCTGCTCTCACCCATGCGAAGCGTGGTCGTCGTGAGCGGGGGTGTGGCGCGCCGGTCGACGAGGCACGATCCCGTGGGCTGTCGGGAACGGGAGAGGGATGGAAGCGCGGCAGGGGGCCATCCGCATTTTTGGGGAGGGATGCCGATCGCCGGATGATCTCGGCAGCGCACGGGAAGAAGCCGATCACCCCACCTGATGCGCGATCTTGAGAACCGCCCGCCAGCTCCACGCGCGAGGTGAGCGGCATGCCCGGACGCGGGTCTTTTGCCGGATTCGGGAGGAGCGTGATGCGCGGAGACCGGCGGGCGACGAAAACGGCCCCGCACCGGATCGGGTGCGGGGCCGTCGCTCGTTCGGCGGACGGAGGGGCTAGGCCTTGCCTGCGGGGCGGCGGCGGCCAAGGAGGCCGCCCACGTCGCTCCTGAAGCCGTCCAGCGCGGCGCGGAACGGCTCGTTGTCGGGGTCGTGCCGCACGCGCGCCATGTACTCCCGCACGAACGCCATGATCACCCCCAGCACCAGCCCCAGCATCAGCGACGCAACCAGCACCCGCGGCAGCGAGCCGCGCGGGTACTTCGGCACCACCGGCGGGTCCAGCACGCTCACCACCGTCATATCCTCGCGCACGTTGATCTGCGCGTTGGCCAGCTCCGCGCTCAGCGCGATGTACACCCGCTCGTCCGTCTCGTACTCGCGCAGCACCCCCGCCGACTGCGCGCGCAGGTTGGGGAGCTGCCGCGCGCCGGGATAGATCCCCGAGGCGCCGCCGCCGGTGACGCGCTCCAGCTGGCGGCGCATGGTGCCCAGCTCGCTCTCGGCCGCCTGCAGCCGCGGATGCCCCGGCGCCAGCGTGCGGCGCAGCTGCGCCACCTGCACTTCCTTGCCCAGGATCTGCTGCTGCAGCGCGGAGGCCGCCTCGATCCCCTGCCGCGCCTGCTCCTGCACGTCGGCCGTGCCGGTGCTGCGCTGAAACTGCAGCAGCCGCTGCTCCGAGCTGGCCAGCCGCTCGCGCGCCTCCACCAGCTGGTTCTCCAGCACCTCGCGCTTGGCCGCCGCGGCCTCCACCGCCAGCCGCGTGGCGAACTGGTTGATCAGCGCGGGAAACGCGCCCGCCACCGCCGCCGCCACCTTCGGGTCGCGCGCGTCGACGGTGATGGCGATGGAGCCGTCGGCGGGGCTCACCTGGCGCCGCGTCCCCTCCACCAGCACCCGGCTCACCTCGGCCGCGTCGGCGCCGGGAAGCGTGGCCACCACCTTCGCCGCCACCGAGTCGCGCAGCGAACGGCTGTTCAGGATGCCGGTGACCAGCTTCTGCCCCACGCTGGCGCCGCCCATGCGCGCCGTGACGAACGAGGGGAGCTGCGACATCACGGACGAGCGATCGCCCGACTCCGGCGACGGCACCAGCACCGTCTGCGACGAGTACACCGGCGGCGTGAGCTTGGCGATGGTGACGCCGATCAGCGCGGCCAGCACCGTGCACACCACCAGGGTGCGCCACCGGTGCAGCAGCACCGCCGCGTAGTCCAGCAGCCGGATCTCGTCGCCGCGAGGCGGGCCGGCTTCGTCGTTGTGCTTGATCATCCTTGGGCAAAGCAGCCGCGGCGCGCGCCGTGGGGGCGCGCCGCCGCGCGGCGGGAGTGCGTCTGCGGCCGGCCCGCGCGGGGGAGGACCGCCCGCCGCGCGCCGAATGCCATCACCGGTAAAAACTTACGGAAGTTACCGGCCCGCGGCCCCGCTGGCAAGCCGTCTCCCCCGCCGCGGGCGCCGCGCCGGTGGGGCGGGGCGGGGAACGACGAAGGGGCACCGGATGCGCCCGGTGCCCCCTTCCTCTCCTCCCGCGCCGGCGGCTAGATCCCCTTGAGGGCGATCAGCGACAGGATCAGGCCGCCGATGGTGCCCACCACCGCCTGGGCCGTCTGCAGCGTGGAGAGCCAGTTCTGCCGGTCCTTGAAGGGAACGATCACGGTGTCGCCCGCCTCCAGCTCCGTCACGTCGCGCCAGTGCACGGGGGTGCCCTGCCGTGCCTTGAGGATGCGCACGTCGCCGGCGTCGGCCCGGCGGCTGTAGCCGCCCGCCAGCCCGATGAAGTACGACACCGGCTGGCCGGGCATGTGGGGAAGGATCCCCGGCGTGCGCACCGCCCCCAGCACCGTCACCTCGTTGCGCGCCTCGGGAACGGTCAGCACGTCCCCGTCGCGCACCGGCACGTCCAGCACCTGGGCGCCGGCCGTGAACAGGTTCTCGAAGTCCACCACCACCGTCTCCGCGTCGCCCTGCGCGTGCACCTGCAGCACGCGCCGCTCGTCCTCGGACAGCAGCTCCGGCGGGATGTCCTCCAGCGCGCTGCGGTCGGTGCCCCCGCTGTCCCTGCGCCGCAGCGTCGCCTCCACCAGCGACGCGTTGGGGGCAAAGCCGCCCGCCATCTGCACCAGGTCGCGCACCGTGGTGGTGTCCTGGCGCACGGGGTACGTCCCCGGCCGCATCACGTAGCCGATCACCACCGCCATCTGCTGACGCTTGTAGTTGCCCACCTCGGGCTGGTACACCGCGTCGAACGGCTGCATCACGAAGCGCTGCCCCTCGGCACCCGTGGCCTGCGCGCGCGAGAACAGGAACTCGGTGCGGCTCTGCGGGTCGGTGAAGCGCACCACCCGCACGCTGTCGGCGGCGTTGCTGGGAAAGCCGGCGCCGCCGTTGGCCACGTCCAGCAGCTGGGCCAGCGTCTCGCCCGGCCGGTACTCGTAGCGGCCCGGAAAGCGCACGCGGCCGTGCAGGTCCACCCGCTCGTCCACCGCGGGGACGATCACCGCGTCGCCTTCGCGCAGCGTGGGGTTGGAGGCGATGTCGCCCGTCTGCAGAAAGCGCAGCAGGTCCACGTGGATGTCGGGGGCCCCGGGGCGGCGCACCGTCACGTTGCGGCGCAGCACCCGCTCGTGCTCCACCGACCCGCCCAGCACCTCGCTCACCCGGGTGGCGGCCGATGCCTCGCGCATGCCGGGCTGCGGAACGTCGCCCACCACGAACACCTTGAAGGTGCGCACGCGCGAGAGCGCCAGCCGCACCTCGGCGTTGCGGTAGTAGCGGTTCACCAGCGCCTGCACCCGGTCCTCGGCGCTGTCCAGGTTCAGCCCCAGCACCCGCGCGATGCCGATGGTGGGCACCACCAGCGACCCCTCGGGGGTCACGGCGATGCTGAACACCTCGTTGTAGTCGCCGAAGATGGCCACGTCCACCACGTCGCCCGGCCCCAGCGGGTACTCGGTGCGGCTGACGGGCGCGTCCAGCAGGGGCCCGCGCTCGCCCACGGCGGCGGAGGCCTGCTGCGGGCGGCGGGGCAGGGTGTCCACCGCGGCGGTGGCGGGGGACTGCTGCTGCCCGGCCAGCGGCGCGGCGCCCAGCAGCGCCAGTGCCAACGCCAGCGCGCGGTGTGCGCGGGGGTGGAGAAATATGCCTGGATTCACGGGACGTCGTATGGGGTTCTGGCGGCCCCGGCCGGCGGCGGGCGTGGGCCCGGCCAGGCGGCGGAAAGCGCCGGTGTCGTTGTCCTGCATAAACTTGCAAATGTACCGGACGCTCCGGCCACAGGCAAGCCGCCCCGCTCCACGAGCCGGCTCCGCGCCGAGGTTGCAGTGGAGCGCGGGTTGGGCTATTCTGATCCGCGCACTGTCCCCTCCGGACAAAAGTCTGGCGACGCAAAAGGGACGAGCGTACCTTACGGGGCATTTTGGCGCGGGTCTCGTCCCGGGTGGCGAGCATCGCACGGTGGCGGAGAGGGTGTGCCGTCCGCGGACGGGGCGGAGTGCGGCGGCGGGGTGTGCGAATCGCGTCCGATCACACGTTCTGCTCCGATCCCGCATCGCTCCGGTGTTTCGCCGCCGCCGGGTGCCCCACGGCGCCCCGGATGCGCCGCGCCGCACGAAAGTGACGCGCGGGTGGTGCGAATCGTATACCGGCGACGTAGAATGGTGCGTCCGCGCCGCAGCGTGCCGGCGCGGCGCGGCGAGAGTGGGACGAAATCTGCATCCGGGGCGCGCGGAGCGCCGCCGGAGCCGCCGGGGCGAACGCGGGAGCGGCGCGCGGAGCGGTGCCGGAGAGACTGAAATCGACCGTGAAGAGAGATTTTCTGGTGAGCGACCGTCACGACCTGTCCATGCCTGAACGGGTCCGGCCCGTTGCCCGCGCGCGGGCCCCCGAGCGGGGCGCACGCGCGGCGGCCGCGCGGCACCGCGCATTCCGTCGTCCCGGAGCGGATTTGTGAGCCCCTTTCTTTTCATGGTCCTGGCCGGCAGCCTGGCCGGAAGCTGGGTCATCACGGGCCAGATCCGCCGGTTCGCGCTGGCCAACGCAATCCTCGACATGCCCAACGCGCGCAGCTCGCACGCGGTGCCCACCCCGCGGGGCGGGGGCGTGGCCATCGTGCTGCTGGTGCTGGGCGGAACGCTGCTGGCCAGCACCGTGGGCGCGCTGGACGACAACGTGGCCGCGGCGTTCATCGGCGGCGGCGGGCTGGTGGCGCTCATCGGCTGGCTGGACGACCGGCGCGGCGTGCACGCGGCGGTGCGGGCGCTGGTGCACTGCGTGGCCGCGGGGTGGGCCGTCTACCTGGTGGGCGGGCTCCCCTCCTTCTCCATGGGCGCCGAGCACGCCAACCTGGGCGCGCTGGGCGGGGTGATGGCGGTGCTGGGGATCGTCTGGGCCACCAACCTCTACAACTTCATGGACGGCATCGACGGCATCGCCGGGGGGCAGGCGCTGTGCGCCGGCGTCTTTGGCGGCGCGCTGCTGCTGCTGTCCGGCAGCGCGGGGCTGGCCGCGGTGGCGTTCCTGGTCGCGGCCGCCAGCGCCGGGTTCCTGGCGTGGAACTGGGCGCCGGCCAAGATCTTCATGGGCGACGTGGGGAGCGGCTTTCTGGGCTTTACCTTCGGCACCCTGGCGGTGGCGTCGGAGAACGACGGCGGGGTTCCGCTGGTGCTGTGGGTGCTGCTGCTGGGCGTGTTCGTGGTGGACGCCACGGTCACCCTGCTGCGCCGCACCCTGGCGGGCGAGGTGCCCTACGCCGCCCACCGCGACCACGCCTACCAGCGCGCGGTGCGCAGCGGGTGGAGCCACGCCCGGGTGAGCGGGTGGGTGGTGGCGTTCAACCTGGCGCTGGGCGTGCTGTCGGTGATCGGGTGGCTGCGCCCCACGCTGATGATGTCGCTGTTCGCCGCCGGCCTGCTGCTCCTGCTGGTGCCGTACGTGGTGGTGGAGCGCCGCAAGGGGATGTTCCAGGAGGGCGCCGAGCCCCGGCCCACCACGCCGCGCCGCGCGCCCTGAGCCGCGCCGCCCGCGGACGAACGCAGAGCCCCTCCCGCCGGTCCGGCGGGAGGGGCTCTTTCGTTCCACGGGCCGTGGATGCGGGGCGACGCCGGCCGCCCCGCGGGCGCCGTCAGTCCGCGCCCACGCCGTGCACGTCCAGCTCGCCGCGCAGGTGGTTCATGTGCGTGGTGAAGATGCTGTCCTCCTCCTCCGCCTCGCGCCCGTCGGCGGTCAGCATGGCCACGCCCAGGCCGCCCAGCGCGGTGATCACCTGGCCGGCGTTGCGGGTGCCGCGCTCGCGGTCCATGGCCACCACGGCGCGCAGGTACTCCGGCGTCTCGCCCAGAAAGGCGTGCAGCGCGTCGGGGTCGTTGGCCATCCCCATGGTCTCCATGGCCGCCGCGCGCAGGTCGTCGTGCGAGGTGTCCACCCCCGAGGCGCCGCGCAGCGCCTGGCTGTAGACGGTCAGCTCGCGGCGGTTGATGTCGTCGTCGCCGGCCAGCAGCAGGCCCAGAAAGCGCGTCAGGTGCTGCACCGCGTCCCGGGCGATGGGGCCGGTCCCGGTCCAGTAGCCCTCTTCTTCGGCGTTCACGGCGGCCTGCACCACCAGCCGCGCCAGCTCGTCGGGTGCGACGTTGATGTCGTAGTTCATCGGGCGGATCGTCTGCGGATGGATGCGGATGCGTTCGAGCCCCGATCGGGCCCGGCGCATCCGCCGACAATGTACCGCCCCGATGGCCTCCCTGCACGGGCAATGACGAACTGATTGTCTCACGCAGAGTTAGCGGAGTTAGCGGAGTGAGTTGTTTCGTGGTGTCTCCCCGGCAGATGCGTGAGGGCACGGCACGAGAAAACTCCGCTGACTCCGCTAACTCTGCGCGAGGCCAAATCTGTTTCAGGCCCGGGTGATCACGGAACCGCCAGCCGGAGCACGTGGGCGGGCTGCAGCGTCATCCCCGGCTTCAGGCGGCCGTCGGGATCCAGCCGGTCCCATCCGCTGTCGGCGATGAAGAACACCTCGCCGCCCACCACGGCCGCGTGCGTGGGCTCCGTGAGCGGCGGGGTGGCGGATTCCAGCGGCCGCCAGCCGACGATGCGGCGCTCCTCGTCGTCCAGCCGCAGCTCGATCACCCGCTTGGGCGTCACGCCGTTCTGCACCGCGATCAGCCGGTGCCCCACGCGCACCAGCCCGTCGATGCCGCTCACCGCCACCGAATCGGGGACGGGAAGCCAGGTCAGCTCGCCGCTCTCCCGCTCCAGCGACGCGATGCCGCGCACGTAGTCCGCCACCAGCACCCGCCGCCCGTCGGACGTGATCACCAGCCCCTGCGGCGACACCAGCTCGTCCTGCGCGAACGCCTCCATCTCCTCCTCGCCGCGCTCGATGCGGTACACCACCCCTTCGTCCGCATCCGACACGAACACGTCCCCGTCCGCCGCCACGGCGATGTCGCCCAGCTGGTGGCGCGCGCCCTCCGGCGGCAGGTAGCGGCGGCGCAGGACGCCCGTGTCCAGGTCGTACGCCAGCGCCGCCGACTTTCCGGAGTCCGCCGCCGCGTATCCCGTGAAGTAGGGGCCCGCGTACGTGGTCGCCCACAGCGTGCGGGTGAGCGTATCCACCGCGATCCCCAGCATGGCCCACTGCCCGTCGCGCCCGGCGGGGACGAATTCGGCGAACGCGCCGTCCACCGCGTACGACAGGATGCGCCCGCTGCGCAGGCTGGAGAGAAAGAAGCGCCGCGTGCGCGGATCGAACGCGATCCCCTCGGGCATGAACGCCGAGTCCGCCAGCGCGAACGCCGGCTGCGCGTTGGCCACCGGCCGCCCGTTGGCCGCGATGCGCTCCGCCAGCGCGGTCCACGCCGGCCCCTGCCGCATCTGCGCAAAGGCGGAGTCGCTGGCCACGTCGCGGGTGAGCCCGCTGGCGGCGAACGCCTGCAGCCAGCCGAGCGCGTCCTCGGTGCGCCCCAGCCGCGCGTCCGCCCGCGCCAGGTTGAAGACGAGCGAGGGGTGATACCCCACCTCCTCGCGCACCCGCACCAGGTGGTAGCGCCAGCCGCCCCAGTCCTGTGCCGCCCGCGCCGCCTCGCCCGCGGCCGCGTGCTCCTGCCAGGTGGAATCTTCCGACGCCACCTGCAGCGAATCCTGCGCGGCGCCCGGCACCGACACGACGAGCGCCGCGACCAGCGCCGCGCGCCTCATCATCCACGTCATCCGCAGCTCAAAAAGAAAAGGATTTGCGCGCAGAGCAGCAGAGGGGCAGAGCAGCAGAGGAGTGCGATTTTTCTCTGCTGCTCTGCCTCTCTGCTGCTCTGCGTGAGTGCTGTTCCGTTGCTTCGTACACACCGGGGACGAGGAGTCAGAGCAGGCGGTCACGGTAGCGGCGGCTCAGGCGCAGCTCGCCACCGTCGTGCAGCTTGACCAGGTAGTCGCCCGCGAACCAGGGGCGCACCTCCTTTACCCGGTCCAGGTTCACGATGGTGGAGCGGTGGATGCGCGTAAAGCGGTGCGGGTCCAGCTGCTCCTCCATCCCGCTGAGCGTCGCACGCACGAGGTGGGCCTCGCGGCCGCAGTGCAGGCGCACGTAGTTCCCCTCCGCCTCCAGCCAGTCGATCTTCTCCACGGGGACGAAGAACATCCGCTCCCCGTTCTTCACCAGCAGCCGCGTGGTCTGCGCGGGGGGCGGCGGCGGCGCGCCGGCCAGCCGGGCCCCCAGCTCGCGGCGCTCGCGCTCCAGGTGCTCCAGCAGCTCCGCCAGCCGGTCGGCCGGCGTGGCGCGCGGCGCGGCGATCTGCCTGGCCGCGCGCTGCACCGCCGCGCTCAGCCGGGCGGGCGTGTACGGCTTGAGCAGGTAGTCCAGCGCGTGCACCTCGAACGCCTGGATTGCGTACTGGTCGTACGCCGTTACGAACACCACCTGCGGCAGCCCTTCGCCGCCCAGTGCCTGCAGCACGCCAAAGCCGTCCATCTCCGGCATCTGCACGTCCAGAAAGAGCAGGTCGGGCCTGGCCTCGCGCACCGTCCGCACCGCGTCGCGGCCGTTGGCGCACACCCCGACCACGTCCACCGACTCGTCGGCCTCCAGCAGGCGGGCCAGCCGGCGGCGCGCCAGCGGCTCGTCGTCCACCACCACCGTGCGGATCTTCATGCGCTCGCTCCGGCCAGGGGGACCCGGCGGGGCTCCGGCGCGTCGTCCGGCGCCGGCCGCCAGGGAATCTCGATCAACACCTGCGTGCCGCCGCCCGGCGCGTCGGCCAGCTCGAAGCGGTGGCCCGCGCCGTACGCCTGCCGCAGCCGGGTGCGGGTGTTGCCCACGCCCACCCGCTCGCGGCGCTGGTCCGGCGGCGGCAGGCCGCGCCCGTCGTCGCGCACCGTGATGCGCAGGCGGTCGCCCACGCGGCGGGCGGTCAGCGTCACCGTTCCCGGCGCCACCCGCGGGCTGAGCCCGTGGCGAATGGCGTTCTCCACCAGCGGCTGCAGGATGAGGGACGGCACCAGCGCATCCAGAACGTCCTGATCCACCTGTTTTTTGACCGTCAGCCGGTCCTGGAAGCGCGTTCGCTCGATTTCCAGGTACGCGCCCACCAGGTCCAGCTCGCGCGAAAGCGGCACCTCCTGCCGCCCGTCGCTGGCCATCGTCATGCGCAGCAGGTCGCCCAGCTGCGCCACCATCAGGTCCGCGGCCTCGGGCTGGTCGTGGATGAGCTCGGAGATGGAGTTGAGGGTGTTGAACAGAAAGTGCGGCTGGATCTGCATCTCCAGCGCGTGCAGGTGGGCCCGCGCCAGCTGCGTCTCCAGCTGCGAGGCCGCCAGCTCGCGCTCGCGGTAGCGCCGGTAGATGTCCATGGCGTGCGCCGCCGCCGCCACCACCGCGTACGAGAACACGGGCGAGTGCAGGCTGATCCAGTAGAAGCGCGGCCAGAACGGACCGTAGGGGTACGTGTACCGGGCCACCTGGTAGCTGATCAGCACGTCGACGTTGGCCAGCGCCACCGCGGCCAGGGCGTGCACCGACAGGTGGCGGGCGAGCGCCCCGCGCCGCACGGGAAAGCGCCGCGCCAGCGCCAGGATCACCGCGGTGAACAGCGTCCACACCAGGACGCTGGCCGCCGATTCCAGCAGCACGCGCAGCCACATTGCGGCCCAGGTGTAGCGCGGGTCCAGCTGCGTGGTGTAGTTCAGGTACGAGCGGGAGTAGAAAAAGAGCTCGATGATGCTCCAGGCGGTGAATCCCCGGAGCAGGTCCCGCCGTACGGCCTGCCGGTCGATGCGCCTCATGCGGAGGGTGCGTGGGGAGGGGGACGGGGGGCGTGCGATGCGGGCGGCAATCTAAGCTGTTCGCGCGCAACGCACTACGGTTTTCTTCGGCCCCTTTTTCGTCTCGCCGTTCGTCCCTGGCGGGTTGCGGTTCGTCCCGGACTTTCGCGCGCTCGTCACAAAATCGTGGGTCTCGCGCGTTGCACGCGTGATCGTACGGACGCCCCGGGCCGGGCTCACGCGGCGGGGCGGGGACGGATCGGAGGTGGCGCCGCACATTAAAAGGTGCTAATAATTCAGCACCCGCTGCAACCTCCGGGCGCCCTGGTGCATCTGAATGCCGTCCCGCCGTACGCAGTGCAGGGCCCGCCCGGGTCCCTTCCACCGGCCTACACCTCTCCTGGAGCAGACCGTACCATGCCTCTCAGGCATTTGAACACCTTGATGACGGCCGCCGCGCTCTCCGCCTTCGCGGCGTCGGCGCAGGCGCAGGCCCTGGCCACCACGCTGCACCCCGCCCCCGCCGCGGGCTCCCGCGCTTCGTCCCCCTCGCTCGACGCGCCGCGGGTGATGCGCGCCGTGCGCGTGGACCAGCCCATCCGCCTGGACGGCCGCTTCGACGAGGCGGCGTGGGCCACGGCGGACGTGGCGGGCGACTTCGTGCAGCGCCAGCCGCAGGTGGGGCAGCCCAGCAGCGAGCGCACCGAGGTCCGCGTGCTGTACGACCAGGAGGCCGTCTACGTGGCCGCGCGGATGTTCGATCCGCACCCCGACAGCATGCAGGCGCCGCTGGCGCGCCGCGACCAGCCGGTGACCAACTCCGAGTGGTTCAACGTGGTGCTGGACAGCTACCACGACCGCCGCACCGCGTTCCGGTTCGGCGTGAACCCCGCCGGGCTGCGGCGCGACGTCTACCACTACGACGACGGGGCCGAGGACTCCAGCTGGGACGCCGTGTGGGAGGTGGCCACGGCGACGGATTCCGCCGGGTGGACGGCCGAGTTCCGCATCCCCCTTTCGCAGCTGCGCTTCAACCCGCCGCCGGCGGGCGAGCAGCAGACCTGGGGCGTGCAGTTCTTTCGCTACATCAGCCGCCGCGACGAGTGGTCGCACTGGGCGCCCTGGCTTCCCACGTACGCCGGCTTCGTCTCACGCTTCGGCGAGCTGCGCGAGCTCCGCGGGCTGCGCGCGCCGCGGCGGCTGGAGCTGATGCCGTACAGCAGCGCCCGCCTGGACCGCCAGCCGGAGCGCGCGGGCGACCCCTTCTACAGCACGAACGACGCGGGCGGATCGGTGGGGCTCGACGTAAAGCTGGGCGTCACCAGCGGCCTTACCCTCACGGGGACGGTGAACCCGGACTTCGGCCAGGTGGAGCTGGACCCCGCCGTGGTCAACCTGACCGCGTTCGAGACGCAGTTCAGCGAGCGGCGGCCGTTCTTCGTGGAGGGCGCCGACGTGTTCCGCTTCGGGCAGCTGCGCAACTTCAACGGCTACGGCAGCCCGCAGTTCTTCTACTCGCGCCGCGTGGGTCGCGCCCCGCAGCGCCGCGTCTTCGCCTCGGGCGAGGCGCCCTTCGTGGACGAGCCGGAGCAGTCCACCATCCTGGCCGCCGCCAAGGTCAGCGGGCGCACGGCGGGGGGATGGACGGTCGGCTTCATGGACGCCGTAACGCAGCGCGAAGAGGCGCGGTTCGTGGACGCGGACGGGGAGCGCCACGCCACGCCCGTGGAGCCGATGACCAACTACTTCATCGGCCGGGTGCGGCGCGACCTGAACGGCGGCGCCACGACGGTGGGCGGAATGCTGACGGGGGTGAACCGCGACCTGTCGGACGCGGAGCTGGCGCCCATGCTGCGCGGCAGCGCGTACGTGGGAGGGGTGGACTTCGAGCACTCCTGGGCGCGCCGGCTGTGGACGGTGAGCGGATACGTGGCCGCCAGCCGCGTGGCCGGCAGCGCGGACGCCATGATGCGGACGCAGCGCTCCAGCGCCCGCTACTACCAGCGCCCCGACGCGGACTACCTGGCCGTGGACCCGGAGCGCACCCACCTGGGCGGCACCGCGGCCGCGCTGGCCATCCAGCGCAGCGGCGACTGGGACATGAGCGTGCAGCTGCGCAACGTGACGCCCGGGTTCGAGATGAACGACATGGGCTTCGCCAGCCGCAGCGACGTGCGCTCCCTGGCCACCTTCCTGGGCCGCCGCGTGACCGAGCCGACGCGGCTGCTGCGGCAGTACAGCACGGCCGTGTACACCACCCACGCGTGGAACCACGGGGGCGACGCCCTCTACTCGGACCTGGGGATGGGGCTCAACGGCACCTTCCACAACCTGTGGAACGCCGGGGTCAGCCTGAGCTACGAGCCCGAGACGCGCGACGACCGGCTTACGTGGGGCGGGCCGCTGGCCGCCTCGCCCGCGTCGTGGAGCGTGAACCCGTACGTGAGCACCGACCCGCGCAAGCGGCTTTCGCTCAGCGCCTCGGCGTACGTGAGCGGCGACCGCGCGGGCGCCAGCGACCGCAACGCCAGCCTGAGCGTGAATCTGCGTCCCAATCCCTCCGTACAGGTGAGCGCGGGGCCCAGCGTCGGCATCACCCGCGACCCGGACCAGTACCTGTTCACCACGGGCGACGCGGCCGCCACGGAGACCTTTGGCGCGCGCTACGTGTTCGGCCGGCTGCACCAGACCACGGTGAGCATGGACATGCGGCTTGACTGGACCTTTACGCCCACGGTGTCGCTGCAGCTGTTCGCGCAGCCGTTCGTGGCCGCGGGCGACTTTCGCGACTTTCGCGAGTTCACCACGCCCGGCCAGTCCGAGTACGCCGTCTACGGCCGCGACCGCGGCACCGTTTGCGAGACCACGGCCGGCGGCGCGCGCACCTACGCCATCCACCCCACGCGGGCCGTCTCCTGCGCGGACGCGGGCGGCGCGGAGGGAATGCTGCGGGTGGACGATCCGGACTTCAACGTCCGCTCGCTGCGCGGCAACGCGGTGCTGCGCTGGGAGTACCGGCCGGGCTCGGCGCTGTTCTTCGTCTGGCAGCAGGAGCGCAGCGGGTTCGAGGCGCTGGGCGGATTCAACGCGGGGCGCGACGTGGGCCGCCTGTTCCGCGAGCCCGCCCGCAACGTGTTCCTGGTCAAGGCCACCTACTGGATCGGCTGACGTCACACCCGCCGCGCCGCCCCTCCGGCCGGGGGCGGCGGCACGGCGGTTTTCCCACCACGCGAGGAGGGCAGGATGAAGCGCACCCCCGCACTGGTTGCCGCCGCCGCGGCGCTGGGCCTGCTGTCGGGCCTGGGCCTGGAGGCGCGCGCCTCCGCACTGACGGGCGAGGTGAGCCCGCACACCGTGGCCATGGCGTGGCTCACGCCCGGCGCGCCGTCGCCCGCCGGGCTGGAGCTGGACGGCCCCGGGGCGCGCGTGGCGCCGCCCGCGCGGGAGCGGCTGATGAAGCTGCCGCCCATGCGCGCGCGGGTGTCGGAAGAGGTGGTGGCGGAGCGCCGGGCGCGGCAGGAGGTGGGCCGCAAGGTCTTCGTGCACGGCCACGGCGCCTGCCCGCGCGCGCAGGCGGAGCAGGCCGCGCACGCCGCGATGGACGTCCGTCGCTCGTAGGCTTCCGCCCCTTCCGCGGCCGGATCAACCGTTCCGCTGGGGGGTATGCGCCGGGCCCGGTTTTCGCGAGCGCGCCGGGCCCCGTGCGGGTCTCCCCGGGGGTGTCCATCCTCGGAGCCGGATCGAGGCGGACTGCGCGATTCCCGGCGGTGAATCCGATCGCGCCCGCGCACCCGGATTTCCGGCGCGGATGCGATTCGGGGGATCGCGTTCATCCGCCGTGGACGGCCGCGACGCGGGATCGTGGTCCTCGCAGGTGCGGGGGACGATCGTCCGCATCCGGCGAGGTGACCGTCGGTATCCAGTGAAGTGACCGTCCGTATCCAGTGAAGTGATCGTCCGTATCCAGTGAAGTGACCGTCCGTATCCAGTGAAGTGACCGTCCGTATCCAGTGAAGTGGCCGTCCGTATCCAGTGCAGTGATCCGTTGGTATCCAGTGCGGTGATCCGCCGGTATCCAGTGCAGTCCATCATCCGACCCACCACGTCCTGTTGATCAAACAAATCCTGGCCGCCGTCTTTGCCCTCGCCGCGCTGGGGCCCGTCCACCCCCGCGCGCAGGCGACGGCGGAAGACTCCGTGCGCGCCGTGGTGGTGCGGCTGTTCGACGGCATGCGCACGCGCGACAGCGCGGCCGTGCGCGCCGCCTTTGCGCCCGGCGCGCGGCTGCAGAGCGCGCTGGTGCGGCAGGACGGCACCCCCGTGCTGCGGGAGGACTCGCTGGACGCGTTCGTCCGCGCGGTGGGGGAGCCAGGCGACGTGGTGTGGGACGAGCAGCTGGACGCGGTGCAGGTGCGCATCGACGGCCCGCTGGCGGTGGTGACGGCGGACTACACCTTCTTTGCGGGGCCGCGGCTCAGCCACTGCGGCATCGACGCGTTCCAGCTCTTCCGCGGCCCGGAGGGATGGAAGATCTTTCAACTGACGGACACCCGCCGCCGTACCGGGTGCCGTGCGGAAATCGGAAGCAGCCCCCCATGATGCGCAGAAAGCCCTTTCTTTCCGCCGTGCGCCGCACCCGCGCCCCGGCCGCTCCCGTGCGCCGGCGCGGCCTGCGCCGCTCCCTGGCCGGCGCCCTGGTCCTTCCCGTGGTCGTGGGCGGCTTTGCGCTGCAGGCGTGGAGCGGGCGCGACGGCGAGCGGATGTTCCACGAGGTGGTGACGCGCGTGGCCACGCGTGGGCTGGACTCGCTCAGCGACGCCCAGCTGTACGAAAAGGCCGCCCGCGGGCTGCTGGTGGAGCTGGGCGACCCGTACGCGGACCTCTTTTCGCCCGAGCAGCTGGCGGCGTTCTCGCGCGAGGCGCTGCGCAACTCCTACACGGGCGTGGGGATGCAGATCACCCTGGTGCGCGACACGGCCACGGTGACCCGCGTCTTCGCTGGCTCGCCGGCGGCGGAGGGCGGCGTGCAGCCCGGCGACCGCGTGGTGCGCGTGGGCGGCGAGGCGGTGACGGGGATCCCGCTGGAGCAGGTGACGCAGCGGCTTCTCGGCACCCCGGGGACGTCGGTGGAGGTGCAGTACCACCGCCCGGGGACCGGCGCCGTGCAGCGCACCTTCGTCCGCGAGCGGGTAAAGCTGCCGTCGGTGAACTACGCGGTGATGCTGGAGGAGGGGATCGGCTACATCCCGCTGGAGGGCTTCAACGACACCTCGGGCGAAGAGGTGCTGCGCGCGCTGGTGGACCTGCGCAAGCGCGGCGCGACCTCGTACGTGCTGGACCTGCGTGGCAACACCGGGGGAAGCCTGGACCAGGCGGTGCGCATCAGCGGGATGTTCCTGCGCCCCGGCCAGCAGGTGCTGCGCGCCGACTTTCGCGGCGCGCCCGACGAGACGTACGACGCCCGCTCCGAGCCCGTGGTCCCCGACGCGCCGCTGGTGGTGCTGACGGACGGCGAGAGCGCGTCGGCGTCGGAGATCGTGGCCGGGGCGCTGCAGGACCACGACCGCGCCGTCATCATCGGCACCACCAGCTTCGGCAAGGGGCTGGTGCAGGACATCTTTCAGCTGGAGGGCGGCTGGGCGCTCAAGCTGACCACCGGCCGCTGGTACACGCCCAGCGGCCGCACCATCCAGCGCGAGCGCCGCGTGAACGCGCGGGGCCGGCTGGAAGAGGTGCCGCAGGACTCCGTGACGGAGCGCCCCGTCTTTCGCAGCGACGCGGGGCGCCCCGTGTACGGCGGCGGCGGCATCACCCCCGACGTGGCGGTGAACCCGGACTCGCTGGCCGGCGCAGAGCGCGAGCTGATGCGCGTGCTGGCCCCCCGCGGCGCGCTGGTGAACGAGGCGCTGCAGGAGATGGCGGTGGACCTGGGGCCCGGGGCCGGCCCCGACTTCCGCTCCGCCCCCGCCCGCCGCGACGACCTGCTGCGCCGCCTGGAGCGCCGGGGGCTGCGCGTGGACCCGGAGACCTACCGCGCCGGCGGCGGGCTGGTGGACCGGCTGCTGGAGGACCGCGTGCTGGAGTTCGCCTTTGGCGACTCGGCCGCGTTCCGCCGCACCGTGCCGCGCGACAGGCAGCTGCAGAGCGCCGTGGAGGTGCTGCGCGGCGCCCGCACGCAGACCGACGCGCTGGCCCGCGCCGCCGCCCGTCCGTCCGCGCCCCGCACGCGCTCCTGAACCACGCACGAGCACTTCCGGCGGGGCGCCGGCCGGCGCCCCCGCCCATCCCATTTCCACGCAAGGCAGGGACAGTGAACCACCGCACCCGTCTGGCCGCGCTCGCCGTGGCCGCGCTCGCCGCGGCGCCGGCGGCCGCCCAGGCGCCCCGCACGGAGGGGCCGCTCACCTTTACCCCGCGCCCCACGACCGGCGCCATCAGCGCGCAGGACATGCGCAGCCGCGTCTACGCGCTCTCCGCCGACAGCATGATGGGGCGCGAGGCCGGCACGCGCGGCAACGTGATGGGCACCGACTACATCGCCGCCGAGGCGCGGCGTATGGGACTGCAGCCGGCCGGCGACAACGGCACCTTCTTTCAGCAGATCCCGCTGATGGAGCGCGGCGTGGCCGAAGGCGCCTCGCTCACGGTGAACGGCGCCGCGCTGGCCTACGGCACCGACTTTCTGCTGGTCCCCACCTACGGCAACGTCCTGCTCTTCGCCGACCGCTTTGCCGCGAACGACGTGCAGGTGGTGTACGGCGGCCGCGTGGGCGACGAGGCGCGGATGATCTCGCCCGCGGCGGCGGCCGGAAAGCTGGTGGTGTTCGCCGCGCCGCTGGGGCCCGACGGGCAGCCGGCCAGCCAGTTCTACGCCGGCGGCCGCACCTACGAGCGCTTTGCCGACGCGGCGGGCGTGGCCTTCGCCACGCTGGACTACACGCCGCCGGGGCTGGTGGGCTTCTTCCGCGAGCCGCGGACGGAGATGGCCGCGCCCGCGGCCGCGGCGGACGGCCGCCGCTTTCCCGCGGGGCTCGTCATCACCACCGCGGCGGCGGAGCGGCTGCTGGGCGCGCCGATCGCCACGGCGCAGGTGGGCGCGGCGGGGCGCACGGTGAGCGGCGCGGCCTCGTTCTTCGACCGGCCCATCGCGTTCCCCGCGCGCAACGTGGTCGCCATCCTCCCCGGCAGCGATCCGGCGCTGCGCGGGCAGTACGTGGCCATCGGGGCCCACAACGACCACGTGGGGATGGCGGACGAGAAGGTGGACCACGACTCGCTGCTGGCCTACAACCGCATCCATCGCCCCGAGGGGCTGGACCAGGAGCCGGAGCCGTGGACGGACGCCAGCCGCGCCGCCTTTCGCGCCGAGCTGGCCCGCCTGCGCGCGGACGGCCCGGCGCGGCTGGACTCCGTCTTCAACGGGGCGGACGACGATGCGTCGGGCACGGCGGGGGTGCTGGAGATCGCCCAGTACTTCGCCTCCCGGCCCGTCAAGCCGCGGCGCTCGCTCCTCTTCGTCTGGCACACGGCCGAGGAGCTGGGGCTGTACGGGTCGGAGTACTTTACCGACCACCCCACGGTGCCGCTGGACAGCATCGTGGCGCAGCTCAACATCGACATGATCGGCCGCGGGGCCACGGGCGACGTGGAGAACGGCGGGCCCGGGTACCTGGAGCTGGTGGGCTCGCGCCGCCTGTCGACGCAGTTGGGCGACCTGATCGAGGAGGTGAACCGCACCGGCAGCCACGGGTTCAGCTTCGACTACGGGATGGACGCCAACGGCCATCCGCAGAACATCTACTGCCGCTCGGACCACGCGAACTACGCCCGCTACGGCATCCCGGTGACCTTCTTCACCACCGGCGGCCACAGCGACTACCACATGCTCACCGACGAGCCGCAGTACGTCGAATACGACAAGCTGGTGCGCATCGCCCGCTTCATCGGCGCGGTGGCCGAGAACGTGGCCAACCGCGACGCGCGGCTGGTGGTGGACAAGCCGCGCCCGGACCCCAGGGCCCCCTGCCAGCAGTAAGGGCGCGGCAGGCCGGATTCGGTCGATGAACGCGATCCGCCCCTCCCCGGGTTTCCGGAGAGGGGCGGATTTCGTTACCCCGACGGCCTCAGCCTCAGTACGGCGGCGGCGGGCAGGTGCAGACGCTGTTCGGGCAGTAGCTGCGGTAGGTGTTCGCCGCGCACCATGCGCCGGTCGGTACCAGGTGACCCTGCACGGTCCCGCCATCCGCCTCTGCCGACATCGTTTCGAACGAGGTCACGGCCAGCGAATCGAGGTCCATCCTCAGCTTCTTCATGTTTCACTCCCTGGTTGGTGAGGTACATCGCTTCCTTCAATACTAAAGACGACGATATTGGTGTGACAAGGCGGCGCGCAGATGCGGCCGAGGCTTGGATTGCGTCACCGCGGATCCCGGGATCATTCGTGATTCGCAAAAGAATGGGCCTCACGCAGAGTTAGCGGAGTGAGCGGAGTTTTCTCGTGCCGTTCCCTCTGCACTCACCGTCCGAAGCGTGATTCGTGGTGAGCGGAGGCATGGCGCGGTGGTCGACGAGGCACGATCCCTGGGGCTGTCGGGAACGGGAAAGGGATGGAAGCGCGGCAGGGGGCCATCCGCGTTTTTCGAAGAGGGATGCGGATCGCCGGATGATCACCGCAGCGCACCGGAACAGGCCGTCCGCACCACCTGATGCGCGATCTGGAGAACCGTCCGCCGATTCCACGATCGAGGTGAGCGCCCGGCCGTTTGCCCGCGCGGCGCCGCGGTGTATCTTCCCGCCCGTACCCTCTACCGCCCGACGATGCGCGAAGAAAACGAGTACCTGCTGGGCACCGACGACGACGAGCTGCGCCGGCTGGGCTTTCAGCACCAGGTGTGGACGCGCGAGGCCGCGGCCTCGTGGGAGCGCGGCGGCTTCGGGCCGGGCGGCCACATCCTGGACATCGGCTGCGGGCCGGGCTACGCCACGCTGGACCTGGCGCGGCTGGTGGGGCAGGAGGGGCGCGTGGTGGGCGTGGACGTGTCGCCGCGCTTCGTGGCGCACCTGCAGGCGCGCGCGGCCGCCAACGGCTTCACCAACGTCGGCGTGGAGGTGCAGGACGTCTCGGAGCTGAACTTTCCGCCGGAAAGCTTCGACGGCGCCTACGCGCGCTGGGTGCTCACCTTTCTCCGCCGCCCGGAAGCCGTCGTCGCGGGGACGGCGAAGGCGCTCAGGCGCGGCGCGCGGCTGGTGGTGCACGACTACTCCCACTACGCCGCGTTCCAGGTCGCGCCCGAGGATCCCGCCGTCCACCGCGTGATCGCGGCGGTCGTCGCCTCGTGGCGCGACGGCGGCGGCGACCCGAACGTGGGCACGCGCGTGCCGCGGATGATGCACGACGCCGGGCTGGAGGTGGTCTCCATCACCCCTCTGGCCCGCATCGCGCGCCCGGCGGACGCGCTCTGGCAGTGGCCGCGCACCTTCTTCGACAACTATCTCCCGCAGCTGGTGCAGAACGGCTACCTGGCGGAGGACGAGCGCCAGGCGTTCGACGCCGTCTGGGCCGCGCGCGCCGCCGATCCCGGCGCCTGGCTGGCCACGCCGCCGATGGTGGAAGTCGTCGGCGTCCGCCGCTGATGCGCATCGTCCTGCAGCGCGTCTCCCGCGCCCGCGTCACCGTGCAGGGCCGCGTCACCGGGCAGATCGGCCGCGGGCTGCTGCTCCTGGCCGGCTTTACGGACGGGGACTCGGAGGATGCGGTCGCGTGGATGGCGGACAAGGTGGTGGGCCTGCGCATCTTTCCCGACGACGAGGGAAAGATGAACCGCTCCGTGCAGGAGGTGGGCGGCGGGCTGCTGGTCGTCTCGCAGTTCACGCTGTACGGCGACGCGCGCAAGGGCCGCCGCCCCAGCTTCGTCGACGCCGCGCGCCCGGAGATCGCCATCCCGCTGTACGAGCGCTTCGTCGCCCTGCTGCGCGCCACCGGCCTCGTCGTGGGCACCGGCGAGTTCGGCGCGATGATGGACGTGGAGCTGGTGAACGACGGCCCCGTAACCCTGATCCTGGAACGCTGATCTCCATGCCGGATCCGCAGACGCCGCCGCCGCTGGTGCTCGCCTCCCAGTCACCCCGCCGCGCCGAGCTGATCGGCCGGCTGGGGCTGGAGTTCGAGACCCTCCCCGCCGACATCGACGAGAGCTACCAGGACGGCGAAACGCCGCCGGAGCACGCCGAGCGCCTGTCGCGCGAAAAGGCGCTCAAGATCGCCGCGGACCGCCCCGAGGCGCTGGTGGTGGGCTCCGACACCATCGTCGTCATCGACGGCGACGTGCTGGGCAAGCCGCGCGACCGCGAGCACGCCGTGGAGATGCTGATGCGCCTTTCCGGCCGGGAGCACGAGGTCTGCACCGGCGTCGCCGTGGCGCACGCCGGGCGGGTGGAGAGCGGGCTGGAGCGCGTGCGCGTCCGCTTTCGCGCGCTGGACCGCCGCGCCTGCGAGGAGTACGTCGCCACCGGCGAGCCGATGGACAAGGCAGGCGCCTACGGCATCCAGGGCTTCGGCAGCGCCATCGTGGACGGCATCGATGGCGACTACTTCGCCGTCATGGGCCTCCCCGTTGTCCGCATGCTGTCCCTGATCGAGCGCCACGGCTGGCGGTACGCGTTTGGGCGGCTGCGGGAGGATTGAGGGTCAGCCGGGCGTCTCCCGGGCGAATGAATTCGCGGCTGGGGAAACGCGATGTCGGCCTTCGCCGACGGGTACGTGCAGGCGGCGGGATGCCGGGCGGCACGGATGGTTGGCAGAGGGTCAGTCGTCGATGAACGCGTGCTCGGCCGGAGTCTGGATCATTAGCGGCAGCGGGGGGCTTTCGCATCATTCCTCCTCGCTCGAGATGAACCCGTCCGCGAAGGCGGACATCGCGTTTGCCAGCCGCGAATTCATTCGCCGGGCGGGGTGCGGCGCCGGATACCCGCCGCCGTCGCTAACCGGGCGAATGAATTCGCGGCTGGGGAAACGCGATGTCGGCCTTCGCCGACGGGTACGTGCCGGCGGCGGGATGCCGGGTGGCACGGATGGTTGGCAGAGGGTCAGTCGCCGATGAACGCGCGTGCTCGGTGGTTGCGAGCCGCGGCCTCTCCCGGGCGAATGAATTCGCGGCTGGGAAAACGCGATGTCGGCCTTCGCCGACGGGTACGTGCCGGCGGCGGTTGGCAGAGGTTAGTCGTCGATGAAGGTGCGTTCGAGCGTTGCATTCAGGCGGCCGGTGCGGTGGTGTTCTTCCTGGCGGCGGATGTAGCGTCGTACGGCCTCGATGTTCGTTTCAGCGATGCTGAACGCACCGTAGCTCCCCTGCCACTTGAAGAAGTCGTCGGGCCTGAGCTCGCGCTGCACCATGCGTGACGAGCTGCCTTTGATCTGCTTGACCAGGTTCGACACCGATACGACGGGTGAGCAGCGCGCCAGCACGTGCACGTGGTCCTCGATCCCGCCGATGGCGCCGACCTCGCACCCCAGCTTGAACGCCTCCGCCTGGATGCAGCGGTAGAGCCGCGGCCGGAGCGCATGATCCAGCAGCGGCAGCCGGTCCCATGTGGCCCAGACCAGATGCACGAACAGCTGCGTGTACGGCTTTCGCATCATTCCTCCTCTCTCAAGATGAACCCGTCCGCGAAGGCGGACATCGCGTTTTCCCAGCCGCGAATTCATTCGCCTCGGCGGGGGGATGACCGGCCGGCAGCCGCCCGGCGCGAACCCTGCGGACCGAAACCAGCCCGTCGCCACGAACCTGACCCTCACCCCTCCACCGCACCCATGATCCTCGCCATCGACGAAGGCACCACGGGCGTCACCTGCCTGGTCATCGACACGGACGGGAAGGTGCGCGGCCGCGCGTACAGCGAGTTCACGCAGCACTTTCCGCGGCCGGGGTGGGTGGAGCACGATGCGGAGGAGATCTGGGACGTCACCCGCCGCGTGGCGCGCGTGGCCACGGCCGAGGCGCGCCTGCGGATGGACGCGATCACCGGCATTGGCATCACCAACCAGCGCGAGACCATCGTCGTCTGGGACCGCGCCACGGGGCGCCCCATCCACCACGCGCTGGTCTGGCAGGACGGGCGCACGGCGGAGGTCTGCCGCGCGCTCAAGGAGGCCGGGCACGAGCCGGAGGTGCGGCGGCGCACCGGGCTGGTCATCGACCCGTACTTCAGCGCCACCAAGCTGGCATGGCTGCTGGACCACGTCTCCGGCGCCCGCGCCCGCGCGGAGGCGGGCGAGCTGGCGGCGGGGACCATCGACAGCTGGCTGGTCTGGCGCCTTACCGGCGGCAGGCTGCACCTGACGGATCCGACCAACGCGTCGCGCACCCTGCTGTACGACCTGCGCGCCGGCGCCTGGGACCCGGAGATGCTGGACCTCTTCGGCGTCCCCGCCGCCGTGCTGCCGGAGGTGCGCGCCTCGTCGGAGGTGTACGGCACCACCGACGGGCGCGCGTTCGACGCGGAGGTGCCCGTCGCCGGCATCGCGGGCGACCAGCAGTCCGCGCTGTACGGGCACGGGTGCTGGAGCCCGGGGCAGAGCAAGAACACCTACGGCACCGGCGCCTTTCTGCTCGTCCACACGGGCGACCAGCCGGTGGAGTCGCGCCAGGGCCTGCTCACCACCGCCGCCTGCGGGCCGCGCGGCGAGCGGGCGTTCGCGCTGGAGGGTTCCATCTTCATCGCCGGCGCCGCCGTGCAGTGGCTGCGCGACGGCCTGCGCATCGTGGAGAACGCGGGCGAGACGGAGTTCCTGGCGCGCTCGCTGGAATCCAACGACGGCGTCTACTTCGTCCCCGCGTTCACGGGGCTGGGCGCGCCGCACTGGGAGCCGGGCGCGCGCGGCACCATCGTGGGGCTGACGCGCGGCAGCACGCGCGCGCACCTGGTGCGCGCCGCGCTGGAGGCGATGGCGTTCTCCACGCACGACGTGGTGGAGGCGATGCAGGGGGATGCGGGGGTGCGGATCGGGGAGCTGCGCGTGGACGGCGGGGCCACGGCCAACAACTGGATGATGCAGTTCCAGGCGGACGTGCTGGGCGTGCCCGTCCGCCGGCCTTCGATGGTGGAGATGACGGCCCGCGGCGCCGCGGGCCTCGCGGGGCTGGCCACCGGCTTCTGGGCGTCTCCGGAGGATTTCGATGCCG
>DASUVG010000349.1:0-24863 GCA_036379135.1 Longimicrobium sp.
CGCTCGAGGCCTGCACCTGTTTCACCGCTTTCGCGGCGCCGGGGTAGCCCTGGAACACCAGCCCCGCGATCCGGGCGATCTCCCGGAACTGCCGCCGGGCCAGCTCCGCGGCATTGAGGCTCGCGGGAATGTCGTGCAGCAGGTGCTCGGGCGAGAGCAGCCCGGCCTCGATCGCCTCGTCGAGCGGCGCGCGCTCGGGCGAGAGCAGCTCCAGGCCGTAGTCGTTGGCGGCCAGGGTGAAGGAGATGGGCGCCAGGCGCGAGATGCGGTAGGCGAAGAGCGCGGCCAGCCCCTCGTGCACCAGCCTCCCCTCGAAGGGAAAGAAGAAGAGGTGGTGCCCCTCGCGCGTCTTTACCCGCTCGACCAGCAGCTCGTCCGCGGCGGGGATGCGCGACCAGCGGGCCTGGATCTCCAGGATCGGGCGGATGGCCTCCATCTCCGGGTCGCGCCAGATGCCGCGCGACGCCTCTTCCAGCCGCCCGCGCAGCGACGCCGCCAGCTCGGTGGAAAGCGGCATCCGCGCGCCCATCCACCGGGGGATGGCGCCCTTCGAATTCTTGGCGCGGCGCACCCACGCAACCATGTCGCGCACGCGGACGAACTCCAGCGGCTTGCCGGCGAAGATGAACTTGTCGCCGGGATTGAGGCGCGCGATGAAGCTTTCCTCCACCGACCCCAGCGCGCCGCCGCCCACGTACTTTACCGTCACCGACGCGTCGCTCACGATGGTGCCGATGGACATGCGGTGCCGCCGCGCGATCTGCTTGTCGCCCACGTGGTAGGTGCCGTCCTCGCTCACCAGCACGCGCTGGAACTCGGGATACGCCCGCAGCGCATCGCCGCCGCGCGTGACGAAGTCCAGCACCCACTGCCACTCGTCGTCCAGCAGCCCGGCGTAGGCGCGCGTGGTCCGCACCTCTGCCTTCAACTCGTCAGAGTAGAATCCTCCCCCCAGCGCGACGGTGACCACGTGCTGGGCCAGCAGGTCCAGCGGGCGCTCCACCGGGAGCCTGGACTCCACGGCGTTTGCGCGCATCCCGTCGCGCGCGGCGGCCACCTCCACCAGCTCCAGCACGTTCGTGGGCACGCAGGTCACGCGGCTCACGGCGCCCGGGCGGTGGCCGCTGCGCCCCGCGCGCTGCAGCAGCCGCGCGACCCCCTTGGGGCTGCCGATCTGCAGCACCCGGTCGACCGGGGAGAAGTCGACGCCCAGGTCCAGGCTCGATGTCGCCACCACGCAGCGCAGCAGGCCGGAGCGCAGCCCGTTCTCCACCCACTCGCGCCGCGCGCGGTCCAGCGAGCCGTGGTGCAGCGCGATCTGACCCGCCCAGTCCGGCCGCGCCTCCAGCAGCGCCTGGTACCAGATCTCCGTTTGTGAACGAGTGTTCGTAAACACGATGGCGGTCTCGCCCTCCTCGATCGCCTCCACCACCTGCGGCAGCATCTGCGTCCCCAGGTGTCCGGCCCAGGGAAAGCGCTGGATGGTGGGGGGGATGAGCGCGTCCACCACCACCTCCTTGGGCACGTGGCCGCGGATGGTGCGGCCCCGCGGACGGTCCGGCGCCGTGCCCAGCAGCGCGTCCAGCGCGTCGGGAAGGTTGCCGATCGTCGCCGAGAGCCCCCAGGTGCGCAGCCCCGGCCGCCATGCGCGCAGCCGCGCCAGCGCCAGCTCCGTCTGCACGCCGCGCTTGCTCCCCATCAGCTCGTGCCATTCGTCGATCACCACCGCCTGCAGGTCGCCAAAGAGCTGGCGCGCGTCGTCGCGCGTCAGCAGCAGGGCCAGGCTCTCCGGCGTGGTGACCAGCGCGGTGGGGAGGCGGGTGCGCTGGCGGCTGCGTGTGGCGGCGGAGGTGTCGCCCGTGCGCGACTCCAGCGTCCAGGGGAGCCCCAGGTCCACCAGCGGCGCGCGCAGCGCCTCTTCCGTATCCGCCGCCAGCGCGCGCAGGGGGGTGATCCACAGCACCCGCAGCGGCGGCGCCTTGGCGGTGGGCGACGGATCCGGATTCGCGGCGATCCAGTCCAGCACGGCGCCCAGCCATGCCGCGTACGTCTTGCCCGTCCCCGTGGCCGCGTGGATCAGCCCGCTTTCCCCCGCCATGTACGCGCGCCACACCTCCCGCTGAAAGCCGAACGGCTCCCACCCGCGCGCGGCGAACCACGCTTCGGCGGGGGCGAGCGGATCGGCGGCGGGCGGCGCGGCGGTGCGGGGCATGCGGATGGCGGATCGGGCTCGTCGGAACGCCGGATGCGTTTACGGCGGGCACCGTTCGCAGTCTCCGGGCCGCTGGTGTTTCGATGGATGCGCGGATGCGTTTCGGGGCGCCGCATCATCGACAGAACAGCCTTGAATGCCGGGGGGATTCCAGCGTATGTTTACGCACCGATCCGCCCCCTCCTCCGCATCGCATTCGAATCCCATGCGCATCCCGAGATTTCCCGCCGCCGCTCTCGCGGTGATGTTCATCCTGGCCGCGTGCGGTGGTGGCGCGGATGCGTCCGCCGCGAAGCCCGGCAGCATCGAGACGGGCACACCCGCGTCCAGGGAGGAGGTCGCGGCGCTGGTGCAGCAGTTCGGGCTGGGTGGGGGTGAGAAGGACGTGGCCGGCGAGGCGTTCTACGACCTGGCGCAGCGGGCCGCGCCCGGGCTGCTGGAGATCGCGCGTGATCCCTCCACCCGCGCGGACGAGCTCGAGACCGTCCTCTTCATCTCCAGCATGTACGTCAAGGATCCGGAAATCTTCGCGGCGCTTCGCACGCGCGCGCAGGCCATCCCCGACCCCGAAGAACGGGAGCTGCGCCTAAAGCTGGTCGACGCGCTGAGCACCACGCCCGGGCTGCCGTATCCGCGCTGAGCGGGAGTCGGCGGATCCTCGCAAATCGCAGGTGGGTCACGCAGAGGGCGCAAGAAAAAGGGGCGCAGAGGACGAGAAATCGCCTCTGCGCCTCGAATTTTTTATCCACCCGCGGGTCGGTTACGTCACCCGGATGCCCAGCACGCGCCGCAGCCATCTGCGCAGCCGCGCGATCAGGCGCCGCGAGTCGCGGTCGGTGGCAGCGACGTCGAAGTCCTCCAGTGTCCACCACAGGTGCACGGCCAACGCGATCATGCCCAGCGCGGCCAACCCGGTCATCTCCTGCGCGAACGACAGGTCCAGGGCCGTCTCCACGGCCGAACTGAGCACGACGAGGACGACCAGGGCGAAGAGGGTCAGGCAGCCGGCCAGAATGGGAGGCTGTTCTCCCGTGACGTCGGGGAGCGGTGCCCCCTTCCGGCGGGGCGTGGGCTCAGCGGCGCGCGGATGGCAATCCGCCTGCTCCACGAAGCGCCGGATGAGCTCGCGCGTGGAGAGGCGCGGCGGGCGGTCCTCCAGCGTGAGCGTGTAGCCACGGGCACTCACCACGCGCAGGTGCGCCTTCTCGTTATCCACAAAAACCGTGTAGTCCGCGATCTCTGCCCACGGGACGTGCGTGACCCGCGGTTCGCCGCCGGCGAGGGGCCACACCTCCACCGTGATCCCGACGTCCACCAGGCGGAACTCCCTGCGGCGGCGCAACAGGTTGCGATGCGCCAGCCAGGCGAGCACGGCGCACGGGCCGCCAACGAACAGGATCTCCTCCCCCGGGTGGTACATCCCTTGTGTCCAGCGCACCCCAAGGACCAGCGTCACCAGCAGGCCCGCGGCGATGAGCAGCAGGCGGCTGGTGCTGGTGCCTTCGATCACGACGCGCAGGCCGTCGGGAAGAAGCGCGGCGATCTCCCGCTCATCCGGGGAGATGATGTCGTCGGGCGCTGAAACGGGGAGAACGGCACCCCCGTCACCGGCAAACATGGCGGGGAGCGGCGGCTCGTGATCGCGTACGTGGGCGGGCTTGTGTCGCATGGAGGTCCCACGGGTTCTGAACGGAATCGATGAAGAGGACCTGCCGCGGCGGCCGCCACGTCTTTCTGCCTGGTGGCGGGCCTCGGTTCGTACGATGATCCCGCGCCCGCCGTTTCACTCCAGCACTGGCGCGGGAGTGGTGCGTCTACTTGCGCGGGCCGACGAGCCAGTGCGCCCGCGCGGTGGCCACCACGTCGCCCTCGGCGTCGCGGATGTCGGTGGTGACGGTGATCTCGCGCTCCTCGTTGCTCTCCAGCACCGGCGCGGTGGCCTCGGCGGTCAGCGTGCCGCGCGCCTTCTTGGTGTAGTCGATGGACAGGCCCTTGAGGATGGAGCGGGCATCCGGACGCATGGCGTAATTCAGCGCCAGGCCGGTGGAAAGCTCCGCCATGTTCATCAGCGCGATCGCGTGGATGGAGCGCAGGTGGTTGCGCACCCGGCGCCGGTCGCGCAGCGTCACGCGCGAGTAGCCGGGGCGCAGCTCCTCGATGCGCGCGCCGATGGTGCCGGAGTACGGAACCAGGCGCCCCAGCAGAAAGCTGAACATCGCCTTGCCGCCAGGCCGGCCGCTCCACTTCTCCCACTCCTGCCGGATCACTGCCTCGGGGCTGCTCGCCATCGGTCTCTGCGTGTGGATGGGGATCGACGTTCATTCGCTCCGCGGATATAAGCCGATCCCGCGCTCAAAGTCCAGCGCCGCCCTCTCCGCCGGTCATCCGGACGATGGCCGGCTTCCAGCCATCGCGCCGATCTGCGGCCCCTGTTGCCAGGCTGGATTCGCGGGCCGAAGCCCGGGTGCGGCATGTGGTGGACGAGGTCGTCGGCATCCGATCAAGTGATTGCATGATCTCGATTTACACGTCCATCGCCGTCGGCGGACGCATGCCACCGTCGGCGGAGTAGCGCAGACGTCCGCATGGCATGGATCCTCCCGCAATACGGAATGACGGGACGCGGACATGCCCGTGATCCGTATCACCGGAACCGCCCCGCCGCACGAAGTTCTTGCCAACGGGACGCAATGGGTGCAATATAGGCCCGCTAACCCGACGCATTTCGTCCATTCCCTTATCCAACTCCGTACGGCTGCCCCGTCTGCACGGGAGCATCCGCCGCAAAGAACCGATTCGCGGAACGGTGCCATGACCGCTCTTTCCATGCACCACGCCCGCCTGGGCATGATGTCGCTGGCCCTGTCGCTGGCGCTTTCCGGCTGCACCATCGCCATCGGCGCGCCGCCGGAGCACACCGCGTCCGCGCCGCGTCCGCGCCGCGAGCGCCCGCGCGACCAGATCGTCATCCGCGCCAATCCGCAGCCCGCCGAACCGGAAGCGGACGAGGCGTGGATGGAGCCGGGCGAGCTTGCCCCCGGCGCGTCGCTGCTGATCCCCGTGCGCGGAATCCGGCCGGACCAGCTGCGTGATTCGTACGCGGACGCGCGCAGCGGCGGGCGGGTGCACAACGCCATCGACATCATGGCCCCCGGCGGAACGCCCGTGCTGGCCGCGGCGGACGGCACCATCCACCGGCTGCGCACGGGCGGGCTGGGCGGCGTGACCATCTACCAGATCGGCACGGACGGGCGCACGATGTACTACTACGCCCACCTGCAGCGCTACGCCGCCGGCATTCGCGACGGCACCCCCGTGCGCCGCGGCCAGGTGATCGCGTACGTGGGTGACACGGGGAACGCGGGGCCGGGGAACTACCACCTGCACTTTTCCGTGGGCCGGCTGCCGGATCCGCAGCGGTACTGGGACAGCGAGAACGTGAACCCGTATCCCCTGCTGGCCGGCGAGTACGCCCGCTCCGCCGCCGCCAGCCGCGACCGCTGATGCGCATCGGCGCCAGGCTGCTGGTTCTCCTGGCGCTGGCCGCGTGCGCCGCGCCCGCCGCCGCACCGCCGCCCGCTCCCGAGATACCCGCCCGCCTCGCCGCCGACCTTGCCGCCGCGACCGATGGAATTCTCATCACCGACGCGCTGCTGCAGTTGGCGAGGGCGTGGGATGAACGCGACCTGGATGCGTTCATGGAGGTCTACGCGGACGACGCCACCCTTGTAGGCAGCCGCGGGGTGCTGCGCGGCAAGGCCGAGATCCGGCAGAGCTACGCCACCAGCTGGTTCGCCCCCGGGCGCGCCCCCGGGCGGCTGAGCCTGGGGGTGAGCGACGTGCGCACGCTGGGCGGCGAATACGCACTGGCCATCGGCCACTTCGTCGTGGCCACGCAGGGCGGCGAACCCGTCAGCGGCATGTTCACCGTCACCCTGCGGCGCACGGCGGACGGGTGGCTCATCGTACACGATCACTCTCCTCTGCACCGCTCGTCTTCCGGAATCTGACGGACCTTCCATTCTGCTCGTTTTCGAAGCGGACGATCCTTCTATTCTGCTGAATCCAGCAGGGTTGGATTGTTCGCGGGCCTTCGCTACCTTCCCGTCCGGTTTACCCTCCGGAGCCCGACGGACAAGGAAGCATGGCCACGCACGCCGGTGTAATTCCCCCTCCCCCGCTCACGCCGTTTCAGCGGATCCTTTCGCCCTTCGCGCGGTTCACCCGCACGGAGTCAGCGGGCGGCATTGTGCTGATCGCCGCGACGCTCGTCGCCATCGTCTGGGCAAACTCGCCCTGGAGCGAAAGCTACCACCACCTGTGGGAGACGACGCTCACCCTCGGCGTGGGGCGGTACGCGCTTTCGTATCCCCTGCACTACTGGATCAACGACGGCCTGATGGCCGTGTTCTTCTTTCTGGTGGGGCTGGAGATCAAGCGCGAGTTCCTGGTCGGCGAGCTGGCGTCCGTGCGCCGCGCCGCGCTGCCGATCGCGGCGGCGCTGGGGGGGATGATCGTCCCCGCCCTCCTCTACGCGCTGCTGAACGTGGGCGGCCCGGGGGAGCGGGGATGGGGAACGCCCATGGCGACGGACATCGCCTTTGCGCTGGGGGTGCTGGCGCTGCTGGGGCCGCGCATCCCGCTCTCGCTCAAGGTGTTCCTGGCCGCGCTGGCGATCGTGGACGACCTGGGGGCGGTGCTGGTGATCGCCGTCTTCTACACGGACCAGATCTCGTGGGCGGCGCTGGGGGTGGGGATGACGGTGCTGGCGGCGCTGATCGTGGCGGCGCGGCTGGAGGCGCGCGCGCCGATCGTGTACGTGGTGCTGGGCGTGGTGCTCTGGCTGGCGTTCCTCAAGAGCGGGGTGCACGCCACCGTGGCCGGCGTGCTGCTGGCGATGACGATCCCCGCACGGACGCGCATCGACACCACGGAGTTCCTGCTGCGCGGGCGCCGCATCCTGGACTACTTCGACGCGGCCGGAAAGGAGGGGACGGACGTCCTCACCAACCGCGACCAGCAGGCGGCGATCCAGGAGATGGAGAACGCGTGCGAGGCCGCGCAGGCGCCGCTGCAGCGCATCGAGCACGAGCTGCACGGGCCGGTGGCGTTCGTCATCATCCCCCTGTTCGCGCTGGCCAACGCGGGGGTGCACCTGGGCGGCAACCTGGGCGAGGCGTTCACCAACCCGGTGGCGCTGGGCATCATCCTGGGCCTGGTGGTGGGCAAGCCGATCGGCATCACCCTGTTCGCCTGGCTGGCGGTAAAGAGCGGGCTGGCGGCGCTTCCCACGGGGACCACCTGGCGCGCCGTCCGCGGGGTGAGCCTGCTGGGCGGCATCGGCTTCACCATGTCGCTGTTCATCGCGGCGCTGGCGTTCCCGGGCGCGCCGGAGCTGAACGAAGACGCCAAGATCGGCATCTTCGCGGCGTCGCTGGTGGCGGGGATCGCGGGGTTCCTGATGCTGCGCAGGCTGCAGCCGCTGGACGAGACCTCGCGCGAGGTGGAGCCCTGATCGCGCACCGCCAGAGAATGGGCCTCACGCAGAGTTAGCGGAGTCAGCGGAGTTTTCTCGTGCCGTTTCCTCTGCTCTCGTCGCGCAAAGGCTGGTTCAGGTGAGCGGAGGCACGGCGCTCCTGTCGACGAGGCACGAGCCGGTGTGAGATTTGGGGAACGGGGAGATGGATAGGATGCGGCAGAGGGCCATCCGCGTTTTTTGACGGAGGGATGGGATCGGCGGATGGTCTCGGGAGGGCGCGGAAACGAGCCGTGCGGTCCACCTGATGCGCGATCTGGAGAACCATCCACCAGCCTCCACGTTCGAGGCGAGCGCAGGATGACGACGTGGGGGTCTGTTCCGGATGAGGCCGGAACGCGACGAAGCCCGTCGGATCGTGATCCGGCGGGCTTCGTCGCTCGCAAAGCGGGTCCTGCTACACCCTCACCCAGGTACTTCCCTGCCTTCTCGTTCTCAGCCGTGCCCACCCGGAGGACGCCTTGGGAGCATTGGGAGGTGGGGGTCAGGTCGGCATTCTCGAAACGGTCCAGCGTTCGTACCGTATGTGTCTACCGCCGGAACCCTGGCGGTGTTGCACGCGGAGGATTAGAAGAACATGAATCCTGCCGCGCACCGTGTGGTACGCGGGTGCCCGGGGGGAAGTTTCACCGCCCTGGCGCGTACACCCCTTCCGATGCACACCGCCCTCGAAAGGTTGCAATCGCCATGACCCGAACGCGAACGCCCAGGGACGAGCTGCGCGCCATCCCCGGGGTGGGGGTGAGCATCGCGCAGGACCTGCGCAACCTGGGGATCACCCGCGTGGAGCAGCTGCGCGGCGCGGACCCGCAGGCGCTGTACGACCGCCTGTGCGAGCAGGCGGGGATGCACGTAGACCGGTGCATGCTGTACGTGTTTCGCTGCGCGGTCTACTACGCCTCGGAGTTCCCGCACGATCCGCGGCTGCTGCAGTGGTGGGCATGGAAGGACGGCGGGCCGGCCTACGACGGAAGGCGCTGATGCTGATCGACGACCACCTGCCGCACGCGGACTTCGCGGAGCGCCACGCGCTGCGGGTGCACGCCCCGCCCGAGCGCGCGTACGCGGCCGCGCGCCGGCTGGACCTGAGCGGTTCGCTGCTGGTGCAGACGCTGTTCGCCCTGCGCTCGCTCCCCGGCCTCTTTACCGGCAGGCGCGCGCGGGCGGGCAAGGGGCTGGGGACCACGATGGACGGGCTGCTGCGCAACGGCTTCGTGCTGCTGGACGAGCGGCCGCCGCACGAGCTGGTGCTGGGGCTGGTCGGCCGGTTCTGGACGCCGACGGGCGGCATCGAGCGCATTCATCCGGCGGAGTTCGCGGTGTTCGACAAGCCCGGGATGGCGGTGGCGGCGTGGAACTTCACCATCCTTCCCACGGACGAGGGCTCGCTGGTGGCCACCGAGACGCGCGTGCGCTGCACCGACGCCGCCGCGCGCCGCTCCTTCGGCCGCTACTGGCGCGTGGTGCGGCCGTTCAGCGGGATGATCCGCATGGAAGCCCTGCGCGCCATCCGCCGCACCGCCGAGGCGCCGGCCTCCTGGGACTGATCACGCGGAGGACGCGGAGGAAACGAGAAGAGGACGCGGATGAAGGCTTCATCCACGTCCTCTCTTCTTTTCCTTTACGCCGCCGGGTCAGAAGGCGCTGGGCACTCCGCGCTGGGCGGGGCGGGCGGGCTCGCTGCGCCGCATGAGGCCTTCGATGTCGCCCATCATCGTTCCGTCGCCCGGCTCGCTGCCGGCAAACAGGCCTTCGCTGCTGCCGCCGGCCTGGCTGGCGGGCCTGTACAGGTTCATCCAGCGGTCGAACGACTCGCAGGCACCCATCAGCGCGTAGAAGGTGCGGCCGCGCTTGTCGCCCTTGCCAAAGATCAGGTCCAGGGCAAAGAGGATGGTCGCGAACGGGATCACGACAATGTCCTTGATCCCGTCGATGAAGGTCTTGGCCTGAAAGATCAGAAAGTCGCGGATCAGCACCCGCGGCGGCGTTCCTTCGGGAATTCGGCTAGGCATCGGGCTCTCCAGCGAGTCGGCGGTGCAACGGACGTGGCTGTCGTACGGGGAGGGACGTGCGCGGGTTTCAGCTCCGGGTCCTGCGCGGGCGGCGGCCCGGAAGGTTCCACGTAAATCTGCACGCAGGCACCGGTTTGGGCAACGATCCCCTTCGCGCGGGCGTTCGAGCCAGGCACTGGCCCGTCGTTTGCCTCATTTGTCCGTATGTCCGGAGTGTGCGCATGCGCACAACCTGTGTCTCAGGTTGTATTTGCGAGGCGCGGGGTGGGGCGGCGAGAGACCGGGAACCGTCGAAATGTCGAGCAACACGCTGCGGAACAACGGGCTGTCCATCACCTGGGTCGTGCTGTCGCTGGTGTTTCTGGTGGCGCAGGCGGTGGCAGGGCACCGGGTCTACAACAGCGAGCAGCAGCAGCACGGGGAGCAGACGGTGGCGTTCGGCTCCTACCTGGGCACCGGGCACTTTGGCGAGGCGGTGTTCGAGAACTGGGAGAGCGAGTTCCTGCAGATGGGGATGTTCGTCATCCTTACCGCATTCCTCTTTCAGAAGGGCGCGTCGGAGAGCAAGGACCCGGAAAAGGACCACGAGCCGGTGGACGAGGACCCGCGCCTGCACCGCGGCGACCCGGACGCGCCCGGCCCGGTGCGGCGCGGCGGCCTGGCGCTCAGGCTGTACGAGAACTCGCTGGCCATCACCCTGTTCCTGCTCTTTCTGGCCTCGTTCGCGCTGCACGCGGTGACCGGTGCGCGGGAGTACAGCGCGGAGCAGACGCAGCACGGCGAGGCCGCCGCGGGGGTGATGGACTACGTGGCGAGCTCGCAGTTCTGGTTCGAGTCGTTTCAGAACTGGCAGAGCGAGTTCATGTCCGTGGCCGTGCTCACGCTGCTTTCCATCTGGCTTCGCCAGCGCAGCTCCCCCGAGTCCAAGCCCGTCCACAAGCCGCATTCGGAGACGGGGAACGACTGATACCAGCCCGGCAAAGGCCGATTCTCACGCAGAGGCGCGGGAACGGAGGAACAGCTCTGTTCCCGCGCCGTGCCCTCAGGGCGTGCCCCGACCGGGCGGGACGGACGAAATGTGGATGGGCGGCTTGGGGTTCGCCCCGCCTCCACTCGCGGCTCTCCCGTCCTCCACGTCGATCTCTTCCTGCCTCCGTCGTGCGTAGTCCTCGCTCGACGTATCGAGGTGAGCGTACTTGCCCATGGCGCCAGGACGCGTCGCCCCCGGAGTCATGCCGAATCCGCAAAAAGACTGGGTCTCACACAGCGTCAACAGAGTTAACAGAGTGAAGCCTCGGCGAGATGACCGCCCTTCGTGCCGCATCGATCGTTTACCAGCGATCGGATGAATCGCGGGGTACCATCGCGCGGCACGAGAAAACTCAACTCTGTTGACTCTGCTAACTCTGTGTGAGGCTTATTCTTTTAGCGGATATGCTATCACATCTGCTTCTTCGCCCGCATAGCGTGATTGCAAGTCGGATAGCCAGGCCGGACTATCTCTGCCTGTCTCTTTATATCCAAGCGCCAGCGCGCCGATGACGCGGCTGGCCATTCCACGCCGTGCCGCGGGTGCCACGTCGTGCAGCAGGACGTTGATGGCGGCAGATGCGTCTTCGAGCTGAACTTCGCCACTCTGGACGGCGGCGTACTGCACGTACCAGGAACGCAGCCGGCGGAGCGTGGGAGAGTACGGATCGGTTCCCTGCAAGAACTTCTTCAGCCCCGTCGGGCTCATCCCGATCTCTCCGGCAACACGCCGCAATGACGTATTCTCGGCGCGCGCTGCCACGGTGTCGCGAAGGTGCCTGATCGCCGCAGCCCGGGCGTGCCGCTCACTCAGCTTCATCGAATACATCTCCTCAGGCGTGCCCGGCGGGATCGATGAACAGGCACTCGTTCCATTGGAGTACCGCTACTGCTGGATGTCGATGATGAGGCGCGTGGGGTTCTGGAGCTCGGTGATTCGGTAGCGGTTGGGGCGGGAGACGCCCAGCACGATCTCCACCACGCCCTCGAAGTCGCAGGCGAACTCCAGCTCCTTGACGACGGGCATCTGCAGGCGGCGCTCGCGCTGCTGGATGGTGGCCGCACCCTGGTCGGTGTGCGCCTGCGTGCCGCGCAGGGTGATGGCGAGCCACGCGTCCCCCGCCACCGCCACGGGGTCGCCGCTGCCGCACTGGTGCACCGGGCGGTCCACGTACTCCACGCGGTACCCGGGCACGCCGCTGCCCAGAAACTCCAGCACCACGCGGTCGAACCCCTGGTTCACCCCCACGCGCACGTCGCGCAGGGTCACGGGCAGGGGCACCGTGCGCACGCGATCCGTGGCCCTGGCCGTCCACTCCTGCTGCGTCGCGGGGTCCACCGCCGGCTGCGAGGCGCCGGGGCGGACGGTATCCACCGTGGCGCCGGGGGTGGCGGCCGGGCCGGCGCCCGCGGGATCGGCGGAGTCTCCCAGCACGAACGCGGGGACGCGGCCCGCGGGCTGCCCGGACGCGGCGGCTTCACCATCCACCGAATCGCCTTCCACGGCCTGGGCGCGGCGGCGCTCGGTGGCGTCGCGCAGCTCGCCGCCCTGCTCGCCGCAGGCGGCCAGCGCGGCGGCCATCGTCATCATCCCCAACCAGCGGCTGCGTCCCGTCATCCACCCACTCCCTGTGGCAGGCGGGGGGCGATGCGTGCGCCCCCCGCGTAAACGTTGAACCCCGGATCGCGGACGAACCCCGCGAGCGTCATCCCCGCCTGCTCCGCCAGCTCCACGGCCAGGCTGCTGGGCGCGCTCACGCCGGCCAGCACCGGAACGCCGGCGCGCGCGGCCTTCTGCACCAGCTCGAAGCTGGTGCGCCCGCTCACCAGCACGATCGAGTCCGCCAGCGGCACCTCGCCCGCCAGCAGCGCCGATCCCACCAGCTTGTCCATGGCGTTGTGGCGGCCCACGTCCTCGCGAATGCGCACCAGCGCGCCGTCCGCCGTGAACTGGGCGGCCGCGTGCAATCCGCCCGTCCGCTCGAAGCCGTGCTGCGCCTTCCGCAGCTTCTCCGGCAGGGCGATGAGGACGGCGGGATCCACCTCCAGCGCGCTTTCGATCCGGGCGCACGCCGGTCCCATCACCGCCTGGATGGACGCCTTGCCGCAGACGCCGCAGCTGCTGGTCGCGTAGAAGTTGCGCGACAGGGAGGCAGGATCGAACGGCGCCCCGGCCGCCAGCCGCACGTTGACCACGTTGTACTGCTGCTCGGCGTCCGTGCAGTAGCGGATGGATGCGACCGCCTCCGCGCCGCCGATCAATCCCTCGCCGTACAGAAAGCCCGCCGCCAGCTCGAAGTCCGCGCCCGGCGTCCGCATGGTCACCGACACGCGTTGCGCCACTTCATCGACCGGACGATCCACGTCCTCCGCACGGAGGATGCGGATCTCCAGCGGCTCCTCCACCGCCAGCTGGTCGTCGCGGGTGCGCCGCGCCGCGCCGTCGGGGCCGACGGTAAAGCGCTCGATGCGGCGCCGCGCGGTGCTCCCCCGGCGCACGAGGCTAGACCGCGGCGCCGGTGAGCCGCTCGGCCTGCGCGTGCGCCGCGCGGGGCACCAGCCGCTCGTCCACGCCCACGACGTCGACCTCGCTGGTCGCGGGCTGCACCGTCACGGGAATCATCTTGCTGGACGGCGTGTTGCTCCCCCTTGCCCGGCTGCCGACGGGGACCAGCACGTTGGCCTCGGGAAAGTACGCCGCGGCGCACCCGCGCGGCACGTCGTAGGCGACGGCGCGAAAGCGGGGGGCGATGCGCTCGCGGCCGTCCGCGCCGTGGCTGCGCACGTCGATCCAGTCGCCCGGCTTCAGGCCGCGCTCCGCGATGTCGTCCGGGTGCATCAGCACCACCCGGCGGGCCTGCCTGATGCCGCGGTAGCGGTCGTCCAGGCCGTAGATGGTGGTGTTGAACTGGTCGTGCGAGCGGATGGTGAAGAGCCGCAGCTGCCCCTCGCCCAGGCGGATGTCGGGCGTGGGGACCACGACGAAGTTGGCGCGGCCGGTCTGCGTGTTCCACTCGCGGTGCGCGGCGGCGTTGCGGAGGATGAAGCCGCCCGGCTCGCGCACGCGGCGGTTGTACGCCTCGAAGCCCGGCACCACGCGCTCGACGTGGTCGCGGATGCGGTCGTAGTCCGCCGCCAGCGCGTCCCAGTCCACCCCGCCGCCCTCCGGCAGCGCCGCCTTCGCCAGTCCGCAGACGATGGCGACCTCGCTCCGCAGGTGCGGCGACGCCGGCCTGTTGCGCCCCTGCGAGACGTGGACGACGGACATCGAGTCCTCCACCGTCACGAACTGCGGCCCGGACGCCTGCCGGTCGATCTCGGTCCTCCCGAGGCAGGGCCAGATCATCACCTCGCGCCCGGCGGTGACGTGCGTGCGGTTGAGCTTCGTCGTCACGTGGATGGCGAGGTCGACGGACTTCAAGCCATCCGCCACCATGGCCGTGTCTGGCGACGCGCTGAGAAAGTTGCCGCCGATGGACATGAAGAAGCGGACGCGCCCCTGCGCCATGGCCTCGATGGCGTGCACCACGTCCAGCCCCGTCTCGCGCGGCGCGGTGAAGCCGAACTCGGCCTCCATCCGCTCGGTCCACTCCGGCGGGCGGTAGTTGATGCCCACGGTGCGGTCGCCCTGCACGTTGCTGTGGCCGCGCACGGGGCAGGGGCCGGCGCCGGGGCGGCCCACGTTGCCGCGCAGCAGCAGCAGGTTGCTGCACGCGATGATGTTGTCCACCGCGTTCTCGTGCTGCGTGAGCCCCATCGCCCAGCAGAGGATGGTGGCGCGCGAGCGGATGTACACCTCCGACGCGGCGCGAATCTCGTTCTGCGTAAGCCCGCTCTGCTCGGTGATCTGCGTCCACTCCGTGGCATCCAGGTCCGCGACCAGGTCCTCGTATCCCGTGCAGTGCGCGCGGATGAAGCCGTGGTCGATCACCCGCCCCCGGTCGCGGCGCTCGGCCTCCAGCAGCTGCTTCATGATCCCCTTGAGCACCGCCACGTCGCTCCCCGGCTTCGCCTGGAGATAGACCGTCGCGATCTCGGTCCCCCGGTTCAGCAGCGTGGGCGCGACCTCCTGGGGGTGGATGAAGCTGACCAGCGCCCGCTCGCGCAGGGGGTTGATGACGACGATCTCCGCGCCGCGCCGCCGCGCCTCCTGCAGCACGGTCATCATCCGGGGATGGTTGGTCCCGGGATTCTGCCCGATGATGAAGATGGCGTCCGCCTTCGTGAAATCATCCAGCTGCACCGCACCCTTGCCGATGCCCATCGTCTGCTTGAGGCCTACGCCGCTGGACTCGTGGCAGAGGTTGGAGCAGTCGGGAAAGTTGTTGGTGCCGTACATCCGCCCGAACAGCTGGTACAGGAAGGCGGCCTCGTTGGATGTGCGCCCCGACGTGTAGAACGCGGCGTCGTCGGGGCTCGGCAGGGCGCGGAGGAACGCGCCAGCCCTGGCGAACGCCTCGTCCCAGC
The DNA here is from genome assembly GCA_036379135.1 of Longimicrobium sp. Taxonomy (GTDB): domain Bacteria; phylum Gemmatimonadota; class Gemmatimonadetes; order Longimicrobiales; family Longimicrobiaceae; genus Longimicrobium. Next base: position 15,257 of record DASUVG010000349.1, read on the forward strand.
CGATCGGCTCGAAGTGGCGCTTGCCCTCGCGCAGGATGACGGGCTGCGCGACGCGGCCCTGCTGCTCCAGCCAGTAGTCGCTCTGCGCGGCCAGCTCGTCCACGCTGTGCCGCGCGAAGAACTCCGCCGTGACGCGCTTGCCGGTCGCCTCGGCCGCGACGGCCTTTGCCCCGTTCTCGCAGAACTCGAAGTGCGACCGCTCCTCCGGCGCCGCCTCTGGCCAGGCGCAGCCGGGGCAGTCCACGCCGCCGTCCTGGTTCAGCACGCGCAGCGCGTTGACGCCGTGGACGACCGCCTTTTCGTGCGTGAGCTGACGGACGGTGTTCAGGATGGCGGCCATGCCGCCGGCGGGCTTGTCGCCGGGGTCGGTGTGCGGCTGCGGGCCGGGCTTGCTGGACATCTTTCGACACTCAGGGAATGCGTAAACGCTTGCGATGGAAGGTGTCTGTACGCCGCGGCAGAGGCAAGGGGACGAGGAGTGCGGGAGTGCGAGAGTGCGAGAGTGCGGGAGTGCGGAGCTGTGTACCGAAAACGGGGAGCGAGGCAACGCAATCTTGCATGCCGCGGCGGCACGCCTTGGGCCGGGTCGCGCGCGGGGGCGCCGGCAAGGATTGCGCGGACCCCCGCCGGCGCGAATGAATGCGGCGCTGGAAAATCGTGCAGTCCGCCTGCGGGGCCGCAACGGGCCCATTGTAAAAATCGCACGAGGTGCCGATACTCGTCGTCGACCGGACCGATCGTCCCTTTCCTTGCGCGAAACGCACAGCCATCGACGTTGCATGAAAAACATCCTTCTCCCCGCGTTCGTATCCCTCCTTGTCCTCGCCCGCGTGGAAACCGCGGATGCCCAGGACACGATCCCGGCCAACCCCGCGATCGACACGATCCCCACGATCTCCGCGCCCCCGGCGGAACCCGTGGCCGCACCGATCCCGCCCCCCGCGGCGCCTGCCGTGGAGCCCGCGGGGCCCTACCGCGCCGATTCGGTTTCGCAGGCCGCCGTGCCGTGCGTCCGCCAGGTGCGCAGGATTCCGCCGCCACCCTCGCCGCGCCGCTTTCGCCGCCAGTGGCCGCTGGCGGCCGTGGGGTCGGTAGTGGGCTGGTTCGTGGGGGACCGCATCGTCGGGCCCAAGGGCAGCCCGCTGGTGATCCTGTCCGGCTCCACGCTGGGAGCGATCGTCGGCTCGCACGTCCAGGCGAGCAGCGAGGGTCACCCGAACCTGGGCCGCTCCGTTCTGGGCGGCGTGCTGGGAGCGCTTCCCGCGGGTGCCGTCCTCTACCTGAACCACATGGACACGTACAACGAGCGGGAGATGATCACCCGCGGCGTGATTCCCGTGCTGGGCGGCTCGCTGCAGGCTGCCGTGACGGCGGGCGCCACGTCCAGCTCGCTTCAGCCGACGCGGATCCAGATCATCGAGTGCACGGGCGCCACGGGCTAGCGGTGAACGGGTGAACGGGTGAACGGGTGAACGTCGACGGGGGCGCCGCGGGGCCGCCACGGGGGGCCGCCACGGGCTGAAGCCCGCGGCTGGAAATGCCATAAGCCCCGCCCTGGGCTCGCGGAGCTCGCCCGGCGGGGCTTCACCTGCTCGCGTGGGCTGCGGCCGATGCGTGAGGGCGGCGTCGATTCACATCACCCGCTCACCCGTTCACCCGTTCACCCCATCACCCCATCACCCCATCACCCCATCACCCGCTCCGCGCGAAGCGGCTGAGGGACACCACCTCGCCGTCCGCCAGCAGGCGGCGCAGCACCTCGCGGGCCTGCGCGCCGTCGCCCAGAACGGCGTCGCGAAGGGCGGACTCCACCTCCTCCACCAGCAGCGCGTGCTCCCGGCGCATCTGGCCGGCGCTCCAGCCCAGGCGCAGGCGCTGGTCGGCGTGCTTCCAGCTGAGCAGGCGCTGGATGTGCTCGCCGTCGCGAAGAAGCGAGGGGTCGCCGCCCTCCTCGTCCAGCGTGACCATCATCTGCGCCAGGTCCATCAGGTACGTGGCCAGGTGGTCCTCCAGCTGCGTGCGGCTCATCCGCTCGATCCCCGACACGTCCAGCTCCATCCGCAGCCGCTCCGCCAGCCGCCGGATGACGTCGTCCGCGCACTCCGCCAGCTTTCGCCCCAGCTCGCCCAGGCCAGGGATGGCGCCGGGCTCCGCGGGCCAGGCGGAGGGCTCGGGGCGCGCCGTACCCTCGCGGGCGGCGCCCGTGGTCGGCAGCCAGAGGGTGAAGCGCGAGCCCTGCCCGGGCGCGCTCTCCACCGTGAGCTCGCCGCCCATCAGCCGCGACAGGCGGCGGCTGATCGCCAGCCCCAGGCCGGTGCCGCCCTCGCGCCGGGTGTGGCTGGCATCCACCTGCATGAAGGGCTCGAACACCGCCTCCAGCTTGTCCGGAGGAATGCCCATCCCCGTATCCGCCACCTCCACCGCCACCCACATGCGGTCGCCGGCGTCCGGCAGCGTGGGCGGGCCCAGGGCGCTGGCGCCGCACGTCACCGTCACCGATCCGCCGGGCTGGGTGAACTTGACCGCGTTGGAAAGCAGGTTCACCAGCACCTGGCTCACCCGGTCCTCGTCGCCCACGTAGACGTCGTCCTCGGGGCAGCTCCACTGCAGCGACAGGCCGATGGCCTTGGCGCGCGCCTGCGGCTCCACCTGCTCCATGGCCCGGTGGGCCGTGGCGCGCAGGGGGAGCGCCTCGCTGCGCACGGCCATCTCCCCCGCCTCGATCTTGGACAGGTCCAGCACGTCGTTCACCAGCGAGAGCAGGTGCCGGCTGCTCCCCTGGATGCGGCCCACGTACTCCGCCTGCTTCTCCTCCAGCGGCCCGCCCAGCCCCATCTCCAGCAGCTCGGCGTACCCCATCACCGCGTTGATGGGGGTGCGGATCTCGTGGCTCACCGTGGCCAGGAACTGGCTCTTGGCGCGGCTGGCCGCCTGCGCGGCGCGAAAGAGGCGCGCGTTCTCCGCGGCCAGCGCGCCCCGCCGCGCCAGCTCCTCGGCCAGCCCCACCTCCGACTCCAGGTAGCGCGCCCCGTGGTCGGTGCGGCAGAGGGTGAGCGCGCCAAGAACGCGGCCGCGCACGGAGAGCGGCACCACCATCCACGCCGTGGGCAGCAGCGCGTGCAGCGCGCCGCCGGTGGGGTCCGGGTCGGCGTCCGCGGGCGCGGGGCCGCCCGGGTGCCAGTCCGCCCGGCCGGAGCGCAGCACGCGCGCCACCGCGCTGTCGCCGTCGCCGTCCAGCAGCGGCAGCGCGTCCAGAATGCGCTGCGCCGCGTCCTGCGTGTGCACCGCCGCCGTCTGCGCCGCCTCGCCCTGCTCGCCGCGCCAGTGCACCAGCGCGTACTCCGCCAGCGTGGGCACGGCCAGGCCGGCCAGCTGGTCCAGCACCGTCTGCACGTCCAGCGTGGCGTTCAGCACGCCGCTGGCCAGGGCCAGGAACTCGGCGCGGCGGGTGGCGCGCTCCGCCTCGTGCCGGGCCGCGTCGGCGCGGATGCGGCCGCGCTCCATCTCTTCGCTGCGCCGCCGCTCCGTCACGTCGCGCAGGGTCACGACGAACGCGCCCGTGCCGTCCCACTGCACCGGCCGGGCGCGCAGCTCCACCGTGGCCGGCGCGCCCCCGCGGGGCACCACGTCGATCTCCGCGGCGTCGCCGTCCAGCAGCGGCAGCCCCAGGTCCGCGCCGACCAGCTCCTCCAGCGGCCGCCCGAAGAGCCGCGCCGCCGCCGGGTTTCCAAAGCGCACGCGGCCCTCCCCGTCCACGATCAGCAGACCGTCGGCGTTGAACTCGACCAGCGTGCGCAGGTCGGCGGCGTGCGCGGCGGCGTCGCTCATTCCGTCCGTACCTGCGCGCCCTCGCCCGCGTCCTCTTCCTCGTCCTCCGCGCGGCCGTGGGTGATGTTGCCGGACAGGATGCCGCTGGTGCCGTGGAACGGCTGCCCCACGTGCATTCCGTCGGCCTCGATGGTGTACTCGCGGATGGAGGTGTCGTGGCGCGAGCCGCGCATCTTGAGCACCAGCATCCCCCGCCGCAGCTCGCCGTAGATCTCCACGTAGCGCAGCAGCAGGATGGTGTCGGTGAGCGTGGAGATGTGCTTTTCCGTGATCGAATGCCCGCCCAGGATGCTGGGCGCGGTGGACGTCACCATCCCCGCGATCTCGCCGTGCTTGAGGAGCGAGGTGAGGCCGAGCATGAACTCGCGGAAGGAGCGCAGCGCCGTCACCCGCTCCAGCGCGGACAGGCTGTCCACCGCCACGCGCTGCGGCCTGAACTCCTCGATCGCCCAGCGCATGCGCAGCAGGTGGTCTTCCAGCGGCATGGCGTGGGGGTAGACGGGGATGATGCGCAGCAGTCCGCCGCGCTCCATCTCCTCGAAGTCGTGCCCCCAGCTCCTGGCGTTGCGGATCAGCTGCTCGCGGCTCTCCTCGAAGGCGAACAGGATGCAGCGGTCGCCCTTGGCCACGCCGCCGGCCACGAAGTGCGTGACGGTGAGCGTCTTGCCCGTCCCCGTGGCGCCGCTGAGGAGGATGATGCTGTCGCGGAAGTAGCCGCCGCCCAGCATCTCGTCCAGCGCCGGGATGCCGGAGGTGACGCGCGTGGTGGACGAGCGCTGCGTGAGCGTCATCGCCGACAGCGGAAGGACGACCACGCCCTTTTCCGTGGCGATGGTGAACGGGAATTCGCCGCGCTGGTGCGGCGTGCCGCGGAACTTGAGGATCTCTACCGTGCGCCGGCGCCGCTCGTCCTGCAGCGTGTTGCGCAGCAGGATCACGTTGTCGGCCACGAACTCCTCGATCCCGAAGCGGCTCACCTCGCCGTAGTCTTCCAGCCGCTCCGCCGTCACCAGCGTGGTGGCCCCCAGCTCCCGCAGCGCGCGGGAGATGCGGTACAGCTCGCCGCGCAGCTTTTCCGGGTGCGGCAGGCGGGAGAACAGGGCATTCACGGAGTCGATGGAGACGCGGGTGGCGCCGCTCTGCTTTACGGCGCGGGTGATGCGCGCCAGCAGCGCCCCCAGGTCGAACTCGCCCACCACGTCCAGGGCTTCCTCGTCGGGCGAGCCGTCCACGTACGTCCACGCGCCCGCGTCTTCCCACGCGGCCACGTTCCACCCCAGGCTGGCCAGGTTGCGCGACAGCTCCGCCGGGCTTTCCTCGAAGGTGATGAAGACGCCCTTCTCGCCCGTGCGGATGCCCTCGGCCAGGAACTGCGCGGCAAAGATGGTTTTGCCGCTCCCCGCCGTGCCGCCCACCAGCGTGGTGCGCCCCGCCGGCAGCCCGCCCTCGGCGATGACGTCGAAGCCCTCGATCCCCGTGGGGAGCTTGGGAAACATCTGGATCACGCGGTCCGCGACCGTCGTCTGGGTCATCGTGTGGGCTGGGTGGGGGTGGGGCCTGACGCCGAAAGGCCCAGCGCCTGGGCGACGCGGTCGCGGTCGCCCAGGTCTCCCACCACGCGGCGCACGGGACCGGGGTCCTGGCGCAGCAGGGTGGGCGTAAGGAGCACGCGGTCGGTTTCGGCGCGCTCCGGCTGTTCGGCCACGTCCACCACCGTGGCCTCCACGCGCTCTCCCACGCCCCCGTCCGCAAGCCAGGCGACGGTGGCCCGGGCGGATCGGCTGCGGGGTGTGTCGCCCGCAACGTATAAAACCAGTCGTACGGTCATGGGGACGTGGGATAAGGCGAATTTCGCGCAGCCTTATGCAAAGTATCTGCCGCACGGCCCGGGGGAACAGGTTTTTTCGAAAAGTGCGTGAGTGCGTGGGTGCGTGAGTGCGTGAGTCCGTGAGTGCGTGAGTGCGTCAGTGCGTCACTGCGGAAGGGTGGGAGGGTGGGAGGGTGGTAGGTGGATCAGGGGCGGGGGCTGGGATGACTCCGGAGGATGCGGCGCGAAGGGCGGGCGCCCCCTCCGGGCTCGTAAACCTCGCCCACCTCCCCCAAAAACCCCTGGGGGAGGTTGGGTGATGGGCAGAAATCCTTCTGATTACGAAAGGGATCACACTGCGCCCGCGGGGCCCCCTCCCCGGCCCTCCCCCCACGAACTGCGTGGGGAGGGAGAATGGCAGAGATGTCCGTCGCAGCGGGATCGAATTCTCCCCCTCTCCCGCGCAGCGGGGGAGGGGTCCGGGGGGAGGGGGCCCCGTCGGGCGCCAGCGTGATGTCGTTCGTCAAGCCCTCGAACCCGCGGCAACGTCTCCCCTCTCCGCGAGGAACGAGCGAGGAGGGGGGCCGGCGGGTGCGATATCCCGCATCCTTTTACTCCACCTCATCTTACATCCTTTCCGCAGTTGCCTTCCCCACCCGATCGGGTAGGTGTTCCCGCCACACCGGAAGCGGTGCGCTACCGCACAAGAAGCGCGGTAATCGACATCCTGAGGTGTGTGAGCAGTGCTCATGGAACCACTGTTGCTAGACAGGACGGTGTACCGCGTTCGCGTCCCCGGCGAACGCGGGCCAGCCAGACTGGCGGGACGGGCCCGGGCCGGCGGCCGGGGACACACGCGAAACCACGTGAGACGGAAAGGACACTCGCATGTCGGCAGTACTCCAGGAGGCGCCCAGGGTGCAGGGCGTTCAGGTGCTGGGCGAGGACAACGAGACCAGGGCACGGGTGCTCACCCCCCAGGCGCTGGAGTTCCTCGCCGGGCTGCACCGCCGCTTCAACGCCACGCGCATGGAGCTGCTGCGCGCCCGCGACGCGCGGCAGGAGTGGCTGGACGCCGACGGCGAACCCTCGTTCCTGGAGGAGACGGCGCACGTCCGCGAAGGCGACTGGACGGTGGCGCCCACCCCCGCGGACCTGCAGGACCGGCGCGTGGAGATCACCGGGCCCACCGACGCCAAGATGGTGATCAACGCCCTCAACTCGGGGGCAAGCTGCTTCATGGCGGACTTCGAGGACGCCCTCTCGCCCACGTGGAAGAACGTGCTGGAGGGGCAGGCCAACCTGATGGATGCCGTCCGCCGCACCCTCTCCCTGGACTCCGGGGAGAAGCAGTACCGGCTGAACGAGAAGACGGCCGTGCTCATCGTCCGCCCGCGCGGGTGGCACCTGCCGGAGCGCCACGTCCTCGTCGACGGCGAGCCGATCAGCGCGTCGCTCTTCGACTTCGGCCTCTTCTTCTTCCACAACGCCAGGGAGCTGATCGAGCGCGGCAGCGGGCCGTACTTCTACCTGGCGAAGCTGGAGAGCCACCTGGAAGCGCGGCTGTGGAACGACGTGTTCACGGCGGCGCAGCAGGAGCTGGGGATTCCGCACGGGACCATCCGCGCCACGGTGCTCATCGAGACCATCCTGGCCGCGTTCGAGATGGACGAGATCCTGTACGAGCTGCGCGACCACGCCGCGGCGCTCAACGCCGGACGGTGGGACTACATCTTCAGCATCATCAAGAAGTTCCGGAACCGCGGCGACTTCGTGCTCCCGGACCGGGTGCAGGTGACGATGACGGTGCCGTTCATGAAGTGCTACGCCGAGCTGCTGGTCAAGACCTGCCACCGCCGCGGCGCCCACGCCATGGGCGGCATGGCCGCGTTCATCCCCAGCCGCCGCGACGCGGAGGTGAACGAGAAGGCGATGGCGAAGGTGCGCGAGGACAAGGCGCGCGAGGCGGGGCAGGGCTTCGACGGCACCTGGGTGGCGCACCCGGACCTGGTGCCGGTGGCGCGGGCGGAATTCGACAAGATTCTGAACGAAAAGCCCAACCAGAAGGACGTGAAGCGCGAAGAGGTGAACGTAAAGCCCCACGCGCTGCTGCAGACGGGGATCGTGGGCGGGCAGATCACCGAGGCCGGCGCGCGGCTGAACGTGAACGTGGCGCTGCAGTACATCGAGCAGTGGCTGATGGGGAACGGCGCCGCCGCGCTGCACAACCTGATGGAAGACGCGGCCACGGCGGAGATCAGCCGGGCGCAGCTGTGGCAGTGGATCCGCCACCGCTCGCCGATCCAGGACGACGGCGACGGGGACGGCTTCTTCACGCCGGACGACTACATCCGCCTGCGCGACGCGGAGATGAAGGCGCTGCGGGCCGAGCGTGATGACCCGCGCTGCCTGGAGCAGGCGTGCGAGCTTCTGGACGAGCTGGTGCTGAACGACGAGTTCATCCCGTTCCTCACCCTTCCGGCCTACCAGGTGCTGAAGTAGGCGTGGGGGGTGCCCCGGGACGCACGAGGGGAACGGTTTCCGTCCCGAAGGAGAGTACGTCCATGGAAACAGAATCCAGGCGGCGACAACCGGGCGCCAGAGCTGGCGGCCCCAGGCTGACCGCCGCGCAAAAGGGCAGGGTAGAGCAGAAGTACGAAGAGCTCCGGACGCGCAACCAGGCGCAGGAGCGGTGCGACCGGCGGCTCTTCGTCCTGGTAACGGCCCTGGCACTCGTCACCGTCCCCGCCGTGGGGGGCTACATGATGGTGATGGGCCAGGCGTCCGAAGAGAACTGGAAGCTGCTGATGGGCAGCGGCACCTGGTGCGGCTCGCTGCTGCTGATCCTGCGGCTGCTCAACCGGCGCCTGATCGCGGATCGTGCGCAGGACGTAGAGCTCCACAACGCCCAGGTGGCGTTCATGACCACGGAGCGGGTGGTCCCCGTACGAGCACGACCACCGGCCCCGGGGCTTACGGACCGCGGGTGGAAGAAGCGACGGCGACCCCGGCGTCACCTGCGCCGGCTCGGCACGCTGCGGCGCACCGCGGATATCCCGCAGCGCAGGCGGTGGGAGTGGAGCGGAAACCCGGTGGCGGATCGGCTCGAACCGCTCCGGATTGGCGTGTGAGAAAGCGGGTGGTTGGGCCTGGGGGCCCATCTGGCGGCAAAGGGACCAGAACGAACGTGCAAATCACCTGCGAGGAGCCGATGAACCGCGAGAACTTCGACGAGCAGGTCAAGGACCTGAACATCAGGTGGATGACGGATGCCCGCTGGGAGGGCATCACCCGCCCGTACACCGCCGAAGAGGTGGTGCGGCTGCGCGGGTCGCTGCGGGTGGAGAACACCATCGCGCGGCACGGCGCCGAGCGCTTGTGGAAGGCGCTGCACGCCGACGAGCCGGTGCGCACCTTCGGCGCGCTGACGGGCGCGCAGGCGGTGCAGATGGTCAGGGGCGGGCTGCAGGCCATCTACCTGAGCGGCTGGCAGGTGGCGGGCGACGCCAACCTGGCCGGGCACACCTACCCCGACCAGAGCCTGTACCCGGCCAACAGCGTCCCCGCGGTGGTCAGGCGCCTCAACAACGCGCTGCTCCGCGCCGACCAGATCGAGTGGAGCGAGGGGAATCCCGGGCGCGACTGGCTGGTGCCCATCGTGGCGGACGCGGAGGCGGGCTTCGGCGGGCCGCTGAACGCGTACGAGCTGATGAAGGGGATGATCGAGGCGGGGGCGGCGGGGGTGCACTTCGAGGACCAGCTCGCCGCGGAAAAGAAGTGCGGCCACCTGGGCGGCAAGGTGCTGGTGCCCACCAGCCAGTTCGTCCGCACGCTGGTGGCGGCCCGCCTGGCGGCGGACGTGCTGGACGTGCCCACCTGGCTGGTGGCGCGCACCGACGCCAACGGGGCCAGCCTGCTCACCAGCGACGTGGACGAGCGCGACCGCGGGTTCCTCACCGGGGAGCGCACGCC
>DASUVG010000350.1:0-24844 GCA_036379135.1 Longimicrobium sp.
CATCGAGGCCGACGAGTACGACACGGCGTACTTCGACAAGGGGCCCAAGATGTGGCACTACCTGCCCGTCACGGCCATCGTCAACAACATCGAGTTCGACCACGCCGACATCTACCGCGACGAAGAGGCGTACCGCTTCGCGTTTGCGCGCTTCATCAACCTGGTGCCCCGCAACGGCGCGCTGGTGGCGGGATGGGATTCGCCGATCACCCGCGAGCTGGCGCCGAAGGCTTTCGCGCCCATCGAGTCCTTTGGCTACGGGGACGATTCGGTCCGCGACGGCGAGCACCCGCGCTGGACGGCGCGCGACGTCTCGTTCGGCGAGCAGGGGACGCGGTTCACCGTGCTGCACGACGGCGAGGTGTGGGGCGACGTGCAGACGCCGCTGACGGGTGCGTTCAACGTGCGCAACTGCCTGGCGGTGATCGCGTCGGCGGAATCGATCGGCGCGGACCGCGAGGGGGTGCGCGAGGGGCTGCGTACGTTCGCCAGCGTAAAGCGGCGGATGGAGGTGCGCGGCGAGGTGCGCGGCGTGACGGTGATCGACGACTTCGCCCATCACCCGACGGCCGTGCGCGAGACCATCGAGGCCATCCGCCAGCGCTACCCTGGCCGCCCCGTGGTCGCCGTCTTCGAGCCGCGCAGCTACACGGCCCAGCGGCGCGAATTCCAGGACGCGTACCGCGATGCGTTTGCCAGCGCGGAGCGCGTGGTGCTGGCGGGCCTCTTTCACCCCGAGCGCTACACGGCCGACACGGCGATGAACCCGCTGGAGCTGGTGGACGCATGGCGCGCCGCCGGCAAGACCGCCGACTTCATCCCCGACCCCGACGAGATCGTCGCGCGGCTCACGCCGGAGCTCGCGGGTGGCGAGGTGATCCTGGTGATGAGCAACGGCGGGTTCGGCGGCATCCACGGCAAGCTGCTGGATGCGCTGGGGCAAAGCGAGGCTGCTTCCGGGTCGGGCGGCTGAAGCCGCGGCTGGAAAGGCGGAAAGCCCCGCAAACCGCGCGGGGCTTCAACTGCGACGGCACCTGCTGGTGTGCACTCACTTCGAATCCGGCACGAGCGGTCCGCGCAGGCGGACATGGCGTTGTCCAAGCCGCGAATTCATTCGCCGCGGCCGGCCGTGGCGCGTTGCCGCCGGCCTCGTCCCGGGCGGGTGAACCCGCGGCTGGAAAAGCGGGAAGCCCCGCAAACCGCGCGGGGCTTCTCCGTCCGCACGCCCCAGAGTGTCAATCCGAGGGAGCGCTGCGCGGCCGTTTCCGGTACACCGTACTCGCGGCCACCGTCCGCGCAGGCGGACATTGCGTTTTCCAGCCGCGAATTCATTCGCCAGGCGAGGCCGCGCGGAGGGGGCTTCGACTACGAACGCGGTGGTCGCCAACCCATGTCGGTGCTGGCTGACGGCGTGACCTCGTTGCCGCGATTTCTCGATCGCTCCGGTCGCACCCGAATCAGATCCGGATTGCCAGCGACGTGACGAGTGTCGTGCTCCGGTCCGAGAAGCCCAGCTCGGCGTCACCATCGGGAAAGATCTCGTCGTCGGCGCTGAAGAAGCGGGCTTCGGTGCGCCACATCGCGTTCCCGCGCGCCACGTCCACCCCCACCGACGCGCCCCACGTGCGCAGTTCCGGCGCGATCACGCCGTCCTTGTCGTCGAAGCGCTCCACGCGGGCGCTGAACCCCAGCGCCGGCGTGATCCAGTGGCGCCCCAGCAGCGACGCGGCGTACCACGTGTCGCCCTCCTGCGTCCCCAGGTCCACCGTCCCGATCACCGTCGTCCGCTCGCTGGGCGTGAAGCGCATGCTGAAGTCGTTGAACACGCGCATTCCCTGCTCGGCCACGCTGGCGTGCGGCTCCCGGCCGATGAAGTTGCTGTACGAGAGCGTCATCTCCGGCGCGACCGCCCAGTCCAGCCGCACGCCCACGGCCTTGTCCTCGTTGTTCTCAGCGATGTTCTGCCAGCCGTTGATCACGTTCAGCTGTGCCGTCAGCGTGGGCGTGGCGTTCCACGTGGCGCGCACGCCGGCCTGGTAGTACGGTGCGAACTCCGTGGGGAGCGAGCGTGTGTAGGTGGGGTTGTCGATGGAGATCCAGCTTTCGCTGCCGATGTGCGAAAAGAAGATCCCGCCGTCGATCCACAGCGTGGGCGCCAGCGCGACGCCCAGCGTGGCTTCCTGGATCAGCGGCAGGTGGTTGGTCTGTCCCGCGATCTCCTCCGGCTCGAACGAGTAGTTAACCTGCACGCTGGTGCCGGCCTGCACTGCCAGCCGCGCCCGCGTGGTGGGCGCCGAGTACTGCACCGAGACGTGCGCCAGGTTGACGTTGAACTCGTCGTGCCGCGCCGCTTGCGTGGTGAACGCGCGGTCGTGCGACTCCGGCCGCCCGAAGTCATACGCGTAGTAGCTGTCGATGAACGCGCCGAACGTAAGCCGCGGCGTGGTATCCGCGTCCTGCGCGAGCGCGGCCGCGGGAACGGCAAGCGCCAGCGCACCCGCCGTGATGATCTTCCGCATGGGTCTGGTTGGTGGAAGGAGGGGTGGGGATCGGCGAAACTGCTGGACCTTCGGAACAGGTAAAGATCCCCGGGGTGAGATCTCGATCTAGAGCCAAGGCTCTACGGGGTTCCTGCCAACTGGACTTCCTGTCGGCTGGTCCGGCAGCGTGGCCGCCAAAGTGACGCCGTTTTGAGGCAAAAACAAGGCATTTAAGTTGAGTGGGTTGATTCCGGGCGCCCTCCCCACTGCCGGGGCTGGATCGCCTGATGGAACCCTCTGCAGGGAAGGTCACATGGCAGACAAGGGACAGGGCCACGGCGGAAAGCCGGGCGAGAAGGGCGGCGGCAAGAGCTCGGACTACACGCCGAACGAGCACCGCGGCATCGTGAAGAACCCGAACAATCCAGCGCACGAAGCTGATCGGGTGAATCGGGAGAAGCAGGCCAAGGGTGGCTGAGTAGCATCTCCGCCGCCGGAATGAGGGCCGGCTTCGGCGGGACATACGCCGAAGCCGGCTTTCCGGCGAAGTGCACCCCTCACTGCGTCACAATCGTCCCCATCCGCACCACCTCGAAGTCGCTGCTGCGCACCCGGCTAAGCGTGGCGAGCTCGTCGTCGCTCCAGCGCGGGTCGGGGGCACCGCTTACGTACCAGCCGCTTCCGTTGTCGGCCAGCAGCATCCCGTGCTTCTTCATCGCGTTCAGGATCACCTGCACGCTGGGCGAAAACCCGCTGACGTCGAAGCCGGCGCGCAGCCGCACCCGCATCCCCATGGGTGGCAGGCCGGCGTCCGTGCGGCTGCTGGCAAAGTGGCGCGCGGGATGGACGTACGCGCGCCGCGTCACGGGACAGGTAAAGCGCAGCGCGTGGCGAATCTCCTTCTGCTCCACCACCTCGTCGTAGCGCACCAGGCCGGGAAAGATGGGCAGCCCCGCCGCGTCGGCCGACGTCCACCCCGCCGGCCGTAGCGCGTTGCTGTTCAGGTCGAAGACGGCGCCCGATCCCGCCGTCCAGCTCTGCCCGCCGTTCACCGGACGCGCGTCGAACAGCTCGTACAGCTTCCAGTTGTCACGGTCGATGACCAGCACGTGCCGGTCGCCGCTGCCGTTGGCGCCACCCTCCACCGGCGCGTCGGCGGGGATGGGGTACGGCCCTGCGTCGCTCTCGTCGTCGTAGTCAAAGGTGACGGGCACCCGCGCCTGCGATCCGGCGACCACCACGTACGGAATGCCGTTGGGCGCGCCGTTCCACACCGTGCCGAAGTCCGCGTGCAGCCCGCGGTTGCCGCACGCCGCGATCAGCGCCGCGGAGTTGGGATCCACCGGCTCGCCGGAGACGTCCGCGTTCCACGGGTTGTCCGCGGGGAACGGACGCCGCCCGTCCAGACTGGCCCCGGGCCCCAGGCCGGGCGTTCCGCCGCCGCCGCCGTCGTCCGGCGGGCGCGTGGGGCCGTCGCCGCCGCACGCGGCCAGGACGAAGATGCAGGGGATGATCAGGCGATGGATCGACACGACGGGCTCCTCCGGACGAATGAAGGTCTGCATCCTCCACGAAAGCAAAGCCGGCACCGCGATCCACACCGAACGCCATCTCGTTGTTGGACAGGGAGATGGATGGAGATAGGCCCGGTGTCTGCTGGCCGGGAGGCATTGCCGTTCGCTGCAACCGTTGCAGTTTACGGTTGGATGCTGGATCGATCAAGGGAACGATCGGGGCTCAGAGGATCGTCCGTGCGAAACCGGCGCGTGGATGAGTGCAAGTGTTTACGGCGCCTGTACCTGTGCCGGCTCGGGCTCGCCGGCCGGATTCCGCCGCCGCCGGACCGGAGGCGGAGCGGGCTGGCACATCCGGAACTCACGAAAGACTGTGCGGTAGATCAGCCGCTCCGCGGATTGCGAATCATCCTCTGCTTCGCGTACCCATGCTCCCCAGATCCATCCTCCCCGCCGCTTCGGCGTCTGCACGCCGATCCTGGCTCATCTACCTTGCCCTGCTCCTGCAGGTGGCCGGCGGCGCCGCCGCCGCGCAGACGGCGACCGTCTCCGTCCGCGACGTGGGGACAGGCGCGCCGATCTCCGGCGCCATGGTGCGCGTGGAAGACACGGCCGGCACGGTGGTGCGCGCCGGCTTTACCGGTGCGGACGGCACGCTGCAGCTGCGCGTTCGCGCGGGCGGATACCAGGTGTTCATCCGCCGCGCGGGGTACTTCGAAGAAACTCTGCCGCTCCAGGTGCAGGGCAGCCAGGCGTCGCTGGCCGTGCGGATGCGACCGCGGCCGTTCGTCCTGGACACGGTCGTGGTGCTGGCTCCCGGCTTTGGGGACGAGCGGGGCCGCGACGCGTTCCTGCGGCGGAGCCTGACGGAGGACGGCGTGTTTCTTGACCCGGCATACCTCACGCAGCGGTACCACTCCACGTACCTGAGCGACCTGCTTTACGGCGTGCCGGACCTGGAGGTGGTTTCGCCGGCCTGCCCGGTGCAGCGCTCCAGCCCGCGCCAGAGGAGCATCATGCGGCCTCGCGTCGCGGGCCGCTCGCAGTCTCCGGCCACCGGCTGCGCGACGCGGCTGTCGCCGCGCAAGCCGGTGAGCACGCGCGGGTGGGGGTGCTTCACCACGCTGCTCAACGGCCGGCCGCCCGAGATGGGCTCTTTCGATGCGGCCTATGGCCACGACGAGATCGACTTCTGGCTGCGGCCGCGCGACATCGTGGGTGTGGAGATCTACCACGTGCCCAGCCAGATTCCGCGCGATCTGCGGCAGTACTCGCAGCCGAACTGCGGAATCATCAACTACTGGACCCGCACCATCTGGTAGCGTGACCCTTTGCCGCCTCGCCCTCTGCCTCTGCGCGGGTCTGCTCGCCGCCGCGCCAGCCGCCGCGCAGACGGTGCGCGTCACGGTGGCCGACGCGGCGTCCGGCGCGCCGGTGGAGGGGGCGATGGTGCGCGTGGAAGATGCCGCCGGCGAACTGGCGCAGGCCGGATTTACCGACCGCCGCGGCGAGCTCCGCCTTCGCCTGGACGATCCCGGCCCCTACGCGGTGCGCGCCACCCGCGCCGGCTATACGCCCGGCGCCGAAGTGGTACGCGTCGCCCCCTCGGGCGAGACGGCGGCCGCCGTGCGACTGGCCGCACGCCCCTTCGTGCTCGACACGGTGACGGTGGTGGGCGGCACCGGCGCCGAGGTGGGCCGGCAGACATTCGAGCGGCGGCGGCAGACGGGGAACGGCATCTACCTGGATTCCGCGTACGTGGCGCAGCGGCGCGCCACCTATCCCGGCGACCTGCTGTACGCCATCCCCGGCATCGAGGTCACCGCCCAGCGGCGCACCGGCTACCGCCTGCCGACTACGCGGATGGGAACGCGCTGCCTGCAGTTTCTGGTGAACGGAATGCCGTTCTACGGCGGCTGGCCGCGCTTCGTGCCGCTGGAAGAGACCCTGCGCCGCACCGACGTTGTGGCCGTGGAGGTGTATCGCGAGTTCGCCGAAGTGCCGCGCGAGCTTCAGCGCCTGGCCTGGTCGGGCGGACAGTGCGGCCTGGTGGTGTACTGGACCGAAGACGGCTGGCACTCCACCTCCCGCGGCGCCGATCCCGACGCGGAGTGAACGGGTGAACAGGTGAACGGGTGAACGGGTGAACGGGTGGTAGGGTGATTGTGCCGCGGATGATGATGCCCGCGCATCATCATCCGGCCATGGCCCACGCGAGCAGGTGAAAGCCCCGTTCAGCGACGCGTTAGCGGCGCTGAACGGGGCTTGTCGCTTTCCCAGCAGCGGGTTTACCCGCTCATATCATCTGTCGAGGCCGGCGCCTGCTCGTCTACCGCACCCGTTCACCCGTTCACCCGTTCACCCTCTCCCCGGCCCATCGCTTGCATCCGCTTCCCGGCCCCCGACAGAAGCGTCCAAGTGCATGGGAGACAAGAGTATGCAGATTACGCTGAAGCCGGTGCGGGAGCAGGTGGTCGTGGTCACCGGCGCATCCAGCGGCATCGGGCTGGCCACCGCGCGCGCCGCCGCACGCCGTGGCGCCCGGGTGGTGCTCGCCGCGCGCGACGAGCAGGCGCTGCGCACCATCGTGTCGGAGATCCGCGCGGAGGGCGGCGAGGCCGTGTTCGCCGTGGCGGACGTGGCGAACCCCGCGGACGTGCGCGGGATCGTGGAGACGGCGCTGCGCGCGTTCGGCGGCTTCGACACCTGGGTGAACAACGCGGGCGTCTCCATCTACGGCCGCATGGAAGACGTGCCGCTGGAAGACGCGCGGCGCCTGTTCGACACCAACTACTGGGGAACGGTGAACGGGTCGATGGCCGCGCTTCCGTACCTGCGGCAGAGCGGCGGGGCGCTCATCAACATCGGCAGCATCGTCTCCGACCGCGCCATCCCCCTGCAGGGGCACTACAGCGCCAGCAAGCACGCCGTAAAGGCGTTCACCGACGCGCTGCGGATGGAGCTGGAGCACGAGGACGCGCCCGTGGCGGTCACGCTGGTCAAGCCGGGCTCCATCCACACCCCGTTCACCCGGCACGCGCGCAACCTGATGGACCGCGAGCCGGACTTTCCGCCGCCGGTGTACCGTCCCGAGACAGTGGCGCGGGCCATTCTGTTCTGTGCCGAACACCCGCGGCGCTCCGTGACCGTGGGCGGCGGCGGGCGGATGAATGCCATGATGGGGATCCTGGCGCCGCGGCTCACCGACCGGTACATGGAAGGCAGCCTGTTCGAGGGGCAGAAGAAGGACGAGCCCGCGCTCCCCGGCCGCCGCGACACGCTGTACCAGCCGCCGCTGGAGAACGGCCGCCTGCACGGCGACTACGAGGGGTACGTGATGCGCACCAGCGCGTACACCCGCGCCGCGCTCAACCCCTCCGGCACCCTGCTGGGGCTGGCCGCGGTGGGCGCCCTGAGCGCGCTGGCGGCCGCCGGCGTGCGCCGCCGCAGTCGTGCGGAGTCCGGCATTCCGATGGACGCGTGGGCGCGCGGCGGCACGCCCGCGGACGGCCTGGCCCCGCAGCCGGGCGAGCTGGAGATGCGCGGCGACGACTACGCGCAGCGCGGCTACGCGTACGACTCGCGGGAGTCGGAATACGCCCTGCGCGGCGCCGACTACGGCTTCCAGGGCGGCGCCGACGAGGCGCACTGACGCGGGCCACGGGCCATCGAGGCGGGATCGAATTCTCCTCTCCCCCAGGGATTTCTGGGGGAGAGGCCGGGAAGGGGCGCCCGGCGGACGCAGCCCCATCTCTGCCGTCGACGATCTCCGGTTCTCCGCGGGCGGCTTTTTGCGAAGGGCGGGGCCGGGGGTGGGGGAGCCGCGGAGCGTGGAACCTTGCGCGCGCCCGTGCGTACGAAGCAGAGCCCGCCTTGCGGGGGGCGAATGAAGGTGCGCAACGAGACCGTTGACGCCCGCGCACCTGCGACGTACCTTGTGCCCCCTTGTTCCGCCCCGGCGGCGGTCACGATCAACGTACTGGCTCGTTTTACTGAGATGAAGTTCGCCCTGCACCAAGGCACCGTACAGCGGCCCGGAAACATCCGGGCGCGGCTTTGCATGCCCGTGTGGGCGGCATGCGGCGAGAGGGGCGGCACGGGCCGCGCGTAGCACACCGTGCACGCGCATCCGCCGCCGCCCGACGCCTTCTGAGCGCCGGGCGGCTTTGTTTCCCCCCGGCAGACCTTTTGCAGAATCCCCACGGTTCGCGTCCCCACGGGCGCGCCTGGATTGACGGTGATGAGCACGAAAGACAAGGACATGGCCACGAGCACGCGAAAGGCACCTCGCAAGCGCAAGCGTACGGCGCCCAGCCTGGACGCGGGCTTCGCCGTGGCGGCCGAAGACCAGTCCAGCCTGGACCAGTACCTCAAGGAGGTCAGCACGCACTCGCTGCTGACCGGCCCGCAGGAGATCGAGCTGGGCAAGCGCGCGCAGGCGGGTGACGAGGTGGCCGTGGCCGAGCTGGTGCGGGCCAACCTGCGCTTCGTCATCTCCGTCGCCAAGAAGTACCAGAACCGCGGCGTCTCCCTGGCCGACCTCATCCAGGAAGGCAACGTGGGGCTGGTGACGGCCGCCCGTAAGTTCGATCCGGACCAGGGGGTGAAGTTCATCTCCTACGCCGTCTGGTGGATCCGGCAGGCCATCCTGAGCGCCCTGGCCAACCAGGGGCGCAGCGTGCGCGTGCCGCTGAACCGGGCCAGCGACCTGGCCAAGATCTTTCGCGAGCGCGAGCGGCTCAAGCAGGAGCTTCGCCGCGACCCCAGCCCGCAGGAGCTCAGCGAGGCCACCGGGCTCTCGGTGGACATCGTGGAGAGCCTGCAGACGCTGAACGCCGCGGAGATCCGGCTGGACGCGCCCATCGGCGACAGCGACGACAGCCAGCTGATGGACCGCTTCGTGGCCGACAGCGCCATCGAGACGGAAGAGGAGGTGGAGGAGCGGCTGCTTTCCGAGCGCATCGACAAGGCGCTGGGCACGCTGCAGCCGCGCGACGCCAAGGTCCTCAAGCTGTACTTCGGCCTGGAAGGCGGCCGCGAGCACACGCTGGAGGAGATCGGCGACATTCTGGGCGTGACGCGCGAGCGCATCCGCCAGCTTCGCGACCGCGCGCTCAAGCGGCTTCGCGAAGGCGAGATGGGCGATGCGCTGGCCTCCTTCGCGGCCTGATGCACGCTCCGGCCGATGGTTCGGACACGACGGCACCTCTCCACCTGGAGGGGTGCCGTCGTGCTTTCCGGCATTCTCACACACTTTTTCTTGATCTGACGAGTCCATGCTGAGCGGGACGGTGCTCCAGGGGCTGGGGGGCGTGTACGAGGTGCAGACGCCCGAAGGGGTGGTCGAGGCCGTGCTGCGCGGCCGCATCAAGCGCGACGAGCGCACGGGCGCCAAGGTGGTGGTGGGCGACCGGGTGGACGTGGACGAGGAGCGCGCCGGCGAAGAGACGGTGTGGGCCATCGTAAAGGTGCACGAGCGGACGACGGTGCTGGCCCGCCGCGCGCCGGGCAAAGCGCCGCGTCCCAAGGCGATCGTGGCCAACGTGGACCAGGTGCTCATCGTCTTCGCGGCGGCGCACCCGGACCCTCACCTGCGCATGCTGGACCGCTTTCTCGTCATCGCGGCAGACAGCGACATCGCGCCGCTCATCATCGTCAACAAGACGGACCGGGCGGGGATGGACGCCGCCCGCGCCACCTTCCGGCCGTACGAGCGCGCCGGGTACCCCATCCTCTACACCTCCGCCAAGCAGAACGTGGGGGTGGACGAGGTGCGCGACGCGCTCTGCGGCCGGCTTTCGGCGCTGATGGGTCCCTCCGGCGTGGGGAAGAGCAGCCTGCTGAACGCGGTGCAGCCGGGGCTGGGGCTGCGGGTCGCCGCCATCAGCGAGGCCGTGAACAAGGGGCGCCACACCACGGTCACGGCGCAGCTCATTCCGCTGGAGTGCGGGGGATGGGTGGCCGACACGCCGGGGCTGCGCGAGCTGGGGCTGTGGCAGGTGGAGCCGGACCAGCTGCAGTTCTACTTTCCCGAGTTCGAGCCGCTGCTGGGCGGCTGCCGCTACCCCACCTGCACGCACACCCACGAGCCCGGCTGCGCCGTCCACACGGCCGCCACGGCGGGCGAGATCGACTTCGGCCGCTACGACAGCTACCGCCGCATGTTCCTGGGCGAGGACGAGCTGTAGCCGGCCTCAGCTGCATCCGAAGATCCAGCAACTGCGTCAGGGTACAGAGGAACAGAGAACAGCAGGAGGAACAGAGGAACGCCAGAACCGGCACTCCTCTGTTCCTCTCTTTATTCCTCTGTTCCTCTGTACCCAACCTTCTTTTTCAGGGCCGGAATCCGCAACGAAAGTCCGCGCATCACGTTGCAGAGCCTTGTAGATGAAGCTCGTGCACTGTATGCACTTACGGTGCGCTCCTTGCGAGAGCCGCTGCCCGAAAGCGCAGTCCTCCCGCCCACCCGGTTCGCACCGCATGAAGCTGGTCATCTTCGGGCTGACGGTCAGCTCGTCGTGGGGAAACGGCCACGCCACGCTCTGGCGCGGGCTGCTCAAGGCGCTTGCCGTGCGCGGGCACGACGTGGTGTTCTTCGAGCGCGACGTGCCCTACTACGCCATGAACCGCGACCTGCACGCGCTGGCGGACGGCACCCTGGTTCTCTACCCGGACTGGGAGCAGAACCTGCCGGCGGCGCGCGCGCACCTGGCGGACGCGGACGTGGCCATGGTCACCTCGTACCAGCCGGACGGGATCGCCGCGTCGGATCTGGTGCTGGAGTCGCCCGCAGCGGTGCGCGCGTTCTACGACCTGGACACGCCCGTCACGCTGGACGCGCTGGCCAGCGGGAAAGAAGTGCCGTACCTGGGGCCGCGCGGACTGGCGGACTTCGACCTGGTCCTCTCCTACACGGGCGGCGATGCGCTCGAGCAGCTCCGGTCGCGGCTCGGCGCGCGGCGGGTGGCGCCGCTGTACGGGCACGTGGACCCCGACGTCCACCTTCCCGTGGCACCGGACGAGGACTACCGGGCGGACCTGTCGTACCTGGGCACGTACGCCGAAGACCGGCAGGCGGCGCTGGAGCGGCTCTTCATCCAGGCCGCCCACCGGCTGCCGGAGCAGCGGTTCCTGATCGGCGGGGCGCAGTATCCGCAGGAGTTTCCCTGGGCGGACAACGTGTGGTTCCGCAAGCACCTGCCGCCGGAGCAGCACCCCGCGTTCTTCAGCTCGTCGCGCTGGACGCTGAACGTCACCCGCCGCGCGATGGCGGAGATGGGATGGTGCCCCAGCGGCCGGCTGTTCGAGGCGGCGGCGTGCGGGTGCCCGGTGATCAGCGACGACTGGGAGGGGCTGGACGGGTTCTTCGCCCCCGGGGAGGAGATCGTGATCGCGCGCGACACGGACGACGTGGTGGCGGCGATGCGGATGCCGGACGCGGAGCGCGCGGCGCTGGCGCGGCGGGCGCGGGAGCGGACGCTGGACGAGCACACCTCCGCCCGGCGCGCGGCGGAGCTGGAGTCGCTGCTGGACGCGGCGTTCGGGGCGGTGGAGGGGGCGGGGGATCCGGCCGGGGCGGAGTGGCGGGCGCGGGGCACCGTGGCGGAGGGCTGACCGGATGTGGGGCATCGTACCGGCGGCGGGCGCGGGAAGCCGCATTCAGCCGCTCGCCTTCAGCAAGGAGCTGCTCCCGGTCGGCAGCCGGATCGACGACGACGGGGCGGAGCGGCCCAGGGCGGTGAGCGAGTACCTGGTGGAGCGGATGATCCGCGGCGGCGCGGACAAGATCTGCTTCGTCATCTCCCCCGGGAAGCACGACATCGTGCAGTACTACGGGGGCGGATTCGGCGCGGCCAACGTGTGCTACGCGGTGCAGCCCAGGCCGGCGGGGCTCTGCGACTCCATCTTCCGCGTCCTCCCGCTCGTGCCGCCGGCGGAGGACGTGCTGGTGGGGCTGCCGGACACGGTCTGGTTTCCCGAAGACGGGCTGTGCGCGCTCCCGGACCGCACCTTCACCTTTCTCCTCTTTCCCGTGGATCGGCCGGAGTTCTTCGACGCGGTGGTGACGGACGACGAGGGGCGGGTGCGGGAGATCCAGGTAAAGCAGCCGGGCGCGGCCACGCACTGGGTGTGGGGCGCCTTCAAGCTTCCCGGGTGGACGCTGGGCGAGCTGCACGAGCTGTGGCTGGAGCGCGGCCGGCAGGACGAGTACATCGGCACGCTGGTGAACGCGTGGCTGGCGCGCGGCGGGGAGGCGCGCGGCGTGCGCGCGGGCCAGGCGTACGTGGACGTGGGGACGCTGCACGGCTACCGCGAGGCCATCTCGGTGCTGGCGGGCAGGGAGTGCCTGGTGCCAAGTGCCTAATATCAAGTGCCCAGTGCCCAGTGCCCAGTGCCCAGTGCCCAGTGCCCAGTGCCCAGTGCCCAGTGCCCAGTGCTGCGGCTTACTCCGACTTGGTACTCGGTACTTGACCCTTGAACCTTGACCCTTGAACCTGTTCCTGGAGAACACACTTTGATCTCGCCCCAACCCGTGGCCGACATCGAGCGGCGCGTGCGCGAGCTGGGTCCCTGGTTCCACAACCTGAACCTGCGCGGCGTGCGCACGGCGCCCGACCACTTTCTGGGCGACTACCCGTCCATCAAGTGGGTGAACTTCGCACACGCGGTGCCCGAGGACCTGACGGGCAGGTCGGTGCTGGACATCGGCTGCAACGCCGGCTTCTACAGCATGGAGATGAAGCGGCGGGGCGCGGCGCGGGTCGTCGGCATCGACAGCGAGGATCTTTATCTCAACCAGGCCCGCTTCGCCGCCGAGATCGAGGGGATGGACATCGAGTTCCGCAAGCTGTCGGTGTACGACGTGGCGCGGCTGGGCGAGAAGTTCGACTTCGTGATCTTCATGGGCGTGCTGTACCACCTGCGGCACCCGCTGCTCGCGCTGGACCTGCTGTACGAGCACGTGGTGGGCGACCTGATGCTCTTTCAGTCCATGCAGCGTGGATCCACCGAGGTGGACCCGGTGCGCGATGACTACGACTTCTGGCAGCAGGACCACTTCGACAGCCCCGGCTACCCGAAGATGGCGTTCATCGAGCACCGCTACTGCAACGATCCCACGAACTGGTGGGTGCCCAACGCCGCCGGCACCGAGGCCATGCTGCGCAGCGCCGGGTTCGACATCGTGCAGCACGCGGAGCAGGAGGTGTACCTCTGCCGCCGCGGGCGCATCACGGACGGCGAGCCGCGCGCGGTGTACCCGTCACGGGGAGGCGCCGGCCGGTGATCGAAGCGGTGATGGTCTGGAACGAGCCCAACAACACGTCGCACTGGGACTTCGGCATCGATCAGGGGTGGCACACCTTCGCGGCGATGGCGCGCGCGGCGGGGGAGGCGGTGCGCGCGGAGAACCCGCGCGTAAAGCGCGTGCTGGGCGGCCTTTCCCCCATCGACCCCCGCTTCCTGGCGCACATGGCCGGACAGGGGGTGCTGGACCAGATGGACGTCGTCGCCGTCCACGGCTTTCCGCTGGACTGGAACCTGTGGAGCATCGAGGACTGGCCCGCCAAGCTTGATTCCGTCCGCGCGGTGACGCAGCTGCCGGTGTGGGTCACCGAGGTGGGGATCAGCACCTTTGCCGGCGACGCCATCCAGGCCGAAGGGCTGCGGCGCACGGCGGACATCCTTCGCGGGCGGGCGGAGCGCATCCACTGGTACAGCCTGTTCGACCTGCCGCAGCAGTGGGAGGCCACCACGCGCCACAAGCAGCGCGAGGGCTCGTCGTACTTTCGCCACTTTCACATGGGCCTGGTGCGCGAGGACGGCACGCCCAAGCCGGCCATGCGCGACTTCGCGGCCATGGGCGGCGAGCTGGGCATCTGCCAGTGGTTCCACTACCAGGACCACCGGCTGGACGATGCCGTGCGCTGGCTGCGTGACCTGGGGGTAAAGAAGCTGCGGACGGGGCTCAGCTGGAGCGACGACCACCGCGACGGCTGCCAGGCCTGGTTCGACCGGCAAATGGCGGTGCTGGAGGAGTTCGAGGTGACGGTGACGTTCTGCTTTACCCCCGAGCACAAAGGCGTGGTGCCCCACTACACTAGCCCGCCGCGGGACCCCGGCGAGTTCGTGGATTTCTGCGCGCGGATGGTTCACCGCTACGGCTGAACGGAACGGCCTCCACACCAGATCCGGGAAACCAATGTGACTATGTGTTTAAGAATCTGGTCTTTCGGGCCGAGTTTGATTTCCTGAGAGAGCGCACACTCGGAACTGTAAGCGAGTCAACCGTTTGCGCGCGACCGAAGGATCTGGTCTCGGCCACCCGGGGGCTGGCCACGCGGCACCGGTCCAGCCCCCAGGTGCTGCCGGCGAGATCCTTCGGTCGGCGCCAAAGTGCTTTGTAGCAGCGGGTTCGGAGCGGCGCCTCCCTCAGGAAAACATGCTCTTGCGCGATTCTTAAACACACTCTGAGGCGCGGGAAGGCCCACCGCACGTCACCATCGCGAAGCGGCCCCGATGCGGTGAAGCATCGGGGCCGCTCGTCCGTCTCCGTCGTCCAGCGCTACGGCACGCGGCGGCTGCCCGACAGGTTGCCGGTGTCGCCGCTCAGGGCCCAGGCGCCGGTAAAGGCGTTGCCGGCAAAGGTCATGTTGATGGTCAGCGGGCCGTCGGGCGTGTCGGCCGTGACCACCATCTCCTGCCCCGACACCATCACCCCGGTGATGGGGATCTCGGGAGTGATGCTGGTGCGGATGACGCCGGCGTACGCGCCCGGCTGTCCGGTGACCTCCACGGATCCCGTCACCTCGTTGCCATCCACCGTGGTGGTGAACGGGAAGACGCCGACGGGGTTCAGCGCGGCGGGCGCGGGCGGGTCGGCCGGGGGGGCGGAGGCGGCGCAGGCGGCGGTGAA
Source organism: Longimicrobium sp. (assembly GCA_036379135.1). Taxonomy (GTDB): domain Bacteria; phylum Gemmatimonadota; class Gemmatimonadetes; order Longimicrobiales; family Longimicrobiaceae; genus Longimicrobium. Next base: position 14,910 of record DASUVG010000350.1, read on the forward strand.
CAGCACCAGCGCGGCAGCGAGCATTCGCTTCATGGCAGGGCTCCGGAGAAGGGCGGTTGCGATGGGGCGTGGACCGGGATCCGTACGCGGTGTCAAGGTCGGGGTTTCGCCTCCGCCGCGCAATCACCTTGTCGCGGCCGCCATCCGGCGCCCGCCCGCGCGCGCCCGCTTCGCCGTCCGCGGCGCCGCCCCCTGCCACTCCCGCACGAACCGGCCGAGCGCATCTTCCAGCGGCGGAAGGGGCCAGCCGCGCTCACTCCCCAGCGCCGTGTAGAGCGGGCGCGGCGCGGGGAACCCGAACGCGCTCGTGGGCCGGGGCTGCAGCCGCCGCGTATCCACCCCCGCCAGCTCCGCCGCCCGCCGCGCCAGCTCCGCCCAGGTCAGCGCGCCGGGGGTGGCCAGGTGCCAGATCCCCCCCTCCCCGTCCACCAGCAGGTCCAGGCAGGCGTTCGCCAGGTCCGGCACGTAGGTGGGCGAAACCGTCGCGTCGTCCGCGGCTGCAAAGGGGCGGCCGGCGTCCAGCTCCCGCAGCGCAACGGCCACGAAGTTGTGCGCGTCCCACGGGCCGAAGAACGCGCTGGTGCGCACGACCAGCGCGGACGGATGGGCATCCGTCACCCGCGCCTCCGCCTGCGCCTTGCTTCTGCCGTACACGTTCAGCGGCGCGACGGGGTCGCTCTCCACGTAGGGCGTGGACTTCGATCCATCGAACACCAGGTCCGAGGAAATGGTGACGAGCGGCAGGCCGCGCGCGGCGCACTCCGCCGCCAGGACCGCGGCCCCGTCCGCGTTCTCGCGCAGGCAGCGCGCCGGCTCCGCCTCCGCCTGGTCCACGCGTACGTATCCGGCCGCGTTCACCACGGCCCAGGGGCGGATGCCGTCCAGCGCGCCGGCAACTGACTTAGGGTCAGCGACGTCCATCTCCGCGCGCGAGAGCAGGCGGTGCGCGATCCCGCGGACGGCGCAGACGCGGGCGAACGCGCGCCCCAGCGTCCCCGAGGCGCCGGTGATGGCCAGCACGCGCGGCTCGCGCGCGTCGCCAGCGCGGCGCGGCTGCGAGCGCCCGGAGGGCGGGTAGTGCAGCCGCTCCGGGCGGTGCCACCAGCCGGCGACGTCCAGCACCGGGTGCGGCTCGCCCTCTCCCGTGGCCAGGCGGCGCGCCATCGACGCAAGGGCGGTGGGCCGCGGCCGCGGCGCGCGCAGGTCGAAGGCGCCCGCCTCGTAGCGCCCCGTGTCGTGGGTGAGCAGCGAGTCCCAGTCGAACGCGCCCAGCAGCGCCCACACCGTCACCGCCCGCACGTCCACGCCGCGCGCCGCCAGCCCGTCCGCCGCGGCCCACACCTCCGCCAGCCAGCGCAGCTGCTCCTCGCGCGTGCAGTCCAGGTGCACCTCCGTCACCGCCAGCGGCACCCCATAGCGGCGCCACGCCTCAGCCAGCAGCGCGCGCGGGCCGGCCACGCCGCCGCGGCGCACGCGGACGGCCTCCACGTCCGCGTAGCGCTGGTACGCGTTGCCGCCGCGCTGGCGCGGCGGATAGCGGCACACCCGCGTGTCCAGGAACCGCTCGCTGGTGAGGTAGTGGTTGATGCCGACGATGGCGGGCGGGGTGGGGTTTTCGGTGAAGAAGGCGAGCTCACCCTCCTCCGCGCCCCAGCGCAGCAGGTCCGGCCACAGGGGATGATCCGCGTCCACGCGGCCGCAGAGCAGGTCCCAGGTCAGCCAGCGGCGCTCGTTCTCGAACCGCGCCTGGTACGCCAGGGTGCGCGTGGCGTGCGTCTTTCCCAGGTCTTCCGTCTGCACCAGCCGCGCGTCCGGGTTCACCTCGCGGACGGCGCGCATCGCCAGGACCACGGCGCGCACCTGCTCCAGCAGCAGGCGGACGAAGGTCCGCTCGTCGCGGCCGTGGGGATGCCACAGGCCGTAGAGGCCGGTGAAGCGTGCGGTGGTCAGCGGCTCGTTGACCGGCGTGTAGTCGCGCACGTGGGGGTAGCGCCGCGCGAAGGCGCCCGCGTACGCCGAAAGCCCTTCCGCGAAGCACCCGCTCCCCAGCGCCGCGCCCGGCGGGCCGCTGCCGTGGTGCACCAGCCCCGCGACGGGCGCCATCCCCAGCGCGCGCAGCCGCTCCATCCGCGCGTCGGCCCACGTCCAGTCCGCCCGCTCCGGCCCGTCCGGCGCGATGCGCTCCCACAGGAACGGGTAGCGGATGGTGCGGATTCCCAGCGCGGCGAAGCGGTCCAGATCGTCGATCCGGGTGGCGTGGCCGGTTCGATCCAGCTGGTCCAGCCAGCGGTCGCCGACGCGGTTGCGGGTGCACTCCACGCCGGCCCACAGCTCAGGTCGCCGCGAGCTCCGCTGCGGGAACCCTGCTTCGCGCATGATTTGCCGTGCTCTTGAGGCCGATGATCTTTCGGTACGTAGACAGCGCCTGCGCCACCACCTGGTCCATGTTGTAGTATTTGTACGTCGCCAGCCGACCTACGAACCAGACCCCCTCCGTCTCCTCGGCCAGGGCCCGGTAGCGACGGTACAGCTCCGCGTTCTCCGGGCGCGGCACCGGGTAATACGGGTCGCCGTCGTCGCAGGGGTACTCGTAGACGATGCTGGTCTTCGCGTGCTCCTGGCCCGTGAGGTACTTGAACTCGGTGATGCGCGTGTACGGGTGCTCGTTGGGATAGTTCACCACCGGCGCGGGCTGAAACACCTCGCGCCCCACCGTCTCGTGCTGGAAGTGGAGCGAGCGGTACGGAAGCTTGCCGTAGCGGAAGTCGAAGTACTCGTCCACCGGCCCGGTGAACACGACTTCGCGGTAGGGGATCAGCCCCTCCACCTCGCGGTAGTCGGTGTTCAGCATCACCTTGATGTTGGGGTGCGCCAGCAGGTTCTGGAACATGCGCGTGTAGCCGTGCAGCGGCATGGCCTGGTACGTGTCGGTAAAGTACCGGTCGTCGCGGCTGGTGCGCGCCGGCACCCGCGCGGCCACCGCGGCGTCCAGCTCCGACGCGTCCATCCCCCACTGCTTGCGCGTGTAGTTGCGAAAGAACTTGTCGTACAGCTCGCGCCCCACCCGCCCCACCACCGCGTCCTCCGACGTGCGCACGGGGTCGCGCGGCTCCGCCACGGAGCGAAAGAAATCCTCCACCTGCAGCGACGTCAGCGAGAGCCCGTACAGCTGGTTGATGGTGTCCAGGTTGATGGGGATGGGAAGCAGCATCCCGTCCACGCTGGCGCGCACCCGGTGCTCGTACGGGCGCCAGGGGGTAAAGCGGCCCAGGTACTCCCACACCTCGCGCGAGTTGGTGTGAAAGATGTGGGGCCCGTAGCGGTGCACAAGGATCCCGTCGTCGTTGTACTCGTCGTACGCGTTGCCGGCGATGTGCGGACGCCGGTCCACCACCAGCACCTTCTTTCCCGCGTCCGCCGCCAGCCGCTCCGCCAGCACGCTCCCCGCGAACCCGGCCCCCACGATCAGGTAGTCGAACATCTCAGTCCCCCGCCGCGGCGGCCATTCCGTCGCGCTCCGCGGCGCGTTCCGCCTGCACCCCGTGCCCACGCAGCATCCCCGGCGCGGCCAGCCCGCCGCTCGCCGCGTGGTCGATCAGCGCCGCCATCCCGGCCCAGGTGCTTTCCCACGACGTGCGCGCCAGCCGCGCATCCACCCGGCGCAGCCACTCGTCGCGCCCCTCGTCCGCCAGCGCCTCCTCCACCGCCTCCACCCACTGCTCCGGGGTGGACGCGATGCGCACCAGCCCGTCGTCTCCCCAGGTGCGTACCACGTCGCGCACGGGCGACGAGAGGGTGCGCCTGCCGGCGGCCAGGTACTCCGGCGTCTTGGTGGGGCTGATGAAGCGCGTGGACTCGTTGAGGGCAAAGAACAGCGCCGCCGCGTCCCATCCCGCCAGGTAGGCGGGAAGATCGGCGTAGGACCTGGGACCCAGGTAGTGCAGATTGTCCCCGTGGGGGAGGCCGGCCGGGTCGATCTTGCACACGGGGCCGATCAGCACGATGTGCCACTCCGGGCGCGCCGCGGCCAGCGCTCGCACCAGCTCCGCGTCGAAGCGCTCGTCCAGCACGCCGAAGAAGCCGATGCGCGGGTGGGGGATGCCGGCCTGGTCCGCCGGGTCCGCCAGCGGCTGGCGCGCGGCGCCGAAGTGCTGCGCGTCGATGCTGCTGGGAAACAGGTGTACGGACGGATGCCGGCCGCGGCGCGCCTCGAACAGGCTGGGCCCGCCCGTGAACACCAGGTCCGCGCGCCGCATGAGCTCCGCCTCGCGCGCCAGCAGCTCCGGCGGGGCGTAGAGAAAGGCCGAGAGCTCGTCCATGCAGTCGTACACGGTGGCCAGCGGGTCCAGGTGCCCGGCCCACCCCAGCGCCATCGGCGTGTAGAACCACGTCACGAAGCGGCCGATCCCCTCGTCCGCCATCCACCCGTCCAGCAGTCGCCGCAGCGCCGCCTCCGCCTCCGCGGGGTCCAGCGCGGGCAGGTGCGGGACGATCACCGTCACCCCGTCGTCGCCGTGGGTGACGTGCAGCCACGGGCCTGCGTCGTGGTGCACGGGCTCTTCCCAGTAGAACACGCGCCGGTCGCGGGCAAAGCGGCTCATCAGGTGCTGCGGCCGCTGGTAGACGAAGTTCCAGCGCAGGTGCGAAAAGCACAGAAGGTCGGGCTTGCGCGCGCGGTCGGAGCCGCTTGCGCCGTGAATCGGCTGAGGCATCGAAGGAGCACCGGGCAGGATGGAGGGCAGAGCGGAGCGCCGCAGAAAATGGCCTTCCGCTGGCGCTGTCGGGCAAGCACAACAGGGGCAAGGGGCGTGCCTCCCGGAAAACACTGATCCTTGTTTCTTGCGGGTTCTCGCGGCTGCAGTGCACAGAGTGTACATGCGCTGGCGCATTCCGATCCGATACGGATCCCCGAACACTCCACGGGTGCGCGCCGGCGGCGGCAGACTCCCCCCAGCCGGCTCTGGATCAGGTGGAACGATCCGCGGGCCGCGCCAGAAGTTCCGGCATTTCCGTTGCACGTGACACATCCACCGGAACGCCCGGGGATGGAACCCGGAGGCGGTGCGGCCCGGTAGTACGTGCAGACCCACACCGGTTTGCGGAGAGAATGCACATGATCAAGCCAAACGTGAGGGCGTCGTTCGGCCGGCGCGAGGCGGAGATGCTGCTGGCGCTGGTGGGCCCGGGGGGCGAGGAGCGGCTGCGCGAGCAGGGGCTGGACGCGCTGCTGGACGACACCGCGGTGCTGCGGGCGCTGGTGCGCGGCGAGGGGATCAGCATGGCCCCGGCGCCGCTGGTGTTCTACGTGATGGTGCGCCACGCGCTCATGCAGCGCGAGATCCACGACCGGCAGCTTGCCGACTACACGGCCGCGGTGCTGCTGGACTTTGCCGTCGCGGGCCGGGCGCACCGGGTGGACGGCGGCCAGGGGGAGCCGTTCTTCTACATGGCCGACATCCTGGCCGCGCTGGAGCGTGCCCGCGGCGAGCGCGAGTTCCTGCTGCGCCTGCACCTGGGCAACTTCGCCCTCTGGCTGGGCGGCGTGTTCCCGGACTACATCACCCACCGGGTGCAGCGCCGGGGCGCCCCCCCGCTCTCCTACTACGACGAGCTGGGCGCCGCGGGGTACCGCATGGCCGCCGGCAGCGACCTGGCGCTGCGCCACGGCCTGGGCGACGTGCTGCTGCGCGCCGCGGACCGCTTTCAGGACGTGCGCGCCGCCCTGAACTCGCTCTCCGACACCCTTTTCTTCCCCCACTCGCGGGACGCCATCGAGCGCCTTCTGCGCCAGGTGAGCGACGACTTCCGCCGCCACTTCGCGTAGGGGGGCTTCCGCCGACTGATCGGGGCTCGACGACGGGGATCGCACTGCGTCCGACGGGGCCCCCTCCCCCCGGCCCGCCCCCCGGCCCCCTCCCCCCCTACGCGGGAGAGGGGGAGAATTCGATCCCGCTCCGGCAGGGTCCCCGTGTGATTCCACTCCAGTTCTGTCGAAGCGCGTCACCTCTCCCCCTGCAGTTTAGGGGGAGAGGCCGGGAGAGGGGGCGCCCTGCGGACGCAGTTCGATGCCGTTCGACGACGACGGGGGGTGGGGGACCCCGAAACCTCTCCGCGAGGACTCCGTAGTCTGGCCGCGGGATGTGCGCCGCTGGGGCGAGGGTGTGCACGAAAGGCGGGTTCGCACGTTGTACACACCGGCCGCCCACGGCCCGTCCGCCCCGCACGTTTTCCGCAGATTTCCATCTTTCCGCCACCCCCCCGCACCCCCCGAAAAACGGAACACTGGCGCTGGGGATGGGTAGGCATGTATCGTTCAGGAACCCGATCCAGAGGTGACCCCATGCGACGCACGTACGGACTGGCCGCTGCGGTAGTGGCCCTTGCGGTCCTGACGGCGGTGAAGCTGCGCGCGCAGCAGGACTGGTCGCCGCCGTCCCGGGAGATGCCGGAGATGCCCGCCTCGTCGCAGCTCGGCGGCGGATGGCGCGGCGCGCTGGGCTCATGGTTCCGCGGCGCCGACGAGGGGCTGGACGGTATTCGCGCCCTGGGCGACGAGATGCCGCGCGGCATGGGCAGCGCAAAGCCGCGGCTGGTGCGCTTCATGGGCGGCTCGCGCCCCGTGGCCTCGTGGACCGACCGCAACGGCGACGGGCGCGCCGACCTGGTGGAGATCTACCGCGGCGGCGCCGTGGCGTACCAACTCATCGATGCCGACTACGACGGCACCGCGAACGTGCTTCGCGTCTACGACGCGTCCGGCGCGCTCGCGCGCGAAAACCGCTACTGACCAAAGATCGATACGTGGTTCCCTCCACCGCTACCGCACCCACGCTCGTGAGCGACGCCGAGCTGCTGGACGCCTACCGGGGCACCACCTGGACCGTGGAGATGACGGCAGGCACCCTGGACGTGCGCCTGGACACCCCGGCAGACCCGCAGTTGCGGCCGTCGGGCATCGTCACGGCGTACAACCCCGCGTCCATCGCCCGCACCCCCGACGAGAACCGCGCGGCCGACCAGGATCTGCTGCGCCACGTGCGCTCGCTGGGCGTGCAGTTCCGCCGCGTGGTCGGCACCGGCGGCGGAGCCGGCGACCTGTGGGAGGAGCCCGGCTTTCTGCTGCTGGGCGACGTCCGGCCGCTGCTGGTGGAGCTGGGGCTGGTCTTCGGCCAGAACGCGGTGGTCTGGATCGACTCCACCGGCGCCGTGTCGCTGGTGAACACGCGCGCCGGCTTTGCCGGAATGCGGCCGGGGCAGAAGATCGACCTCTGATTCGTTGAGAGTCTCCCGCGGGCGCGCCGTCCACGCGGACGGCCCGCCGCGCCCGCGTTCGGTATCCCAGGAAAACATGCTGGTCAAAAAGCGGATGACCCACGACCCCGTCGTGGTCTCGCCCCGCCATTCGCTCGCGGACGCCCTGCGGCTTACGCGCGAGCGCCGCATCCGCCACCTTCCGGTGGTCGAGGACGGAGTGCTGGTGGGGATCGTTTCGGACCGCGACGTGCGGACCGCCCTTCCCTCGCCCATCACCGAGCCCGACGCCGAGCGGTTGGCGTTCCTGGACCGCACCCCCATCTCGGCGGTGATGAGGCGGGACGTGGACAGCATCGGCCCGCTGGACACGGTGGAGGACGCGGCCAAGCTCATGCGCCGCCGCCGCATCGGAGCGCTGCCGGTGGTGGACGCGCACGGCGCCGTGCTGGGCATCCTCTCCGAGAGCGACGTGCTGGACGCGTTCGTGGAGATCCTGGGCCCCGCCAACGCCTCGTCGCGGCTGGAGATCGCGCTGGCGGACCGCGCCGGCGAGCTCGCCCGGGCCATGCGGGTGATCGGCGAGGACCTGCACGTCAACATCTGCTCGCTGATGGTGCCGCCGGGGACGGCGGGCGAGGGGCGCGTGGCCATCGTCCACGTGAACACCATCGACCCGCGCGAGACCATCGCCGCGCTGGAGGCGGAGGGGTTCGAGGTGGGGTGGCCGTCGCTGGAGTCGGACCTGCGGCAGGGGGGGGTCGCGTGAGCCGGGTTTCCTGCGCGCTGGTGTGGGACCCCGCCGTGACCGGTTACAAGTTCCGCCCCGACCACCCGTTCAACCCCCGGCGGCTGGAGCTGGCCGTCTCGCTGATCGAGGCGCTGGGGCTGGTGGACGGCGGCATGGCGCGGATGGTGGCGCCGCGGACGGCCACGGAGCCGGAGCTGCTGGCCGTGCACAGCCGCGAGTACCTGGACGCGGTGCGGCGCTTCAGCGGCGGCGGCGACGCGGCCGGCGCGGGGCGCTGGGGGCTGGGCACGGACGACACCCCCGTCTTTCCGGGGATGCACGAGATCACCGCGCTGGTCACCGGCGCGACGATCCGCGCGGCGGAGCTGGTGATGCGCGGCGAGGTGACGCGGGCGTTCAGCATCTGCGGCGGGCTGCACCACGCGCACCGCGACCGGGCATCCGGCTTCTGCGTGTACAGCGACCTGGCGGCGGCCATCGCGTGGATCCGGCGCGAGCACGGCGGCAAGGTGATGTACATCGACTACGACGCCCACCACGGGGACGGCGTGCAGGGGATCTTCTACGACGATCCCGACGTGCTGACGCTCTCGCTGCACGAGTCCGGGCGCTACCTGTTTCCCGGGACGGGGTTCGTGGACGAGCTGGGCGACGGGGACGGCTACGGCTACTCGCTCAACGTGCCGCTGGAGCCGTTCACGGAAGACGGCTCGTGGCTCGACATCCACCGCAGGCTGATCCCCGAGGTGATGGAGGCGTACCGGCCGGACGTGGTCGTCCTGCAGTCCGGCTGCGACGGGCACTCGCTGGACCCGCTTACGCACCTGCGCGCGTCCACCAGGCTGTACGAGGAGACGACCCGCATCGTCTGCGAGGCGGCGGACCGGGTGTGCGGCGGGCGGGTGATCGCCACGGGCGGCGGGGGATACGCCGTCTGGCAGGTGGTGCCGCGCGCGTGGACGCTGGTGTGGGGCGCGCTCAGCGGACAGGACGTCCCCAACCGCATTCCGCACGAATGGCTGGACCGCTGGCAGGGCGAGGCGCCGGTGATGCTGCCGCCGCACGTCCGCGACGCGGACGAGGACCACAAGCCGGTGCCGCGCCGCGACGAGATCGAGGCGACCAACCGGCGCACGCTGGAATCGCTGCGGCGGCAGGCGCTGCCGCTCATCCGTGGCTGGGGCCTGGGGTTCTGAGAGATGACCGTGGATCCCCCCATACCGCCCGCCGTGCCCATCAAGGGGCTGGCGTTTCCCGTAACCCTCCGCGACCGCGAGGGGGGCATGTTCAACGTACGACGCTTTCGACCCGAAGACCGCGCGCTGCTGGAGGCGTTCTACGACGCCTTTCAGCCCAAGCGCGCCGCGCAGGGGCTTCCGCCCGAAGGGCCCGCGCGCGTGGACCGCTGGCTGACCGGCGTGCTGGCCGGCGGCGACCACCTGATCGTGGAGGTGGACGGCCGCCTGGTGGGCCACGCCATGCTGATGCCCACGGGCAAGGACGGCGTGCGCGAGTACGCCATCTTTCTTGACCAGAGCGTGCGCGGCCGCGGCATGGGCACGCAGGTGAACCGCGTCTCGGCCGAGCTGGCGCGCACGCTGGAGCTGGACAGGCTGTGGCTTTCGGTGGAGCCCCACAACCGCGCCGCCGTCCGCAGCTATCAGAAGGCCGGCTACCGCTTTCGCGCCTCCACGCTCTACTCCCCCGAGTTCGAGATGGAGCTGGAGCTGGACCCCGGGGCCGCGGAGGCGGCGTAAGGAAAACTGCGAGAGGTACAGAGGAACAAACAAACGCCAGAGGAACAGAGGACGAATGATTTCCTCTGTTCCTCTGGCTGTTCTCTGTCCCTCTGTACCCTTGCGCAGTTGATCTTTACCAGGTCAGCACGATCTTGCCGAAGCTGGCGTTCTCTTCCATCCGCTCGTGGGCGCTG
>DASUVG010000351.1:0-76928 GCA_036379135.1 Longimicrobium sp.
TCCACGGCCAGGATGGCGAACGCCGCCGCGGCCACGATGGGGAGCGTGGCCGACGGGCGCTGCAGCACGGTCGCCACGAGCGCCAGCGCCAGCATGATCCCCGAGCGCGTGGCGCTGGGCGGCGCGCCGATGACGGCCAGGTAGGCGAAGACGAGGCCGATGGTGAGCCAGGCCGTGCGCCGGCGCGACAGCCGCAGCATGCGCCCCAGCAGCACGAACACGGCGCCGATGAGCGCCACGTGCCCGCCGCTGATGGCCAGCAGGTGCACGAGCCCCGTCTTCGCGAAGCGGTCGCTCAGCTCGCGGTCCAGCGTCTCGCGCCGGCCCAGGAGAAGCGCGTCCGCCAGCGGGCCGTGGCGCCCCATCAGCCGGTGCAGCTGCCGCTCCGTGCGCCCACGCGTGGTGAGCAGCGGATGCGCGGCGTACCGCGGCGGCGCGGCGACCTGCATCGAATCGACCGAGACGTATCCCGTGAATCCCGGATCGCGCGGCCACCGGCTCCCCAGCACCGGCCGCGGCAGCGTGGTCCATCGCCCGCGCAGCACCAGCTCCGTCCCCGCGAGCGCGGCCGCGGAGCCGCGCGGCAGGCGAACGCGCACCCCGCCGCCGCAGCCGCGGATCGCCTCCCCCTCCCGCTCCACCGACCCCGCGTCCACGGGGAGCAGCGGGCGCCGCGCCTTGTGATCCGCCGGAGGATTCCAGTTCGCCCCCAGCACGCCGCGGAGGGTGAGCTCCGTGCCGTCCGCGAAGTGCGCGCGGCAGTCCCCTTCGGCGCGGTCGCGGGCCCCGGCGCCGTGCCCCGCGCCCGCCAGCGCCATCGCCGCCAGCAGCAGCAGGCGGACGGAATCGGCGCGCAGCTGCTGGCCGATCAGCCTGCGATGCAGCCACGGCGCAAGCAGAAGCGGCACCGCCGCGAGGGCAGTGCCGCCTGTGACCCATTCCGCGCGCAATCCGAACAGCAGCCCCGCAACGAACGCCAGAAAGGCCGATACGAGCGGGAGTGCCAGCTGCGTCACGCGTCCATGGTTCGGGTGGACGGAGGTGTGGGCGGACGCATTCTAACGCCTCCGCAACCCGGGTGTGTAACCGCGACCCGCCACCGCATGAACAAGTCGTGGCACCCAGTTGCCCGACCCGGATCAGGGCGGGCACCACGGCTTGTCATCATTGCTCCCAGCAGGCCACGCAGGCTCGCACGCCGTCCGCTGTGTACCAGGTCCCGCAGGTATAGTCGCCGCACGTACCGCCGCAACTCGCGTCCCACGTTCCACAGTCGCATGTACCATTGCATGACGCGTCGCAGGTGGCCCCGCAGGTGCCGTTGCACGACCCACCGCAGGTGCCGTTGCAGCTGGCGTTGCAGGTCGGGCAGCCCGGGCACGTGCAGTTCGTGTAGCAGGTGCACTGCTCCCCGAACACCGTCCCCTTCGCCTTCTGCACCGGCATGGTCTGGAAGGTGTCCACCAGCAGGTCGTCCAGCTTCAGCTTGAGCTTCATAGGTCCTCCGTCGTTGGATTCAGTGCCGAACCGATCCACATGCGATCCGTTGCCGCCGCGCCTGGAACAGGCGCGGCGGCGGTGTGGCGGCGATCAGCAGAGCACGCAGTCAGGCCTCATCCCGCCCTGGAAGGTGGGACAGGTCTGGCCGTCGCACGTGTAGCCGCAGCTGTAGTCGCACGTCCAGTCGCATGTGCCGCCGCACGATGCGTCGCAGGTTTCCGCGCAGCTGCCGTTGCACGACGCGTAGCAGGTACCGTTGCACGAGGCGTCGCACGTGGGGCAGCCCTGGCAGGTGCACTGGGTGTAGCAGGTGCACTGCTCTCCGAACACGGTGCCTTTCGCCCGCTGCGCGGGCGTGGTGTCGAACGTGTCTACGAGCAGGTCTTCCAGATGCAGCTTGAGCTTTTTCATGGCAGCTCGTTCTGATGCAGGTGAGATAATGACGTCCGTCGCGCCCGGATCCGGCGCGGTGGGACGCGCGATGTCGGGACGCCAGGCTCAGCAGTAGAGACCATACACGCCATTGTAGCAGGTATAGTCGCATTCAGAGAACCCACCACCCGAACCACAGCCGTTGCAGGTGTCGTCACACGTGCCGAAGCACGAAACATCGCACGTGTCCCCGCAGGTGCCGTTGCACGATGCACCACACGACGCGCAGCTACCGTTGCACGACGCGTTACAGGTACCGTCGCAGGTGTTGTAGTTCGCGCAGGTTGGGCATCCGGCGCAGGTGCACTGCGTATGGCAGGTGCACTGCTCCGCCGAACACCGTCCCCTTCGCCTTCGGCGGCGCGCTGGTGTCGAAGCTGTCGATCCGCAGGTCGTCCAGTTGCAGCCTGAGCTTCATCGAGGGCTCCGTGGTTGAAAAAGTGGATCAGTACGGCAGGCGATGCCGGAGAGGCACGGCGCCGTCAGCCGCCGCCGCGCCTCTCCCGGATCCGCTCAGCAAAAGATGCAGAGGTCTCGCTCATCGCGAACTGCGCTAAAGCAGCTTTCGCAGCTTGCCCCGCACGTGTCTCCGCACGTCCAGTCGCAGCTGCCATAGCAGGATGCGTCGCACGAGGCTCCGCAGGTCCCGTTGCACGAGGCATCGCAGGTGCCATTACAGCTAGCGGCGCAGGTTGGGCAGCCGGGGCAGGTGCACTGCGTATAGCACGTGCACTGCTCCCCGAACACCGTCCCCTTCGCCTTCGGCGGCGCGGTGGTGTCGAAGCTGTCGATCCGCAGGTCGTCCAGTTGCAGCCTGAGCTTCCGCATGCGTCCCTCCTGAGTGGATGATGGATGCCGGTGACGAAGCCGGGATTCCACGCTCCGCACGACGACGATCCTCGTCGCGATGCGCGCGGAACGGCTTCACGACAGATGTAGCATCGTATCCCGCCACAACGCAATGTTATTATATGAGCGACTCGATGGGCGCGTTGCGAAGGGAATCAGCGAGGAGCCGGACTCGTACAAAGGGATGCTGCCGGGGAACATCCCGCACAATCCTCCTTCAGCCTGCGACGAACGCCCGAACCGCAGCAGCACAGGGCAGGACTGGCGCATTCCATCTTCTCGCGTAAACTGGTACGCAAGCATTTGCGCTTTCCCGCCATCCTACCGGAGGCAGCACCATGAAGAAGCTTCGCCTGGAAGTCGATACGCTGCGCGTGGAATCGTTCGGCACGGGGACCGCGTCGGCCGGCGGCACCGTGAACGCACACATCGGCGCCATCGCTCCGGAAACCGGCCCGGTCATCATCACCGATCCCGACACCGACCCCTCACGCATCGAGAGCTGCTACTTCAACACCTGCTACGACACCTGCGACTGGACGGTGTAACGCCGCCCGCTCCCTGGACGCCGGGCCCACGGCGGAGCGCGCGTCCGCGGGGTGTTTGAACGACGACGGGCCTCACGGCAGTGCCGTGAGGCCCGTCTCCGTCGTCCGAGCCGGCGGGTAGCAGGTGCACTGCTCCCGAGCACGGTCCCCATCTTCCGCGCCGCGTTCGTCCGGAAGTCTCTACCGGGTCGTCCAGCCGCGGCCGTTCGATCCGGGGGTGGTTCATCTCCCCCCCCACATGTCGGAGGACCGGCGCCCCCCGCCGCGCCGGTGAGGGCACGGCGGGGCGGTCATCCGTCCATCAGCACAGCACGCAGTTGTACATGTTGTTGGGCGTGGTGGCGTAGCCGTCGCAGGTGTAGTCGCAGCTGTAGTCGCTGCAGTTACAGGTGTAGTCGCACGTCCCGCCGCACGAGTAGTCGCACGTGGCGCCGCACGATGCCCCGCAGGTGCCGTTGCACGACGCGTCGCACGTGCCATTGCAGCTTGCGTAGCAGGTGGGGCAGCCGGGGCAGGTGCACTGCGTATAGCACGTGCACTGCTCGCCGAACACAGTGCCCTTTGCCTTCTGCGGCACGGTGGTGTCGAAGCTGTCGATCCGCAGGTCATCCAGCCGCAGCTTGAGCATTTTCATCGCTTCCCCCGTCAGGTGGTGGAGTGGACGAGAAGGGCGACCACAGGGCGCCCTCCAGGCCGGCGTGCGTCAGCAGAAGTTGCACTGATAATCGGGTGACGGCGCGGTCGCGCAGGTGTTGTAGCCGTCGCAGGTGTTTGCGTACGAGGGGCCGCAGTAGTCGCAGGTTCCCTGGCACGAGGCATCGCAGGTTGCTCCGCAGGTGCCGTTGCACGAGGCGTCGCAGCTGCCATTACAGCTTGCGTAGCAGGTGGGGCATCCAGGGCAGGTGCACTGCGTATAGCACGTGCACTGCTCGCCGAACACCGTCCCCTTCTCTTTTGCGGCCGGCGTGGTCTGGAAGGTGTCCACCCGCAGATCGTCTAGCCGCAGCCTGAGCTTCTTCATGTTCGCTCCCATGGGGAAGAGAGGACAAAGAGCATCCGGGCGGCCGCACGGCCCCGCGTCCAGCGCGGGGGCCGTGCGGCCGTGGCGGCGTCAGGGGCAGATCATGCAGGGCTGGCGCGGATCCGGCGAGGTGGCCTGCGTCTCGGTGCCGCAGTCGCAGCTGTAATCGCACGTCCAGTCGCAGCTGCCGTAGCACGAGGCGTCGCAGGTGGCCACACAGCTTCCGTTGCACGACGCGTCGCAGGTGCCATTACAGCTTGCGTAGCAGGTGGGGCAGCCGGGACACGTGCACTGGGTGTAGCAGGTGCACTGCTCGCCGAAGACCGTTCCCTTCTCCCTGGACGCGCCGGTGGTCTGGAAGGTGTCCACCAGCAGGTCGTCCAGCCGCAGCTTGAGCTTGTTCATGGGGCCTCTTCCTGGTGCGGTACGTGGATGGATACGGATCCGGGAGAGCCTCGGCGCGTTCCGCGGGTGACGGCGTGTCGGTTTCTCGCGGGCGGCCCGGCCGGGCCGCCCGTTCGAGAACATGATGGCGGAAACAGGTTAGGCGCTCCACGGGACGATTTACATCATGTGTCTGATTACGTCAATCCCGATCCGCGCACCTCAGCAGTAGACCCACTGGTTGCCCTGCCAGTACGGCTGGTTGTCGCAGGTGGGGCCCACGCAGGAGGGGCCTTCGGCGGTCATGCACCCGGCGTCGCACGTGCCGTAGCACGAGTCGCCGCACGTCCCCGCGCAGGTCCCGTTGCAGCTGGCGTCACAGGTGCCGTTACAGCTTGCGTAGCAGGTGGGGCAGCCGGGACAGGTGCACTGGGTATAGCAGGTGCACTGCTCGCCGAACACCGTCCCCTTCGCCTGCTGCGCCGGCGAGGTGTCGAAGCTGTCGATCCGCAGGTCGTCCAGCCGCAGCCTGAGCTTGTTCATGGGACTTTCTCCTGGAGAGGATGGGTGGGGAAATGCCAAGCGGGCGCGCCGCTGCAACCCGCTTGTTTGTGCGACGGCAGGAAACGAGCCTGACGCCGCCGTGTGTTTAACGCGGAGTGTCGCATTACGTAAATCGCGCGCGGCGCGGCCAGCCGTACGCCTGGCGGCGGCCGCGCCGGCTACCGCGTGGTGGTGCAGTCCTCGCCCGCCGTACAGATGCAGGGCGGGTAGTCGCAGACGCATCCGTCCACGTCCACGGGGCCCAGCGTGCCGAACGACTCCACCTTCAGGGTGTCGAGTCCCAGCCGGTGCTTTCTCATACGTCTCCTGATCGTTGGATGGGAACGGGGGACCCCGCCGGCGGAAGCCGAAGCGGCGCCTTGCGTCAGCAGACCGCGCCGTAGCAGGTCATCCCCTGGTCGCAGGTGTAGTAGCACGTATCCGGCGGGCACGAGCCGGCGCACGACTCCGCGCAGGTCCAGGCGCAGGTGAACTCGTTGCAGGTGCCCCAGCACGAGTTGCCGCACGTCTCGTGGCAGGTGCCGTTGCACGAGTAGTCACACGATCCCTGGCACGAGTTGCAGGTGGGACACCCGGGGCACGTGCAGTTGGTGTAGCAGGTGCACTGCTCGCCGAACACCGTCCCCTTTTCCTTCTCCACCCCCGTGGTGTCGAAGGTGTCTACCCGCAGATCGTCCAGCCGCAGCTTGAACTTTTCCATCGGGCCCTCCTGAAGTGGATGGGGAACGGGGTGCCCCGGCGCTCCACGGCCGGCGCGCGAACCGGGCGCGGCAGGTGCCCCGCGGCCGGCCAGTGCGATCAGCCCTGGGTGCAGTCCGGGCCGGCCGTGCAGACGCACGGCGGAGCAAAGCAGACGCATCCGCCGGGGTCCTGCACCGTCCCGCGCGGGTCCGCGGGGTCGGTGATGGTGTCGAACGACTCCACCTTCAGGCTTTCGGCTTCGAGCTTGAGCTTGTTCATTAGGTGCTCCGCGGTGGGCGGGGGGTGAAAACGAACCGCCGCGCGGCCGGATGTGGCCGCGCGGCGGTTCAGGGCTTCAGCAGACGTTACAGGCAGGGGTTTCTGCCGGACAGGCGAACCCCTGGCCGGCCGCGGTGCCGCGCACCCGGTCCTCGCCGGCCGTCCGGAACGACTCCACCGCAAGGCATTCGACGCGCAGCGCGAGCGTTCCCAAGGCGGCTCCTCGAGGAAGATGCTGACGGAAATCGGGTGTTTTCCGAGTATAACATCCTTCCATATCCCGCCACAACTGCCAGAAGTCGCCAATTTGCAGGGCGCCCCGCGCAACGCGAACGAGCCGCCCCACGGCGGGACGGCTCGCTCTGCAGGAGAACGCCGCGAATCAGGCAGCACCCGGAGTGCATCCACCCGGGGGGCCACCCGCGGGCCTGGGCACTCCTCATGGGGCGTTTCCTAGCAGTCGCAGGTGTCGATGCAGGTGGCGACACAGGACTGGTACCAGCAGGTGTTGTCGCCGCACGTCTCGGCGCACGACTCCTGATAGCAGGTCACCTCACACGTGTAGTAGCAGACGGTGGGGCAGCCCGGGCAGCTGCACGCCGTGTGCTGGGTTTCGCACTGGGTGTCGCAGGTGCACTGGGTTGGGCAGGTGCACTGCTCGCCGAACACCGTCCCCTTCTCCGTTTCCGCGGCCGTGGTGTCGAAGCTGTCCACACGCAGGTCGTCCAGATGCAGCTTGAGCTTGTTCATCGAGACCTCGGCTGGAATGGGTGGATGACGCACACCGGAGCACCGCCTGACGGCGGAATCTGCCCGCACGCAACGCGGCAGTCCACACCGTAATCGCCCCCGCGCGACTGCACAAGTCATGTCTTATACCGTATCCGCTAAAGAATAAGCCTCACACAGAGTTAGCAGAGTCAACGGAGTTTTCTCGTGCCGCGCGATGTACTCCGCGATTCATCCGATCGCGGGTAAACGATCGATGCGGCACCAAGGGCGGTCATCTCGCCGAGGCTTCACTCTGTTAACTCTGTTGACTCTGTGTGAGACCCAGTCCTTTTGCGGATTCGGTATTGATTGCTGTTCTGGCGATACGAAGAAGCCGCCGCGCCCGGATCAGGGCGCGGCGGCGGAAAGCGGCAAGTCGTTCAGGCTCAACGGGATCGGCTCAGGCCGCCGGGTCCTCGTCGTAGCGGGGGTAGGCGATGGTCCGCTCGTCGTCGCGCGCGGGGGCGGGCTCGCGCGCCACGCCCCAGGCGCTCGCCGCGGGGGCCGCGGGCTCGCCGGGCTGCAGCAGCCCGTGGCGGCGAAGCTCGTCGCGCACGCGGCGGTCGTGGCGCAGGCTCAGCAGCAGCATCGACAGCATCCCGGCCAGAAAGGCCAGGAAAAGGACGACCGTGAGCGGCGCGCGGTAAAAGGTGGCCACTCCCACGTCCAGCGCCACCCGCTCGCCCCGGTTCAGCCACGCCAGCCCCGCCGCGAACACCGTCACCGCGGCGGCGGGAAGCCATCGGGCCGCCGTCACGCCGCCGCCAGCGCGTGGAACAGCTCGCCCTGGAAGGTGGCGCCCGAGGTGGACTCCAGCCGCACCTCGGCAAAGCTGCCGATCAGCTCCACGGGCCCTTGGAAGGTCACCACCTTGTTGCTCTCGGTGCGCCCCTGCAGCCCGCCGCGGCGGCCCTCCTTCTCCACCAGCACCTCCTCGATGCGCCCCACCTCCGCGGCGTAGATCTCCGCCTGGATGGCGCGGTGCGTGGCGATCAGCCGCTCCAGCCGCGCCTGGCCCACCTCGTCCGGCACGAACTGGTCGCGCGGCAGGCGGGTGGCGGGGGTGCCGTCGCGCTCGCTGTACTTGTAGAGAAACGCGTCGTCGTAGCGCACCGAGCGCATCAGCTCCAGCGTTCCCTCGTACTCCTCGTCCGTCTCGCCCGGAAAGCCGACGATCACGTCGGTGGAGAGCGCGATGTGCGGCATGGCCTCGCGCACCCAGTGGATCTTCTCCAGGTACTCCTCCACCGTGTAGCGGCGCAGCATCCGCTTGAGCGTGCGGTTGTGGCCGCTCTGCACGGGCAGGTGCAGCTGCTTGCAGACGGCCGGCTCCGTCGCCATCACCTCCACCAGCTCGCGGGTAAAGTCGTTGGGATGCGGGCTGGTAAAGCGCACGCGGCGAATTCCGTCCACCCGCGCCACCTCGCGCAGCAGGCGCGGGAAGTTCCAGTCGCCGTGCTCGTACGAGTTCACCGTCTGCCCCAGCAGCGTCACCTCGGGCACGCCGTCCCGCGCCAGCGCCCGCACCTCGTCCAGGATGGCCAGCGGGTCGCGGTTCTTCTCGTCGCCGCGCACGTAGGGGACGATGCAGTAGGTGCAGCGGTAGTTGCACCCGCGCTGGATGGGCACCCACGCGCTCACGGCGGAGATGCGCTTCGCCGTCACCCCTTCGTAGTTCTCGTGCGGGTCGAAGCCGAGGACCGTAAGCCCCTTCGGCTGCTGCGGCGCGTGCGTGCCGAACGCCAGCGGAAGCGCCGGGCGCGGCGCGCGCTTCGAAGCCACTTCGTCCAGCTTGCCGGGAAGCTGGCGGTAGGCGTCCGGCCCCATCACCAGGTCCACGCCGCCGGCGCGGCCCAGCAGGCTCTCGCCCATGCGCTGCGCCATGCACCCGGTCACGCCGATGAGCGCACCCTCGCGGCGGTACTGCTGCAGCTGCCCCACGCGGCCGATCACGCGCTGCTCCGCGTGGTCGCGGATGGCGCACGTGTTCACCAGGATGACGTCGGCGTCGTCGGGCTTGTCGGTGGCGACGAACCCCTGCTCCGCCAGGATGCCGGCCATCAGCTCGCTGTCGCTGATGTTCATCTGGCAGCCGTAGGTCTCGATGTACGCTCGCTTCATGGCAGGCACTGCGTGTTTCGTCCGGTCGGGGGCAAGACCGGACGCATACACCGCAGCGGCCCGCCGGTTCGCTTCAACCATCATGGGCGCCGCGGCCAGGGCAGGTAAAACGCATTCCGCGGCGGTGCTTTCACGCAAACGCGGAGATCGACCGGCATCCTGCATTCCCAGCATTGTCCCAACTGAGGCGGCGTGGTCCCGGCGACGCTCCGCTCGGCCATGCCGGCACCCATGGCTCCCGCTCCCGCAACCTGTGCTCCCGACATGACTTGCACGCGAGCGCACCCGTCGCTCCGGGAGCGGCGTGCCCATTGCCTGACGTGTGAGCGGAGTGCCGCCACGCCGCCGGCAGGTGAATCCATCCGCCCGACCCTCTCCGAAACTTATTCCCCAAGCATCAGCATGCACATTGAGGATGAGACGGCCGCCGAGCCGTCCAGCCAACGCCTCGCGGAGCCTCCCACGACGAACGGCCCGGCGCCGGCTTCACTTCCGGCGGCCGAGGGATCGTTCGCACCGCGGCGGTCCAGGCGGAAGTGGCTGTACATCACTGCAATCCTCTTGCTGGGGACGATCACGACCGAGCCCGAGGCCGCCAGTTTATCCGAGCGGCGGGGTGAGATGTTCGGCGGCGGCATCGCCCTGCTGTTCATGAGCATCGTCCTGGCTTCCACGGTCTGCATCTGGCGAAGGTCGACCAGGCCGCTGATCCCCGGCGCCGCCCTGATCCTCGCGGTGATCATGGTTCCGCTCATGGAGGCCGGGAAGGAAATGGAAGCGAAGGAGCAGTTCGCCGCACTGCAGAATTTTGCGGACAGTTTGTCGAACCCCGTAGACACCGCGGACGCGCCCCCGCGGAGCAACGACGCCCGAATGCTGTGGGCCACACGCAAGGCGATGGAGGACCTGGTAGCCCATAACGACGCCCTGGCCCGGTCGCATGACGTCGATCCTGACAACGCACCCGACGCCTGGCTGTCCGCCGCCTATCTCGCCGACGCACGAAGGCACCCTGAGGTGGGAACGTACTTCACGCAGTATCTGGCGTACGTCCGTGAAGCCGACTCCACGCTCGTGCCGGTGTTGACCGAGCGGATGCGTGCGCGCCTGGTGCAGTCCGGCCTTTCCCGTTCTTACATCGACGGGTTCATGCGCGGCTTCGGCAGGTCCGTTGCGCGCAATGCCGAGCGGAAGCGATTGACGGCGTCACTGGAGTTCACGCACCAGGCGCTCGCGCTGCACGCGTATCTGATCTCGGTGGATTCGCGAGTGCACCTGGACGATGCGGAAGAGGTGGCCCTGTTCGAGCGGGAGGCAGACCGGCTGCACGCAGGCGAGCTGGTCGACCGCATTCAACGGCTGGGGCGGGAGGTGGAGGCGCAACAGCGCCGCGGCCGGGAGGGGATACTGGAGCTGGGTGACTCGATGGGGATCGAAGCCGATACGGTACGCGGCGCCCAGCCGCCGGCCGGGCCCGGCACCACCGCGGCCGGCATGTCGAAGTCCTGAGGCGCGGCGGACCACCCCCACAGGACGGGCGTCAACCCGTGGGCGCGACCAGCCCGCGGGAGACACGGCCCCCTGCTCCCCGCTGTTGTCCCAGGCACCGGGTTGTCGGCGTTGCAGCTTTGTTACACTTTCCGCGGGGGGAGCGAGGGGTTAGATTCCCTCGGCCCGATGTATACGCGCCGGAGCGTCCCACGCTCGCGGCGCGTCGCTTTTTGGGGCCGCCGGTCCGGTTCCGGGCTCGTTCGGCCCTTCCTCAGAGATCCCTCCATGAGAAACCTTTCCGTCGCCGTGCGGCTGCTGGTGTTCGGCGCGCTGGGCATCTTCCTGGTGCTGTGCGTGGGCACCGCCGGGCTGCTGGGGCTGCGCCGCACGGGCTTCGCGCTCGCCGACGTCACGCGCACCACGTCGGAGATCCGGCTGCAGGGCGACGTGGACATGATGCACGACGCCATTCGCGCCGACGTGTACCGCGCCGTGGCCAATCCCGCCTCCGCCGCCGACGCCCGCGCCGCGTTCAACCAGGACGTTGCGCGGATGCGCGAGGCGCTGCAGACGCTGGAAAAGGGCGAGGGAGAGACCGCGCAGGCGGTGGGCGGCGCCCGCGCCAGCCTGGACGCCTACGTGAACGCAGGCGCGGCGCTCATCGACCAGGCCCCGCGCGACCGCGACGCCGCCGTGCGCGGGATGGGGACGTTCGAGCAGAGCTTCGAGCGGCTGGCGACGGACCTGGGCGTGCTGACGGACCGCATCGAGGCGCAGGCCGCCGCGGCGCAGAGCGGCGGCCGCAGCGCCGCCCGCACCGCGCTCTGGGCGATGCTGGTGACGACGGCGGTCGCCTTCGCCGTGCTGTTGGCGGTGGCGCTGGCCATCACCCGCATGATCGTGGTGCCGCTGCGCGAGGCCGTGGGCGTCAACCAGCGCCTGGCCGACGGCGACCTGACCGCGCGCGCCGAGCCGCGCGGCCGCGACGAGGTGGGCGCCATGATCCAGTCGCTCAACGACATGGCTGCCCGCATGCGCGCCGCCATCGGCCGCATCACCCAGCTCAGCGGCTCGCTGGCGGAGAGCAGCACCGAGATCAGCGCCGGCGCGGCCGAGACGGCGGACCTGGTGGGGCAGCTGGGCGCCGTGATCGAGCAGATCACCGCCGGCGCGCAGGACCAGGCCCAGGCCGCGCAGAACACCGCCGAGGTGATGGAGGAGATGACGGCCGCCATCGAGCACGTGACGGGCGACGCCCGCGCGCTGGCCGCCTCGGCGGAGGGGAGCGTGGCGGCGGCGCGGGCCAGCAGCGCAACCATCCAGCGGGCCATGGGCAGCCTGGACGAGATCCGCGCCAGCGTGCTGCAGGCCGACGCGCGGGTGCGCCAGCTGGACGCGCGCTCCGCGGAGGTAGAGCAGATCGTGGCGCGCGTCAACGACATCGCCGAGCAGACCAACCTGCTGGCGCTCAACGCCGCCATCGAGGCCGCGCGCGCCGGCGAGCACGGGCGCGGCTTCGCCGTCGTCGCCGAGGAGGTGCGCAAGCTGGCGGACCTGTCCGCGCGCTCCACGGGCGAGATCGCGGTGCTGGTGAACGGCATTCGCGAGGGCACCGCCGGCGTCGCCGCCGCCATGGAGTCCGGCACGGCCAGCGCCGAGGCGGGCTCCGGCATGGCGCGCGAAGCCGCCGGCGCGCTGGACGACATCCTGGGCGCGCTCTCCGGCACCAACCAGCAGGCGCAGCGCATCGCCGAGAGCGCCGACGGGATGACGGCGCAGCTGGGGCGCCTGGCGCTGCTGGTGGAGTCCGTGGCCGGCGTGGCGGAGGAAAGCGCCGCGGCGGCCGAGGAGATGGCCGCGCAGAGCACCGAGGTGCTGGCCTCCGTGCAGCGCATCGCCGCCGTGTCCGACAGCGGCGACGGCGACGCGGGCTCGTCCGTGCACTCGCTGTCGCGCATGGCCCAGCAGCTCCGCCTCGCCGTCGCCGACTTCCGCGCGTAGGGAAGTGCGTGAGTGCGGAAGTGCGTGAGTGCGTGAGTGCGGAAGTACTCGCACGCTGATATGATCGAACAGAACGAACGGCCCCGCATCGCGGGGCCGTTCGTCGTCCAGGATCGTGGCCTCGCACTCCGGCGGACCAGCGGCTGATTTCCCGCGCCTGGCGCTACCGGACCACCCAGAGCCCCACGCCCGGATTGAACCTCGCGGCGATCTCCGACACGCGCACCGGGTCGCCTTCGTAGTCTCCGGCCACGTGCCCCGCCTCCACGGGCAGCGCGCCCTCGCTCACCCAGTGGTACAGGGTGTCGAACATCGCCTCCATGCTCACGAAGGCGATTCGAACGTCGGCGTATTCGGATACCGTCAGGATGGCGCAGGAGCCCCCGTCCACGTGGGCCGTGTTCAGCATGTAGAAGTTGGCGTCTTCCTGAAGCAGCGGAAACCACCCCGCGCTGCCGGCGAGCACTTCTTCGGGGGACTGGTGCAGTCCATTCTCCTTCTGCGCCCTGTACTCCTCGACGGCATCCTCCAGGCTCAGCAGCCAGTAGATGCCGTACAGGGTCGGCTGATCCTCGGCGTGCTGGTAGCCGGGCGGAAGGCTGAAGCGGCCGTAGAAGTCGATCGCCTCGCGCGGCAGCTCCACCCCCACCGCCGCCACCATCCGGCGGATCTCGTCCTCCGGCAGCCCCGGACCCAGATGGCGCGTAAAGGTGTCATCCTTCTCCGCCAGCAGGTCGAACAGCCGCGAAGCAGATTCCACGACGCCCAAGTCCACCTCCTCCGCCTGAAGTTCCGATCAACGCCCCCCGCCCTCACGCCCTCACGCCCTCACGCCCTCACGCACTCACGCACTCACGCACTCCCGCACTCACGCACTCCCGCACTCACGCACTTCTTCACAACGCCTTCACGCTCACGATCAGCGACTCGATGGACTTCTTCGCGTCGCCAAAGAGCATCTCCGTCTTGGGATTGTAGAACAGCTCGTTCTCCACGCCGGAATACCCCGCCGCCATGCTGCGCTTGAGCACGATGATGCTCCGCGCGGCGTCCACGTTCAGGATCGGCATCCCCGCGATGGGGCTGGACGGGTCCGTCCGCGCCGCGGGGTTCACCACGTCGTTGGCGCCGATCACCAGCACCGCGTCCACGTGGTCGAACTGGTCGTTGATCTCGTCCAGGTCGAACAGCCGGTCGTAGGGGACGTTCGCCTCCGCCAGCAGCACGTTCATGTGCATGAACATTCTACTCGCAAACAGGCACGTTACAGAAAATTCCCATTCACCACGGGGTGAATGACAGTGATGCACTACGAATGCTAGATGAGTTCCACTACACGCTCCTCTTGATACGCATCAAAACTGCAAACGGTTCTCGTGCTCAGGACTCAGAGAACCATTGGAGCATTGGGAGCCATCCGAGACCCCGGAGACGATTCGCGAGCATCAGGCTTCACCCAACCGCTCGAGAATCAATTCGCGAACCGCCTCCAGCATGGGGCCACCTCTCGCGGCAAGCTCTTCGATTGCCGGTGACAGCGGGACCCCTACCGCAGTCAACTCCGCCAGGTCAGCACCTGCGCCGTCTCGAACTCGCAGACGCTTTCGCTGAAGTGTGCCGCCACCGCACGGGAACAGCACCATCGCCTGTGCCACCCCATTGAGTCTGGCACCTCCATACGCTCGGGCGTAAAGAAAGCCCTGGTACACGTCGGCAGCCGAGAGCTTGCGGGCGTCGTACGCTTTGTACTTGGCGTCGACACTGAGCCGTGATCCGGACGCGGCTTCCACCAGCAGATCAGGGATGATGCGCGTATAGGGCGCCCCCCGGTCGACGTCCCAGATCAGCCGGTCCTGCCGCTGGTGGTGAACGCGCATTCCGTGGCCGGTGAGCGCGTGCTCCACCATGCGCGAGACGAACCGCTCGAAGAGCGCGTTCATGTCGAGCAGGAATGCGACCCCGCGGTGCTCCCCAGCGCGGAGCAGTTCCCGTATCCCCATCGACTGCAGGAGCAGGGACGCCAGCGTGTGGGCGGGGCGGTAATGCTCGTTCAAGCGGTGATAGTCGTCCTCGGACGGGGATCTCCACTCAGGCGGAGGGACCGGGCACACCTCGGCGAACAAGGCGCGGAGCCTCAGCAGGTGCGACCGGGCCTCGGGATGCCGAACCCGTGGCGCCACCTGGGCCAGGGCCGACGCAAGCATCTGGTTTTCCCATATGTCGGATTCGCGCTCCTCGTAACGGCAGATCACCCGGTCAACGCGCCCGAACCGCTCCAGCACCTGCCGGTCGGCCAGGATTCTCCCGCGAACGGCCGGAAGCGCATCCTCGCGCTCCACGTAATCCGAGAGCAGGCCGGCGCGAACGACGGATTCGCACTCGCGCGCGAAGAGCATCGCCAGCAGATCCAGCAGCGTGGCCCCGGAGGCGTGCAGGGTCCGTAGCCCGGGAAGGGCTCGCAGCGAGCCCAGGCCCGCCGTGGCGTGGACCATGGCCGCCACGCCCGGATCGCCGCCGGAGAGCTTGGGCACCACCCGCACCTCCCATTCCTCAAAGCGCAGCACGCCCACCCACGAGCGCGTCTCCACCCGGACGCCGTTCCTCGTCTCCAGGATCGTCATCCGCTGCGTTTCGTTCACCTCGTCCACCAGCCGCCGGTCGCGCGGAGTGAGCGCCACCCCGGGGATGTCGCGAGTCTCCCATTCCGCCACCGTCACGTCTGGGCGGCCGAGGCAAGGACGGTCAGTCCTGGTCACGGGAGCGTCCGAACGTTGCCGCGAGCGCGGCGAGGAGCCTGGATGGATCGGCCAGGATCTCTTCGTCCAGCGCCTGCGCCTCGAGGTCCACGAGGTCGCTGCCCAGGTATTCCGCCAGCCGGGAGTAGTCGTCGTAGCAGTATTCCTGCAACAGGGGCAGGATCTCCTGGCGAAAGCGGCGCGCGAACTCGGCGGGCTCATCCACGGCCCGCCCGTCCACGAGCAGGTACGAGTGCCCCACCTGCTTCTCCCGCCCTTCGTACTTCACGATGCGTCGGTTCAGCCCGCCGAGAAAGTCGTCCAGGGCCAGCCCCTCGATGGTCGCGCCGCGCAGCAGTGTGTCGTCGGGCATCAGCTCCATGAACGCGAAGCGGCGGCGCAGCGCCGCGTCGAGCAGCTTGATGCTGCGGTCGGCCGTGTTCATGGTGCCCAGCACCCGCACGTTCTCGGGGACGGTGAACGCTTCCTTGCTCTGCGGGAGCGTCACCACCAGACCGCGCTTGTCCTTTTCCAGCAGCGTGATCAGCTCCCCCATCACCCGGGCCACGTTGGCTCGGTTGATCTCGTCGATCAAGACAAGGTAGGTGCGGCCGGGATTGGCCTGCGCCTCGCGGCACACCCGCTTGAACACGCCGTCCTCCAGCCGCAGCACCAGCGAGCCTTCGCCGCGGTCTACCGGCCGGAAGCCCTCGACAAAGTCCTCGTAGCTGTACGATGGGTGAAACGTGACCCGGGTAAGCGCGCCGATGCTTTCCTCCGCCTCCAGGTGCGGCCGCAGGCGGGGGTCACGCTCCACGAGCAGGGACAGCAGGTGCCCTGCCTCATCGTCCGTCAACGCGAAGAGCGTTCCCTGGTTACGAAAGCGCAGGGGCTCGGAGCGGGCGAGGATCGGGTCCGCGATCATCTCCTCGTACGTGGGGCCGTTAACCACGTCCGCAGCCCACTCCAGCTCGATCCGCTGGCCGTCGCCCGCCGGATGCAGCCCCTGCCGCACCCGGGCGAGCGCCACGATGCGCTTGTCCGGCGTCGATTGGTAGCCCACGACCAGGTCGCCCTTCTGCACCAGGGGATAGTTGCGCTGGATGCGACCGTACCGGTACTCGACCGTTCGCTTCGTCCGCAGCGTGTCCCAGCTCCACTGGGCGGGATTGGCGACCACCCACCAGACCCTGCGCGCCACCTGGACCGTGGTGAGGCGCTTTTCTTCGGCGGCGAAGCGGCGCGGCTCCGCGATGACGGCCTCCGCGTCGTTCCGTCCCTCCGCGCGGAGCAGGCTCCACACGGCAAACCGCCGGGCCTGGTACGTCTTGCCGGTCCCCGGCGGACCGTAGAGGATCGCCTGTCCTTTGCGGTCGAGCGCGTCCTGCAGTTCGGCAAAGAGCGGGGGCGGCGGGAGCGGCTCCGTCATCCTGGACGGTCCGTTGCCGGGCTCCGCGACCATCCGCGCATACTGCTCCGGCGGGATGTCGGCGACCGTAACCAGCGCCCACCGCTTCTCGGGCGGAATCCTCCGTCCCGTTCCCTCCTTCCAGTCCACCCGCACGGTGTGCCGGTACCGCGCGCGCTCGTGGTCCCAGGCGTAGCCAGGCTCCATCACCTCGCCCACGGCCAGGATCTCGCCCGTGCCCCGGTTCGCGACCACAAGGTCCCCGGGCTCCAGCTCACGGAGCTTCCAGACCTCGTTCGCCTTCTTGCTGACCGTCGGCTGATGGTCCTTGTAGTGATGCGCGAACACGTCACTGAACCGCGCCCGGAACTCGGCCTTGCTCTCGAACTGCGCCAGATCCCCCACCTCGTCCCAGCCCACGCAGATCATCCCTTTCGCACGGCACTCGTCCCAGAACTCCGCGTCGTGTCCCGGGGCGATCTTCACGATGCGGCGGACCTCGCGAGGGTCCGCCCAGGCATAGGCCAGCCGGGCCAGCTCGGTCGTCGACCACCCGGTGAGCTCCGGCCGCCGGCGAAAGGCATCGAGGAGCGCCCGGTTCAGGCGGACGCTGTCGTACGACGAGCCCTCTCCCTCCGGCCTTTCCATCAGCCGAAGAAAGTGGCGAAGGTGGTCGCGTGAATAGATGGGAAGCAGGTCCTCGCGGAAGTACACGTGCAGGGTCTTGGTCCGGAGCGAAGGTGCCCCGTAAAGCTCAGCGATGCCGTCCACTTCATCCCAGCGCCCAGCCGCGGCAAGCTCGAATGCCCTGAGGAACCCGCCCCGAACCGCCCGCCATGCCTCCTGCTCATCGGCGTAGGCGTCGGGGTAGTGCCACCGTCCGTCGCTGCCAAAGT
Source organism: Longimicrobium sp. (assembly GCA_036379135.1). Lineage (GTDB taxonomy): Bacteria > Gemmatimonadota > Gemmatimonadetes > Longimicrobiales > Longimicrobiaceae > Longimicrobium. The sequence continues at coordinate 17,682 of DASUVG010000351.1, forward strand.
AGATCAGGTGCTTGTTTGCCTGCCCGCCGCGCATGCTCCCCAGCTCACGGGCGCCGAACTCGATCCACCAGCAATACGTTTCCTTGGGTGTGGTGGGGTCGCCGAGCGCGTACTCGGCCAGCGTCATCGCCGGCCAGTGGTCCAGCGGAAAGCGTCGCAGGATCTGCTCGCGCTGCCACTCTCCCGTCTCGATGAACCCGCGGAAGGATTCGCGGGAGTGGCGCTGCATCGCTTCCTGTAGCGTAATCATGATGCACCGATGAAGTCGATGTGGACCAGACGTGATTGAGCCGGGTGCGAGCGCGGCCTACGCCGGTTCCTGGGGGATGAGAAACGCGAGCGCCTTTTGCGGCGTTCGGGAATACGAGTATGTGCCGGTGTCCCGGTACGTGCGCGAGGCCGCGACGCTGGCGAACTCCCGCAGAAATTCGCGCTTCGTCATTCGAAAGGTGCCCGCGGGGGTCACGACCCGGAACGCCTCGTCCTCCGCGAGCGCATTGATGATGGCTGCGCGAAAGACCAGGCGCGAGGCACGATAGGCATGGTCTCCCTCGACCAGGGCCGGAACCTGGCCCGATGTCCCGCGCTCGGACGGGGAGCGCCCGCCGGCGCCCTTCTTCTGCCCCTCGATGCGCGCATGTGCGTCCTTGTCCAGCGGGATGGGGGGGCGCCCGTCCCGGACGGGGTGGTGCAGCTCCAGCCGATCGCGCTGGAGGAGCTCACCCGACACGACGCACCGCTCCGCCGCCGCCCGGCAGGCCGCGCGCGCCGTTCCGCCCAGCAGGTACCGATCCGTCGCGGCCTGCTCCGCGACGACCCACTGCTTGAGCGCGTTCAGCGCCAGGCAAAAGGCCCGAAAGTCGTCCGGCAGCTTGTCGTGCAGGCTGGGCGGCAACGGGTTCTGGTCCAGAAAGTCCCGCACGGGACCCGCTTCACGGGCCATCCGCGCCGCTTCCTGCTGCACGAGGGCGCCGACGTGGCCGAGCATCTGTCGGAAATGCTCCCGTGGCACCTTGCGGTTCAGGACGTCCGGCTCCGACGCGCTGAGCCGCGCGTATTCGTCATAGTACTCCCGCAGCAGCTGCTCCCGTTCACCCGCGGTGAGCCGGGCAACGGGCTGCGGGCGCTCGTAGGTCGTCATCCCTCGTGATGGGTCCGGGTCGAAGTCACGCGCAGGGCCATCCAAACCGCTCCGCCAGGTACTGTTCACGCCCGCACTCAAAGCAGCGGCCGGCGACGAAGCGGTGATCCCGTGGAACCGCGTAGCCCGGTTCGGCCGACACGGAGTAATGCTCGAGCAACCGCGCGACTCGCAGTTCGGCCGCACGCCGGGCCGCACGCTCGCGGTGGTCGTCAAGCATCTGGAGGCACTCGTCGTTCAGCGCGGCCCATTCGTTCTGGTTCTCGACCTGCTCCCAGGAAGCAAACACGCCGTGAAGATCGTGGTACGCACCGTGGGCGCGGACGCGCCGCGCGTACCGGCGGGCCACCGGATGCCGGGACCACCAGAGGTGTCCGCAATCGCAGCAGAACGCCTGGACCTGCACGATTCCGTGTTCGTCCGTGCGATCCGCGTCGATTCGTCCGGTAACTCCGCATCGCCATTCCGTCACCGGGTCGGAGTATTCTCCGCCCGAGGAACCACGGTTCGGTGGTGGGCGGGTGGCGATCTGAAACGTATTCCACTCCGTCCGGCCACATTTTCGGCACGGCAGGCCGGGGACGTACCAGATTTCTTCCGGGAGCGGTTGGGATGACGCGTCCATGCCTGACAAGCTCGAGCTACGGATGGAAGATGATCGTGTGAACGCGAGGAGAGCGATCAGCGGAGAACCCGGGTGCTTAGCGGCGCAGCGCCCACACGCCGCGCTTCCCCCGCCGGGGCGTTGCGCCGCGCGTGCATGGCGGCACGGAGCGCTGGAGGCACGCACTCGATGAACTTGAGCGGCACGGGGTCCGCCACCGCGGAGTCCGGCTGCGGCTCGTGGGCCACGCCGCGTCCGGCGGCCGCCACCGCTTCGGGGAGGGCGCCCGCGTCGGACCGGATGGAGACGGCGAGCGCATCCACCGCGGCGGGAAAACCCCGGCGCGTGAGCTCCGTGGACGCCGCGGCGTTGTACCGCTCGCCCGCGAAGGTCCACCAGCGGGAATGGCCCTCTGCGTCCCCGAGCTGGAGCGTGGTCCCGGTGGGCGAGAGCCACGCGAACTCCTCCCGCAGCTCACCCAGCTTCTGCCCCGCCCGGCGGGACAGGAACCGGTCTTCCACGCCGTGCAGCAGCACGTGCCGGACGGCCTGCGCCAGTTCGAAGCGCATCGGCTGGCCGCTCCCCAGCCACCGCGAGCGTCCGGGCAGGTCGCCCGGCTCCACGTACGCGCGGCGGGCGCTCCAGTCCACGTGCCGTACCCGCCAGGTTCGCCCGCCCAGGGAGAGGTGCACCGGCCCCTGCGCGCGGCCCCGGAACGTGAACTCGTGCACCTGCCCCAGCTCGGCGTTGCCGTGAAAGACGGTAAACAGGGGCGGAGACAGGAAGACGGAGAACAGCTCCAGGTAGTTGCGCGCGCCGTAGAGGGTGCGCCCCTCCTCGCCCAGGCCCAGGATCCCGCCGTCCTCGAAGAGGATCCCCTGCTCCAGCATGTACCCGATGACGCCGTCCAGCTCCGCGGACGCGATCCCCGCCGTCCGGCAGAAGCGGGCGAGCTCGCCTGCCAGGTCGCTCCGCGGCGCGCCGTCGTCCTGCAGCACGCGCGCGAGCACCTGCTGGGCGAGCACGTGGTACGGCGCGGGCGGAGGCTCCACGGGCTCCACGTACCCCCGCGCCCACAGGTGGACGATTGCCAGGGCGCGCAGGAACGCCTCGTCGCCCGTCGCCAGGAACAGGCAGTTGCGCGTGGACCCGGCGCGGCGGCCGGAGCGGCCGATGCGCTGGAGGAACGAGGCCACCGAATGCGGCGCGTCCACCTGGATGACGCGGTCCAGGTCGCCCACGTCGATCCCCAGCTCCAGGGTGCCGGTGGCGACGATCACGCAGTCCGTCCCCTGCGCGAACGCAGCCTCGGCCTGCAGCCGCTGGTCGCGGCTGAGCGAGCTGTGCGAGGCGTACGTCCGCACGCCCAGCAGCCGCAGCTCCGAGGCGAGCGCCTCCACTTGGCTGCGGCTGTCGCAGAAGACCAGCCGCTTCTTGCCCGCGTGGAGCCGGGAGACGACGAGGGCGGCGTTGGACAGCTTGCCCACGTAGTCCACCTGCACCTCCACCTCGGCTACCCCCGCCGCGGCGCCCGCCACCACGTACTTCGGTTCCTCGCGGCCGGCGGTGAGCCAGTCGAGCAGCCCAGGCGCATTGGCGAGGGTGGCGGAGAGGCCGATGCGCTGGACGGGCCGGCCCGCGAGCCTCTGGACGCGCTCCAGGAGCGCCAGCAGGTGCCATCCTCGATCGTCGCCCGCCAGGGCGTGGATCTCGTCCACGACCACCGCGCGCAGGCTGGCGAAGAAGGCGTGGTGGTCCACCAGCCGGGACACCAGCATCACCTCCACCGACTCCGGGGTGGCGAGCAGGACGTCGGGGGCGTCGCGCGTCATGCGGCGGCGGACAGACGTTCCGATGTCCCCGTGCCACACGCCCGTGCGGCGCCCGAACAGGCCCGTGAGCCGCTGCAGGCGGGGCTCCAGGTCGTTGAGGAGGGCCTTGATGGGGCACAGGTACAGCACGCCGGGCGCGCCCCAGCCTTCGCTCAGCATGCGCGAGAGCAGGGGCAGCATGGCGGCTTCCGTCTTTCCCCCCGCCGTGGGCGCCTGCACCAGGACGTGGCGTCCGTCCAGGATGGGGGCGATGGCCTGCTCCTGGTGCGGCCGCAGCGACGGCCATCCCAGCGTGTTGACGACGTGGTGCTGGACGGAGGTGTGCAGGCGGCCGAACGCGCTCACAGCTCCAGCTCGACGTCGTCCACCCCGGCGGCCGGGCGCCCGCCGCGCTCGGCCGGCGTGAGCTCGTGGTCCGCCAGGGTGAGCGCGTAGTCGCGGCGGGGGTCGAACTCCGGGTGCTGGTCAATGCGGTCCAGGACGTCGGCCACCAGCTTCTTGAGGAAGATGCGGGGCGCCACCCCCACCTTTCCCCCCAGCCCGCCGGTGACCGCGCGCGCCAGCACCCCTACGTACGCGTCGTCGGCGTGGCGGAGGATGCGGTCCGCGGCGGGGGATCCGGCCGCGTAGAGGTCGCGCACGCGCCGACCAACCTCCTCCAGCTTCTGCAGGTCGAAGCCGCCCAGGCGGATCTGCACGGCGCGGGGGTTGTCGAACCGCGCGTCCGTGGTGAAGTCGGTGTGCAGCCGCTGGGCAAGGGGCGGCAGGCGCTGCACCCCCTGCGGCCCGTCGAAGAAAGCGGGGGTGCCGGTCACCAGCAGGTAGAGGCCGGGAAAGCGGCCGGAGTCCACTTCGTCCATCCACTGGCGCAGCGCGTTCAGCCCCCGCTCGCGCACGTCGCCGCGCACGCGCTGCAGCGTCTCCACCTCGTCCAGCACCACCACCAGCCCGGCGTGGCCGGCGTCGCGCAGCACGGTGAGGAGCCCCTGCAGAAAGCCGAGTGCGCCAAAGTGGTCGATGTCGCCCTTGATGCCGGCGGCGCGCTTGGCCCCCGCCGCAACGTTGGGCTGCCCTCCCAGCCAGGCCAGCAGCCCGCCCGCCACGTCCTTGCGGTCCTCCACCAGCGCGCGGCGGTAGGCGCGCAGGCAGAGCGCGAAGGTGGGCGCGTGGCGCGTGACCTCGGCCAGCCGCCGCTCCATCAGCGCGTCCGTGCGGGCGACGAGCCCGTCCAGGTCCGCCGGGTCCACCTCTCCTCCGGCGAGGACTTCCTCCTCCAGCGTGTAGAACCAGCCGTCCACGACGGAACGCAGCGCGCCGTGGCGGCAGTCGGGGGTCGAGAGCCGCTCCACCAGCCGGCGGTAGACGGTTTCCAGCCGGTGCAGCGGGGTCTCCGTCTCGGAAACCTGCACCTCGGCCGTCGCGAACCCCTGCCGGAGCGCGGTCTCCTGCACCCAGCGGGCGAAAAAGGTCTTGCCTGCGCCGTACTCGCCCCGCACGGCCTTGAGCGCGCCGCGCCCGGCGCGGACGGCGTCCAGCTCCTCGTGGACGGTGGGCGCGAAGCGGTCCAGCCCCACGGCGAGCAGGTCCAGGCTGCTGGCCGGAACGGTGCCACGGCGCAGGGCGTCCAGCACCTCCGCGCGGCGCTGCGGGCTTACCCGCGCCAGGCTCACCGCCGCTCCTCCAGCGCGAACTGCGTGCGAAGCAGGTCGCGGTTCAGGTCCACGGTCCCGGTCGCCTCGTCGCTGGCGACGACGGGGTAGCCGTCCAGGTTGAGCAGCCGCTGAAGCCCGGCCAGCAGCCCGCGGACGCGGATCTCCGGCACCCCCAGGGCGCGGACGAGCAGGGCGCGCGGCACGCGGCCGTGACCCTGGTCCAGCACCTCCAGGAAGGTGCGGACGACGTCGTCTCCGGGGGCCGCGCGCCCGGCGATGGCACGCTGCCCCGCGAACGCGTCGGAGGCGAGGAGACGCGTGATCCAGTCCTGGGGCGGCGGCGCCGGCGCGGCCTCCGCCGGGTCCCCGAAGAGGCTGGGCTGCGCGGCCGGGGGATGCGGCTTCTTCCGCTGCGGGGGTTCCGGCGGGGGCGCCGCCGGCGTTACGGCGGCTTCGGCCGGGTCCCACCAGCGGGGCGGGCGCTCGGCGGCCACGGTCCACCCCTCCACCTGCCGGTCCCACGGCGCCAGCACGGCGACGGGCAGCAGCATCTCCTGCGGCGAGGCCCCGCCGTGGTAGCCGGCCTTGCGGCGCACGTAGCGGACGCGCTCGCTCCAGGGGACGACGATGCGCTCCGCCCCGGCCGCCGCCTGGATGCGCGGACCCGCCAGGACGGTCTCCTCCGCCGCGAGAGGCTCGGTGAACGGGCGCCAGCGCTCCTCGTCGGCGCCGGGGAGAGCGATGCTCCCCGCGTCGAGCACGTGCCCGTGATCGCTGGCCAGCACCAGCAGCCGGCCGGCCACCCGGGCCTCGAACAGGATGGGCTCCAGCAGGCGGATGCGGCCGGTCGTCCACGACGGCAGCGCCTGGTCGGACTTCGCCAGCGAGTCGTCCAGCACGTTCAGGACGATTCCCACCACCTGCTGGTCCGTATCGCCCAGCGCCTGGCGGACGGGCTCGGCGAGCCCGGCGCTGGCGCCCTCGGTCAGGTCGCCCTTGTGGAACAGGCGCGGGAGGCGCTTGGCCTTGGAGCGGGCGACGAGGCCGGCGTGGCGCGCGAATTCGCGCCGCTCGTCCGCCGCGGCGCCGGCGAGCAGCCGTCCCGCGAACAGGCTGGTGCGCGACACGCGGGTGATGCTCGGCGCCGCGGCGAGGGCCACCGTGCGGGCCTCGCGATCGGGAGCGAGCCATTCCTGCCACCCCGCCTTGGCAAGGGACCCGCACAGCTGGCGGAAGCTCGCGAACCCCATTCCATCCAGCACCAGCAGCAGAACGGGCCCTGCGCCCGCGGCGGGCGCCACCACCTCGTCCAGCACCCGGTCGATGGGAATGACCGCCGGCTCGCGGCCGGGGGACCCGTGCCACTCCGCCAGCCGCTCGGCGAACCGGCGGTTCTCGTCTTCGCGGACGGTGCGGACGGCGCCGCTGAGCTCCTCCAGCGCCGCGGCGAGGCTTCCCTCCTGCTCGCCCCCCGTGAGGACGGTGCGGGCCCAGTCCACCCAGCTCCCCTCCGCCGCGTACGCCCGCGCGGCGTCGGAGAGGGTGCGGAAGGCGGGCGGCGCGCCGCTGCCGCGGCTCGCCAGGAACCGGACCAGCCGCACGGCCATCCGCAACCTGCGCCGGCGCTCGGCTTCGGCGGGGGTGCGCGCCTGGCGGTGCTCCGCGACGCGATCGAGGGCCGCGTCCACCTGCGCCGCGTCGCCGCCCGCGAGAAACGCGGCGACCGCGCGGCCAAACGCCTCCAGCCGGCGCTCGTAGCTGGCCGGAAGCGCCGTGCTGTGGCCCAGGAGCAGCTCCGCGTTGAACTCGTCGCGGAGAAATGACTCCGCCTGCTGGTACACGCGGACGACCTGCGGGTCAGGCAGCCGGTCCAGCACCCGCAGGGCGGACTGGGCCCAGCGGCGGCCCAGCCGCGGGTCGATCGCCTCGCCGCCGACGTACACCTCCAGCCGGGCGGCGGGCCGCGCCAGCTCCGCCCCGCCGGCGTCGCCCTCCGGGTACACCACCTCGCAGGCGAGGCCCAGCGCCACCAGCGCGCCCGCCCGCCCGGCTTCCATGGCGTTCGCCAGCAGCGCGCCCAGGCGCCCCGCGCTTTCCTCCATCCGCTCGGCGAGCGGCTTTCGCGCGCGCTCCGGCAGCTGCGCGTAGCGCGCCGCGGCGGCAGGGTCCGCGCTGGCCTCCAGCAGGGCGTCGGCATCGGGGCGGGCGGTGCGCAGGCCCAGCGTGCGCGCCAGCACGTGCTGCCAGGCCGTGTCCGCATCCAGCACGGCCCCGGGCAGCGGCGCGTAGCCGCCGGCGGGCGCCGCTTCCAGCAGCACCTCGGCAATCCACGGATGCGGGGTGATGCGCGGATCCACGTCGCGGGTGTGGAACAGCTCGGCCACCAGCGTCCAGGGCTCCATGGGCAGCAGGCGCTGCTTCGCCAGGCGGGCGCGGACGTCCCATCCCAGTTCGGCCAGCGGCGTCAGCACGATGGGCGGCGGCCCGCCGGCGTCGGCGTAGCGGTCCAGCGCCTCGCGAACGGCCAGCTCCGAGGCGCACCAGGACACGGGGTGGGCCTGTCCGGCGATGAGCACGCTCTCGCCGCCCGTCCACGGGCCGGGGGCGTGAAGGCCCACGGCGGCGGCGCCGCGGGTCTTCTGCAGCACCGACTCGGCGAGCGCGGCCACGTGCTCCGGCCGTACCGGGAACACGGCGACGGATGCCGTCATTCGGACTGGATCTCCCACGAGACGTCGATCCACGCGTCGGGCGCCGCGTCGGCCTCGCGCCGCAACTCCGTGAGCACCTGGTCCACCTCCGCCGCCTTTACCCGCTTGTGTCCACTGGTGCGGGTTACGGTGGGACGGGGGTCGTCCCGCGGCGGCTGCGTTCCGGTCGGCGGCGGCTCCGCGGGCGCAGGCGGAGGCGTGGCGGCGCGGGCCGCCTGCTGCAGCAGCGCGAGCGCGTCGGCCTCGGCGGTGCGGAGCGCGGGGGCCAGGGGGGTGACGTGCTCGTCGCTGTGCAGCGCCTCGCGAACCCGCTGCAGAGTGGCGGCGGCCTGGGCGGCGAAGGGTTCGGGAAGGCCGCCGTTGCCGGACAGCAGCTCCCACTTCGTGCGCTCCAGGGCCGTGCAGAGCTCCGCGGCGCGCGTGCGGGCAGCGGCCATGGCGGCGGCGCTGGTGGCGATCTCCGCCCGGGCGAGGGCATCCACCACCCCCTCCCGCGCGGCATTCGCGACGGCGGCGACGAACGCGTGCGCCGCCCGCGCCGTCCGCAGCCGGGGGGCGCCGGCCTCGCCCGGGCCCAGGCGCCCCATCCGCTCCTCGAGCCGCGTCACGTAGCGGCTGAGCGCCTCCTGGTCGTTGCCCGCGATGGTCTTTGCCTGCTCCGCCAGGCGCGCCACGTTCCCCGCGCTGCGCAGCGGCATCACCGTCACGCCCAGGACGACGGAGGCGCGTTCCACGGCTTCGCGCCAGACGTCCTCGGCGGGAAGGGCCTCCTCGCGCAGCTCCAGCTCGTTCTGCATGCGGTCCAGCGTGGGTTCCACCACGCCGCCGTAGAGCAGGAACGTGCGGTTGGTCTGCAGGGCGTAGGTGAGGATGACCAGGTTCTCGACCTCCGTGGGGAGTCCCCGCGCCTGCGGCCGGTCGATCCAGCCGCGCACGCGCCTGACGGTGATCTCGCTCACGCCGTCCTGCGCCCGCTTCTGATCGAAGTCGCGCACCCAGGCGTCGCCCAGGACGAAGTGCGCCTCGCCCATCTGCCCCAGCCCCAGCGGCTCGGCGATCCGGTACACGTCCTCGCGATCCGCTTTCTCCACCTCCACCCGGCGGTCGGAGGACTCCACGGCGCGGCGGACGACCTCCAGCACGCGCCGCAGGCCCTGCGGACGGACGTCGCCCCGGAACTCGGGGTGGGCCGGGTACTGGTGGCGGAGCGCCTGCTCGAAGAGGTTCTCCAGCGCCGCGGGGAGGGTGGCCCCCACGGGTGGCTGCAGCTTGAGCCCCGGGTCCAGCGAATGGACGTACGTCCCGGGGTCCAGCGCGGAGTCGATGGCGTCGCGGTTGAGCGTGCTGATGCCGTACGCCGTGAGCAGGAAGTTGCGGATGCGCTGCCGCACCTGGTCGCGCTGGTTCACCAGGATCACGCGCGCCTGCTCGCGGTCCAGCTGCGACAGGTGCGCGCCGTACTCGTCCAGCTTGTTGCCGGACAGCACGTGGTCCAGCAGCACCAGCCGTCCCAGCTCGTCCATGGCCTGGTGCGTGAGAAACGCCGGGATCCACACCAGCGTGCGCGTGGGCGGCTTCTCCTCGCGGTACCGTCCCACCTTGGCGATGTCGTCCGAGGGGTAGTGGCCCGGCTGGTCGAACGGGTAGTCGATGACGATGCGCCACGCCGCGTCCTGCGGCTCGAAGTTGTCCAGCGGCAGCTCGCGCACGTTGCGAAAGAGGACTTCCGTCTCGCGCTGGGTGCCCTTCCAGGCCATGCGGTGCTTGGGCGGCAGCAGCCCGTCCTCCTGCGTGATCCCCAGCATCTCGTACAGCAGCGCGCGCACCTTCTGGATGCGCGTGCCGTAGTTGTCGAAGGCCTTGGCGTTCTCCAGGATGCCCTCGGTGTCCACCCCCACCAGGTGCACGGAGATCACGGGGTTGCGGGCATCCTCCGCCACCTTGATCTCGCCCACCCGCGCCGCCCAGCCACGCACCTTGGTGAGCACCATCTGGCTCTCCATCCCCGGGATGGGGGTGCGCACGGTTCCGTGGTTGAGCGCCGCCAGCCGCGCCGGGGTGATGGCCTTGAGCGCCTCGACCCCCTCCGCCAGGGAGGAGAGGATGAGCGTCTTGACCAGCCGGGCGTCGTTCCGGAATGCGCGGGCCTTGTCCGGCGGCACGCGCCCGGCCTCCACGTCCTCGAGCGTGACGGCGTGCTGCTCCTCCAGCAGGGGAAGGAGCTTGGCCCGGTACAGCCGCTTGGCCTGCTCGAAGCGCAGCTTCATGGCCTGGCTGAACGGCTCGTCGCCGGACTCGATGACGTCGTACAGGTCGCCCACGGGCACCAGGTCGCCCAGTTCCAGCGTGTCGCGCTGGTCCACCAGCAGCTGCACCAGCAGCTTGAGCGCCGTCCGCTCGCGCTGCAGGAGCGCGGAGACGGCGATCAGCGTCTGGATGAGGGCGGGGCTGAACGGGTACACCTGGCGGAACATCTCCCGGTCGCCCTCGCGGGTGAGCAGCGTGCTCAGGACCTCCTCCCGCACGCGGGCCGTCTCCGTAAAGGCACGCTCCAGCTCCCCCGCGGCCTGGTCCGACCGGGGGCGCAGCAGGCGTCGCTTGACGATCGCGGGAAGGTTGCGGTCTTCCAGGGTGATCTGTTCGAAGCGCGCTTCCCAATAGTTGAGCACGTCGGCAAAGGCGAGCTGGTGCGCGCCGGGAAGGTGCTCGCCCACCAGCTCGCGCAGGTCGCGCTGGCGGGCGATGAAGCTGACGATAGGGATCGCCCGATCCATGCGGGCGGACTCCACCAGCTTGACCACCTTCTGTCCTTCGCGGTTCACCCACGCAGGGTCTGCGGCGTGGCTGGCCAGCCACAGCACGAGCTCGTCCAGAAAAAGCACCACGGCGTCGTAGCCCAGGGCGCGCGCGTGGCGCGAGAGCACCACCAGCCCCTCGTCCAGCGAGACGAACCCTTCCTCGCGGTTGGTGGCCAGGTCTCGCTGCGCGCCGAAGAAGCTGTCCACCAGGTCCCCCACCAGCCGGGCGCGGTCCTCCGCCCCCGGGGGGGCGGCGATGGCGGCGTCGAAGCTCTCGGCGTCCCAGGCGGCGTCCAGCGCGCCCCATCCCCCCTCCCCCGCCCCGCTTTCGCCACCAAGCTCGGTGAAGAAGCGCTCGTCGCCCATGCGCGCGCGCAGGCGGCGTGCGTCGTCGAACAGCGCCTCGGCGCGGTAAAAGCCGGGGGTGGGCGCCTCGGGGTGCAGGGTGCGCACGTACTCGGCGTACTGGCCCAGCACGGCGGATTCCAGGCTGAGCGCGCCGATCAGGTGGTAGGGCACCACCAGGAAGCGCTTTCCCTCCGTCCACTCGTTGTGGCGGCTGACGGTCGCGGCCAGCTCGGGGACGGCGCGGGCGGCGGTGTGCCCCTGCAGCAGCAGCGACAGCACGGCCATGAAGTGGCTCTTGCCGCTGCCGAAGCTGCCGTGCAGGTACGCGCCCTTGCTGCCGCCGCTCTCCGTTGCCGCGCGGATGAGCGTGAGCGCCTGGTCAAAGCACTGCGCCAGCTGGGGGGTGACGACGTAGCTCGCCAGCGTCTCGTGCGCGTGGCTCACCCCTTCGGTGAGCTTGAGCACAAAGTCGCCCTGGTGAACCTGCCGGGGGATGTCGATGATCTCGGAAATGCGCGTCATTACGGGGTGCGCTTCTGTGTTCGGGCGGCGGAGCCTGGGGTGTGATCATGCACGCCGCCACGGCTGCGGGCAACCGTGGCGGCGGATATTTCCGGAATTCCGGGGGATCGGCTACACACCCGCGCCCTTCTTGCGCCGGCCGCGGGGGGCGGCGGGCGGCGTCCAGGCCTGCAGGTCGGCGCGCGTAAGGCCGTGCCGGTGCAGCTGGTCATCCAGGTACGTGGTGTCGAAGAAGTCGCCCAGGGGGCCGAACTCCGGCGTGGGCTCGTTGTGCCACTGCTTGAGCCACGGCACCAGCTCGGCAATGCCGGCCAGCAGCGGGGTCAGCCGCTCGGGGCTCCACGCCTCGTACTCCACGCCGTGGTTGATCCACGACGCCAGCGCCTGCGCCTGCTCCAGGTGGTTCCACCCCGCCCAGCCGACCGTGAGGCTCGGGTCGTTGTCGCGCGAGCCGTGCGGATAGCTGATGAAGCGCTCCTTGGGCACGTCCAGCGCGCCGCGATGTCCCCAGTACGTGGCGTTCAGGAAGTCCTCCTTGCTGTACCGCGGCGGGCGCGGGATGTCGCGCAGTTCCGGATCCGCCTGCTTGCGGCGCTTCTGCTCCTTTGCGATGCGCTCGCGGTACGCCTGCTCGCTCTCGCCGCCCACGGGGGCAAGCTCCCGCTCCAGGGCGGCGTCGATGGCGTCTTCGCGGCGCTGCAGCTCCCAGGTGCGCTCCCACACTTCGCGCTTGCGCCGGCCGCTTTCCTTGTAGCGCAGCACGGGGAGGAACGGCACGGCCTCCGCCTCCACCAGCTCGCGGACGAGTGCGTGCACGTCGAAGCCGGCGTGGCCGCGGTACAGCTCGGCCACGGCCATGAAGTCGGCGTCGTACTGCGCCTCCTCCGCCAGGGTGTGCGTGGTCTGCAGGCGCGGCTCGGGCCAGTAGCGCGGGTCTTCCAGCCGGGTCTTGAGCCACTCTTCCAGGGCGCGGGGGGCCTGCTGGTCCCACGGCTCGGTGTTCCAGCGGCGCTTGTACTCCGGCCGCTCCACCAGCCCCACGTACCGGTCCTTGAGGATGCGCTCGATGCGGCGCTCCACCAGCGCCCGGTAGTCCGCCGGCCAGTGCGCGGGCAGTGCGGTGATGGGCGTGGAGCCGTGGCGCTGGAACCAGGTGGTCTCCTCCTCGCCGTCCCGCACCCGCCGCGCGAGCACGATCTCGAACGCGCGCTCGCCGAGGTTGATCTCGGGCGGCGTGAGCGGCTCGCCGGCTGCGTCGCGGTAGGTCAGCTCGTCCTGCGTGATGCCGTACAGACGATAGCAACGCCAGTCCAGTTCCTCCTGCAGCGCGATCATCTTGCGCAGCAGGCGGTTGGACTGTGCACGATGCTGGTGCCAAGCGGTCCGGGATGCCGGGAGTAACTCAGCTATTTCAGTAGGAAGCTGAAGCTGTCGACTCTGAACGTGTGCATCCAAGAGGATCGCTAAATCCAGCGGCGTCTCAGAAGGTACGGGAAACTGGCCTACGTTCGTAGCATTGAATGCGTAGCGGTCGTCCCAAACCGTCTTACGCACGCGCGCGCCTTCGTTTCCAACCTGATCTCCGCCTTTCGGAAAGCACACTTGCTTTAGCCAGAAACACGCGGACGAACTGTTTAGAAGTCCGAGTAGCGCAAGGTATTCATGCTCAGAAGCGTCTGCGGAGAGCTTAATTACGGGGGCTGTGTTCTTGAACACTGCCCCGTTTCGATCTAAGACAAAGTGGTTGTGTGTCGCCACTTCACCGAACGTGATGGTAAGGCGGGTGGATAGTTTTGACGCATAGAGTTCCTGATACTCAAACCAGGTTAGCCCCCGCTCTAGCATCGGCGTTCCGAATCTCTTTCGCTTAGAAAGACCAGCCCGATACACCCACAGGTAACGCCCTGTACCTGGAAACTGCTCCAGTGGGACCAATCGGAACTCGTCATCGTACAACCACACCGCAGGATACGCATTCAAGCCCCACTCGCGCACCAGATCACCAGTCACCAGCGCCCGCCAAGCCTCAACGTGGAGACGTTGCGCCGTCTGCTTGCTATCAAGGATGTAAACCTCATCCTCCCCAGTTACAGCAGTGATGCCGACCTGGCTCGCGAATGTTGCGATGACCTTGTCACAGGCAGCCTCTACGCTCTCCTTCAAATCGGCGGCGCCACCCCCCCCGATGCTCCAGGGATGCTTACTAAACGACTCGCGGGGCGTGTCCGATACGGTGATGAAATCACTCTCCGTTCCGGGAGCATCCACCTGTTCTACGATCGCGGTCCAAACCCGACCCTGTGAGGGATTCGCCGGTTCACCCGTTTCTCCCTTGATCCCCATCACTGAGCGGATGCTTCCGCTCACAGGCCCCCGGTTCCGCCCGAACAAAATAGTCGTTGACGTATTATGGCCAGGGATGTACGCCCATGCTGTATCGATCACATGAGTCAGATCAACGCGCGTAAAGAACTGCTCTACCACCTTTTTTCCGAACTCCCTTTTCATAAAGGCGTTCGCGTTGATCATCCCCACGAATCCGGCCGGATTCGTCGCTGATCCTGGATACGCAAGCTGCCAAAAGCGTTCAATGAAAGGCACACTGAGCGTGTACCTCATGTGGCAGCTCGGATATTTCCTCCGATACGTTTCCCGGCATGCAGCATCCTCAACCGCGATATAAGGCGGGTTGCCTACCACAGCATGGTACCGCTGGCTCAGAATACGATCCGCCTCCTCCGCATCCTCCATGTGGAAGGCGAGTCCAAGTGTCTTCAACTCCGCCGCCGTATTTCCCAGCGCCAGTTCATCGTCGCGCCGGGTACCGAACAGCAGAGAATCACCAGTCGCAATGTGCAGCTTGAAGTCCGGCGCCTGCGCCAGCCGCTTCACGTCGCTGGCCTTGAGGGCCGCGATCAGCAGGCGGAAGCGCGCGATAGCGACGGCGAACGGGTTGAGGTCCACGCCGTTCACCGCATCCAGCGCCCGCTGCACCAGCACGCGCTCGTTGGTGGCCGGCTCCTCCATCTGCCAGCGGCGGATCAGCCGGTCGAACGCGCCCAGCAGAAAGTGCCCCGACCCGCAGGTGGGGTCGATCAGCTTGACCTCCGCCAGCCCGAACTCGCGGATCGCGGGCTCCAGCGTGCGGTCCAGGATGAACTCTTCCACAAAGACCGGCGTCTGCAGCAGCGCGTACGTCTTCTTGGCCGCCTCGGACAGGTCCTGGTACAGGTCGCCCAGGAACCGCGTGTCCCAGGCATCGTCCTCGAAGTCGTGCGACAGCTCGCCCGTGTTGGGGTCCACGCGGCGCCAGAACGCCAGCAGGTCCCGCGCGGCATCCGCCGAGACCGGGAACCGCCACACCGGGTTGCGCGCCTGGTCAAAGAGCCGCTCCCCCGCCGGCAGCGCCGCCACCGTGCCGAACACGTGCAGCAGGTAGTGACGGTCGCTGTGCGTGGCCTGCCCCGGCTGCTGAAAGTAGTGCGCGTGCTGCTCGGCGGCCTCGCGCCCGCGCTCCTTTGCCCCGGCCAGCAGCGCCGGCGCGATCAGCCCGTTGTCCTCCAGAAAGCGCACGAAGACGCAGCCGAGCACCCAGTGCACGGCCGCCTGCGTGAGCACCCCGTCGCGCCAGCTCTCGAACGCCTCGCCGATGCGCCCCGCCTCGCGCCCCTTTCCGTACTCCGTCCGCAGCTCCGCCGCCATCTCGGGCACGGACGCCGAACGCGCGCGGAGATCGTCCTCCAGCACCTTGACCCGCTGCTTGAGCTCGCCCAGCAGCCGCTTGGAATCGACAGCCATCGTATCGAAAGAAAGGGAACGATCGAGAGAAAGAATCAGCCCGCCGCCGCCAGCACGTGCGGCGCGGCGCGGTGCCGGTTGTGCAGCCAGGCGTCCGGGATGCGCGCCCACTCCGACGCGTGCACCACCGGCAGCGGCACCTCGTCGATGACGGGCATGGCGCGCTGCCGGTGCGCCGCGATCAGCAGCACGAACCCCGGCGCCCGTCCCGCCTGGCACGCCGTCCGCAGCGCATCGAACACGTCCAGGCGGCCGTACCGGGCCAGGAGCCCGGGGTACACGAGCAGCGCGGGCGCCGCGAGCGCCGCCAGCTCCGCCTGCACGCGCTCCAGGGCGCGGTCCACCACCCGCCGCAGGTTGCGCCAGTCGCGGCTGTCGCGGTCCGCCGCGTCCGCGCGCAGCACCAGCTCCCAGCTTGCGCCGAACTCCGCCGCCGCCGCTCGCATCTCGCGGAGAAGCAGGCCGTCCAGGCTCACCCGCTGCAGCCCGAAGCGCCCGCGCAGCTCACGCTCCGCCAGCGCGTGGTAGCGCGGCTCCACCGTGAGCACCAGCAGCCGCCGCTGGGGCGCGACGCTCTCCAGCCGGCGCTCCACCGCCCACGCCTCGTCCACGCCGGCCGCGTCTTCGTCCGGGTGCGGCGCCGTGGTGTGGCGCGAGAACACCGAGCTGGTCTCCACCTCGCCAGGGTGCCCGGCCGCGTACTTCTGCTCCGCCGGGTCCCAGCGCAGGTGCAGCCCCGCCTCCTCCAGCATGCCGTCCAGCACGGGGCGCCCCGGCAGCGGCGCCGCCGCCGGGTAGCGGCTGGCGATGCGCGCCTGCACCATGTCCGGCGTGAGCTTCTTGGGCCCCAGCAGCGACCCCGCGCCCAGCCGCAGCGCGCGCGCCGCCGGCATGCCGCGCGGATACAGCTCCATCCGGCTGGAGAGCGCCGCGCCCGTGGACGCGCTCACGGCCAGCCGCAGCAGCCGGTCGGCGGGGAGTGCGCGCTCCCCTTCCGGCGGCGCCACCTCCGCCAGCGCCTCCAGCGCCCGCTCCGGCAGCAGGAGGGGTTCCATCCCCGCCAGCTCGTCCGCCTTTTTGCCCAGTTCCTCCGCGTAGCGCGCCCGCGCCGCCGGCGTCCCGCCGAACGCCTCGCCCAGCGCCGCCGTGGCCAGCAGGAACACGCGGTCGCCACTGCCGCGGTACAGGATGTAGCGCGCCCCCTCGCGGCTGGCCTCCACCTCGATGGCCGCGTACGCCACCGCCGCCGCGTGCGCCTCGCGCTCCCCGTCCGCCGCCGCCGAGCCGCGCGCGCGCAGCAGCGCCACCACCAGCTCCTCGCGCGTCAGCACGCCGCCGTGCTTCTCCACCAGCCCCGCCACGTCGTCGCGCAGGGGCACCATCCACCCGCCGCGGTCCTTGCTCCACCGCTCGCGGGCGGCCTCCAGCGCCCTGCGCACGTCCTCGCGCGGGTAGCTGAGCCCCTCGGCCACGTCCTGCTGCGCGGGCCACGCCACCGTGCGCCCGGCCAGCGGCGCCAGCCCCAGCAGGCCGCGCAGGATCGCCAGCTCGTCCGCGTCACCCTGGCGCGGCAGCAGGCGCCGCATGACGGTGTCGATGCTCCAGAAGCGCGGCTCCACCCCCGGGTCCTGCTCCGCCACCGCCGGCTCGCGCGGCACGGGGCGGCCGGCCAGGTGCTCCGCCACCTTCTCCGCCAGCTCACGCACGTCCTTTACCGTGCGCTGCCCGATCCCCTTGTTGCGGTAGAGGCGGATGCGCGGCAGCTCCTGCAGCTCGCGCAGGGTGTTCACCCCCATCCGCTCCAGCGCGTTCAGCACCCGCGGCGACAGGGGCAGCGCCACCAGCGGCGTGTCGCCCGACGCCCCGGCCAGCGCCGCGTCCAGGTCCACCGCGCCGGGGTCGGTGGTGACCGTGCTGGGCTCGTCGATCTGCTCGAAGACGCGTGCCCACGCCCGCCGCATCTCCTCCGCCGTGTCGAACCGGCGCCCGTAGTCGCGCCTGAGCGCCTTGCCGAAGAAGCGCTCTAGCCCCTCGCGCACCGCGGGGTCGAAGAGCCCCACGTCCAGGGTGACCTCCGCGTCCACCAGCGCGGGGTGCGAGTGCCCGTCCCCCCAGCCGGGAAGCTGCCCCGTGGCCATCTCGTACAGCGTCATGGCCGCCGCGAACCGCTCTGCGTACGGGTCCCAGCGGGGCGGCTTGCGCAGGGAGAGGAAGGGATCCAGGTACGGCGGCGTCCCCGCGCGCGTGTTCTCCGACGGCGTTCCCGACAGCGAAAAGTCGAACAACACCAGCCGCAGCGTTCCCCGCGGCGTCTGCCCGATGCCAATGTTGTCGGGCTTGAGGTCGCGGTGCGAGATCCCCGCGTGCTCCAGGTGGTCCACCACCCCCAGCAGCTCCTCGCCAAAGCGCTGCAGCAGGTCCAGCGACAGCCGCCCTTCCTCGCGGATCCGCTGCGCCAGCGTGTAGGTGCCCGGCCGGTCGTCGCCGCTGCGCGTGCCCGCGGCCTCCAGGAAGAGCGCGGCGTGCCCGGACACCTCCACCACGTCCAGCAGCCGCACGATGCTGTGATGGTGCAGGCCGCGCAGCACCTCGCCCTCCTGCAGGATGCGCTCGTTCAGCCGCGGCTCCAGCGCCACCTTGAGCACCCCCTCCTCGTCCCCCCGCGCCACCAGCAGGGCGACCGCCGTAGAGCCCCGGCCCAGCCGCCGCTGCACCACGAAGCCGCCGTCCAGCTCGTCTCCGCGCCCCGCGTCCAGGGGGTTTACGTACCGCCCTGGCTCCGGCGCGTCCAGCACCGCCAGCTCCCTGTCCAGCAGCTCGAGAAAGTAGTCGATCTCGGCCCGGTCGCTGGTCTCGGGCGCCGTCGCCATCTGCACCAGGTCCTCCAGGTCGTCCCGGGCGCCGTCGAACACCTCGCTCAGCAGCAGCCCGCTGCCCCGGAGCAGCTTTTCGTGCAGCTCCTCCACAGTCGCCGCCGGCGCCGCGCCGCTCACGATGTGGTAGGCCAACGCGCCCAGGGAGAACACGTCCAGCCGCGCCCGGTCCAGCGCCCCCACCGAGTACAGCTCGGGGGCGAGGTACACCACCCCCTGCGCCTCGCCCGCCAGCCCCACCTTTACGATCTGGTGCACCGTCAGGCGGGTGGCGCTCTCGGACCCCAGCTCGCTGTGCCCCGCCTGCCAGTTGAAGATCTTGACCCCCGGCGCGTCCGACTCCGGCTCCGTGACCAGGATGCTCTGCGGCGTGAGGGCCTGGTGGTACAGGCGGCGCGTCTGCGCGTACTGCAGCGTCTCCGCGATCTGCCGCACGAGCGTCAGGCGCTGCTTCAGGCTGAGCCCCGTCAGCCGCCGCTGCAGAAAGAAGTCGAGGCGCTCGGCCGGCTCAGGGTGCTCAAAGACGAGCGCGGGGCCGCGCTCGTGTTCCGTGAAGCTTTCCACCCGCAGGATGCCCCCGTGCACCACGCCGTCCAACAGGCGGTACTCGCGTTCCGCTGCCCGGTGCCGCTCGGCGCGCGTGGTCTCCGACGAGTGCAGGGCGTTGGGATAGATGCGGATGCGCCGCCGCGACTTCGGGAAGCGGACGTGCTGCGCCTCCCAGTCCTGGAAGACGTCCGTCTCGTTGATCAGCGACTGCAGCACGAAGTCGCCCACCTGCCGGTGCCGCTGCGTGGGGCGGATGCCGGCCTGCTCCAGCCCCTTCGCCAGCGCGCGCGACAGCATGGGATCGATGCGCGATCCAGGCGCTACCTGCCCGCTCTCCAGCTCCCGCGCCCCCGTCAGCAGCTCGCCGATGTGCGCGTCACCGTCCCGCTCCGCCGAATCGCGCAGGTACACGCCGGTGCGCGCCGCGCCTTCCAGCGCGACCTGCACGTCCTTGTGCGACAGAAAGACGGCGGCCTCCACGTATGGCACCCGCTGCCGCTTGAGCGCGGGTTGCCGGGCCAGCAGCGATTTGAGCTTCCTGGCCTTGCGGTTGGCCAGGAGCAGCGGGTTGTCCATGCTGCGCGCCTGACCGCCCTGCGTCCACGTCCAGGTCCCCGCGTCGCCCTGCACCTGGCCCGGGGCGCTCTTGATCTCCACGAGGTAGATGCGGTGAAGCCCCACCACCAGCAGGTCCACCTCGTTGATGCTGCCGTCCTCCGCGATGAACTCGAAGTTGCTCCACGCGCGAAACGGCTCCGCGTCGGGCAGCAGCCCGCGCAGGTGCGCGAGTGCCTCGCGCTCCCAGGGATATTCCGATTCCTGTACGGTGGTCCAGCGAGAAGACTGCATGAAAACGCGAACGAGAACGGGCGATGGGGATCGCGACCAATCTGTGTCCGCTGCGGAGCGCGGGCAAGCGGGGACGGGCTTGGTGGAGCAGCGTGGGCTCTCACGAGCTTTTTCGTCGGGAATCGCGGCATACTGGTTGCGGACCACCACAGTGTGTGGGCGCCACTCCGTCACGGGCCAGATCAGGGCGAGTCATTCCGACCGCCCGGCACCTCAGACCGGAGCAACGCACCATGCCACGTCGTGACCAGCAGGACCAGGGCAAGGCGGATCGGGACAACCACAGCCGGCAGCTCAACCCGCAGCATGATGCCTTCTGGCAGTCGCGCCGCGAGGAGGCGCGTCCGGAAGACTGGCGTCAGCGCCTCCCGGCAGAAAAGCCGGAGAAGGCCTGATTCCACTGCACGGCGGCCTGCGCGGATACCCCGCGCGGGCCGCCGTGTCCGTCCCTGGAGCATTCCATCCCATGCCGAACCCTGACACGCCGCCGTCCCATGCCACGCTTCGCGCCTTTGCCCAGGATCCCGTGATCGCGATGTTCTGGCGCGCCTACTGGGACCACTACCTCGCAGACGGAGGAGATCTGGAGAGAGCCGAGGAAGTCGCACACGTCTTCCGGACGAAAGCCCTGCCGGAAATGCTGCAGTCTCCCCATGAGATCATCGATATGCTCGTGGAGGGCCGCCGTGAACGGCTGAACCACGAGCGGGCAACCCGCGCCGTGGCCGAGATCGGGCTGGTGGAGCGAATCGAGACCGCGTGGGGCGAGGGGCTCGCCCTGCTCGACGCCATGATCTCCTTCGCCGAAGAGCTTCTCGAGTTCGTGCGGCAGCGCGTCAAGGGCGGAATCCCCGACGAGGACTGGACCCGCGCCGCGCTCCTGCTCATCCTGGCCCGCGGCATCCAGACCTCCTGGGAGGTCCGGACGCTGCTCCGGAATGGGTATGCGTCCGGCGCCTGGGCCCGCTGGCGGACGCTCCACGAGCTGTCGGTCCTCGCAAAGCTCATCGGCAAGCACGGCGACGCAGTCGCGCAGGCCTACCTTGCCCACGACGAGGTGCAGACCCTGCGCACCATCCAGGCGTTCGAGAAATCGAGCGAAACGCCCGAGATCTGGGCGGCCCATCGCAAGGTCCAGGAAAAGCGGGTAGGCGAGCTGGAAGCGAAGTACGGCAAGGAGCTGTTCAAGCGCGACTACGGATGGGCCGGGCTGGCGTTCCCGAACGTGCAGTTCAAGTATCCCAAACCGGCCCTGGACGACCTGGAAGACGAAGTTGGCCTCACCCGCCTGCGTGGTCTGCGCAAGAAGGCCGACCACGCCGTCCATGCGGGAGCCCGCGGGTACATCGACAACCCGGGGCACCCGGTCTGGCCGTCTCAGAGGCTGCTTGCGGGCCCTTCCCCGTTCGGCCTCGATCAGGCCGCCGCGTGGACGGCCGAGTCGCTCACCTCGCTGGCCGGGGCGTTCCTCCGTAATGACGCGATCCCATGCGAAACCCTCACCGTGGGAGCCATCGTGCGGCTGAGGGGACAGGTGATGGACGCCTTCGAGTCGGCGCGCAACGGCTCCGGGAAAGACGCGGTGCAGGAGATCTCCCACCCGCCCCCGCCAGAAACGCCGCCCTGACGCGGGCGTGCGCCAGCGGGACGGATTCCGGACGTTCCATCGCGATTGCTCCGCCACATCCCGGCGGCCCGAATTCAACGGGTGCGCCCGCAGGGGTCGGAGGGGTGACGCGGAGGCGGCACCGAGCAGGCATCCATCTCTGATCCCCCGCCCGGGCCAGGCTCGGGACCGGGCGCCGCGGCCCCCTCCCATCCATCGTTCCGGCGGGTTTGCCACCCCAACGGGGATCCCTCCGCTCACGCGCGGGGGCTCCTTTTTCGTGCACGAGAACGAATCCCGCCGGGTGCTCCCCCCCGGCGGGCTTCGCTGCGTCCGATGCTCAGGCGCCGGGTCGGCGCGGGAATTTTCCAAGTGATGCCCATCCATGCTTGAGACCGAAAGATCGGAACCGCGGCGGTCAGCGCCGTCGAGGCCGATCGCTCGGAATCCACCCCTGCACGGCTGCGACTCACCCTGCTTCGCTTCCACACTCCCATGCCCATCTGTCCCTTCGCGAAGTGGGACCCGATCAACGGCCCGGTGAACTCCTACACCGGAGAACCGTTCCGCGTCGTCCACCACGTGACCGACGGCAGCACGTACGCGGGCGCGCGCTCGGCGTACGTCCAAGACGGAGGGAAGCTACGCGACGGCCGAGGGCGACCTGCACCACCTGTTCACCTGCGACCGGCCCTGCAACGGCTACCGGGGCAGCATCCCGTTCTGGGAATTTCCGGACTGGGCGGGGGCCGGATGCGGCAAGCGCGAGGCGGACAAGTTCGAGCCCTCGAAAGGCAAGGGCCCGGCGGCGCGCGCCGTCCTCTACTTCCTGCTCCGGTACCCGGGGCAGATCGACGACCTTGCCGGCGAGCTCCAGGCGGAGCGCATCGGAATGCTGCTCGACTGGCACGAGCAGGATCCCCCCGCCGAGTACGAGTGGCACCGCAACGCCACGATCTTCGCCCGCCAGGGGAACCGCAATCCCCTGATCGACTTTCCCGGACACGCCCGGGCCATCCCGTTTCACCGCGGCCTGGGGCGCTAGGCCGCACCCCGCGCATAATCCCCCGCTCACCCACAGGCGAGCCCATCCAGGAGGATGAACGTGAACATGGATCGAGTGCGCGTTACGGCAGCCTCGCTGCTGCTGCTGACGGTGGCCGCCTGCGGCGCTCCGCTGCGCAGGCAGCCCCCGCAGTGCCCCACCGGGAACGCTGCCCGTACCATCGGCGACACCATGGTCATTCACGCCGCGCCGTCGCAGGCGCGGATGGGCCGGCACCTGCAGGTGTGGCTGCAGCTGCCGGCGCCGCGCCCGGACCTGAAGGACCTGCAGCTGTTCATCGACGGACACCCCGTTCCAGGGCTGGAGGTCCGGCAGATCGGGGCGCGCTGCGCGCTGCGCGCCAGCGGAAAGGTGGTCGGATACGTAGAGACCTACGAGTTCATGCCGGTCCGCAACGCGCAGTCGAAGGCTACGTGGGCGCACCTGCTGGGGAGTCCCGATTCCTACCTCGACACGGTGCGCGTGGGCGCGGGCCTGGCCAACGGCCCGGAGTTCAAGACCAACCCGGTCCGGGACAGCACCGAGGTCGTCTTCGAGGTCATCGACAGGAACATGTTCGGTGGTGTCAGCGTGGTCTTCGTGCTGCTCCTCGCGCTGCTGGTCTGGGCGGGGATCAAGACGACGATCCTGCGCGATGCCCACCCGGTGCCGCCTGCCGCGCGGGACCAGGAAGTCGACCCGGCGGCCCGCGCCGCCGACCCGGCAGCGCCGGACCCGGAGCCCGCACCGAAGCCGCCTTACAGCCTGGCCAAGGTGGTGATGGCGATGTGGACGTTCCTGATCCTGGGCGGCTACTTCGCGATCTGGCT
Source organism: Longimicrobium sp. (assembly GCA_036379135.1). Taxonomy (GTDB): domain Bacteria; phylum Gemmatimonadota; class Gemmatimonadetes; order Longimicrobiales; family Longimicrobiaceae; genus Longimicrobium. The sequence goes on from DASUVG010000351.1 coordinate 40,840, forward strand.
GATCACCGGCGACCACCTAGGGATCTTTACGACGCAGGCGCTGCTGCTCCTGGGCATCACCGGCGTCTCCACGGCGGCCTCCGTCGCGATTACGAAGCAGAAGAACGAGCAGCTGGCGCAGCAAGCCCGCGCGCTTCACCTGCAGAGAGAGACGCTGCGCCACCGGCTCAGCGAGACAGCCGCCCAGCTGAGGGCCACGGCGCACGGCACGGATGACCTGAAGCAGAGCGCTGCGCTCTCCCAGGAGATGGTCGCGCTCACGGACGACGCTAGGATGGTGAACGCCGCCATCGAGGCGGTCGCGAAGCAGGCGCCGGGGGCGAAGAACTTCTTCGTCGACCTGATCTCCGACGCGAACGGCCCGGCCCTGTACCGCTTCCAGAACCTGCTCTGGAACGTGGCGCTCGCCATCGTCTTCGTCGTCGGCACCTACCGGACGCTCGCGTTCCCGCACTTCGACGATGCACTGATGGCGCTCCTGGGCATCAGCGAGGCGCTGTACCTGGGCGTCAAGATCACCTCACCCGGAAAGCCCCCCACCGACCGCAACCAGCAGGGCGCCCAGGCGGCGTCGGCGTGGGTGAACAGGCTGCTGGTGACCCGGAGAGGGGGGCCGACCGGGCCGGCGGCGCGCACCGGCGGAGAGCGCTGAGCCCTGCCGGATACAGGACGAGCAATCCGGGCGAGCACTCGTACGACAACTGGACGGTGAAGCAGCACACCAGCCAGGTCCATTTCGCGTTGTGGCCTGCCGGCACCCCGCCGCATCCCGCGCCCCTCGCTCACGCGCAGATCGGGGGGGGCGCGGTGCGCACCACGCGTGGCGGCGAGCGCACCGGGGAGGCCATCCGTCACCGCGCCGGGAAATCCCCCGGGTGTGCCCTTCCAACCCTCCTGGTGGGGCTTCGCCCATCGAGGTGACGAGCCGGTGGTGGACTTCAGCGCACGTACGAGAGCGGCCGTCCGCGGTCGTCACCCCGATCTCACCCGGCGCCCTGGCACCTGCCGCGCCCGGCATCCCGCATACGGTGATTCTCCATGATCCTCAGCTTTCCGACGACCCAGTTCAGTGCCGGTGCCCAGGTCACGGCGCAGCTCACGGCCACCGGCTCCGTGCTGATCGAGAGCGACCTGGCTGCGGCCAGCACGCAGGCAAGCCCTGGAACGGTGAGCCTGGGGCCTGCCCGCGCGGGGCTGTTCGTGGTTCGCTACTCCCGGACCGGAGCCACGCGGGAGGCCACGCTCCTCCTGCTTCCCGCCAGCGGGACGAACCTGGAGCTGATCGCGGCCGAGGTGAAGGACGCCGCGCTCGGCGCCGGCGACCGCACGCTGATCCAGCGGCTCGGCGAGGCGATTACGAAGGCGCGGCTCGCCGACGCCGCGGCCAGGGCGTTCCCGAGCTGGATTGCGATGAACGGCGGTTCGCTGGGCGCGAATGGGCTGGTGTGCCTTCTGGTCGTGCCGCTTCCCGCCCTGGGTGGGGAATGCGCCTACGCGACCATCAGCTCCGGCGTGGGCCTCGCCGTCGAATTCATGAAGAAGCTGGTGGAAGCCTGCGTTGCGGAGGGGGTGTTCACCGCGTCCGAAGGGGACCGGCTCAAGACGCTGTTGACCGCTGGCAACACGCTGACGGAGGTACTCCTCTCCTCCGGCAAGCTGGACAGGGTTCTGTCCGTGGTGACCGGCGTGGTGGAGGTGGCGACCAGCAGCGCGACGTGGCAGCTCACGGTGAAGTACACGGCGGACGCGACGAAGAAGTACCACTTCCTCCTTCACGTCCACAAGTGACAGGCAGCCGACTCACCCCACACCAGCATTGCCCATGGCCGCCACGGGAGTACCGGAAATCGACGCGCTCTACGCCAGCCGGGGAGCGCCGCCCGTCACCCAGGCGTCGGGGCGCGCCGCCGTGGGCGTGGTGTGGGACCTTCTGCGCGGCCACGCCGCCCACCCGGCCGTGTCGGACGCCGTCGAGCGGACCCGCGCCCGCTGGCGCGCGGCAAAGAAACCGGGCGCCACGCCGGGGCTGGGCGGGCTGCCGCTGGAGGGCACCGCGAAGTACGGCGAGCTGGGGGACCCATGGCGGGCACAGCTGACCTTCGCCGCCCTGGAGGCGTTTCGCGGACACCCTCCCGTCCGGCTGGCCGACGCGCCGGCCTGGCGCGTGGACCACGACACCCTGGTGCGGCTCAGCACACCCGCGGGCGGCCAGTACCGCCCGCTGGCCACGCGCGTGTACCTGACGCACGTGGTGGGCAGGGAGTGGAAGCAGGCGTGGCTGCTCTCGCTGGTGGCACAGCACGAGGGGCGGGGCGACTTCAGCGCGCTGAACGCCAACACCGATGGCGCGGGGCTCAGCGTGGGGCTGATCCAGTGGGCGCAGTCTCCCGGGCGGCTGGGCGAGCTGGTGCAGACGATCTTCGCGTCGGGGGATGACCGCGTGACGGCGGCGCGGGTCGCGGCGTTCGGAACCGACTCCGCCGTGCACGACCTGCTGGTCCGCCACACCAGGGCCGCCACCGGGCCGGACGGGATCTTTCGCCGCGACTGGAGCAAGAAGGCCAGCGACGACCCGGATGCCGGCCGCAGCCGGATCCCGAAGGAGATCGACCTGCTCTCGGCCGACTGGCTCGCCCGCTTTCGCCGCGCGCTGCGCGACCCCGCGCTGCAGGGGGTGCAGGTGCAGCGGGCGCTGCAGGACTTCGAGCGCGACGACCGGGCGATGCGGCGCGACGCAGACCTGGCCGCCACCCTCACCTCGCAGCGCGCCCGCGCCTTTCTGCAGGACCTGGCCAACCAGCACGGCCCGGTGGGAAAAGCCGGCAAGCCCGGCGCGCGCCTGATCTTTCGCAAGGCGTGGGACGCGCTGCCCCCGGCGGACCGCAACGAAGAGAATCTCATGAAGCGGATGGAGGAGGAGTCGCTGGCGATCCTGGCGCGCCTGTTCCGCCCCGACAAGACCGGCGCGGAAAGCCCGTTCGTCCGCGCCGGGCGGGCACGCCGGGAGTTTTTTCGCAAAGAGCTGGACGCCTCGGTGTTCCCGCAGCCCTGACCCTTACCCGGGACCTTTCATGGCCACCCTCCTCCTTCTGGACGCGGGCGCCGCCGGCCAGCTGTCGCTGGACGTGGAGCTCGACGGCGGCACCGCGCGGCTGCGCGCTCTGCGGGCGCCGGACAGCTCCGTGCTCACCCTCCCCGACACGGCCGCGATCCCGCGGGGGTGGCTGATCCCGCGCGACGACGACACGCAGGCCAGCTACACGCTGGGCCCGCCCGCCGACGCGGTGGCGGTCACCGTGGAGGCGCCGCTGGCGGGCGCCGGCGCGGCGTTGCGGCTGCTGGGCCGGGAGTTCGACGTGAACGCCGGCGTCTCGGCGACGCTGCGGCTGCGGCTGCCCGCCGCCGCTCCCGACTGGAGCGCGGCGCCCTTCGCCGAGGTGGAGGTGTGCGGGCGTATGGAGCTGGACGGCGGCGCGGGCGCGTTCGCCGGGGTGGAGATGTGCTTCGCGGTGGAGGTGGACCGCCCGCCCCGGTGGGACGGCGTGGAGCTCCCGTCCATCCCCACCCTGCGCGTGGGCCTTCCCGACGTGGGCCTCCGCCTGCCGCCGCTGCGCCTGCCGGACTGGCGCACGCTCCGCCTTCCCGGCTTTCCCTTCTCGCTCGCGGTGCCGTCGGGCACGGCCGAGTCGCCGGTGCGCGCAGGGTGGCGGGCGGTGTCGGTGGGGGCCGACGGAGACGCGGTGGTGCTCGACGTGGCCGGCGCCTGGGTGGAGACGGCGCTGGGCCGCGTGGAGGGCGACCTGCACCTGACCCGTACGCCGCTGCGCGTGGATCCGGCCCGGAGCTGGTTCGACCTGCACGAGCCCGGCGGCGCCCGGCGGCGGCTCCAGTTCCAAGCCTGGCACCTGGGCGACGGGTGCGTGGCCATGCGGTGGACCCAGGACCAGCTCGGCGCCTGGCTGGGGCTCCTTCTCCCCGCGCTGGGGGACGGGGGCGCGCGGGGCGACTCGTTGGTCACCTTGCGCCTGCTCTGGGGCGAGCGCTTCGAGGCGCGGCTGGACTGGGAAGACGCCGCCACCCCGGCGGGCCCGCGTACGCTGCAGCTTCCCGGCTTCGAGCTGGAGGTGCCGCGCGTGGCCGGGGCGTCGCTGGTGGTGCAGCGCACCGGCGGCGACGAGTGGGTGGGGGCGGTGGCGGCCACGCTCACCGCCGACGGCAAGGTGATCGCCCGCACCGGCTTCGGCCTGCTGCAGGGCACCGTGCGCGAGCTGACCCCGCCGCGCCCGGGATCCGAGCCGGCGCCCGGGAGCCTGCTGGAGGTCAGCCTTTCGCCCAACCCCGCCGCCACGCCCGTGCCCGGCCCCCTGCAGGGGTTCGAGGAGCCCGCGGATCCCGAGGACGACCCCACCATCCCCGACGTCCCCGTTCCGGGAGACGCGGACGACCGCTTCACCCTGGTCCTTGCGCGGGTCGACTTCTCCCGCGGGATGCCGACGTTCCTGCGCCAGTGCCCCGCCCTGGCCCCGCTGGACTTCGCCGCCCCGGCCACCCTCTGCCGCCCCTCGCGGCTGGAAGACACCGTCTCGATCGCGACGGGGTGGACGATCGGCCTGAACGTCCCCCCGTTCCACTACCGCCTTCCCCTCTTCGGCCCCGGCGCGGAGCTGGCGCTGCGGATCGCCCCTGAACTGGTGCCACCGGGCGACGCCGAGCCGGCGCTCTCGTTCCAGGTGACGGCGATGCTCAAGCTGGGCAACGTGGAGGCGAACGCCGCGTTCACCGCCCGCTTCCTCCTGGAGAGCATGGCGTTCCGCACCGAGGGCGGCGGCGAGATCCCCTTCCTGATCCCCGAAGGAACGGACGCGCCGGCCGGCGACTTCATGGGCCTGAAGTGGACGTTCGCCCCACGTGGGGAGCCCGAACCCCTTCTCCGCCCGGACGGGACCCCGGGGACGGGGCGGCGGCTGTTCACCCTGGTGACGGGCGGCTCCAACTTCGAGTTGCGCCAGGCCGAGGGCTCAGTGATCACCGCCGACTTCACGCGCGTAACCTCACCCGAAGAGCCGCTGCGCTTCGCGGTGCGCGGCTTCCGGGTGGGGCCGCGGGGGGTGAGCTTCGCCGCCACGGTGGGCGAGAGCGCGGTGCGGCTGCAGGGGGTGAACACCCCGTTCCGGTTCTCCTCGGGGACGCTGGTGGTGGAGGAGAGCCGCATCCAGGGCTTTACCCTGGCCGGCACGGGGACGCTGCCGCCCGCCCTGGTGGGGCACGCGGTGGTGGACGCGGCGCTCTGCTTCGGAGAGAAGGAGGGTCACCCCGGCAGGCTGGAGCTGCTGAGCGCCGGCGCCGCGCTGCGCGGGAGCAAGCTGCTGAAGTGCAACGAGACACGCTTCCAGTTCCAGGTGGACGAGCTGTACCTGCGCTTCGTGGAGGACCGGGGCTACCACTTCTACTTCACCCTCACCGGCAAGGCCCGCTTCGTCCCCGTTGGCGGCGACGACCCGCAGGGGCCGCTGGGATGGCTCAAGGCGGTGGAGATCACCTTCAAGGACTGCCCCCTCACCGGCGACCTGTCGGTGCTGGGGCGCCACGTGCGCTTCGACGTGGAGCTGCCGCGCAAGGTGACGTTCCGCTTTCTGGGCGCCTTCGAGATGGAGATCCGCGGGCTGGGCTTTCTTCCCAGCTTTGACGGCTTCGGCGACGGCACGCCGGCCATGGCGCTCACCGGCCAGGTCCACTTCGCCGACGGCGGGGGCGACGTGGTGGACGCCCGCTTCGACTTTCACAAGCTGCACATCGCGCCGCCCGCGCCGGGAAGCTATCTCCCGCGCATCCACTGCCGCGAGCTGGGGGTGCGGCTGCAGGCCGGATCGGTGTTCGCGCTGGAGGGGGCCGTCTCGTTCCTGGACGGCGAGGAGATCGAGCAGGGAGTGCGGGCCGAGGGGTTTCGCGGGCGCGGCACCCTGACCATCCAGGGTCTCCCGGAGATCACGGCGACCTTCGCCTTCGTGCGGGTGCAGCGGCCGGGCGACCTGCGCTGGGTGCGCGCCTGGTTCGTGTACGCCGAGGCCTCGCGGATGAGCCTGCAGATCCCCGTGCTGCGCCTGTTCCTGCGCGAGGTGGGGCTGGGCTTCGGCTACCGCTACACGCTGGCCACCATCAAGGCCGCCGACCAGGCGGGCGACGTGGGCACGCTCATCCGCCAGCTGGACGAGCTGGCCAAGCGGCAGGGCGACCTGTCGCGCTGGGACCGCTGGCGGCTGGACCTGGAAGAGGAGGGTCCGCCCCCGTGGACGGTGGTGATGCGCGGCCTGATCGCGCAGAACTCGGCCGCCAAGGGGCTCACGGACTGGAACGCGGCGCGGGAGAAGGAGGTCCCCTCGCTCTTTCTGTTCGACGCGGTGATGGCGCTGCGCAGCGACCTGACGTTCCTCATGACGGCGCGCGCCTGGCTGTGCACCAACTACTACGACTTCCACACGGCGGACCCCGACGCGCCCGACAGCCTGCGCGTGCGCCCGCTGCTCACGGGCACCGTGCTGCTGCAGCCGCGCCGCAAGCGCTTTCTGGCGCGGCTGCGCTCCAGCGAGAAGCCCGCCTTCGGCGACCACCCGCCGGTGTGGCCCCTGCTGCGCTCGGCGCTGGAGCAGAGCTACTTCAGCGCGACGCTGCTGATCGAGCCGGGGCTCTTTCACCTGGAGCTGGGGTGGCCCAACGTGCTGCGCTGGCGCGACCGGCTGGGGCCGCTGGACGCGGAGTTCCGCGGGGGCGCCATCTTCCGCGTGTCGCGCACCGAGGTGGTGAACGGGCTCAGCTTCATGGCACGGGGCACCCTGTCGCTCAAGGCCGAGGTGAACCTGGGGGTGGTGGGCGCGCGGCTCTCGGCCGAGGCCCGGGTGGCGTACGCGGCCCGCTACATCGGGGTGATCGCGTTCGAGCGGCCGCTGCAGAACTCCGCGCTCTATGCAGGGATCGGGGTGGAGGTGCGGGTGCGGGTGGCGATCGAGTTCTGGATCCGCATCAAGATCGGCTTCTGCAAGGTCACGCTGCGCTTCGGCTTTTCGTTCGAGCTGAGCTTTACCGCGCTGGTGGAGGCCGGGGTGCTGCTGAACGCCCTTCCCGGGGTGCGGGGCACCGCCACGGTGGGGCTGCGCATCATGGGGCGCTCGCTCAGCTTCCACATCCACGTGGGCGTCAACGAGGGCTCCGTGACGCGCGCGCTGCAGCTGACCGAACGCTTCCTCAAGGTGGGGCTCGAGGCGGCCGAGGTGGAGGCGCTCCCCGGCGCCGCCCCGGCCGTGCAGGCCGCGCCGGCATCCCTCGCTGGCGGCGAGGCCGTAGCGGGCAACGCGATGGCGGCGGCGAACGGAGCCGGAGCGCTGGCGGTGGACGGAGAACCGCCGGCCGCGGACGGGAACGGCGGCCCGGCGTCCATCCTCGGCGCGGGCGCCGCGGGGCGCGACCTGGGCTTCGCCGCCAAGAAGATCGTCTGCCCCGACTACCACGTCCTCCGCATCCCGTGGCGCGCGGGAGAGGGATCGCTCTTCATCCTTCTCCCCGCCGCGGGCGGCAAGGAGGGGGCGCGGGCGGAAGGCGAGGCCGGGGAGGAGAAGAAGATCGTGTACGACGGATTCTTCCCCGTGCCGCCGCGGTTCGGCTTCAATGACGACGACACGAAGGATCGGCACGACTTCACCTGGAGGGGCACCGACTTCACCGGCGTGCGGCGCTGGAAGGCGGAGGGTGGGTGGGACGATCCGTCGGGCAACGAATTTACCTGGAAGGTGCGCTGGGATTCCAGGATCGAGCTCGCTTTCGTCAACGAAAAGGGCGAGTCCGCCGGCGCGTCGAAGGGCAACGGAAACGGAGACGGGAACGGCACCACGAGCGAGACGCGGAGGCTGGCCGACGTGCTGCGGTACGCCTTCATCCCGGAGAACGACTCGCAGCTGAACCAGGGGGAGACGGACGAAGTCGAGGGCAGCGATTTCGGCAACGTGAAGCCGAAGGGCGACCCGCTCTGGGAGCCGCTGGAGGCCGGGCCGGAGGACCCGCGCGTGCAGCAGCCGTCGGAAGACGCGGTGGAGACCGCCGTGCGCGGCGCGATGGAGCAGGTGGAGGGGTCGCCGTACCTGCGCCACGACCCGGGGCTGCGCTACGAGCAGGAGCTGCGCGAAGCCTTCGACCACCAGACCACCGTCTACACCCCCGACGGCCAGGCGACGGGCGAGCACCGCCAGACCCACGCCCAGCACGTGCAGGAGCTGCGGGCGAGCGTGGTGCAGCGCCTGATCAGCGACCTGGAGGAGCTTGCCGCGCTTCCCCAGGACCGCTGGAACGCGGACGACTTCCTGGCCCTCAAGCTGGGCGTGGTCTTCTCGGCGCCTGGGGGACGAAAGGAGCCCGTGTGGCTCGGAAGAACCGATGTCGGCGCGGGAACCATCCTCCAGGTGGTCGCCGAAGCCGGCACCACGAGCGAGGGCGAGGCCTGCGTCTTCAATCCTGAGTCCGCCGGGTTCGACAAGCGGCCCCCGGTGTTCGAGAGGGTGCGGCACTACGCGGCCGAATCGACGGTGGCGATCTCGTGGGACCTGACCTGGGGTGCGGACGCGGATGGCCGGGAGCAGCCCGAGGACCACCTGCGCTTCTACCGCGTGGCGCGCCAGCGGCTGGACGCCCCCGAGCCCGCGCGCGAGTTCCAGGTGCGCGACGTGTCGGTGCTGCGCCGCGACGCCAACGGACGGCTGGTGGGCATCGCCCCGCGCTTCAAGTTCACCGACCACTTCGGCGAGGAGTCGGAGCAGGAGCTGGCGAACATGGGAGCCGGCGGAAAGCGGTACCTGTACACCGTCACCCCCGTGGACCTGGCCGGCAACCTCAGCGCCCGCCCTCTCACCGTGCTGGCGCACCGCCTCCCCAACCGTCCGCCGGCGCCTCCCGCCGACCCCGAGCTGCGGGTGCGCTTCGAGGTGAAGGGCGTAGCGAAGCCCGCGTCCGGCGGCGCGCCGCGGCGGCTGGACACCGAGCGCCCGCTGGAGCTGACCTTCACCGATCCGCCGGCGCCGCGCGACGGAAGCACGGCCGTGGGCACCGCCAGCTATCGCGTGGTGTTCCGGCGGCTGCGGCAGTGGCCCGTGGGCTCCTGGCCCGCCGACGCCGACACCGCCGACGGGCTGCGGCGCGGCGTTCCCGCCAGCCACGCGCGGGTGCTTCCCGACGACGTGGTGATCGAGGTGCCGCGCCGCCTTCCCGCCGAGGACACGCCGATCGGTGTGGAGTTCAGGACCGGCGAGGACGGCGTGCTGATGGGCATCATCGAGCTCCCCGTGAAGACGCTGCGGGAGCGCGGCGTGCTCCCGCCCGCCACGACCGCGTGGAGCCCCGACGCCTGGCAGGTGTTCCTCCAGGCCGTGTCGGTGCAGAACGTCCCCTCGGCACTGGTGCCGGTCAGCCTGGTGTTCCAGGCCTCGGGGCCGGGGGTGGAGAAGGACGGCTCCAGGGCTTCGATGGAGTGGCAGCCCGCGCACCTGGAATGGCCGGCGCTCCCCATCCACCTTCCCGCGGTGCACCCCACCGACGGCGTGGCGGACGACGACTTCGCCGCCGTGCCGCGCCACTGGCCCAGGGACGGCGACCGGCAGCGGGAGCTGGCGCTGGAGCTGGAGCCCGGCACGGCCGAGGACGGCGGCTTTCTTCCCGGGTTCCGCTGCCAGCCGCACCCGGCCGGGCTGCGCGTGGTGCGGCTGCGCTGGAACGTGTGCCGCAGCGGGCTGACGGCGGGCGAGGGGCGGGCTCACGCCGCGCTCACGTCGGGGTTCCGCGTCTACGAGTTCGATGCCGACGCGCACACGGCCGAGGTGCTGGCGGCCGGCACGGGCCACTTCGCCGACCACGCGCACCTCTTTCGCCAGGTGCAGGAGGTGGAGCTTACCCCGGCCGACGACCTGCGCGTGCTCCCCGCCCACAACCTACTTCCCGACCAGTGGGAGGCGTGGTACCCGTCGGCGACGCGCCGGCTGTGGGAGCGCGAAGGGGAGGACGGCGGCGACCCGCGCGACCGCTTCAGCCCCTGGTTCTCGTGGCGCGAGTCCACGCTGGAGTGGCCCGACGCCACCCACCTGCCGCAGGCCGACAGCTTTCCCGCCGACCCGCGCGAGCAGCCGGAGCCGCTCACCCTTCCCCTGGTGCGCCACGCCCTGCGCGACACCCTGCGGATGGAGGTGGACGGCGAGCGCCGCGCCCGGCTGGTACGGACGGCGCCGGGGCTGGCGCTCCTGCTGGGGGCCGGGAGGGTGCGGATCAGCGGATTCACGCACCCGGGGAACAACGGGACGTTCCGTGTGGGCACGCTGGACGCGGCGGGACGGCTCGAGGTGACGCGCGAAGACGACACCGCCGCTCCCGCGGCCGAGAGCGCCCTGGCCACCGTCATCGCGCACGACGCCCATCCCACCCTCGCGGCGTTCCTGGACGACCGCACCGGAGAGCTGGTCCTTCCCCCCGCAGCGCGGGAGGCGATGGGGGGCTGGCGCGCGGCGTTCCCCTGGCTCGCCGCCAGCGGGTTCGCCACCCGCGCCAACAACGGGCTGCGCCGCACCGACGCCCTCGCCGGCCCCGACGTCTGGCGGCCGGAAGCGTGGTGCCCGCTGACCGCGGAGGAGTGGGGCGAGCGCGAGCGGAGCCGCGAGATCACCCTGGGACCCGCTGCGCTGGGGCTGCTGCACCCGTTCCTGGCGCGGCTCACCGACGACCTGTGCGCCGCGCTGGGCGGCGGCGACGAGGCGCAGGCGGACCCGAACGCGCGGGGCGCGGCGGGGATCTTCGCCGATCCGCTGCCGCCGCCCCCCATCGACGCGGACGGACCGGCCGGGTTCCTGGCCCAGGCCGGCCCCGCGGCCGACCCGTACGGGTGGAACGCGCTCAAGCGGCTGGGGCTGGCCTCGGCCTTCACCCTGCGCGACCGGCGCACCGGCCGCCTGGCCGACCCGGACCGCGACGTCCGTGCCGTGCTGGCTGGCGTGCTGGCCCGCTACCGGGACGCCGACGGCGACCCGGCCGGCCACGCCTACCCCCGCGCGCTCCTTCCCCACCTGCACGTGGAATGGCAGGTGCAGCCCGGCCGCAGCGTGCGCGGCGCCGAGCGCGATCCCGACCTCAAGGTGCACCGCACCGACCTGCTGGCGGCGCTCCAGCTCAGCCTGCGTCCCGGCTCGCGCCAGCGGTTCCACCTGCAGAAGTGGACCCTGGCCCGCGATCCCGCCAGGGCCCGGGGTAAGGAGCCGGTGGACGTGATCCAGATCAAGCTCCCTGCGCCCGCGCCCATGCGGGTGAAGGTGGGCGAGGGCGGCGTGCAGACGGTGCCGGCGGCCGAGCACCGGATCACCATCGAGCTCCCCGCCGGCGGGGCCACCACCGTCTTCCTGCGGTGCGCGGGGACGCCGGCGACCCTGCCGGCGCTCGCCCCGGCCCCGGACGGGTGGAGCGTGGCGGTCCAGCCGATCCCCGTGGCCCAGGGGCCGTTCGGGGACGAGGGTGAAGGGTTCGACGACTTCCGCATCGTGGTCCGGCGCGCCGCGACGGCCGTGGCGGAGAAGGCCGACCTGCTCATCCACGCCCCGTCGTACCTCTTCTTCGACCACGGGGACCCGCGCGTGAGCGGGTCCGGCGGCGGCTCCCGGCCGGTCACGGCCGCGGCCACGGTGGACGTCGTCCCACCGCCGGCGGGCCACACCCACGCCTTCGTGCTGCGCAGCCGCGTGCCCCTGGCCGGCGTCTCCATCGACGCGAAGGCACAGGAGGCGGGGTGGACGCTGGCCGGGCCCCAGGAGCTCGCCCTCACCTCGCCACTGGCCGGGGCGCTTCCCCTGCAGCACCCGGCGGAGGTCGCGGCGCTCGACTTCGCGCGCTTCGTGGAGTACGTGCACCACGCCTTCCCGCCCCCGGCCGGCGGCGCCGCGGCGCCGCCGGTCGATCCCGCCGACTGGCTGCCGTGGCTGGCGCGCTTCCACGACCACGGCCCCGACCGGGCGGCGCCGGAGGCCGGGCGGCCCTGGCGCACGGGGGCGGGGCCGTGGGAGGCGGCCGCGTACCCGCGCCAGCCCTCGCCGCTCCCCGCCGCGCCCGGCGCCGACGGCAGCGTGCGCTCGTTCCTGCTGGTGGACGACCCCTGGGCCCACGTGTTCCGCTACTTCGTGATCCCCTGGGGCCGCTACGACCGCTGGTGGGAGGGGATCGCCCGCTCCGCGCTCCTCTTCCCCAAAGCGGCCGAGCGCCGAGCGTTCGTGGAGAACCTCCTCCTCACCCGCCCGCTTCCCGGGAACGGCGAGGGGGGGCTGGACGTGGTCCTGGACCGGGTGAAGCCGGTGGCGCCCCCCGTGGTGCTGGGCTCGCGCCGGCTGGACCCGCCGCCCGGCGGCGCCGACGAGCCCGACCACGTGCGGACGTGGGAGGTGATCGTGGCGCGGCACCCGGAGCAGACGCTGGTGGAGCGCAACCGCACCGTCGCCCGCCAGACGCAGTTCCGGCAGGTGGCCTGGTCGCTCTTCCGCAGCCTGGGCACGCGCCGGTGGGAGCAGCAGGCGCCCGTGCGCGCGCTGCTGCAGGAGGAGCCGCAGGAGGGTTCCCGGCTGTCGCTGGTGCCCGTCCCCCCCAGCGCCGTGCACGCGCTTCCCCCCGCGCCCACCGCGGCGGACGAGGTGCCGCTGGAGGTCGCGGAGTCGGTGACGGGCCCGCAACGCTCGCTGGCGCTCCCCGACCGCATGGACACGCTGGGACGCGGCGCGCTGGTGCTGCAGTGGGACTCGCCGCCGCACTACTACGAGCACCGCCTGGTGCTGGTGGCGCAGGCGCTGCGCAGGGTGTCGCCGCCGGTAGAGGTGGTGGAGGCGTTCTTCGACTCCCGCTCGTCGCCGCCGCGGGCGTCGCTGGCCGGCCGCGAGAACGGCGGCGGCGGACGGCACCTGGAGCTGCGGCTGGAGCTGGTCCGCTACTGGGACACCACGCCGGGCGAAGTACGGGACCGGTGGTCGGTGGACGCCCCCGAGCGGGCGGAACCGGGGACCCGCCGCCCCTCGTCGCTCCCCGACCTGGACGTGGTCTATCAGCTCCTCCTGGACGGCGGCCCCGCCGCTGGCGTGGCCGAGCTCGCCGCGGAGATCTCCTTCGACGACGGGGGCTTCGTGGTGCACGCCGACGGCGCCCGCCTGGACGCGGTGCTCCCCCCCCGGCCCCTGGAGCTGCCGGCCCCGCCCCGCCGGCGCGAGTCCGACCCGCTGGTGCTGCGCGCACATCTCTCACCCCGGCCCGCCGCCGAGCCGCTGCCGATGGCCGCGGTGGACCCGGTTCCCCTCCCCGTCGAGGCGACCCCCGCGTGGAGGCGGGGGGTGCTGGCGGACCGCGTGGCCCCGGAGCTGGCCTGCGTCCCCGGCGCGCCCGCCGCCGACGCCCTCGAGGGCGACTGGGCCGAGCACGTCGACGCCTGGTTCCCCGTCCGGGCCGTCCGGTCGCTGGACGATGTCTTCGAGGGCCTGCCGGCCACGCTCGGGCGGAAGCTGGCGTCCGGCAGACTGGACCGGGTGCTGGCGGTGTGGACGGCCCAGCCAGGAGACCCGGACCACCCCGCGGCCCTGCTCGCCAGGCTGGACCAGTGGGCGGCCCAGGGAAGCGACGTGGTGAAGAAGATCGTCGCCGGGATCAGGGCGGGGCTCGCGGACGGGCGGCGGGTGATCGCCGTTCCCCTGCACCGCGGCGCAGACGCCGGAACGCCGCCGTTCCCCGAGCTCCGCATGCGCCTGCTGGTGGCCGAGCACTGGGTGCGCCTGCGGGAGCCGCTGGGGACGCACGTTCCCGACGCCGGCTCCCCGACCCCCGAAGCGGAGGTCCTGCTCGCGAACGACACCCTGTCGCAGCCCGACCGCGACTCGCTCCGCCGGCTGGTGGCCGACCCCTCGCACCGCGCGCGGCTGGACGAGGCGGTGGCCCGCTTCACCGCCTGGGTGCCGGTGAGCGGCCGCGCGGCGTTCCCCGCCGAGAGGCTGGAAGCGCTGCCGGAGGCCACGCGCCGCCGCCTGGACCTTCGCCCCGCCGGAGAGCTGGCGCTGGTGCTGGACGGCGTGCTGGACGACGCCGGGACGGCAGCGCTGCGCGCGCTCGCCGCCACCGCCGACCCGGCCTTCCGGACGGGCGTGGAGGAGCTGATCGGGCGGATGGCCGAGGACGTGGTGACCACGGTCTCCGTGGCGCCCGGCCCGGAAGCCGTCGCCGAACTCGGAGGCGGCGCCGTCACCGAGGACGGGGTGGAGTGGAGCGGCGTGCTCCGCCCGCGCGACGCCCGCGCCCTGGAGACGCTGGCGGCGCGGGGGGTGCCCGGCGCCGCCGGGCTCCTGGCGGAGCTGGCGCCCTTCCCGTTCCGCGTCCCCGGCCTTCCGCCCGCGCCCGCCACGCTCCCGCTACGCGAGCGGCTGACGACGGAGCCGGACGGCGCCGGGGGCGTCATCGCCCGCTGGCTCCCGTGGCCCGGCCGCCTGGCCCGCGAGCTGAGCCCCGGCGAGGAGCGGCAGCTCCGCGCGTTCGCGGACGATCCCGGCACCCCCGAGCCCTGGCGGCTCGCCATCGGCCAGCTGCTGGAGAGGCTGGCGCTGGGCTCCGTGGCCGCGAGCCTTTCCGGCGTCCCGCGGCGTCCCACCGCCGCCCAGGTCACCGCGGCTCTGGGCGCCGCCGCGGAGCGGCTGTCGCTCGCCGGCGGCCGGCTGGTCTTCCACGGGTGGATGACCGGAGAGGAAGCGGACGCCCTGTCCGCCATCCCGCCCGGCGCAGCCGACCGGGCCGCTGTGCGCCGACTCTTCGCCGCCTCGCTGGGCGGCGGCCTGGGCGGTGCCACCCTGCGCCTGCGCGCCCGCCGCGGCACCGCGCCCCTGGCCGACGGCGTACTTGCCCCCTTCGAGGAGCTCTCATGAGCCTGGAACTGACCGTCCACGGCCCCCGGCTCGCGGGCGCCGCCCCCTTCTGGACCGCCGACCGGAGCGTCCTCCTGGAGGCCGCGCCGCTCGACGACGACGAGGTCCAGAAGCTGTTCGACTACCGCGCCGTCTTCATCACCAGAGACGCCGTCCCCGTGGCGAGCCCGGCCCAGGCGCACGTCCCCCGGAGCTTCGCCGCCCGGCTGGGGATCCGCGAGGCGAAGCTCTCGTGCCCGGGGCTGGGGGCGGACCTGGGCTGGACGGGGCAGGGCGAGCCCGCGCCGCTCTGGACGCTGCAGGGCGTGCTGCAGGCCCACCCGGGCGACTGGAAGACTCAGGACGCGAACGTCATCCCCCGCTTCGTCCTGGCCGAGGGGGTGCTGCCCCTGGACGGGCTGGATTTCAAGGGCGCGGAAAGCCCGCCGTGGGAGCGGATCTTCGGCGACGTGGTGGTGGCGGCCGCGGCGGCCGGCCACCCGCCGCCGGATCCGTTCGTGCGGCGCGCGGCGCTGATGCCGGCGGGGCTGGGATTCGAGGCGCGCGTGCGCTTTCCCTGGCAGGACGCCCCGGTGGCGGCGCGGTGGGTGGTGTCGCCCGCGCGCGGCGCGTCCGGGGAGGTGCCGGCGTGGCGGATGGCACCGGACCGCGCCGCACTCGATTCCGACGAGCGGGCCGCGCTGCGGGCCGCCTTCGCGGTACTGGCCTCTGCGCTGCAGCCCGACCTTCCCCGCGCGTCAGGGGCGGCCGAGCCCCGCCCGCGCTGGGTCTCGCTGGAGCTGGCGGCAGGCGACGACGGGATCCCCGAGTTCTTCTGGCAGCCGGTGAAGTGGACGGGGAGCGGGGCCGCGAGGCGGCTGGAGTGGGAGCTCGTCTTCGAGCGGACGGCCACGCGGCTGGTGGTGGAGAGCGCCGGCACCGCCGCGGCACCGGTGGCCACCGTGGGGGTGCGCGCCCGCACCCGCCCCGGCCGCGACCCCGGCACGCCGCTCAGGCTGGCCGTCGACGCGCGGTCCGCCGCACCCGCCGCGCCCGGAGATCGCTCCACGGCCGCGTACGAGGCAAAGCGGGCCGGGAGCGGCTGGACCGAGGAGTGGACGATGAGGGGGGTCGACACCGGCCTCGACGCGCTGGAGACCGCCGCCTGGCTGCGCCTGCGCCAGGGCAGGGCCACGCCCGCGGCGCGGCGGCGCGAAAGCGGCGCGGGGGCCGAGCCCCCGTTCGAGGCGCCTCCGCTCTGGGGCTTCGCCCCCCTCGAGGACGGCTGGGCACAGCTCCCCTTCCTCAACCTGACCGACGAGGTGTACGCCGCCGCGGGCCTGGGTCCCTCAGGGCAGCCGTCCGGGCCGCCCGCCGAGCCGGCCGCGGCGCTCTTCTCCAGCCCCGCGCTGTACGGAAACGGCGTGCAGGACGTATCCCGCCCGCCGCGCGCGTCGTGCACGGTCGCGATGCTGGACGCGGGCGCCGTGGAGGGAAGCATCCGGCTGGACCTGGGAGCGGCGGGGAGCGCGTACCTCGAGGTGTCGCTCACCTTCTCGCGGATCTCCGCCCAGTTCAACGGCTTCCTCCACCTCGCGGCCGACCCGCCCACCTCCCGCGACGCCCTTCCCGACCCCGTGGACTGGGCCCGCGCCGTGCGCACGGTCCCGCTGCGGACGCGGACGGCGGCGGACCTCTTCCCCTCGCCCTACCGCTTCGAGTTCGACCAGCTCGTGGTGAAGCGCGACGGGCTGGAGGCGCGCCCCGGCACCTGGACGCTGGCGGTGAGCGATGCCCCCGCGATGGCCACGCTCGCCAAGCAGGTTGCCCTCCCCGTGCGGCCGGTCCCGGGCGAAGGCGAGCGCTTCGCGCCCGTGGAGCCGGTGGTGTGGCGCCGCCACCCGCGGCTGCCGATGGCGCAGGCCCTGCCGCTCACGCAGAACGCCCAGCCGCCGTCGCACCCGTCGTCCAGCCGGCAGCTCGCCCCGTTCATCCTCCCGGTGCAGGGCGACCCGGCGGGCGGGCCGCGCCCGGAGGGGATCGTCCCCGCCGGCCGGGAGTGGCGGTTCCAGGTATCCGGCGACGGCGACGCGGCGTGGCCCACGGTGAACGGCGCGCTGGAGCACGCCCGCGAGTGGGCCGTGCACGGCAGTGGCCTCCCCCTGGCGGTGCTCTCCCTCCCGGGCGTGGCCGCCGTCCCCGGCGCGCAGACGCGCCTGGATGAAGCGCCGAAGCTCCCCACCCCGTTTCTCCCCCTCGCCTACCGGCACGACCTTCCCGCGCTCGACGAGCTGAACGCGCTGGCGACCGCCCCGCGCGAGGCGGACGACCGCAAGCGCTCGCCGCTCCTTCCCCCGCCCGTGAAGGTGAAGGGGCGCGAGGACCCGCTCGGCCGCGATGAGCTCGGCGGATGGTGGGCGGAGCTGGCGGAGAAAGCGTTCCTGGCCGCCGCCGACGCCGTGGATGCCGGCCCCGACGGCAGCGGGAACCTCCTCCACGTCGTGGAACCGCTCCCCTGGCCGGTCCAGGCGACCGTGGACAGCCGCTGGCCAGGCGTGCTGCGGCTGCAGGACGGAAACGAGGCAGGCGCGGAGGCCATGGAGCTCCGGGCCGACCCGGCGCCCGGCGGATTCACCGCGCTGCGCGGCGTGCACGGCCGGTTCGGCGTGGACGGCGAGGGCACCGCGGGCGACCGGCTGCGCCTGCTGGGCGACGGGGACGCCGGCGCGCGGCTCCAGCTGACCGCCGGCGCCATGCACGCCCGCTTCGACCCCGGGCGCGGTGGTCTGCGCGACCAGCGGGGGCTGTGGCGCGGGACGCCGGACGTGGCCGGCGACCGGTTCGTGGTCACCCCCGTGCGCTTCGAGGGCACCACGGCCGGGGCGCAGGACGACACGCAGGCGGAGCTCTGGTCGCTGCTCCGGCCGCTGGAGATGACGGCCGCCGGCTCGGCGTGGCGCCTGTGGTTCCGCGACCTGCCCATGCGGCCCGGCGCCGCCGGCGAGCGGGACTTCAGCCGCGCCAGGGCCGCGGCCCCAGACATGGACGTGAACGACCCCGCGGCCTCCACCCCCGCGAAGTCGTGGCAGACGGGGTACGAGTGGCGGCTGGGCGGCGCGACGGTGGAGGGCGGCGGGGCCGGGGTGAGCGGCGACGCGGGGGACGACCACCCGCACCTGGAGTTGCTGGGGCTGCACGTGTACCCCCTCACCCTGGACGCGGTGACGGTGCTCGCCGGTGAAGTGCAGGGCGTGCGGATCACCGCGCGGCTGCAGCTTCCCGTCCGCGACGGCAGCGACGGGCCGCCCCGGGCGCTGGAGCAGACGCACCTGTCCAACGCCGTGCGCTTGGCCTTCAGCCGCCAGGGCGACGCGCTGCGCCTGTCGGAGGTGTCCGTTCCGGACGGCGGCGAGGTGGTGTGGCCGCTGCGCCTGGGCGCCGCGCAGGGCGGTGGGAACGCGCGCTTCCGCTGGAAAGGCGCGGCGTACGACACCGGCCGCGAAACGCTCACCATCTCCGCCGGCGCGGTGGAGTTCGAGATGTTCGGCGTTCGCAGCACGCTTCTGCTGGGCGACCGCAAGCTCGTGTTCCAAAAGGCGGGGGGCCCCGCGAAGTTGCCGGTGCCCTGGACGTTCACCGTCCCGGCGGGCGTGACCAAAGTGGACATGGCGCTGGACCCCGCGACGGGCACGCACTCGCTGGTGGCCAGCCTTCTCTTCGAGTGGGGCCAACCAGATGGGCTGCGGGTGCGGGCGACCCGCGATTGGCCCATCGTGGGCACGGCGAGTGGCGGCCTCTCCGCCACGCTGGTGCACGGCCCCGGGGACCGGGAGAAGCGGCTGGTGGTGGACCCTGCGTCCGGCACGGAGGGCTCCGGGCTCGCCGAGCGCAGCGTGCGCGTTCAGTGGAAGGGGATTGAAGGGATCGGCGGAAAGGATCCGCTCCACTTCTTTCCGGGGATGGAGCTGGCCGGCGCCACCGGGTGCGCGGTGCTGTGGTTCGACGTCGCCCCCGGCGCGACGAACAGTCCGCCGGCGTTCACGGTGCGGGGCGGCTTCGCGGAGGGCCTCTTCGTCTGCGCGTGGGGGCGGCCGCTCACCGGCCCTTCCGACGAGAAGACGCGCCTGGAGACCGCCTTCCGCTCCAGCGCGGGGCACCTGCACGTCGACTGGACGGTGGAGCGCCGCCCCGCAGGCTGGCACCCCGGCTACCTGCTGAACGGGTGGGTGGAGGTGCGCAACCTGGTCTCCTGGCCCGACTCCCTGGCGGTGACGGCGCCCCGGCGCACCGTGGGCGGGTTTCCGCACAACGGCACCGACCTCGTCACCGAGGAGCAGAGGGAGGCGCTGCGGAGCCTCGCCCGGGAGATGGTGGAGCATCCCGGCCTCACCGTGGAGGTCGAGGGCCACGGCTCCGCCGTGGACACGCTGGAGGACAACCTGAAGGTCGCGCGCAGGCGGGCCGAGGCCGTCCGGCGCTTCCTGGAGGCGAACGGCGTAAAGCGCAGGCGCATCGACATCGCCAGCCTGGGCAACGCCCGCACCCTGGAGCGGATGCCGGACGAGTCCGAGGAGGCGTGGCACGCCCGCTGCCGCCGTGTGGAGCTCTTCGTCCGCGCCCGGGCCACGTTCCCCCCCACACTGGGCGAGGAGCGCTTCGATCACACGCGCCACGCGCTGCGCATCCTGCTGAACCAGCACACGGTCCCCGCAGCGGCCCTGCGGCCGGGCACCTCCGCGCTGCTGGACTTCGGCACGGGCGCCTGGCAGTTCCTGGCCGTGACGGAGCACGTGCTGGCGGGGGTGAAGGTGATTCGGACGGGGGATGCGGTCGCCGTGGAGGAGATCGGCGAGATCGCGGCGTGGAGCGCGGTGCAGGAGGTGCGCTGGTGCGGCCGCCGCGCGCTGCTGGGGCTGGTCGACCGGATCCTGAACGGGTCGGGGGTCGCGGACGACATGAAGGCGGTCACGCTCGCGATGAAGGTCCGGATCGCCACCGTCCTGCGGGATGGGGTGGGCTGGCAGCACGCCGATGTGTGCAGGATGCTGTCCACCGGGTCGGGGCTGGAGGACAGGGCGCTGGACGACGCCCTGCTGGTGGAGGCGGGGGCCGCGCTCTGGCTGTCGCCGCGCGCGGACGGCGCCGCCGCCGCCAACGAGGGTTGGACGGTGCTGCAGCACCTTCCCGACTCTGTGCTGCGTGCCCGGCTGGCCGCCCCCGAAGACTTCTACGAGAACCAGTCGCCGTACGACGAGCGGGGCCGGCGCGTACGCGGCGGGCCCTGGCACTTCGTGGCGCTTCCCTTCCTGGGGCGGGTGCAGCCCGGAAAGATGGACCACCTGGAGACCCCAGTGCCCGATGCCGCGGGCGCGCTGCAGTGCGACCCGGTGCTGCTGGCCGCGAGCCGGGCCGCGAGCGCCGAGCCGCCCGGGACGCGGCTGCGGCTGGTGCTCCACCTCACGTGCCGCGCCTGGAACGCGCCCGCCGAGGTGGTGATGCACGAGCTCGACCTGCGCCGCTCCTACCGGCTGGACCCCGGCTCGCTGGGCGTCGCGCTGCAGCGCATGCGCGAGCCGGCGCGCGAGCCCCTGGTCCGTGAGGAGGTGGCCGGGCTGGCGGGGGTGATGTCCGCCCGGGCCGAGGCCACGCCGTCGCTGGCCGCCAGCCCAGCCGCGCTGGCGGCCGCCTTCAGCCCGCACCGCGACGGCAGGGTAGAGCCGGAGCCCGGCGCCGCGGACCGGCTGGTGTGGCGGCCGGGCGCGATGCTGGCCCTGCAGGGGCTGGTGACGGGAAGCGGCGACACACACGGCTTTGCGCTCTGTGCCGCACAGGTGCAGGAAGCGTTGCGCCGCGACGGAAAGGAGCCGTCCTCCGCCCGCGCCGTGGCCGCGGCCACCCTGCTCCCGGGCGACGTGGAATCCGGACGGGGAGACAAGGAGCGTTTCCCGGTCGCGTTCGCGCTCAGCCCCTTCCGGCGCGTGGGCGGGGAAGCGGTGGACGCGGGCGACGCCGAGACCTTTGTCTCCTACGCCGAGGTGCTGGCCCCGCCCTCCTCGCCGGAGGCGGGCGCCTCCGCCCCCTCGGAGCGACTCCGCCGTGTGGGCGCCCGCGCCTGGCGGCGCGAGCCGGGACGGCGCCCCCCCGACTGGGCCGAGTGGGCGCGCGAACTGTGCGCCGCCACCATCCCCGAGGCGCCCTTCGCCCTGGTCCGCGTGCGGGAGGTGCAAGGCATCTCCGGCGGGGTGCGGGCGGGGCGTCTCCCGTCCGAGTTCGTAGTCGCGTACAGCTTCCTGGTGGTCGCCCTCGGAGGCGCCCCGGCCACCGCCGCGGCCGGGGGATCGCTGCGCTCGCCGGTGCAGGGGCTGCGCTTCCGCGAGGGGCAGTTCGGCGGGTTCGCCGTGCCCGGCGCACTGCGCCCGGTGGAGGTGGCGCCGCCGCAGGTGTCCGGCGTGCAGCCGGTGTGGACCACCAGTGCCCCCTCCGACGACGCGGAAGGCGCCCACCACCGGCACCTGAGCGCGCTGCGCTTCGCCCTGCGCTACTACGACGGCGCGGTCGACGGTGGCGGCGCGGAGGGCGCGCCGGGAGGGATCGTGGGGCGGCCGCTGGACCCGGCGGACGGCGAGGGCGAGGCGTGGTGGGCCGCGGCGTCGCTGCAGGTGCAGTGGCGGCCGGGCACCGCCGGCCGGCTGGAGCTTCCGCCGCGCTTCCGCGCGCGGGCCGTCGGCGCGTTCCTCCCCGCCCCGCCGGGGCTCCCCCTCCCGGCGCTCCGCACCCTGGCCCAGCCGGCCGAAGATCCCGCGCTCGCGTGGCAGCCGGTTCTTCCGCACGGCGGCCGCGTGCTGGACACCGGCGCGCGCCCCGGCGTGCCGTTCCTCTTCCGGCACTCGCTCCTGACGCAACGGGGCGGCGGGACGCACGAGATGGCGTCGGGCGCCGTACCCGTGCAGCACCGCAGCCCGCGCCCCGTGCCGCTGCCTCCCAATGCGGGCGACCCGGCGCGCGACCACCAGCCCGCCGCCGCGTGGTTCGCGTCGCGGGAGAACTGCTTCGTCGACCGCGAGCCGGCAGACAACGTGGTGCTCGCCCCGGCGGAGGGCGGCGGCGAGGCGCTCACCTTCCTCGCGTTCCCGGCCGGGACGGCGTCCGTGCCCAGGACCAGGGCCGGCCTGATTGCCGCCGAGGGCGCGGGCGAGATCGTGCTGGAGATCGGCTTCTCCCGCCAGGAGCCGGACGGCGGCTGGACACGGGTCGCGCGGACGGGCGCAGCGACGGAGTGGTCGCTCGACGCCCAGCAGGGCACCGGGCCGGCGCTCTGGATCAGCGACGGGCGCCGGCTGCTCGCGCTGGGCCGGGTGGATGCCTCGACGGGAGAGGTCGCCGCCCCGCCGGTGGAGAACCCCCTGCCCGGCGCGTTGCGGCTGCGGCCCTTGCTGGGGGATGACGCCGCCTGGCGCAACTGGGCGGGCGACCTTCCGCACGGCGCTCCGCTTACCCTGGGGATCGCCGTGAGGCGGGCGGGCACCGGCGGGCTGACCTTCCGCCAGCAGCTCCGGCTTCCGCTGGTCCTTGCGCGCGCGGGGTTCGACCTGGCGCCCCTGCGGCCCGCGTTCGTCCAGTTCGAAGACCCCGCGTACAACCAGCGCCTCGCCTCGGCCCCGCTGCAGAAGGCAGGGCAGCTGCTGGTGCCCGCGGAACAGGAAGCGAAGGTGCTCCGGCGCGCCGTGGTCGCCTCCGACCGCCAGGAGTACGATCCGCAGGCCGAGCTCATCCTGGCGGCGCGCGTGGATTCCGAGAAGGGGTTCCCAGGCTCGGCCACGGTGACCAAGCACGTGCTCCTGCTGCGGGTCGACCGCTTCGGCGGTACCACCGTGCTCCGGTTCGGTCCCGACCAGCCGAAGAACCTGCGCCTCCAGGTGGCCGTGTTCGGTTTGAAGGAGCAGGATCCTGCGGGAGACGTCCTGCGGTTCTCGCTGGCGCCGCTGGGGCTGGAGCCGGGGGATACGTTGCGCGTGATGATCGTGGACGGGGACGGAGACACGGACCGCGAGGCGGAGATGGAGCTCGCCGTTCCCATCGTGGCCCAGCCGGTGGTCCCCGTCCCCGAGGCCGCCTACGCGCTCCTCCGGCTCGACGGGCAGGGGGAGACGGCGGTGGCGAGCTGCGCCCGGTTCGCGTGGAGCCCACAGCCCTCCCGGATCGACATCCTGGACCCGGGCGACCTGTTCGGCCGGCAGGTGCGCCGACGGGCCGTGTTCCGGTGGGAAGACTACCCGGCGTTCGAGCGGAGCCTGCGGTGGCGTGTGCAGAAGATCACCCACACCGGGGCTACGCACATCCCTGCGTTCGAGGGATCCTCTGCGACGGATGCGGATCCGTAGAGTCGGAGCGGAGTCTACGCGCCACGAACGAAGCCCGCCGGGTGCTCCCCGGCGGGCTTCCCCGCGTCCGATGGATCATCGCTGCGGAACCCCTCCCCCGGGTTGGGGGGAGGGGTCGTACGCCGTTGCCAGGAACGAGCGAAAGGCGTCCGGGGGAGAGGGCCGCGCGGGAACGCGAACCCTCCGCAGGCCTCGACAGCTACGCCCGGCGGCTCCCGCCCCTCGCGTGCTACAGCGCCTTGACCTCGCGACCAGTGATTCTGCCGTCCATCCAGCCGTAATCCGGCACGGCGCGCTCGGCCCGCCGCGTCTTCCCGGAGAAGGATAGCGGCCCGGCACGCGCCTGCGCACCGGGCCAGCTTCGTAGAGGATCCTGGGGCTCGGCGCCACGGATCCGGCGGCTACTCCGGGCCGGGGCGCTTGCCGATCTCGTCCCGGGCGGTCTCGCGGACGAACTCCGCGGGGTCGGAGTTGGCGGCGCTCTGCAGGCGATCCTGCAGGTTCATGGACGACGCCGACTTGAGCGCGAACTTGCGCACGCCGGGGTCGGGATCCTGCAGCAGCTGGTCCAGCACGCCTCCACCGGCTTCATCCGCCAGCGCGGCGGGATCGCTGCTGCCGGCAGCCAGGTTGGCCACCGCGGCGGCGGCCGCCACCCGCACTTCCGGCTCCTCGCGGCGGGCGGCGGCCTCCACTACCCGCCGCGACCGCGGGGAGTCGATCATGCTGGCCAGGTACGTGGCCTTGGAGGCCAGCAGCGGGTCCGCCCCGCGGGCGAGCTGCTCCAGCTCGGGAAGCACCTCCGGTCCCAGCGTGGACGCGGCCTTCTGGTAGTTGGGCTCCTCGCTCTCCAGGATCCGGAGCACGTCGGTACGATCGGGCATGGGATCCTCCGGTTAGCGGGTAAAGGGGCTGGCCAGCATGGTGTCGATCTCCGACTGCACCAGGTCCGGCGGGGCGTTGGTGATGCCACCCGTCCCGCCCCCGGTCATCAGGCGGTCCGTGCTGCTCACGTGCCGCAGGCCCAGCACGTGCCCCACCTCGTGCCCCAGCGTCCACCGCGACGCGCTGCGGACCACCACGGCCGCGGGCTGACCGTCGGGATGCGCGGCGCACCCGTTCAGCGGCGGGACCGTGGATCGCACGAAGTACACGCAGACGTCGGTGGCGGCGGCGCCGCCGCGGTTGGCGAACAGCTGGCGCTGCTCCTGGGTGACCATGCCCATCCGGCACTCCCCCACCTCCACATCTTCCAGTCCCGGCAGGTTCAGCCGCTCGGTGCCGGCGATCTCCACGCCGATCCCGTTGGCCTCGTACACCTGCCGCATTCCATCGACCATCTGCGCGAGCGTAAAGCTGGTCGGCTCCACGAGCACCTTCAGGTGCAGCCGAACCGTTTGCTGCGGCGGATTGGGCATCACGACCTCCGCTGAAAAGTGAGCGCCGCCCGGCGGCGCAGGGGCCACCGGCCTGCGGGCGACTGGCGACGCCGGGAGTCCAGCGGCGGATGCCGCTCGCCCGGCCGGGTGCGGCCACGCGGACCACGGCCCTCACCTCCGTTGGATGGGCATGGCACCGGCATTTCCACGCCGGAAGAGCAGTTGACGAATGAAGCCCGCCGGACCTCCCAGCGGGCTTTGCGCATTCCAGCCGCCCCTTCACCACGAACGCACCTGTGCACCAACGCACTTTCAGTTCAACGCCTTCACCTCCGCCACCAGCTTCTCGATGCTCTTCTTCGCGTCGCCGAAGAGCATCTCCGTCTTGGGGTTGTAGAACAGCTCGTTCTCCACGCCGCTGTACCCCGCCGCCATGCTGCGCTTGAGCACGATGATGCTCCGCGCGGCGTCCACGTTCAGGATCGGCATGCCGTGGATGGGGCTGGAGGGGTCCGTCCGCGCCGCGGGGTTCACCACGTCGTTGGCGCCGATCACCAGCACCGCGTCCACGTGGTCGAACTGGTCGTTGATCTCGTCCAGGTCGAACAGTCGGTCGTAGGGGACGTTCGCCTCCGCCAGCAGCACGTTCATGTGCCCCGGCATCCGCCCGGCGACGGGGTGGATGGCGTACTTCACCTCCACGCCGCGCTTTTCCAGCAGCGTGGCCAGCTCGCGCACCGCGTGCTGGCACTGCGCCACCGCCATCCCGTAGCCGGGAACGACCACGACCAGGCGGCTGAAGGCCAGCTGCACCGCCGCGTCGTCCGCCGTCGTCGACCGCACCGGGCGGTCCGCCGCCCCGGCCGCCGCCTCGCCCCCCTCCGGCGCGGCGCCGAACGCGCCGAAGAGCACGTTGCGGAACGAGCGGTTCATCGCCTTGCTCATCAGCACGCTCAGCAGCAGGCCCGACGCCCCGTCCAGCGCGCCGCAGACGATGAGCACCGTGTTGCCGATGGCGAACCCCGTGGCCGCCGCCGCCAGCCCCGCGTACGAGTTCAGCAGCGAGACCACCACGGGCATGTCCGCGCCGCCGATGGGGAGCACCATCAGCACCCCGATGGCCAGCGCGCACACCACCATGGCGTAGAAGAGCGCCGGCGTGTCGGGGCGAAAGATCAGAAAGGCGAAGAGGCCGACCGTCGCCGCGAACAGGGCCAGGTTCATGGTGTTCTGGCCGCGGTACGTCACCGGCGTGCCGGTGATGAAGCCCTGCAGCTTGCCGAACGCCATGAAGCTGCCGGTGATGGTGATGGCGCCGAACAGCACCTCGAACCCCAGCGCCGCCATCGTGGGCCGCGGCACGTGGCCGCGCAGCAGCCAGTACTCGGCGATCCCCACCAGCGTGGCCGCCAGCGCGCCGAACATGTGCGAGACGGCAATGCGCTGCGGCATGGCCGTCATCGGCACGTACATCCCCAGCGGGTAGCCGATGGCCGTGCCCAGAAGGAGCCCGCCGATGATCCAGTCGTAGCGGACGATGTCGTGGTGCAGCAGCGTGCCGATGATGGCCAGCAGCATCCCCAGCGCCGCCTGCTGCATCCCCCGCTGCGCCCGGTCCGGGCGCGTGAGGGAGCGCAGGCCCAGGATGAAGAGCACCCCCGCGGCCAGGTAGGTGAGCTGGATGGCGATGCCGCGCGCGTCCGTCGCCACGCCGATGCCGTGCGCCACCGCGGGGTCCGCCTGCAGCAGGACGATCGTCACGGCGCGCCCTCCTCCGGCCCCCTGCCGTCGCCGCCGCCGGGAAGGCGGCGGCGGAACATCTTCAGCATGCGGTCGGTGATCAGAAAGCCGCCCACCACGTTGATGGTGGCCGCGGTTACGGCGATAAAGCCCATGATGGTGGCCGGCGTTCCCCGGTCCGCCCCCGCCAAGACGAGGGACCCGACCAGGGAGATGCCGGAGATGGCGTTCGTCGCGGACATCAGCGGCGTGTGCAGCAGCGGCGGCACGCGGGTGATGACCTCGTAGCCCACGAACGCGGCCAGCACGAAGACGAAGAGCAGGGTGATGATCATCAGCATCCGGCCGGCGTAAGGTGTGGACGCAGGGGTCAGGCGGGCGTGGGCTGCAGCATGGCGCGGACGCGCTCGTTCACCACCTCGCCGCCGCGCGCAACGCAGGCGCCGCGAAAGATGTCGTCGTCCTCCGGCGGCGCGAACCGGCCGTCCTTGAGCCACTCCAGGATCATCGCGGAGAGGGTGCGGGCGTACATCTGGCTGGCGTTCAGCGGCATCTCCGCCGCCAGGTTCAGCGGGCCAAGGATGCGGACGCCGCCGACGTCGACCATCTCCCCCGGCCGCGTCAGCGCGCAGTTGCCCCCGTTGGGCGCGGCCAGGTCCACGACCACGGAGCCGGGCGCCATCCCCCGCACCGCGTCTTCCGAGACCAGCAGCGGCGCCGGCCGGCCGGGGATGAGCGCGGTGGAGATGACGACGTCCGACGCCGCCACGTGCTCGCCCAGCAGTTCGATCTGCCGCCGCTGCCGCTGCTCGTCCAGCGCAGCCGCGTACCCTCCCCCGCCCTCCGCGCCGGCCGTGTCCAGCTCCAGCTCCACGAACCTGGCCCCCAGCGACCGCGCCTCCTCCGCCGCCGCGGCGCGCACGTCGTAGGCGCTGACCACCGCGCCCAGCCGCCGCGCCGTGGCGATGGCCTGCAGCCCCGCGACGCCCGCGCCCAGGACCAGCACCTTCGCGGGGCGGATGGTGCCCGCGGCGGTGGTGAGGAGGGGAAAGAACTTCGGCAGCGCCTCGGCGGCCAGGAGGACGGCGCGGTAGCCGGCAACCGTGGCCATGGCGCTGAGCGCGTCCATCTTCTGCGCGCGGGTGGTGCGCGGCACCAGCTCCATCGCCAGCGCGGTGGCCCCGGTCCGGGCCAGCGCCGCCATCCCCCGCGGATCGTCCAGCGGGCGCAGAAAGCCGATGAGCGTGCGGCCCGCGCCCAGCAGCGGCAGGTCCTCGTCCGCCGGCCCCTGCACGCGCGCGATGACGTCCGCGGCCCACGCCTCCACCCGCGTGCCGATGCGCGCGCCCGCGGCCTCGTACGCGGCATCGCTCAGGTACGCCTGCGCCCCGGCGCCGGACTGCACGATGACTTCAGCGCCCTCTTTCACCAGCCGGGCGACGGCGTCGGGAACCAGCGCCGCGCGCCGTTCTCCGGGTGCGGTTTCGGTGGGTACGCCGATGGTCAGGGGCATGGGGCGGCGGGTGTGGGGACGGTGAGGCGTGTCGAAGGCTGCTACAGGCTAAACGCCAACCGGCGCGGGCGCCATACGGTCGTTTCCGCGACGCCGATCGAGAAGGTCCCGACGATGGGTGGATCGTACACCCCGGCTGATGCAAACCGCCCCCGCCGAAGGCATTCGGCGGGGGCGGCAGGGTCACTGGGCCGGGATCATCCGGAGACGATCAGGAGTGCCCGCGGGCCATCTCCAGGCGCTTGTTGACGAAGTCCCAGTTCACCGTGTTGAACCAGGCCTCCAGGTAGTCCGGGCGCCGGTTCTGGTAGTTGAGGTAGTACGCGTGCTCCCACACGTCGATCCCCAGCAGCGGGAACTGGCCGTTCATCAGCGGGCTGTCCTGGTTGGGCGAATCCGTCACCACCAGCTTGCCGCCCTCGTCCACCAGCCAGCTCCACCCGCTGCCGAAGCGGCCCTTGCCGGTGTCCACCAGCTTCTGCTTGAGTGAGTCCCAGCCGCCGAAGGTGCTGTTGATCTCGTCCGCGATCACGCCGGTGGGCGCGCCGCCGCCGCCGGGGCCCATCACCTGCCAGAACAGGCTGTGGTTGGCGTGGCCGCCGCCGTTGTTGCGCACCGCGGTCTTGATGGCCTCGGGCACCTCGTCGAAGCGGCGCATCAGTGCCTCGATGTCGTCGCCGGCGTCGAAGTCCGGGTGCTTCTCGAGCGCCGCGTTCAGGTTGTCTACGTAGGTCTTGTGGTGCTTGCCGTGATGGATCTCCATCGTGCGGGCGTCGATGTGCGGCTCCAGCGCATCGTATCCGTACGGCAGCTCCGGCAGCGTGAACGCCATCCTCCACCTCCCTCAGGGTTTGCGGACCACCGCGGGGCGCCCTGTCCCGTCGCCCCGCCGAACAAGCGCAATCTACGCGGCAACGTCCGTTCCGCTACCCGGAGAGGGTCTGCCGTGGACCGGGTGGAGGGCGGCGGCCGATGGTTTCCGCGCATCCGCTCGATTCTCCGGATCGCGATGGATGGGGATCTGCACGCCGCATCCTCATCTCTACGGACAAGCAAAGGCGCCGCAAACGCTTGCGCGGAGGGGACGAGGATGCGGGCTCCCGCCTGGCAAAATCGGCGAAATGGGGGATGGAACTTTGCGTCCCGTCCCCATGGTATGCACGCCCTGCAGTGCCGCGGACCCGGGCAGTACCCCCTCTCCAATGATGCGACAGGAGGCGCCGGTGTACCCCAAGAGCATGAAGGCGGGAGCGGTTCGATTCTGGATGCAGGCGGCGGCGTTCGTGCTGCTGCTGCTCGCCTGCGACGCGCGGGGGCTGGGCGCCCAGCGCGTGGACGGCCAGATCCTGGACGCGGAGACGGCGGCACCGATCGGCGGGGCCACGCTGCTGCTGCTGGACGAGCAGGGCCGGACCGTGCACAGCACCGTGAGCAGCGGCCGGGGCTTTTTCACGCTGCGGGCGCCGGCGGCGGGGCTGTACCGCATCCACGCGTCGCGCCTGGGATACCAGCAGGCCACCAGCGGCTCCATCGACCTGGTCTCCACCACCGAGCGCGACGTGAACCTGCACCTGAGCAGCGACGCCGTGCGCCTGGAGCCGCTGACGGTCACCGGCGTTCCGCAGTCGGCGCGGCTGGCGTCGGCGGGGTTCTACGAGCGCCGCGAGCGGTTCGGGCCCGACGGCCTGCGGGAGGCGCACTTCCTGGAGCAGCACGACATCGAGCGGCTGAACCCGTACAACATCACCGACATCTTCAACCACCTGCCGCACGTGTGGAACCACGGCGGCAGGCCCACCATGCGCCGCAACTGCAAGCCGGCCATCGTGATCGACGGGTTCGTGATCACCTCCGGACAGAGCCGGCTCTCGCGCACCTCCATCCTTCCGACCAGGGTGGAGCTTCCGCGCGAGCTGGCGTCGGTGCGGTCGCTGGCCGGGGTGGAGGTGTACTACGGCCTCGCCATCCCCTCCCGCTACATGCTCGACGCGGGCGGCTGCGGCGTCATCATGTACTGGAGCAAGTAGCAGCCGAAGCGCGGCTGGACCCGGCTGAACACTCGGTGTAAGCAGAAACCGCTTGCCTCACACGAAGGGCTCGGAGGGCACGGAGTGGTCGATCCTCCGTGCCCTCCGCGTCCTCCGTGTGATATGAGAAGAAGTCTTTTCAGGATTCGGGTCTCACGAACAGGGAGCAGAGTCTGCTCGCTCTGTGCTGTGTGCGATCATTCTTTTGCCGGAGTCGGCATGATGATGATACAGTGCGTCCCCCGCGTCACGCGCCGTCCAGCCAGGCCTCCGCTTCGGCCAGCCGGGTAAAGACGCGCACCTCCATCTCCACGTGCAGGTCGGCCAGCGTGGCGACCATCCCCATGATGGCGTAAGACGACGGCCGCTGCGTGACCACGGCCCAGCGCATGTGCTGAAACCGCTCCCGCGACGTGCGCATGAAGGCGAGCATGTCCTCCACGTCCTGCACCGTCGCGGGCCGCTCCACGCCGCGGTGGTCCGACAGCACCTGAAAGCCCGGGCCAAACTCCGGCATCGCCAGGACCCCTCTCAGGGTCTCCAGGATGTCGTGCAGCGTGAACGTGCCCGTGACGGCGACGTGCACCCGCTTCTTCTCCGCGTCCCGGCTGAACGAGATCGGCATTCCCTCATTCCTTCCATTGCGGGGACGATCCCGCCGTCCCCGCCTCATATCCCACGAACCGCTATCGCGCCTGCGCCCGGCTCACGACCTCGATCGCCTTTTCCAGCAGCTCGTCGCGGCCGGCGGCCACGCCCGCGCGGGTGCGCTCCGCGGGCACCGTCGGGCGAATGCCGACGCCGTGGTGCCGCGAGCCGTCGTGCTTGAGCACCCGCATCCCCGTCCAGCCGATGGAGTAGCCGCCGGGGAGCTCCATCGGGTTCACGTTGCCGTTGGTGCCGGCGGTGGTCTGCCCCACGATCTCGCCGAGCCGGTACGCCTCCACGATCCCCATCACCGACTCGGCGTAGCTGATGGCGCGGCCGTCGGTGATGAACACGCGCGGCGCGGCCAGGTACGGCGCGGCCGGCTGCAGGCTCCACCGGTCGCGCGCGTCGAAGCGCTGCCCGGGGTTGTCGGGACGGGTGACCACCGGGATGTGCCACTGCGCGCTGGCGCCGGGCTCGCGGATCAGGTGCGAGAAGAACGCGAACGGATCCAGCCCGTCCGGATAGCCGCGCAGGTCGAAGACCAGCCCCGACGCGCGCTCCAGGCTGGGGACCGCCGCCACGAACTGCGCCTGCGTCACGCGGTCCAGGTCCACGTACCAGATGCCGGGGCGCACCTCGGCCACCGGCTCCGGCTTCCGTTCCTCGATCGTCTGCGGCGGGAGCGGCCGGCGCAGCGCCACCGTGGCCGTGTCGCCGTCCACGTGCTGCACGGTGATCCGCACCACCGAGTCGCGTCCGAACAGCAGCCGTCCGTTCGCCAGGTAGCTGCGCCACCCCGGCGTGGCGGCGGAGACAAGCTCGCCCTGCGCCGCCACCAGCGAATCCGCGGAGCGGCCGTCCACGCGCAGCACCACGTCTCCCAGACGCACGCCCTCCACGCCGGCGCCCACGGCGATCACCGTCGGCCGCCCTTCTACGGACTCCAGCAGCACGGGCGGCGTGCGCTGCGGCCCCTCGCAGGCGTGCCCCACGCGCCCGTGCCCGTCGTCCAGCGCGGCGACCAGCCGGCGCATCGTCCCCAGGAACGCGCACTCGCCGGCGTCCGTCGCGGCGGAGGCGAGGGCGCGCGGCAGCTCGGCCGGCCAGTCCGCGTCCACCACGTCGAAGTAGGGATAGAAGTGCTGGAACACGTTCCACGCGAGCGCCACATTGGCCAGCCGCGTGGCGCGGTCGTCGCCCGAGCCGGGGGTGACGGGCGCGGCGGGCGGCGCGGCTGCGCGGGGGAGCGTGCCGCCCGCATCCGCGAAGAGCGCCGTCGGGATCACGGCGCCCACCCCGCCGCCCAGCCGCACGCGCAGCGGCTCGGCCGGGTCGGGCACGGAATCCGGCAGCGCGCCGCCCAGCGGAATGGATGCGCGCGCGCTGCGGTAGGGCGACCGGTCGCCCGCGCTCAGCCCCACGCCGTAGTGCCGCCACCAGACGATCCGCGCCGCGTCGCCGCTCGGCGCCGCGGCCTCGGGCGCCGCCGCGCCGGGGTCGCCCGCGCGGATCGCCACCGTCGGCGCGACGGGGCGAAAGAGCGAGTCGAGCACCGCCGCCAGCCGCGCCGCGTCCGGGGCGGACTCCACCGCCCGCACCCCGCTCCAGGCGAACGCGTTCCAGTCCGTCGCCGCCGCCTGGTCGCTGGGATGAAAGTAGCGCACGTAGCCCAGCAGCCGCGCGAACGCCGCCAGGTTCTCCACCCCGCGCGGCGAGAGTGGCCGCGCCGCCTCGGGCGTGGGGACGTCGCCCAGCACCTCGAGGGAGGCCGCGTCCACCCACGCCTGCCCGGCGCCCACCAGCAGCATCCCCACCATCACGGCCTCCGCGTCCGCCGCCACGTTGCCCGTGATCTCGTACTGCTGCCACCCCGTGCGCCCCAGGACGGGACGCGAGCCCATGTTGTCGAAAAAGCCGCGGCCGCCGTTCGGGCGGTCCACGCGCATCCAGATGCCGGAGCGGCTGGGGCCCGGCGCCAGCTCCGTGCGCACCCACGCGCGGTACCGCACGCGCTTGTTGCGCAGCGGCACCGCGTCCAGCCGCTGCAGCAGGTTGCCGAACTCGTTCTGCGCGCCGCCCGCCTGCCCCGTCACCCGCGCCGCCCAGCGCCCCTCCTTCGCGTCCGCCGAGTCCAGCGCGGCGGCGTAGTGTGGAGCCGGGGCAAGCTCCCACGCGCGAAGCTCCGGAGCGCCGTCCTCGAACCCCGGATTGGTGATGGTTTGCGCCGCGGCGCCAGGCGCGGCGGCGATGGTGCCCGCGAGCGACAGCGCGGCGATCCGTGAAAATCGAGTGATGTGCATGGAGGGGTAGCTGGGCTGGATGGAGCGGCACCACGTGTTCCGACGCTAACGCCCGACGGGCCGGCCGGACAAGTACACCCGCAGCGGTTCGCCGGGTTCCCGGCGAAAAGAGCCATCCCGATGCTCCGGGACGGCTCTTTTTTCGGTTCATCGCGGATCTGGTTGCAAACTGTGGTCGCGCTCTCCAGGGGCGAGATGACCCGCGATGCAGTGGAAGAGTGTCAGGGCACGGCGGCGGGTGGGGGTTGCTCCACGCGTGTGTGGACGCGTCGGGAACGGCAGAGGGACGGAAGCGCGGCAGGGGGCCATGAGAATTTTTCCGGGAGATACCTATCCCGCCATCCGCGTCCCCCAGCCTGGCGCCGACTTCCTGCCGCAAGCGCAGCGGAGCCGGCCTCCACGAACACCCGATGCGCGATCTGGCGAAGCCTGGGCCCGCGAGAAGGCCGGGGGCGTTCCCGCAGAAGCTCGCGCACCGGGGACGGTTCGCGGGATCGCGCATCGGGTGAAGCGGGAATGGTGGGCTGCGGGGCGCTGCGGCGGGAAAGGTGTTCCAGAAAAAAATGCGGATGGCTCCCTGCCGGGCGTCCATCTGCCTGCAGTTCCCGACGTCCTCAGGGAAGCCCGGTGTGCCCCGCCCCTGCCGACGCGCAGGACACGGTGGTCGTGCATGATGAACCCGCCACCGCTTCCCGCCAGGCGTGGTGCGCAACCAAATCCGCGATGAACCTGTTTTTCGATCCACGGAAACGGCGGTGGATCTACGCCCCGCGTCCCGCGGATCAGCGGCGACGGGACTCGTCGGAGCGCACCCGCACCCGGCTCATCAGCGCCTCGGGATGGTTCTCGGCCACCTCCAGCAGGGTGAGCGCCATGCCGTCGGGCTGGCGCTTGCCCTGCTCCCAGGCCTTTACCGTCTCGGCGCTGGCGTTCAGCACCTGCGCAAAGACGCTCTGCGACAGTCCCAGCCGCTCGCGGATGCGCTGGATCCCCGCCCCTTCGTAGCTGCGCGGCGGCTGCACCACGGCGTCGCGCGCGCTCAGGCGCCGGACGCGCCGGGCGGGCTGCACGTTGCCGCGGCGCACCTCCAGGGCCTCGTGCAGCCCCTCGATGAGCAGGTCGCCGAAGTTCTGGTCGGTGACCTGGATCGCGTCGTCGTTCTTGCTGGCCATTTCAGCTCCTCAGTGTTTCCGCGCTCCGCTGCTGATCCGCGTTCGCGGCCAGTCCTCGTCCCTGATCTGCGCCACCACCGCCCGCACCTGCTTTTTCTGCTCGTCGGTCAGGTTGTCCTGCACGTTCTTGGGGAACGCGAGGATGAAGTAGACCGTCGCCTGCTCCTCGACGTACAGGTACGCCACGCGCGCGCTTCCGCTCTTGCCGCGAAACTCCTGCGCCGCCCGCACCTTTCGCACGCCCCCGGTGTTGACCATGACCACGCCCGCCCGAGGGTTTGCCAGCAGCGCGTCCTCCACCTCTTTCATCTCCGCGTCCGTGAGCACCCCCTTGCGGGTGCGCTCGAACAGCGCGAGGTACACGAACTCCACCAGCGTTGTGCGCCCCTCATTATTGTAGTACACAGTACCCCACTTCGTCAAGAGGTGACGAAATCCTGGCCCACGCAGGTTGCGCGGACGGCGATCGCCGACATGCATGTGCGGGTGAACGCGAAGGCCCGTTATGGGCGAAATCACGGCGCGCTCACTGTAAACTTGCAGCAACCTGCTGTCAAGTTTCAGTGATCCGGATTCGATCTTCGGCGGGAGAAACGTAGATCAGTGTCTCGCAGCGCGGCGGCGCCACGCGTACCAGAGCGCCGCGGCGAGGACGACGATCTCCAGGACGAAGGACCAGTGGAGGAGGGAAGTTGAGGTACCACGGGTCGTATCTCGCCTCCACGTGCGACAGCACGAGCTCGGCGCGGGAGAACGGCCACGCCCAGCGGATGCCGCCCGCGAGGGTGTCGAGCACCTGGTGCAGGAGGATGTTGGCGGCGACGACGATCATCGCCAGCCATGCCGTCCGGCCGGCGCGCCGCAGCCGGAGCACCAGCGCGGCCACGGTGAAGAGCGCGACCCACGCCAGCGGCAGGTGGGGAAGATAGGCGTGGTGCACCTGACGGCGGTGATCCACGAAGTAGAACCAGAGCAGGTCCAGGTCCGGCAGCAGGCTGGCGATCATCCCCAGAACCAGCAGCCTGTGCCGGAGCGGCTGCGGCACGGGCTGGCGGTCCAGGATCAGCCGCGTGGCCAGGTAGCCGGCGGGGAGGTGGGCGATGAACACGCGAAAGACGATTGCCGGCGGATCAGTCCGGAAGCTGGATGGTCACGGTGGCCTGCCTGCAGGCGGGCCCGCACCGGCGGCCGTTGGGATACGTCTCCTCGTACCGCGGCTGGAACTGCTGCGTGATCGTTCCCTGCTGCGTGATCAGCCGCAGCGTGACCTGTTCGGCGACGAGGCCGGAGAACATCAGGGGGCAGCTGGCGACGTCGGCGCACTCGATGGCCACCACCGTCGGGTCGTTGGGGACGGTCGCCTCGATGCGGAACGCGCCCGCCGGCGGCCGGTTGAATTGCACCGACAGCCCGTCCAGGCAGCCGATGAGGGTGCAGGCGCCAAAGGGGCTGCAGCCGGCCAGCAGGGCGGCCGTTGCGCTGAACAGGAGCGAGCGGATGCGCATGGATGATCGAGGTGCGTGTGGCGTGTGGCGCTGACAGCCGGAGAACGCCCCGCCCGACCTCAGGGTGACACATCGAGGCCGGTGCATCAGCGCGTATTCACAGCCCCGCGCGGTTTGCGGGGCTTCCCGCTCTTCCAGCCGCGGGTTCACCCGCCCGGGAAGAAACCGCCCGGAGCGCCCCAGGCCGAGAGATTCCGCCTGCCTTCGTCCCTGTCTTTCCGCCCACGCCTTGACTTGCCGGCCTAACACTGTTAGGTTTCCTGCAGCGGAAAAACGTTCAGTCACAAGACCTGGGCAGCGAAGCTGTCCGGGTCTTTTTGTTTTTTCGCCGCGCCGAACGCGGGGGCGCGAAATCCCGCAGAACACCCTCGGTCATGCGTACGGATACCCCGCACCCCTGACAGTCGGTAACAGTACAAGGAGCGCGGTATGCGTACCAACGGAACGGTCAAGTGGTTCAACGACAGCAAGGGCTTCGGCTTCATCACGCC
>DASUVG010000352.1:0-19779 GCA_036379135.1 Longimicrobium sp.
GTTCCTGGGCCGGATGGACCACCAGGTGAAGGTGCGCGGCTTCCGCATCGAGCTTGGCGAGATCGAGGCGCGGCTCCGGGAGCACGCGGCGGTGCGCGAGGCGGTGGTGCTGGCCCGGGAAGACGCGCCGGGCGACACGCGCCTGGTGGCGTACTGGGTGGGCGACGGCCCGGCCGAGGCCGAGCGCCTGCGGGCGCACCTGGGCGAGGCGCTTCCGGAGCACATGGTGCCGGCGGCCTACGTGCGGCTGGAGCGGTGGCCGCTTACACCGAATGGAAAGCTGGACCGCAGGGCCCTCCCCGTTCCCGCGAACGAGGCCTGCCCACGGCGGGGCTACGAGGCGCCGGTGGGGCCGATCGAGGAGGCGCTGGCGGAGATCTGGGCGGAGGTGCTGGGCGTGGAGCGGGTGGGCCGCGGGGACCACTTCTTCGCGCTGGGCGGGCACTCGCTGCTGGCGGTGAAGCTGATGGAGCGGATGCGCCGGTGCGGCCTGCGCGCCGAGGTCCGCGCCCTCTTCCTGTCTCCGACCCTCGCCGACTTCGCGGCGAGCACGGACCGGCTCGTGGAGCTCCGGCTGTGAGGCGCCGGCACCCCATCACCTCCGCGCGTCTACGTATCGCTCCCGGCGATGCATCCGTCCGGGCGAACCGGGCGGTCCCGCGCGCATTCCCTCGACGACATCTCACGTGTTTGGAACGGACCGCCGGATGACCATTTCCGAGCTTCTCAACCAGCTCCGCGAGCGCGGAATCGTCCTCGCGTGCGAGGGAGACGAACTGCTCGTCCGCTCCATGGAGCGCGCCCTGGACCCCCCGCTGCTGGAGGCCCTGCGGGCGAACAAGCCGGCGCTGCGGGAGCTGGTCCGCTCGGGCGCGTACGCCGCGGCCATGGCGGCTCCCCAGCCGGGCCCGCTACTGGAGCTGACGGACGCGGAGGTCCGCGGGATCGTGGCGACCGTGCCGGGCGGCGCGGACAACGTGCAGGACATCTACCCGCTGGCGCCGCTGCAGGAGGGAATCCTCTTCCAGCACCTGATGGCGACGGGGGGTGACCCGTACCTGTCGCCGATCCTGTTCCGCTTCGACAGCCGTGAAGGGCTGGACCGGTACCTGGGCGCGCTCCAGGCCGTGGTAGACCGGCACGACATCCTGCGCACCTCCGTGGCCTGGGAAGGGGTGCCGGAGCCGGTGCAGGTGGTGTGGCGCAGGGCGCCGCTGAAGGTGGAGGAGGTGGAGCTGGACCCGGAGGACGGGGCCGTGGCGGAGCAGCTCCGCGCGCGGTTCGATCCCCGGCACCACCGGATCGACCTGCGCGAAGCCCCCATGATGCGCGCCCACGTCGCCCGTGACGAGGCCGACGGCCGCTGGCTGCTCCTGCTCCTGCGCCATCACCTGGTCAGCGACCACACCACGCTGGACGTGCTCTGGTCGGAGATCGACGCGCACCTGGCCGGGCGCCAGGCGCAGCTTCCCCGGGCGCTGCCGTTCCGCAACTTCGTGGCGCAGGCGCGGCTGGGGGTGAGCCGGGACGAGCACCGTGCCTTCTTCACGGAGATGCTGGGGGACGTCGACGAGCCCACGGCGCCGTTCGGGGTGCTGGACGTGCGCGGCGACGGCGCGGGGATGCGCGAGGCGCGGCGCGTGGTGGAGCCGGCGCTGGCGGCGCGGGTGCGGGAGCGCGCGCGGGCGCTGGGGGTGAGCGCGGCGAGCGTCTTCCACGTGGCGTGGGCACAGGTGCTGGCGCGGGCGTCGGGCCGGGACGACGTGGTGTTCGGCACCCTGCTCTTCGGCCGGATGGACGGCGGCGAGGGCTCGGACCGGGTGATGGGCCCCTTCATCAACACCCTCCCCCTCCGTGTCCGCCTGGGACGGGTGGGGGCGGAGGCGAGCGTGCGGCAGACGCACGCGCTCCTCGCGCAGCTGCTGCGGCACGAGCACGCCTCGCTGGCGCTGGCGCAGCGGTGCAGCGGGGTGGAGGCGCCGGCGCCGCTCTTCACGTCACTGCTCAACTACCGCCACAGCGGCGGCGACGCGAACGCCTCCGCGGCGCCGGCGGCGCCCGGCGGAAGAACGCTGCTCCACGCCCAGGAGCGGTCCAACTACCCGTTGGCGATGTCGGTGGACGACCTGGGCGAGGGCTTTCGCCTCAAGGCCCAGGTGCTGGTGGATTCCCTGGACCCGGCCCGGATCTGCGCCCTGGCGCACCGGGCGCTCGAGGGGCTGGTGGAGGCGCTGGAGACGGCGCCGTCGCGCGCCGTGGGCGCCATCGACGTGCTGCCGGCGGAGGAGCGCGCCCGGGTGCTGCAGGCGTGGAACCGCACGGACGCCCCGTACGCCGGCGGGTCGTGCATTCACGAGCTCTTCCAGGCCCACGTAGAGCGCGCGCCCGACGAGACGGCCGTGGTCTTCGGCGAGGATCGGCTCACCTACGCGCAGCTGAACGCGCGGGCGAACCGGCTGGCGCACCACCTCCGCGCGCGGGGCGTGGGTCCGGACGTGCGGGTGGGGATCAGCGTGGAGCGCGGGCCGGAGATGGTGGCCGCCGTGCTCGCCGTCCTCAAGGCCGGCGGCGCCTACGTGCCGCTGGACCCGTCGTATCCGGCCGACCGGCTGGCGTACATGCTGGCCGACAGCGTGCCCGCCGTGGTGCTGACGCAGGCCGCCGTCGCGGAGACGCTGGCGGACGTGTTCGCCGGGCTGGGCGCGGACGTGCCCGTGCTGCGGCTGGACGCATCGACCCGGCCGTGGGCGGCGGAGGCGGATACGGATCCCGCGCGCGGCGCGCTGACGCCTGAGCACGCGGCATACGTCATCTACACCTCCGGCTCCACCGGCCGCCCCAAGGGGGTGCTGGTGCCGCACCGCGGACTGTGCAACGTCGCCGCCGCGCAGCAGCGCGTGTTCGGCGTGGGCCCGGGCGACCGGGTGCTGCAGTTCGCTTCGCTCAGCTTCGACGCGGCCGCCTTCGAGCTGGTGATGGCGCTGGCGTCCGGCGCCGCGCTCTGCGTCGCGCCGCGCGACGAGCTCCTTCCCGGGCCGGGGCTGCTGGCGCTCCTGCGCCGCCACGCGATCACGACGGTCACCCTTCCGCCCTCCGCGCTGGCGGCCCTCCCGGTGGAGGAGCTGCCCGCGCTGCGCACCATCACGACGGCGGGCGAGGCGCTGCCGGCGGAGCTCGCGGCCCGCTGGGGCGTGCGGCACCGGCTGTGGAACCTGTACGGCCCCACCGAGGCCACCATCTGGAGCACGGTGTCGGAGTGCGCGGACCCCGCGCGCACGCCCGACATCGGCCATCCCGTTGCCAACACCCGGGCGTACGTGCTGGACGCGGCCCTGGAGCCGCTGCCGGTGGGCGTGGCGGGCGAGCTGTACGTGGGCGGCGCCGGCGTCGCCCGCGGCTACCTGGGCCGGCCGGCGCTGACGGCGGAGCGCTTCGTCCCGGATCCGTTCGGCGGCGAGCCGGGCGCGCGGCTGTACCGGACCGGCGACCTGTGCCGGTGGACCGCGGAAGGGGCGCTGGACTTCATCGGCCGCGTGGACCACCAGGTCAAGGTGCGCGGCTTCCGCATCGAGCCGGGCGAGATCGAGGCGCGTCTGCGCGAGCACCCCGCCGTGCGCGAGGCCGTGGTCGTGGCCCGCGAGGACGTACCGGGGGAAAAGCGGCTGGTGGCGTACGTGGTGGGCGACGAGACGGCCGACGCGGAGGTGCTCCGGGCGCACCTGAGCGAACGGCTGCCGGCGCACATGGTGCCGGCGGCATTCGCGCGCCTGGACGCGTTCCCCCTGACCCGCAACGGCAAGCTGGACCGCAGGGCGCTCCCCTCGTCCGACGGCGACGCCTTCGCGCGGCGCGGCTATGAGGCACCGGTGGGCGAGACGGAGCAGGCGCTGGCCGGGATCTGGGCAGAGGTGCTCGGCGTGGAGCGGGTGGGGCGCGGGGACAGCTTCTTTGCCCTGGGCGGACACTCGCTCCTGGCGGTGCAGGTGATCTCGCGGCTGCGGCAGGTGCTGGGGGTGGAGGTCGCGCTGGGGGAGCTGTTCGCCCGGCCCGTGCTGGCGGACCTTGCGCGGGAGCTGGAAACCAGGGCGCGGGCGGAGCTTCCGCCCATCGAGCCCGCGGCGCGGGAGGACCGGGTGCCGCTCTCCTTCGCCCAGCACCGGCTCTGGTTCCTGGAGCGGCTGGGCGGGATGGGCGGCGCGTACTACATGCGCAAGCGCCTGCGTCTGCGGGGGGCGCTGGACCGGGCGGCGCTGGTGCGTGCGCTGGACGGGATCGTGGCCCGGCACCAGGCGCTGCGCACGGCCTTTCCGCAGGTGAACGGGGCCCCCGAGCAGCGGATCGCGCCCGTGGACACCGGGTTCCACCTGGTGGAGCACGACCTGGGCGGGCGGGTGGATGCGGACGCGGAGCTGGACCGGCTGGTGGCGGGGGAGGCCCGTGCTCCGTTCGACCTGGAGCGGGGGCCGCTCATCCGCGGCCGGCTCGTCCGGCTGGCGGCGGACGACCACGTGCTGCTGATCACCATGCACCACATCGTCAGCGACGGCTGGTCCATGGGAGTGCTTACGGACGAGCTTTCCGCGCTCTATGCCGCGCATCGCGAGGGCCGTGACGCGGAGCTCCCCGTGCTGCCGGTGCAGTACGCGGACTATGCGTGCTGGCAGCGCAGGTGGGTGGACGGAGACGTCCTGCGGCGGCAGGCGGACTACT
Organism: Longimicrobium sp.; assembly: GCA_036379135.1. GTDB lineage: Bacteria > Gemmatimonadota > Gemmatimonadetes > Longimicrobiales > Longimicrobiaceae > Longimicrobium. The sequence continues at coordinate 4,711 of DASUVG010000352.1, forward strand.
GGACGGAGACGCTGGCGGACGCACCGGGGCTGCTGGAGCTGCCCGCCGACCACCCGCGGCCCGCGCAGATGGACCACGCCGGCGCGCGTGTCATGCTGGAGCTGGACCCGGCGCTCACGGCGGAGCTCAAGGCGCTGGGACAGCGGCACGGCGCCACGCTGTACATGACGCTCCTGGCCGGGTGGGCCGTGACGCTGGGCCGCCTTTCCGGCCAGGCGGACGTGGTGGTCGGCAGCCCGGCGGCCGGGCGCGGGCGCCGGGAGATCGAAGGGCTGATCGGCCTGTTCATGAACACGCTCGCCCTGCGCGTGGACCTGTCGGGGGCGCCGACGGTGCCGGAGGTGCTGGAGCGGGTAAAGAAGCGGACGCTCGGCGCGCAGCACCACCAGGACATCCCTTTCGAGCGGGTGGTGGAGCTGGTCGATCCCGTGCGGAGCCTGTCGCATCACCCGCTCTTCCAGGTGATGTTCGTCTGGCAGAACCTGCCCCGCGGCGGCGGGCTGTCGCTTCCCGGGCTGCAGGCGGACGAAGTGGGCGCGGGGTCGTCGCAGGTGCACGTGAAGGTGGACCTGTCCCTCACGATGTGGGAGGCGGAGAACCGGATCGTGGGCGGCCTGGCGTACGCGACCTCCCTGTTCGAACGGGGGACGGTGGAGCGCTACGTCGGCTACCTGCGGCAGGTGCTGCGGGAGATGGTGGCCGAGAACGCGGCCGTCCACGGCCTGCGCCTCGCGCCGTCGCCGGATGCCGACATCCTGCTCCCCGGCGAGCCGCTGCGGGATACGCCCGTCGCGCCGCGCATCGTGGCGGACTGGTGGAACCAGACGGGCGCGGCGCTCCCCGCGCCGGAGCTTCCCACGCGCCAGGCGCCGGCGGGCCGCCCGGAAGCGAATGCCGGCATGCTCGGCGCGAGCGCCTGGTCCGCGCTGCGCCGGCGGTGCGCGGAGGAGGGGCTGACGGCGGACGGCCTGCTGCTGGGAGCATTTGCCGAGGTGCTGAGCACCTGGAGCAAGACGTCCGAGTACGCGTTCACCGCGCTCGTCCCGGACGGCGGCGCGTCGGTGGATCGGGTGGCGCTGGCGAGCATCGCCGTCGATCACCTGCGTGACCGTCCGTTCCGCGAGCGCGTGGCGCGGGTCGCCGGGGCGGCGGCGGATCGGGCGCGCGTGATCGGGCGCGGCGCGGAGCTGCTCCGGCTGCTCCGCGATCCTGCGTCGGGCCGGGGGATCGCGCCGATCGTGTTCGTCTCGCGCCTCGGCGCGGACACCGATCCCGAGCTGGCGGTGGAGCGCGGGAAGGTAAGCGGGCGGCTGGAGCTGGAGGTGTGGGAGCGGGACGGCGCGCTGCACTTCTCGTGGCAAGCGAGCGAGGCGCGTCTCCCCGCGGGGGTGCTGGACGACATGGCCGGCGCCTTCGGCCGGCTGCTGAACGAGATCGCGGGCAGCGGTGAGGCGTGGGATTCCGCGCACCTGCCGCTCGTCCCCCCGGAGCAGCTGGAGTTGCGCGCCCGCGTCAACGCCACCGACGCGCCGCTCAGCGACGCGCTGCTGCATACGATGTTCGTCGCGCGCGCCGCGGAGGATCCGTCGCGCGTCGCGGTGCTGTCCTCTCGCCGGGAGCTGACGTACGGCGAGCTGGACGGGATCTCCAGCCGCATCGCATGGCGCCTGCGCGGGCTGGGCGTGCAGCCGGGCGAGCTGGTGGCCGTGGTGATGGAGAAGGGGTGGGAGCAGGCCGCGGCGGTGGTGGCCATCCTCAAGGCGGGGGGCGCCTATCTCCCCATCATGCCCGACCTTCCCACGGCCCGCCTTCACGAGCTGCTGGAGCTCGGCGAGGTGCGCTGCGCCCTCGCGCAGTCGTGGATCGACGAGACGCTGGAGTGGCCCGCCGGGCTGCTGCGGGTGACGCCGGAGGAGCCGGCGGTGCTCGCGCAGCCCGCGCACGCGCTGGACGTCGTCCGCGGGCCGGACGACCTGGCGTACGTGATCTTCACGTCGGGATCGACGGGCCGGCCCAAGGGCGTGATGATCTCGCACCGCGGCGCGGTGAACACGATCGTCGACCTGAACGCCCGATGGGAGGTGGGGCCGCGCGATCGCGTGCTCGTCCTCTCGTCGCTCTCGTTCGACCTGTCCGTCTACGACATCTTCGGCGCGCTGGCCGCGGGCGGCGCCGCCGTCTTTCCCGACGCCGACCGCGGCCGCGACCCGGGCCACTGGGTGGACGTGGTCGAAAGGTACGACGTCACCCTCTGGGACTCGGTGCCGGCGCTCGTCGGACTCGCGGTCGAGTACCTGGAGCAGGAGAAGCGCCGCTTCCCGGCCTCCATCCGGCAGATCTGGATGTCGGGCGACTGGATTCCCGTCACGCTCCCCGACCGCATCCGCGCGCTGGGCGGGCAGGGCGCGTCCATCATCTCCATGGGCGGCGCGACCGAGGCGTCCATCTGGTCCATCCTCTACCCGATCGGCGAGGTGGACCCGGCCTGGCCCAGCATTCCCTACGGCGGGCCGATGGTGAACCAGCGCTTCTACGTGCTGAGCTCCGCTCTGGAGCACTGCCCCGTCTGGGTGCCGGGCGAGCTGTACATCGGCGGCGTGGGCGTGGCGCTGGGCTACCTGCACGACCCCGTGAAGACGGCGGAGAAGTTCATCACGCACCCCCGCACCGGCGAGCGGCTGTACCGCACGGGCGACCTGGGGCGCTACCTGCCGGACGGCAACATCGAGTTCCTGGGCCGCGAAGACTTCCAGGTGAAGGTGCGGGGCTACCGCATCGAGCTGGGGGAGATCGAGGTGGTGCTGCGCGAGCACCCGGCCGTCCTCGAGAGCGTGGTCGCGCCGCACGGCACCGGGCTGGAGCGCCGGCTGGTGGGCTACGTGGTCCCCGCGGCGGTGCCGGCGCCGCCCATCCAGGAGATCCGCGACTTCCTGCTGGGCCGCCTGCCGGAGTACATGGTGCCGGCCGCGCTGATGTGGATGGACGCGCTGCCGCTGACGCCCAACGGCAAGCTGGACCGGCGCGCGCTGCCGGAGCCGGAGGCCGACACCCTGGCCGCCCGCGGCGGCTACGCGGCGCCGGTGGGCGGCACCGAAGAGGCGCTGGCGGCGGTGTGGGCGGAGCTGCTGGGGGTGGAGCGCGTGGGCCGCCACGACCAGTTCTTCGAGCTGGGCGGCCACTCGCTGCTGGCGCTGAAGCTGATCGAGCAGATGCGCCAGCGCGGTCTGCACACGGAGATCCGGGCGCTCTTCGTGAACCCCACGGTGGCCGGGCTGGCCGCGGCCCTCACCGGCGCCCGCGTGGAGGTGGAGGTCCCCGCCAGCCGCATTGCCGCCGGCTGCCGGGCCGTCCGGCCGGAGATGCTCCCGCTGGTGGAGCTCACGCAGGAAGAGATCGACCGCATCGTCGCGGGGGTGGAGGGCGGCGCGGCCAACGTGCAGGACATCTATCCGCTGGCGCCGCTGCAGGAGGGCATCCTCTTCCATCACCTGATGACCACGGAGGGAGATCCCTACCTGCTGCAGCAGCTGATGGAGTTCGACACGCGCCCGCGCCTGGACGCCTGGCTGCACGCCCTGCAGGCGGTCATCGCCCGGCACGACGTGCTGCGGACGGCCGTGGTGTGGGAAGGGGTACGGGAGCCGGTGCAGGTGGTCTGGCGCCGCGCCCCGCTGCGCGTGGAGGAGGTGGAGCTGGAGACGGGCGCGGCGGCGGGCGACGCGGCGCGGCAGCTGTACGGACGCTTCGACCCGCGCCACGCACGCCTGGACGTGCGGCATGCGCCCATGATGCGGGCCTGCATTGGCCGGGACCCGGCGGAGGGCCGCTGGCTGCTCCTGCTGGCCGTGCACCATCTCACCGTAGACCACGTCACGCTGGGGGTGCTGCAGGCGGAGGTCCAGGCGCACCTGCGGGGTGAGGCCGACCGGCTGCCGGCGCCGCTCCCCTTTCGCAGCCTGGTGGCGCAGGCGCGGCTGGGCACCGCGGTGGCGGAGCACGAGGCGTTCTTCCGCGAGATGCTGGGCGACGTGGACGAGCCCACGGCGCCGTTCGGGCTGCTGGACGTGCGCGGCGACGGTTCCGGGATCGACGAGGCGCGGCGGTGGGTGGATCCGCGGCTCGCGGGCCGGCTGCGGGAGCGTGCGCGGGCGCTGGGGGTGAGCGCGGCGGCCCTCTGCCACGTGGCGTGGGCCCAGGTGCTGGCACGCGTCTCGGGTCGCGACGACGTGGTCTTCGGCACGCTGCTCCTGGGGCGGATGCACGGCGGCGAGGGCGCGGACCGGGTCATGGGCCCCTTCATCAACACGCTCCCGATCCGCGTCCGCGTCGGGGACGTGGGGGCGGAGGCGAGCGTTCGTGACACGCACGCGCTGCTGGCCAGGCTGCTGCGCCACGAGCACGCCCCGCTGTCGCTGGCGCAGCGGTGCAGCGGCGTGGAGGCGCCGGCGCCGCTGTTCTCGGCGCTGCTGAACTACCGCCACAGCGCGGGGGCGGCGCGTTCGAACGGCTCCGCGGCCGCGGCGGGTACGGCATCGGACGGGATGAGGAGGATCTACGCCGAGGAGCGGTCCAACTACCCGCTCACGCTGAACGTGGACGACCTGGGCGAGGCGCTGGGGCTCACGGCCAAGGTCAGGGCGCCCGTCCAGGCCGCGCGGGTGGCGGCGCTGATGCACACGGCGCTGGAGGGGCTGGTGGAGGCGCTGGAGACGGCGCCGGAGCGGGCGGTGGGCAGCATAGAGGTGCTGCCGGCGGAGGAGCGCGCGCGGGTGCTGGAGGAGTGGAACCGCACGGATGCGGAGTACCCGCGGGAGTCGTGCGTGCACGAGCTCTTCGAAGCCCAGGCGGAGCGCACGCCGGACGCGCCCGCGGTGGTCTGCGAGGGCCGCGAGCTCACCTACGCGGAGCTGAACGCGCGGGCCAACCGGCTGGCGCACCACCTGATCGGCCTGGGCGTGGGCCCCGACGTGCGGGTGGGGCTCTGCATGGACCGCGGGATGGAGATGGCGGTGGGGCTCCTCGCCGTCCTCAAGGCCGGCGGCGCCTACGTGCCGCTGGACCCCGACTACCCGGCCGACCGGCTGCGCTACATGGTCGAGGACAGCGCCCCCGCCGCCCTGCTGGCGTACGGCGTCGCGGACGATTCCGTCGGCGCGCTGGTGCGCGGGACCGCCGTGCCCGTCATCCGCCTCGACAGGGACGCGGGGGCGTGGGCGGACCGGCCGGAGACCAACCCGGGGCGGGCGGACGTCCATCCCGATCACCTGGTCTACGTCATCTACACCTCCGGCAGCACCGGCCGCCCCAAGGGGGTGATGAACCACCACGGCTGCCTGGTGAACCGGCTGGCCTGGGGGGGCCGCGCCTGGACGCTGACGGCGGACGACGTGCTGCTGTGCAAGACGTCGCTCAGCTTCGACGGGCACATCCGCGAGCTGTTCCTTCCCTGGAGCGTGGGCGCGCGGGTGGTGATGGCCCGTCCCGGCGGGCAGCGGGACCCCGACTACCTGCTGGACGTGATCCGCGCCGAAGGCGTGACCACGATGAACATGAACGCCTCCATGCTGCTGGTGCTGGTGGAGCACCCGCTGCTGGAGCGGTGCACGTCGCTGCGGCAGCTTCTGGTGGGCGGCGAGGCGCTTCCCGGCACCGGGCTTACCCGGCTGCACGAGCGGCTGCCGGCGACGGCGCTGCACATCACCTACGGCCCCTCCGAGGCGGCCACCTCCGTGACGGCGCTGCACTGCGGGCCCGCGCAGGCGCTCGCCACCGTGCCCATCGGCCGGCCGACGCCCAACTCGCGGGTGTACCTGCTGGACCCCGCCGGCAACCCCGTCCCCGTGGGGGTGATGGGCGAGCTGTACATCGGCGGCGACAGCGTGTGCCGCGGCTACCTGGACCGCCCGGCGCTCACGGCCGACCGCTTCCTCCCCGACCCGTTCGGTACGGAGCCGGGCGAGCGGCTGTACCGCACCGGCGACCTGGGCCGCTGGCTGGCGGACGGGATGATGGAGTTCCTGGGCCGCAACGACTTCCAGGTCAAGGTGCGCGGCTTCCGCGTGGAGCTGGGCGAGATCGAGGCCCGCCTTCGCGAGCACGCGGGCGTGCACGGGGCGGTGGTGACGGCGCACGAGCACGCGCCCGGAGATCAGCGTCTGGTGGCATACTACCTCGGTTCGGGCGACGTGGAGGCGGAGTCGCTGCGCGCGCACCTGCGGGAGCGGCTGCCGGACTACATGGTGCCGTCGGCGTTCGTGCGGCTGGAGCAGTGGCCGCTCACGCCGAGCGGCAAACTGGACCGCGCGGCGCTTCCGGCGCCGGACGGCGACGCGTACGCGGCGCGAGAGTACGAGGCGCCGGTGGACGAGACGGAGGAGGCGCTGGCCGAGATCTGGGCGGCGGTGCTCCGGCTGGAGCGGGTAGGCCGCCGGGACGACTTCTTCGAGCTGGGCGGACACTCGCTCTCGGCGGTGCGCGTGGTCTCGCGGGTGCGGCAGGAGCTGGGGGTGCACGTCACGCTCCCCGAGCTGTTCGCCCGGCCCGTGCTCAAGGACTTCGCCCAGGAGATCCTCGACGCCCAGCTCGCCCAGTTCGACCCCGAAGCGCTTGCCGAGCTCCTTGAAATGGCGCGTGAGCCCGTCGGATGACGTCCCGCGACGAGCGCCCGCCCGCCGGGGCGCGCGGTGGGGCGCGCCCCGGGATTGCGTCCGGGAGTCGCAGGGCGCACCGGGGCCCGCACGGGACCCAACCCGGGCCCGCGTGACCGGGCCCGATCGCCGCAACGGACTGGACCCGCACGACTCGCCGAGCCGTGCCCCGGCGGGACGCCGCAAGGACGCGCCCGCCGCCAATTTTCAACGAGGACCCGAACGTCGCTCATGAGCTCCAACTCCACCCTGACCAACCTGACGCTGGCCGAGCGCCGCAGGCTCCTGCAAATCGCGCAGGCCCGCAACGTCGAGCGCCGGGGATCGGAGCTTCCGCGGATCGAGCGCGCCGACCGGGATGACCGCCTTCCGCTTTCGTTCGCGCAGCAGCGGCTGTGGTTCCTGGAGCAGCTGGGGAACCTGGGCAGCACGTACCACATCCCCAGGCGCCTGCGTCTGCGGGGCCCGCTGGACCGGGGGGCGCTGGTGCGGGCGCTGGGCGGGATCGTGGCCCGCCACGAGGCGCTGCGCACGGTCTTCGCGCAGGTGGACGGCGTCCCGGAGCAGCGGATCGCAGCCGTCGAGGACGGCGCGTTCTGCCTGGTCGAGCACGACCTGGGGGGGCGGGCGGACGCGGAGGCTGAGCTCGAGCGGCTGATGGTCGAGGAGGTGGGTGCGCCCTTCGACCTGGAGCGGGGTCCGCTCATCCGCGGCCGGCTCGTCCGGCTGGCCGAAGACGATCACGTGCTGCTCGTCACGGTGCACCACATCGTCAGCGACGCCTGGTCGATGGGGGTGCTCACCGAGGAGCTGAGGGCGCTCTACGGGGCATTCCGCGGCGGGGAGCCGGACCCGCTTCCCGCGCTGCCGCTTCAGTACGCGGACTACGCGGCCTGGCAGCGGCGGTGGGTGGAAGGCGAGGTCCTTCGCGAGCAGGCGGACTACTGGACGCGGACGCTGGCGGGCGCACCGGAGGTTCTGGAGCTGCCCACCGACCGCCCGCGGCCGGCACAGCGGGACCACGCGGGGGCGCAGGTCAGGGTGGAGCTGGACGAGGCGCTCACGGCGGGGCTCAAGGCGCTGGCGCGGCGGCACGAAACGACGCTCTTCATGACGCTCCTGACGGGGTGGGCGGTGGTGCTGAGCCGGCTCTCGGGGCAGGAGGAGGTGGTGATCGGCACGCCGTCGGCAGGCCGCGGGCGGCCGGAGATCGAGGGGCTGATCGGCTTCTTCGTGAACACGCTGGCCCTGCGCGTCGACCTCTCGGACCGGCCGACGGTGGCGGAGCTGCTGGGGCGGGTGAACAAGCGCACGCTGGCGGCGCAGCACCACCAGGATCTCCCCTTCGAGCAGGTGGTGGAGCGGGTGGATCCGGTGCGGAGCCTGTCGCACCACCCGCTCTTCCAGGTGATGTTCGCGTGGCAGAACACGCCCCAGGGGGATGGGCTGCCGCTTCCGGGGCTTGCGGTGGACCGCGTGGATGTCCGCACGCGGGTGATGGCGAACCTGGACCTGTCGCTCACGCTGCGGGAAGCGGGAGACCGGATCGTGGGCGGCGTGACGTACGCGACGGCGCTCTTCGACCCGGCGACCGTGGAGCGGTACGCGGGCTACCTGCGGCGGGTGCTGGAGGGGATGGCGGCGGACGAGCATCGGCCGGTGGACCGGCTGTCGCTCATGCCGGAAAGCGAGCGCGTCCGGGTGCTGGAGGAGTGGAACCGGACGGAGGCGGACTATTCCGGCCCACTGTGCATCCACCAGCTCTTCGAAGCGCAGGTGGCGCGCACGCCCGACGCGGTGGCGGTGACGTTCGAGGGGGAGCACCTCACGTACGCGGAGCTGAACCGTCGGGCCAACCGGCTGGCGCACCACCTCCGCGGCCTGGGCGTGGGGCCAGACGTGCGGGTGGGGATCTCCCTGGAGCGCGGCCCGGCGATGATGGTCGGCCTCCTCGGGATTCTGAAGGCCGGCGGCGCCTACGTCCCGCTGGATCCGTCGTACCCGGAGGAGCGGCTGGCGTACATGCTGGAGGACAGCGCGCCCGCCGTCCTCCTGACCCACGGACCGCTGGCCGCGCGCTTCGTCGGCATCCCCGTCGTGGACCTCGCGGATCCCGCGCCGTGGGCGCATCGGCCCGACACCGCGCCCGCCGTCGCGGGGCTGACGCCGGACCACCTCTGCTACGTCATCTACACCTCGGGCTCCACCGGCCGCCCCAAGGGCGTCGCGAACCGGCACCGGAGCGCGGCCAACATGCTCGCGTGGAGTCAGGCGACGTGGCGGCTCCGGCCGGGCGAGGCGGTGCTGCAGCGGATCTCGTTCAGCTTCGACGTGTCGGTGCGGGAGATCTTCTGGCCGCTCACGACGGGCGCCCGGATCGTGATCGCGCGCCCCGGAGGGCAGGGCGACCCGGACTACGTGGTGGACCTCATCCGCCGCGAGGGGATCGGCACGGGACACCTGGCGGGGGTGCTGGGCGCGTTCGTGGAGCACCCGGAGGCGGCGTCGTGCACGTCGCTGGTGCGGGTGATGAACGGGGGCGAGGCGCTGGCACCGGCCATCGCACGGCGGTTGGGCGAGGTGCTGCCGAATGCGGCGCTGTACCAGATGTACGGCCCCACGGAGACGACCGTGGCCTCGTCCGGGCTGCGGTGGACGCCGGACGTGGCCGGGATCGTGGCGCCGATCGGCCGGCCCATTGGCAACACGCGGATCTACATCCTGGACACCCGCGGCGAGCCGGTGCCCACGGGCGTGGCGGGGGAGATCTGCATCGGCGGCGCAGGGGTGGCGCGGGGCTACCTGGACCGTCCGGCGGCGACGGCGGAGCGCTTCGTGGCCGACCCGTTCGCCGGGGAGCCTGGCGCGCGGATGTACCGCACGGGGGACGTGGGGCGGTGGAAGGAAAGTGCGGGAGTGCGTGAGTGCGTGAGTGCGGAAGGAAATCCTGGAGCCGAGTACTCACGCACTGACGCACTGACGCACTCACGCACTGGTGTTCTCGAGTTCCTGGGCCGCGGCGACGGCCAGGTGAAGGTGCGCGGCTACCGGATCGAGACGGGCGAGATCGAGTCGCGGCTCACGGAGCTGGCGGGGGTGCGCGCGGCGGTGGTGGCGGCGCGGGAGGACGTGCCGGGCGAGAAGCGGCTGGTGGCGTACTGGGTGGGCGAGGCGCTGCCGGCGGATGCGCTGCGGACGCACCTGGCGGCGTCGCTGCCGGGGTACATGGTGCCGGCGGCGTACGTGCAGCTGGAGCAGCTGCCGCTCACGCCGAACGGGAAGGTGGACCGCAAGGCGCTTCCGGCGCCTGACGGGGAAGCGTACGCGGCGCGCGCCTACGAGCCGCCGACGGGGGCCGTGGAGGAGATCCTGGCCGGGATCTGGGCGGAGGTGCTGGGCGTGGAGCGGGTGGGCCGCCGGGACAGCTTCTTCGACCTGGGCGGGCACTCGCTGCTGGCTGTGCAGGTGATCTCGCGGGTGCGGCAGGCGCTGGGGGTGAAGGTCGCGCTCGGCGATCTGTTCACCCGGCCCGTGCTGGGCGACTTCTCGCGGGAGCTGGAGACGGCGGCGCGGGCGGATCTTCCGCCCATCGAGCCCGCCGCCCGCGAAGGCCGCCTTCCGCTGTCGTTCGCCCAGCAGCGGCTGTGGTTCCTGGAGCAGCTGGGGGACCTGGGCAGCACGTACCACATGCACGCGCGCCTGCGCCTGCGCGGGGAGCTGGACCGCGCGGCGCTCGTGCGTGCGCTGGACGGGATCGTGGCGCGCCACGAGGCGCTGCGCACCACGTTTGTGCAGGGCGAGGGCGTCCCCGAGCAGCGGATCGCGCCGGCGGACGTCGGGTTCCACCTGGTCGAGCACGACCTGACCGGGGAGGCGGACGCGGAAGCCGAGCTCGGCCGGCTGCTGGCGGAGGAGGCGCGTGCGCGCTTCGACCTGGAGCGGGGGCCGCTCATCCGCGGCCGGCTCATCCGGGTGGCCGCGGACGACCACGTGCTGGTTCTGACGATGCACCACATCGTCAGCGACGGCTGGTCGATGGGGGTGCTCACCGGCGAGCTCTCCGCGCTCTACGCGGCGCATCGAGAGGGGAGGGAAGCGCAGCTTCCCGCCCTGCCGGTGCAGTACGCGGACTACGCGGCCTGGCAGCGGCGCTGGGTGGAAGGCGAAGTCCTTCGCGAGCAGGCGGAGTACTGGGCGGAGACGCTGGGGGGCGCCCCGGAGCTCCTGGAGCTGCCTACCGACCGCCCACGGCCGGCGCAGATGGACCCCGCCGGGGCGCGGCTTGGCGTGGAGCTGGACGAGGCGCTCACGGCGGGGCTCAAGGCGCTGTCGCGGCGGCACGGCACCACGCTCTTCATGACGCTCCTGGCGGGGTGGGCAGCCGTGCTCTCCCGCCTGTCCGGGCAGGACGACGTGGTGATCGGCACGCCCGTGGCGAACCGGGGGCGGCGGGAGATCGAGGGGCTGATCGGCTTCTTCGTGAACACGCTGGCGCTGCGCGTGGACCTCTCCGGCGCGCCGACGGCGGCGGAGCTGCTGGGACGGGTCAAGGAGCGGACGCTCGCGGCGCAGCACCACCAGGACATCCCTTTCGAGCAGGTGGTGGAGCGGGTGGCTCCGGCGCGGAGCCTGTCGCACACCCCGCTCTTCCAGGTGATGTTCGCCTGGCAGAACGCGCCCTCGGGGAGCCTGGAGCTGCCCGGACTGGCGCTCGGCCGCGTAGATGCGGCGGAAGACCGCGGCACGGCCAAGCAGGACCTGGGGCTCACGCTGGGTGAGTCGGCCGGCCGGATCGTGGGAAGCGTGACGTACGCCACGTCGCTCTTCGACCACGACACCGTGGAGCGCTGGTTCGGCTACCTGCGGCGGGTGCTGGAGGAGATGGTCGCGGACGAGCATCGGCGCGTGGCGCGGCTGCCGATGCTGCCGCCGCAGGAGCGTTCCCGCGTGCTGGAGGAGTGGAACCGGACGGAGGCGGACTACGCGGGCGAGTCGTGCGCGCACGAGCTCTTCGAGCGGCAGGTGGAGCGTGCGCCGGACGCGCTGGCGCTGGCGTGCGGCGCCGTCCGGCTGAGCTACGCGGAGCTGAACGCGCGCGCCAACCGGCTGGCGCACCACCTCCGCTCGCGGGGTGTGGGGCCGGATACGCGGGTCGCCATCTCCCTGGAGCGCGGCCCCGGGATGGTGGTGGCGCTGCTGGCCGTGCTCAAGGCGGGCGGTGCGTACGTGCCCCTGGATCCCGACTACCCCGAGCAGCGGCTGCGCTGGATGCTGGAGGACAGCGCGCCGTCGCTGCTGCTGACGACGGGCGATCCGGCGGCGCGCTTCGCGGAGTCGGGGGTGCCGATCCTGGACCTGGCCGACGAGGCGGCCTGGGCCGGCGCGCCGTCCACCGACCCTGAGCGCGGCGGCCTGCGGCCGGAACACCCGGCGTACGTGATCTACACCTCCGGCTCCACCGGCCACCCCAAGGGCGCCATGATCCAGCACCGCAACGTGTGCGGGATGGTGGCGGCGCAGGAGCGGTCGCTGCCGCTGGACGCGGACAGCCGCGTTCTGCAGTTCGCCTCCTTCAGCTTCGACGGCAGCGTGTACGAGGTGTTCCTGGCGCTTGCCCGGGGCGCGTCGCTGCACCTGCCCGACCAGCCGGGCCCGCTGGCGGGCGACGAGCTGGTACGCACCGTAGCGGAAGCCGGGGTCACGCACGCCATCCTGCCGCCCGCCGTGCTGGCGGCGCTCCCGGACGACGAGCGCCTGCCGTCCATCCACACGCTGATCGTCTCCGGCGATGCGCCGCCCGCGGACCTGATGGCGCGCTGGTCGTCCGGCCGGCGGCTGATCAACGGCTATGGCCCCACGGAGGCGACGGTCTGCACCACCCTGCACGACTACGTCCCCGGAAGCGCCGCGCCGCCGCCGATCGGCCGGCCGGTGGCCAACGTGCGCGTCTACCTGCTGGACGCGGCGGGCCAGCCGGTGCCGCGCGGCACGTCGGGCGAGCTGCACATCGGCGGGGCGACGGTGGGGCGCGGCTACTGGCGCCGCGCCGCGCTGACGGCGGAGCGCTTCGTCCCCGATCCGTTCGGGGCGGAGCCGGGCGCGCGGCTGTACCGCACGGGCGACCTGGCCCGCTGGAACGGCAACGGGGAGCTGGAGTTCGCGGGCCGCGTGGACGCGCAGGTCAAGGTGCGCGGCTTCCGCGTCGAGCTGGGCGAGATCGAGACGCGCCTGCTGGAGCACCCGGCCGTCGAAGAGGCGGTGGTGCTGGCGCGGCAGGAGGAAGATGCCGCCGCGAAGCGGCTGGTGGCGTACTGGGTGGGCGGGCCAGTGGAGCCGGAGGCGCTGCGCGTGCACCTGCTGGAGCGTCTGCCGGACTACATGGTGCCCGCGGCGTACGTGCGGCTGGACCATCTCCCGCTTACGCCGAACGGCAAGGTGGACCGCAAGGCGCTTCCCGCTCCCGAGGGCGACGCCTTCGCGCGGCGCGGCTACGAGGCGCCGGTGGGGGAGGTCGAGCAGGCGCTGGCGGAGATCTGGGTCGAAGTGCTGCGCGTGGATCGGGTGGGCCGGCACGACGGCTTCTTCGAGCTGGGCGGGCACTCGCTGCTGGCGGTCACGCTGATCGCGCGCATGCGGCGGCAGGGGCTGCACGCCGACGTGCGCGCCCTGTTCAGCACGCCCACGCTGGCGGCGCTGGCGGCCGCCGTGGGCGGCGAGCACGCCGACGTGCAGGTGCCGCCGAACCGGATCCCGGCCGCGAGCCCGGTGATCACGCCGGAGATGCTGCCGCTGGTCGCGCTCGATCAGGCGGAGATCGACGCCGTCGTGGCCACCGTGCCGGGCGGTGCGGCCAACGTGCAGGACATCTATCCACTGGCCCCGCTGCAGGAAGGCTTTCTCTTCCACCACCTGGCCACGACGGAAGGCGATCCCTACCTGCTGGGCGCCATCAGCACCATCGCGAACCGGGAGCGGCTGGACGCCTACCTGGAGGCGTTCGGCGCGGTGATCGCGCGGCACGACATCCTGCGCACGGCCATCGTCTGGGAGAACGTTTCCGAGCCGGTGCAGGTGGTCTGGCGTGCGGCCCCGCTCCCCGTGGAGGAGGTGGAGCTGGACCCTGCGGGGGGCGACGTGGCCGGGCAGCTGTACCGGCGCTTCGACCCGCGCCGGCACCGGATCGACATCCGCCGGGCACCGCTGCTGCGCTGCTACGTCGCGCGCGACGCGGACGAGGGGGGCTGGAAGCTCCTGCTGCTTTTCCACCATCTCGTCGGCGACCACACGGCGATGGAGGTGCTGCGCGAAGAGATCCAGGCGCAGCTGAACGGCCGCGCGGACTCGCTTCCCGAGCCGGTGCCGTTCCGCAACTTCGTGGCGCAGGCGCGGCTGGGGGTGAGCCCGAAGGAGCACACGGAGTTCTTCCAGGAGATGCTGGGCGACGTAGACGAGCCGACGGCGCCGTTCGGGCTGCTGGACGTGCGGGGCGACGGGTCGGGGATCGAGGCGGGGCGGCTGGACGTGGATGACGGGCTGGCGGCCCGGCTGCGCGAGCGGGCACGGTCGCTGGGGGTGAGCCCGGCGACGCTCTGCCACGTGGCCTGGGGGCAGGTACTGGCGCGGGCGTCGGGGCGCGACGACGTGGTCTTCGGCACCGTGCTCTTCGGCCGCATGCAGGGCGGCGAGGGCGCCGACCGGGTGATGGGCCCCTTCCTCAACACGCTTCCCATCCGGGTCCGCACCGGCGGTGTGCGGGCGGAGGCGGGCGTGCGGCAGACGCACGCGCAGCTGGCCGGGCTGCTGCGCCACGAGCACGCCTCGCTGGCGCTGGCGCAGCGGTGCAGCGCGGTGGACGCGTCCGCTCCGCTGTTCACGTCGCTGCTGAACTACCGGTACAGCAAGCGGAGGACACCCGCGGCCGCTGCGTCCGGCGGGCGGACGAGCCAGGGCGGGGAACGGACGAACTACCCGCTGACGCTGTCGGTGGACGACCTGGGCGACGGATTCGGGCTCACCGTGCAGGCCAGGGCGCAGGTCGGGGCCGGGCGGGTGTGCGAGATGATGCACGCCGCGCTGGAGTCGCTGGTGGGTGCGCTGGAGACCGCGCCCGGGGCCGCGCTGGACCGGCTGGACGTGCTCCCCGAAGCGGAGCGTGCGCGGGTGGTGGAGGAGTGGAACCGGACGGAGGCGGACTACCCGGCCGAGTCGTGCATCCACCAGCTCTTCGAAGCCCAGGTGGAGCGGACGCCGGACGCGGTGGCGGTGGAGTTCGAAGGCGAGCACATCACCTACGCGGAGCTGAACCGGCGGGCCAACCGGCTGGCGCACCACCTCCGCTCGCTGGGCGTGGGCCCGGAGGTGCGGGTGGCGCTGTGCATGGAGCGCAGCCTGGAGATGGTCGTCTCCCTGCTGGCGGTGTCCA
>DASUVG010000353.1:0-11589 GCA_036379135.1 Longimicrobium sp.
CGCATCGAGCCTGTGGATCAACCGATACGGCTCATACCAGATCCGGGAAAGGAATGTGACTTCCTGAGGGAGCGCACACGCCGATCCTGTCGCCTGCACTGACTCCGGCGCGCGACCGAAGGACCTCCTCTCGGCTGCGCATGGGCGGGATAAGGACGCGGAACTGGCCCCTTCGTTCTGCTGGCGAGGTCCTTCGGTCGGCGCGCCGGGTTCCCGATCAGGGCACGGTTCAGCGCGGCGCCTCCCTCAGCCTCAGGAAGTCATGCACTCTATTGCCGGATCTGGTATAAATCAGCAGGGTGTGCTTCTTCTTGTGATACCAGGTACGCAACAAGAATTATCACACCGAGCAGCAGAGGGGCAGAGCAGCAGAGAAAGAACGGTGTCCTCTGCTGCTCTGCCTCTCTGCTGCTCGGTGTGCTCAAATCAGTTCAGTTTTACCGGATTGAGCATCAGCCGGCGCGATCAGCCAACGTAGACGATGTCGGCGGGGTGCTCCACGCGGCGGATGGACAGCAGCGGCGTGGTGGCGCGGCCGCGGGCGACCGCGGGGGGCAGGGCCGCCATCTCGGGCGATGCACGCAGCACCAGCCCGGCCTGCAGCATCCACGCGAGCGCCTGCCGCGCGCGGGCCGGCTCCGCGCCCTGCAGCAGGGCCGCGACCGTGGTCACCGGGTCCTCCAGCAGCCGGTCCAGCAGCAGCCTCGCAACCTCGGCGATCTCCGCCGGGAGCGTGAGGTCGAATGGAAACTGTGGATCGCCGACCGCCAGCGACCCGTCCGGGTTCCACGAGACGGCGTTCGCCAGCACGACGACCTGGTCGGCGGCGAGCGGGGCCTCGGGCGCGATTCCGCCGGGGGCCGTGCCGGTGTACGGGGCCAGCAGCCGCCGGTAGAGGTCGTACGCAGCGGGGCTGCGGCGCGCCGGGGGAAGCCTGCCGGTGTGCGGGGCGCAGGCGGCCCAGAACTCCTTCGTGAACTCCGTTTCGCGCAGCGGCTCGGACGGGGACCGGGCGCGGCGCACCGTCTCGTCCACGATGCGGTCCAGCAGGCGGGCGTGGCGGGCCGCGGAGTACCGCTCGCGCGCGATCCGCACCCCCCGCTCGCCGAACGACGCCCGCAGCCCGGGGTCGCGCAGCAGCTGCACGACGCGGTTCGCGGCCTCCCACCAGCTGCATTTTACACCGTTCGCCGTCATCACCGTGCTTACCTGGTACCCCGCCTCGCCGTGGGCGATGGTATCCTGCAGTCCGCCCCAGCGGGTGCCCACCACCGGCGTGCCGCACGCCATGGACTCCACCGGTCCCAGCCCGAAGTTCTCGTCGTGGTGCAGCGTGAGGTTCACCGTGACGTCGGCCGCGCCGTACAGCGCGCGCAGGTCGTCCGCGCCCAGACCGCCCGCCTGGTGCACGCGCCCCGCCAGCCCCAGCCGGCTGATCATGCGGTGGATGGAGGTCTTTAGGTGCAGCGGAAACACGCCGAACTCCGCGAACGGCACGTCATCCACCTTCCCCGCCATCACCAGGTGCGCTTCGGGGATCGCCGCGTGGACGAGCGAGAACACCTTGAGGACGGTGTGGACGTTCTTTTCCACCGTGCCGCGGCCCGCGTACAGCACCAGCGGCGCGGCCGGGGGAATGCGCAGCCGCGCCCGCATGGCCGCGGTCTCCTCGGCCGTGGGCGGATGGAACGTCCCCTCGCGGTAGCCGAACGGAAGCAGGCGCACGCAGCCGTTCTCGAACATGGTCTCGGCGATCCGTACGTCGGCCGTGCAGTTGGCCACCATCAGGTCGCTGCTGCGCACGGTGTCGATCAGTGGCCGCAGGGCAAAGAAGCCGCGCGGCAGGCTGCCCAGCAGCAACATGCACAGCGGCACCGGCGCGTCCAGCTGCGTGCGTGCGTCCAGCAGGTTGGGGTCCGGCTGCGAGACGATGACGTCGCATGATTCCACCAGCCGGTACGCCATCGCCGCGCGGTCCGCCTGGGAGACGGCGTAGTAGTCCGCGGGCAGCATGACCAGCTCGTGGCGCTGCGAGAGCGCTTCCTGAAAGGAGGCCGCGACGTGGCTGAGGCTGGTAAGGCCGTCGGAAAGGCTGGCGGTGTTCAGTCCAACGCGCATCGTGGGCGGGTGCATCAGGGTGTGGGCGATCGGGAAGCGGAGGATGGTTATAGCAAAAATGGGAATCTTCCGAAAGCCACCCCGATGCGGATCACGCGCGGGACGCGGAGAAAAAGGAGAGGACGCGGAGAAAATCTCATCCGCGTCCTCATCATTTTCCTCGCCGGCGCCACGCCGCAAACGTCAGAACAGCGCCATCTGCGCCGGCAGCCGCAGCTTGCGCAGGCGGGTGACGTCGATGGGGGCCATCGGCGCCTCCTGGCGGGCGACGTCCAGCATCCCGGAAAAGCGGCGCCGGGCCAGGGCCTCGCCCACGACCTCCCGGGCCAGCGACGGATCGTTGGCCGCCTCGCTCATGTGGGCCAGGACCACGGCGCAGAGTCCGTCGTGGAACAGCTCACCCACCAGCTCGGCGGCGGCGCGGTTGCTCAGGTGGCCGTGGCTGCCGCCGATGCGCGCCTTGACGGACCAGGGGTAGCGGCTTTCGCGCAGCAGGATCTCGTCGTGGTTGCTCTCCAGCACCAGCACGTCGCACCCCTGCAGCGCGTGCCGCACGGGCGCCGTCGCGCGCCCCAGGTCCGTGGCGATCCCCAGCTTCTCTCCCGTCCCGCACTCCGTCACCGTCACCGCCACGGGGTCGATGGCATCGTGCACGGTGAGGAACGGCGTCACCACCAGCCCGCCGATCTCCACCGGCTCCGCGCTGGAGTAGGGGCGCACGTCCTCGCTGCCGTCCAGCAGGTCGCGGCAGACGTTCCTGGTGAGGTCGGTAAGGTAGAGCGGCAGCTTCCACCGGCGCGCGGCCACGCCCATGCCGCGCGTGTGGTCGCCGTGGTCGTGCGTGACGAGCAGCGCGGTCAGCGACGCGGGGTCGCAGTCCACCGCGGCCAGCCGGCGCTCCAGGTCGCGGCCGCTGAACCCCGCGTCCACCAGCAGGCGCGTGCCGGCGGACTCGATCAGCACCGCGTTGCCGCGGCTGCCGCTGCCCAGGATGGTAACTCGCAAAGAAGTGCGTTAGTGCGTGAGTGCGGGAGTGTTCCTGGCAGACGGAGCCGGCGTGCCAAGACGGACGTGTGCGGCGGCGGATGGAGACCCGTGGTGCGGAAGCAGTCCACTTCCGCACTCACGCACTTCCGCACTCACGCACTCCGTGACACCTCCCATGCCCGCCGGAGCTGCCCCGCCGCCGCCTCCGACAGCGTCACCTTGCGGCGCGCCATGGCGCGGCCGGCCACGTCCAGGAACTTGTCCACCCGGTACGCCGTGAGGTCCTCTCCGGTTCCCCAGCTGAACGGGGGAACGTACTTGGGCGGCAGCAGCGCGCCGTACAGGTTGCTCCCCGCGCCCACCACCGTCCCCGTGTTCAGCAGCAGGCCGATCCCCGTCTTCACGTGGTCGCCCAGAAAGCAGCCCACCTTCAGCTCGCCCGTGTCCTGCTCGCCCTGCGGCGTCCACAGGCGCACGGGGCCGTAGTTGTTCTTGAGGTCGCTGTTGGTGGTCTCGGCGCCCAGGTTGACCCACGCGCCCAGGTAGGCGTGGCCGATGTGCCCGTCGTGCGCCTTGTTGACGTAGTTCAGGCAGACGCTCTGCGCGAACTCGCCGCGGATGCGGCACCCGTCGCCGATGGTCACCGCCTCCAGGCTGCCGCCCAGCACCAGCGAGTTGCGGCCCACGTACGCCGGGCCCGCCAGGCGCGTGAACGCCTTCACCGTGACCCCGTCGTCCAGCCAGACGGGCCCGGCCGAGGTGTCGAACACCACGCACGGCTCCACCTGCACGCCGTTCCCCAGCAGCAGGGGGTGCTCGCCGAACTGGTGGGCGCCCTGCGGCAGCGCGGCCGTCCCCGCGTCGGGAAAGAGCGCGGCGACGTCGGTGGCCACCTGGTCCGGGTTCCCGGACATCAGCTCCCACACGGGGCCCACCATCCGCCCCTCCAGCTCCACCGCGCCCGTGCGGTCCAGGATGGTGGGCGGCGAGTCGAAGAACTCCGGGCTGGGCGCGGCCGCGCCCTCCGGCGCGAACCAGCCCGCCACCTCGCCGTCCACGATCACCGCGCCCGCGCCGCCGCGCCGCTGCGCCCACACCTCGCCGCTTCCCCACGCCGGCACCGCGCGCGCGGAAAGAAACAGCCGGTCGCCGTCCGCCGGCGCGTCGGCGTAGGCCAGCACGGGGGGCGCGTCGCCCTCCTCGAAGCCGCGCAGGTGGTCGGGGCCCAGGTGCGCCACGCACCGCGCGCCGAACACGCGCTCCGCGCGCCGGCGGGTGGTGAACGCGCCAAAGCGCAGCTCGCCGCCGGGGCGCGTGAGCGCGAACGGCTGCCAGCGGCGCGAAACCGCGTCGTCGAAAAGGATCAGG
The DNA here is from genome assembly GCA_036379135.1 of Longimicrobium sp. Lineage (GTDB taxonomy): Bacteria > Gemmatimonadota > Gemmatimonadetes > Longimicrobiales > Longimicrobiaceae > Longimicrobium. The sequence continues at coordinate 4,474 of DASUVG010000353.1, forward strand.
GAAACCATCGGGAGAAGGCAGTGCGTGAGTGCGTCAGTGCGTCAGTGCGGGAGTGGATCGTACCGTGGGGCGACTCTCTGCACGAACCGGACTCATCCCGCGCACGGGGAGTCACACGGAAGATGGAGGCCGGACACGTACTTTCGTACTCCGTACGTCTTTTCAACTCACGCACTCACGCACTTCCGCCGCTATCCAAGCGTGCGCAGGCCCTCCGGCAGCTGCTCCAGCATCTTCTTGAGGTCGGGGGCGCGCTCGCGGTCCGCCACGAAGGTCACGCCGGCCGTGCGCACCACCACCAGGCCGTCCACGCCGAACGTGACCACCGGGCCGTCGTCCGCGTACAGCACGCTGTCGCGCGAGTCGATGGCGAACGCCTCGCCCAGCAGGACGTTGCCGTGCTCGTCGGGGGTGCGGGTGCGCGCGACGGCGTCCCACGCGCCCACGTCGTCCCAGGCAAAGGTGGCGCGGACCACGCCCACGCGGTCGGAGCGCTCCAGCAGCGCCTCGTCGATGGAGATCGTCGGGGCCGCGCGAAAGAACTCGTCCGTGGCCCCCTCGCGCAGCAGGGGCACCAGCTCGCGGAACTCCGGCGCGTGGCGCTCCAGCCCGTCCAGCAGGTCGGCCGCGCGCCAGACGAAGAGCCCCGTGTTCCACAGGTACACGCCGGACTCCAGGTACCTTTCCGCCGTCTCGCGGTCCGGCTTCTCCACGAACTCGGCGACCGTGTTCCCCGGCTCCGGGTGCGCGTCGGCCTCCAGCGCCTCCAGCGGCGGGCCCACGCGGATGTAGCCGTACCCCGTCTCCGGCCGCGTGGGCGGCGCGCCGATGGTGAACAGGCGCCGGTGGCCGGACGCCAGCTGCGCCGCCCGCGCGATCAGCGCGCGGAACGCCTCGGGGGGGTGGATGACGTGGTCCGCGTGCAGCGACACCATCACCGCGTCGGGGTCGCGCCGCTCCAGCTCCGCCGCGGCCCAGGCCAGCACCGGCGCCGTGCCCGCCGCGCGCGGCTCCAGCAGCAGGTTGCCGGGGCCCAGCTCCGGCAGCGTCTGCAGGATGGGCTCCGCCAGGTGCGCGCCCGTGAGCACCCGCAGCCGCTCCTGGGGAACGAGCGGAAGGATGCGCTCCACCGTGTCGCGGATGAGCGGCTTTTCGGAGGCCAGCGGAAGGAGCTGCTTGGGGCGGCCGGGCGTGCTCACGGGCCAGAAGCGCGACCCCACGCCCCCGGCCAGGATTACCGTCCACAGGTGCGAGTTGTCGCCGCCGGCGGCCGCGGTGTCGCTCACGCGTCGTCCTCGTCGCCGCCCGAGGGCGGGCCGCCGAAGATCTCGTCCACGCGCGCCAGCAGCTTCTTGGGGCTGAACGGCTTGGTGAAGAAGTCGGTGGCCCCCAGCTCCAGCGCCTGGCGGCGGTCGGCGTCCTGCCCCTTGGCCGTCAGGATGATGATGGGGGTCTCGCGGCGGTGCGGCAGCCGGCGCGCCTCGGCCAGCACCTCCAGCCCAGAGGCGTACGGCATCATGATGTCCAGCAGCACCACGTCGATGGGGTCGGGGCCCTGCAGCTCGTCCAGCGCGGCGCGGCCGTCGGACACCAGCGTGACCTCGTACGGGCCCTGCTCCAGCTTCATCTGGATGATGCGGCCGATGTGCGGCTCGTCGTCGGCCACCAGCACGCGGCGGGGGGCCCGGGTGTCGTCGTACGTCATCCTCGGCGGGAGCAGGGGGGAACCACGGCCCCGGCGGCGGGGTTGTACGCGCTCACACCAGTCCGGCCAGCTCGCCGCGGCGCTGCGACAGCTCGCGCAGCAGCGGCGCGAAGCCCGCGTCGCCGCGCAGCAGCACCGCCAGCAGCACCTCGGCGGAGAGCACGGAGACCAGCGCCACCCCGTCGTCCAGCCGCACGACGACCGTGGACGCGTCGCCCTGGCCCGCCGCGCGCCCCAGCGACGACGCGGCGCCGGCGATCCCCGGCACCATGGCGCTCACGGTCTCGGCGTCCAGCCCGGGCCCGCCGGTGTGGGTGATGAGCAGGCCGTCGCGCCCCAGAACGAGCACGTGCTCCACGCCCGGGTGGGCGGCAAGGGAGGCGAGGGCCGTCTCCAGCTGGGGCATTCGGGCGTTCTCCGCTGCGGTGTTCCGGGGTCGGTGCGACGGCGGTCAACGTACCCGCCGGGGCTCGCCCCCGTCAACCCTGGCGGGGCCGCGGCACCTTGACGCCGCACCCGCCCGGTCCGTAAGGTATCCCCTGCGTCCGCCCCCGCGGCAGGCGCCTTTTTTTCACGCGTCACTCTTTCGCGCACGCGCGCGGGTGGCGCTGCGTCCAGGAGTGGTTCGTGCGCTTTGCCCGTCTGTCCTTTCTGATGACCGCCCTCGTCGCCGGCACGGCCCTGCTGGGCGCGTGCGGCGACGATCCGCTGTTCCCCGACGTGCAGATCACCACCGACACCGTCACGGTCACGGTGCCCGGCGGCACCGCGCCGTCGGCCGTGGACCTGGTGCGCATCCAGGCGCCGTTCACCCTGCTGCGCAGCCCGGAGCTGGTGCGCGACGCCGGCGAGTGGGACATCACCCTGCGCCGCGCCGAGGGCGGCGGCCTGATCTTTCGCCCCTTCGACCAGCCCGGCTCTCCGCTGCGCGGGGCGGGGATCCTTCCCACCAGCGACAGCTTCGACCGCATCAGCGAGGCGCCGCGCGGCACCAACGACTACGGCAACGACGCGGTGCCCGTATCGCTGAACGCCGTGTACTACCTGCGCTCGCGGCAGTATCCCAGCCAGGCGGGGCTCTGCGTGAACTACGCCAAGGCCAAGGTGCTGGCGCTGGACGCGGCCGCGGGGACGGCGCAGCTGGCCATCGTCATCAACGACAACTGCGACGACGAGCGGCTGGAAGACGACTGATGCTCGACGTCAAGCTCATCCGGCAGGACCCGGACGGCGTTCGCGCCCGCCTGTCCGCGCGCGGCGCCGCCGCCCAGACCGACGCGGCGGTGGACCGCGTGCTGGCGCTGGACGCCGAGCGCCGCACGCTGGTCGCCGAGGGCGACGGCCTCAAGGCGCGCCGCAACGCCGCCAGCCAGGAGGTGGGCGAGCGCAAGCGGCGCAGGGAGAGCGCCGACGAGCTGATCGCCGAGATGGGGCAGGTGAACGCCCGCATCAGGGAGATCGACGCCCGCCTGCGCGAGGTGGAGGGCGAGTCCGACGACCTGCTGCTGCGCATCCCCAACCTGACGGACCCCGACCTTCCGCCGGGGGGCGAGGAGGCCAACGCCGTCGTACGCAGCTGGGGCGAGCCCCGCGCGTTCGACTTCGAGCCGCGGCCGCACTGGGAGATCGGCGCGGAGCTGGGGCTGCTGGACCTGCCCGCCGGGGCCAAGGTGGCGGGGAGCGGCTTTCCCGTCTACAGGGGGATGGGGGCGCGGCTGCAGCGGGCGCTCATCAACTTCTTTCTGGACCTGCACACGCGCGAGCACGGCTACACCGAGGTGGAGCCGCCCTTCGTGGTCACCCGCGAGTCGATGCAGGGGACGGGGCAGTACCCCAAGTTCGTGGAGGACGGGGACGCGTACGCGCTCCCCGAGGACGGGCTGTACCTGATCCCCACCAGCGAGGTGCCGGTGACCAACCTGCACCGCGACGAGATGCTGGAGGCCGACCGGCTCCCCATCGCCTACACGGCGTACTCTCCCTGCTTCCGGCGCGAGGCGGGGTCGGCGGGCAAGGACACGCGCGGGCTGCTGCGGGTGCACCAGTTCGACAAGGTGGAGATGGTGCGCTTCGAGCGGCCGGAGGATTCGGAGGCCGCGCTGGAGGCGCTGACGGGGCACGCGGAGCGGGTGCTGCAGCTGCTGGGCCTGCCGTACCGCGTTCTGCTCCTGGCGTCCGGCGACATCGGGTTCAGCGCGGCCAAGACGTACGACCTGGAGGTGTGGGCGCCGGGGGTGGGGCGGTGGCTGGAGGTGAGCAGCGCCACCAACTGCCGCGACTTTCAGGCGCGGCGGGCCAACATCCGCTACCGCCCGGAGGCCGGCGCCAGGCCGGAGTACGTCCACACCCTCAACGCCTCGGGGGTCGCGCTGCCGCGCACGGTGGTCGCCCTCCTGGAGAACGGCCAGCAGGCGGACGGCTCGGTGATCGTTCCCGAGCCGCTGCGCCCGTACCTGGGAACGGACCGCCTGGTCCGCCCCTGAGCGCGTCCGCGCTCCCGGGGCGCGCCGGGCCGGCGGCCCCTTTCGCCCTCGCGCACGCCATGCGGATCCACGCGCACCAGCGGACCCGCCCGTGAACCGCCGCCACTGGCCCACCACGCTGGCCCTGCTGGCGGCGGCCATCCTGGCGTGGTACCTGGTGTACAGCCAGCTGCTGGTGCGCGAGATGCGCAAGGACGCCGAGGTGCACTCGCGCATCGTGGTGCGCGTGCTGGCGGGGCTCAACGACCCCGACGCGGACCTGATCGCCACCATGCTGGGGCTGTCGGGCGACATCCAGCGGCTGCGCGTTCCCATCGTCTACACCGACCTGGACGGCGTTCCCGCGTTCTGGGTCAACCTCCCCTTCGAAGCCGCCCAGGGCGACACCGCCGACATGATCCGCGTGCTGGAGTACGCGGACCGGCTGGCGTCGCACAACCCGCCCATGACGGAGCCGGGGCTGGGCACCATCTACTTCGGCGACCCGCCCACGGTGCGCCGGCTGCGGGTGGTGCCCTGGCTGCAGGTGGGGGCGCTGGTGGGGCTGCTGGCGGCGCTGGCCTCGGTCATCCGCCACAACGTGCGCACGGAGCGCGAGCGGATCTGGGCGGCCATGGCGCGCGAGTCGGCGCACCAGATGGCCACGCCGCTTTCCTCGCTGGCGGGATGGGTGGAGATCCTGCGTCTGCCGGACGAGGACCGCGAGGAGATGGCGTCGCTCCCCGCCGTCGCCGGTGAGATGGAGGCGGACCTGGACCGGCTGGAGAAGGTGGCGCGCCGCTTCGAGTGGATCGGCCGGCCGGTGCAGACGGAGGCGGTGGACGTGCGCACCATGCTGCGCCTGCTGGAGCGCTACGTCCGCGTGCGCCTGCCGCAGCTGGGGCGTACGGTGGAGCTTTCGCTGGACGTGGCCGAGGGAACGCCGCAGGTGCTGGGCAACGCCATCCTGCTGGAGTGGGCTCTGGAGAACCTGATCAAGAACGCGCTGGACGCGCTGGCCGGCTCCGGCGGCACCATCTGCATCGAGGCGGAGGCGCCGTCGGAGCGGCACGTGGAGATCCGGGTGGTCGACGACGGCCCCGGCGTGTCGCACGCCGTGCGCGCCACGCTCTTCGATCCCGGCGTCACGACCAAGAAGGGTGGATGGGGCGTGGGCCTTTCCCTGGCGCGGCGCATCGTTGAGGACGTGCACGGCGGCCGCCTGAAGCTGGAGCCCTCGGACCGCGGCGCGCGCTTCGTGATGGTGCTTCCCTGCGCGCCCGACCCGCAGCCCGGCGGCGACCGCGTCGGCCGCCTTCCCTGGGACCGCTTCGCGGCGCGCCGCGTGCGGGCCGGCGGTGAGGCGGGCGGGGAATCAGGCGGCGAATCCGGCGCGAGAAGCTAGATTGGCGCGACCCGCGGCGCCCCCTCCGGGCGAGCACCACTCGCCCACCTCCCCCAAAAAACCCTGGGGGAGGTTGGTTTTGGGGCAGAGTGCGGTGAGCTTCGGAGAGTTGGGTGCGGGATGGTGGGCCGCCCCCCTCCCCGGCCCTCCCCCGCAAACTGCGCGGGGGAGGGAGGTGCGACGCACCTGTCCGAAGCGGGATCGAATTCTCCCCTCTCCGCGAGGAACGAGCGGGGAGGGGCCGGGGGAGGGGCCTCCCGGCGGACGCAGTTCGATGCCGTCTGGAGCGGGATCGAAGTTCTCCTCTCCCCCCTGCAGTTCGGGGGGGAGAGGCCGGGAGAGGGGGGGGCGCCATCGGGCGTCAGTTCGATCTTTGTCGTCGAGGCTCCATCCCTGCGGCTACCCGGGACAGGGCGAGCCGAAACCACGCATGACTGAAAGCAAGCTCAGATAGATGGCGTTCGACCTTTCGCACCTGAACCCGGAGCAGCGCGAAGCGGCCTCGCACTTCGAGGGGCCGCTGCTCGTGCTGGCCGGCGCGGGCTCCGGCAAGACGCGCGTGCTGACGACGCGCATCTCCTGGCTGGTGGAGGAGATGGGGGTGGACCCGGCGAGCATCCTGGCCCTCACCTTCACCAACAAGGCCGCGGGGCAGATGCGCGACCGCGTCCGCACCATCCTGGGCCGCGAGCCCACCGGGATGTGGATCGGCACCTTTCACTCCATCGGCGTGCGCATCCTGCGGCGCGACGCGCAGCGGCTGGGGTGGAGCCCCGGCTTCAGCGTGTACGACGCGGACGACGCGGACGCGCTCACCAAGCGCATCATCCGCGACACGCTGCAGCTGGATCCCAAGAAGTGGACTCCGCGCGCGGTGCACGGCGCCATCTCGTCCGCCAAGAACGAGCTTACCGGGCCCGACGCCTACGCCGAGCGCGCGCTGGACCCGTTCGAGAAGGTGGTGGCGCAGGTGTTTCCGTTGTACCAGAAGGCGCTGCGCGACGCCAACGCCTTTGACTTCGACGACCTGCTGGTAAAGCCGGTGCAGCTGTTCCGCGACCACGCGCACGTGCTGCGGCGGTACCAGGACCGCTTTCGCTTCATCCTGGTGGACGAGTACCAGGACACCAACCGCGCGCAGTACGTCTTTCTGCGCCAGCTGGCCGAGGAGCACCGCAACCTGTTCGTGGTGGGCGACGACGACCAGTCCATCTACGGCTGGCGCGGCGCGGACATCCGCAACATCCTGGACTTCGAGAAGGACTTCCCGGATGCGCGGATGGTCCGCCTGGAGCAGAACTACCGCTCCTCGCAGACCATCCTGGACGCGGCCAACCGGGTGATCGCGGAGAACGTCAACCGCAAGGGGAAGACGCTCCGCACCGACAACCCGGCCGGGGAGCGCATCACCTTGGTGGAGTGCGCGGACGAGGCGGACGAGGCGGAGTGGATCGTGGCGGAGACGGTGGCGCGGATGGGCGACAACCCGGAGCTGGGGCCGCGCCAGTTCGTGGTGCTGTACCGGACGAACTCGCAGTCCCGCC
>DASUVG010000354.1:0-34041 GCA_036379135.1 Longimicrobium sp.
GGCGAGATGACCGCCCTTCGTGCCGCATCGATCGTTTACCAGCGATCGGATGAATCGCGGAGTACATCGCGCGGCACGAGAAAACTCTGTTGACTCTGCTAACTCTGTGTGAGGCTTATTCTTTTAGCGGATACGGTATGATCATGATACCGCCGCGGGGGGAGACGAAACGAAAGGGCGGGGCCGCCGAAGCGGCCCCGCCCTTTGCGTACCATCCGGCGAATGCGGCTGGCGGAAGGCCGCCACCGTGGCCGCGGTGGTGTTGAGCACCCGCGCGTTGTCCTCGTACTGCGCGCCTGATCTCGTGGGCGGGATCAGCCGCCATTGAATCACGGCCGTTCGTCGCGGGTGCGGGTTACGCTCGAGAAGATCGTCATTGGATGGCGATACGTGCCCGCCTATCTTTTGGGGTATGGGTATCGACCATCTCCAGGGCGGGCGTCGCTCGCGCCGTTGATCGTCGTAGAGGATGAAGAGGAGCACCCATTCTGCAATGAGGAACGCGACCCGCCAGCTCGTTTCCCACGCGGTTCTGGAGTTCCTTGCAAGGGATCCATTTTGCCGGTCGTACTTCCGAAGTATAAAGGGCGTGCGCCCCATAAAGTTCGGTGTAAAGGAGAGCACAAGGACGTTGATCGCGATCGTCGATTCCGGCAGAGAGAAGTTCGTGGTAAAACTGTACCCGGATCATCACCGGTACGCCCTCAAGGAGTGCTGCGCGATCCAGCTGCTGAACCAGCATGCGGTTGACCAGGTTCCGGAGGTTCTGTATGCGCAGACCGACAGTTTGCCTGCTGCCGTGATCCTGGGTTATCGACGGGGTGTTCCGCTCACCAGCTCCAGGACATCGCTCGCGACGGTGCTCCCCAGGATACTCTTCACGATCGCGCGGTATCGCGAGATCACCGGTTCCATGTTTGGTGAGATCACCGGTACCTTTGCATCGGTTTCCAACGGGTACGACCAGGCCGCTTTCGTGCTGGGGCTTCGTGAGTACTGGCTGGACCAGATCGCCAGGGCAAACTTCCTTCACGTTCTGCGCGACGACGACTCTCCCTGTCTCTGGACCCGATGGCATGGCGAATCTCTCCTGAGCACGAACCCCTGTTTTTGCCATGCCGACCTGAGCCTGGACAACATACTCGTGTTTCGACGTCGTACGGTGATCCTCGATTACGACAACACGATGTGGTTTGTACCCGAATTCGATCTTTGCAGGCTCTACCTGGAGGTTTCTCTCCGGTCCCCGGAGGTTACGTTCCCGGAGTTCGCGACGATTGCAGCTGATTGCTACCACGAGACGGCAGGGGTGATTGAATCCGGCATGTCACGTTTCCACTGGCTTGTGGGCCTGCGGCGTTTGAGCTGGCTGGCCAGAGCCGGTGACAGAAAGGCTTTCCTTCGGACCCATCAGAACCTGCGGTCCTTCTATGACGAATGGGGAGCCGCGTAGCCGGTATCTTCCGGGCTTCCCTGGGCATCGCGTTGGGCAGGTGCCGGATCCGGGCTTCTGTTCCGTCGAGACTACGCGGCGCGCCGGACCCTGTAACGCATATCTTCACGTAGCCGAACGTACTCACGAAGCCAGCGAGGAAGCATGACTGGCATTGGGGAAGTGGCCGGCGGCGCACTTGCGGAAATCGCGATCGAGCGGGGACTTCTGCGCGCGGTGGATTTGCAATGGCGTTTTCTGCCCAGTCGGGTCTGGCGCCGAAAGGAGCCGCTGCGCGTTTCCTTCGCGGCGCTGTTACGGATCAGCGTCGGCAATGCATATGTGCTGATCAGGAACCTCCATCGCGACGAGTTGTTTGCCCCGCTCGGTGGTGTGTACAAACATTACCTGGAAGCCCGGCCTTTTCTGGACAGCATCGGCTTCAGGCCGCAAGGGAGCGGCCCGGACATGTTCGAAGACCTCCGGGGTGTGATCCAACGACACCATGCGCTCAAGCTGGACCGGTGGTTCTGCCGGAATGAAGGACGGGAAAGCTACATCGAGTGTCTTTGCCGCGAGCTCAAGGAAGAGTTTGGCGAGGCGCGTCTGAAGAGCCGCATTCGTCTTCCCGATCCTCCGCGGTTTACACTGGTACGTCGAATCCGGGAAGGACCCAGACGTGTGGATGGTGGTCATTTCCACTCTCAGTTCCGCCTGATCGAGGTATATGACCTCTCCAGCTCTTCTCCCGAGGCGCGCGAATTCGCCCAGGCGGTTGTCGAGGCCGCCGCGACCAACACCTCCCTGTTGATCGTAACGGCAGAAGAGATCCTTCGGCGCCGTTCGCGCGCGGGGAAGGTGATCGCCCACTCCAGTCGCTATCTTCTGCATGGGGAACCCGTGGACGATGAAGAACCTCCGCACGCCGATTCACCAGGAAAATGCTGATCTGCGTGGAGGGTTCGGCCCGTGCATCGCCAGGGTTGCCGGAATCGCTCGAGAAGGCGGGCGGAGACGTGAGCGGCGGAGTGTCAATGACTCGGGGGTCTTCCCGTACGTGGGATCTGCCAGGGGAATCGCACCGGCGATCGCCATTGCGAAACGCTCCGCACGCGCCGCATCGCGCAAGCCGTCACGCCCGCAGGGGATAGCTCGGCACGGCCCTTCGATTCGTCCCCCGCTCGACGCTGGACGTGCATGCAAGAGGGCGGGGCCGCCGAAGCGGCCCCGCCCTTTGCGTACGATCCGGCGAATGCGGCTAGCGGAAGGCCGCCACCGTGGCCGCGGTGGTGTTGAGCACCCGCGCGTTGTCCTCGTACTGCGCCGTCCCCATGACCTGGCCCGTGGCCGGGTAGGTGATGAGGGGGTTGCTCCACCACTGGATGCGCGTGCAGTTGCTGCAGTTGTTGCCGTAGGCCATCACCGTGCGCCAGGTCTTGGTGGACGGGATGAAGCCGTGGCCGTAGCTGTACGGCGTGGTGCTGGCGTCCACGAAGCGGTCGTGGCGGGCGCCCTGCAGGTGGCCCACCTCATGGCCGAACGAGTAGTAGCCCGTGATGCAGCTGTAGTGCGCCACGGCGAACGCGGTGGTGGCGGTCGCCTTGATGGTGCTGGCGATGCCGCAGGCCTCGCTGTCGTTCACCACCAGCACCACCACGTCGGCCGCGTAGGTGTTGCGCAGCGTGTGCACGTTGTCCATCAGGCCGTCCGTGGTGCCGCGCAGCGAGGTCACGTGCTGCGAGAAGCTGCGGCCGGACTCGTTGTACGTCACCTGCGCGGTGTGCACGCGCACCATGTTGATGTTCACGCCGCTGTTGACGTACGAGACGTTGGTCTCGTCCACCGCCAGCTGGATGAGGCTGCTGATGTTGGCCGTGGCGGCGGCCGCGGCGGCCGTGTACACCACCAGCACGTTCACGGTGCTGGTCGCCGCGATGCCGACGGTGCCGTCACCCGCGGGGGCCTTGGCCGACAGGAGCTCGGCCGGGGGCGGAGTGTCCAGCACGCCGCTGGGGTTGTCGGGGGTGTGCTCCGACGGGAAGCCGCTCTGGTCGATGCGCGAGATCGCGTGCAGCCCGCCGCCCAGCGGCTCGATGGCGTAGCTGGCCGTGCCGATGGTCACGGTGCCCGTCACGCCGCCCTCCGCCAGCACCAGCTGCACCGAGCCGTGCGTGCCCTGCACCGCGCCGCCCCACGAGACGTCGTTGGCGCCGCGCTGCTGCACGCGCTCGCCGACCGCCACCACCTGCACGCCCGGCGCCACCGGCACGCGCAGCGCGCTCCCCTGCCGCATCAGCTGGCCGGGGGCGCCGGCGATGCGCGCAAAGTGCACCGAGGCGGTGCTGGCCCGGCCGCGGATGGTGGCCAGGCGGCCCTGCTGCACGTTGTCGAGCGCCGGCTCGGGGACCAGCGTAAAGAGGTTCTCCTGCGCAGCCGCGGCGCTCATGGACGTGTCGGCCGAGGGGGTAAGGTCGTCGCCCTGGCATGCGGCAAGGCCGAGCGAAGCGGCCAGGACCAGCGTGAACCGTGCTTTCATGGTACGTACTCCGGGGGGATCGATGCGATGGGGGAGCCGCATAGTTTGCGACACAGAACAGTGCAGGCGGTCGGGGCTGCCAAGGCCGCGGGAGATGGCGCTGCGTATGTGCGGATTGTGGCGCCTCGGGCAACGGACGCCGACGGGAGAACGGAGGGCGCTGCACGACGCCATCCCTGCTCCCGGGCGCGGTGCCGGGGACGAATCTCAGCGTATTTGCGGAGAGGATGGAGCACAGGATAACGAGCGGAATCCGGTTGTCAAGCATTGTGTTTCGGCGTAAAACAAGCTCCAATTCGGCTATGTGCTTGCGTTCGGGGGGTATCGGCCCATCCGGTTCACGACGTGTTGAGCACAATCTGTGTACGGCGTGGACGGTTGGGGCGCGCGCGGCGGTGGATCCCGCTGTCGATCTCCGTCCCGCTCGTTCGACGTGAGGGTAGAGACCACGGTGCGCGCCGGTGAAGCGGTCCGGCTGCCCGGCCTTGAACCCCCACCACGGGAGAACCTCCATGCCGCACACGCCGCGAATCACCCGGAGCACGGCCGTTACCCTGCTGGCCACGCTCGTCGCCACCGCCGCGGCCGCGATCGCCGCGCCCACCCCCGTCCACGCGCAGCAAGGGAACGCCGCCATGCAGACCGCAGCCGCCCCCCCGTCCACCCCGGCCCGCACCGGCTACGTGCAGGCCAACGGGGTGCGCTACTACTACGAGATTCACGGCCAGGGCGAGCCGCTGCTGCTGCTGCACGGCGGCCTGGGCTCCATCCAGATGTTCGGGCCGGTGCTGCCCCTGCTGGCGCGGAGCCGGCAGGTGATCGGCGTGGACCTGCACGGCCACGGCCGCACGGCGCTGGGCGACCGCGAGATCAGCCTGGTGGACATGGGCGACGACCTGGCCATGGTGCTGCGCGAGCTGGGATACGCGCAGGTGGACGTGATGGGCTACTCGATGGGCGGGGGCGTCGCCTTCCGGCTGGCCGTGCAGCACCCGGAGATGGTGCGGCGGCTGGCGCTGGTGTCCGCCGGCTATGCGCGGGACGGCTTCTATCCCGAGATGCTGCCCATGCAGGCGCAGGTGGGCGCGGGGATGGCGGAGATGATGAAGGAGACGCCGATGTACCAGTCGTACGCCGCCGTCGCGCCGCACCCGGGAGACTTTCCCCGGCTGCTGGACCGCATGGGCGAGCTCATGCGCAGGCCGTACGACTGGGCGGACGACGTGCGGAAGCTCACCATGCCGACGATGCTCGTCTTTGGCGACAGCGACATGTACCGTCCCGAGCACGTGGTGGAGTTCTACAAGCTCCTGGGCGGCGGGCAGCGCGACGCCGGCTGGGAGCGCGAGAACATGTCGCGCAATCGCCTGGCCATCATCCCCAACCTGACGCACTACGAGATGTTCATGTCGCCCGCGCTGGTCGCCACCACGCTCCCCTTCCTGAACGGCGAGACCGGCGCCCCCAGCTGGGCCGCGCAGGTGGCCCAGGAGAACTGACGGGGCAGGGGTTGGATGATCCGCGGCCGGGGCGCTGATCGGCGCCCCTGCCGCGGTGTCTGCTCCGAGGCAGGGCCCTGGCTGCGCGAGAGGACGGAGCGGCCGCACGCGCGTTTGCTGCTGACATCGGTCAGCAGGCCCGGACCGCACTCACCCATCCTGCACGACGGCCCCATGAGGAAGGCTCCAGCGCAGCCGTCGCTGACGGGGCCGGCCTTAAAGCGAATGCACGTGCCGATTGCGATCCGGGCCACCGGGCAATACGCTCATGCAGTTGGCTGAGGTGCGCCGGTGCGAGGTGGCCGATGCGCCGGGTGAACCCCGGCGGAAGCATCCTCACCCTTCCCTGCAAGAAAGGTCTCCGTGCCCGACACTCCCACACCGTCCGCAGCCCAAGAGCCGCCGGTAGTACAGCTTCTGCCGAATACCGATGCCCCCCCGTATCACAGCATCTGCTACATGTGGATCAAACGGCGTCGGGGGTGGTTATGGACGTCGAGCTTCGAGTCATCCGCCGTACTGGTCGGCGACCGGCATCTGCTCACGGCTGCGCACAACGTCCGCAGCAACACCTTCACATCCGTGGAGGAAAGCGAAACGGTGTGCGCGGTTGATACGGACCGGGAATGGCATCTCACCAATCCGTTCGGTCCCGCGCAGATCCGCGTTCCCGCCGGGTATCGCTGGCGCAACTTCAACCAGGACTACGCCGTGATCCGGCTGGCGGAGGCCTCGCCCCGGAAGTCTCATTTCAGACTGCCGCGGCTGGACGAGAGGCCGATCACAACCGGGACCCTGGTGCACGTGGCAGGGTTTCCCGCCGCGGATGGCTTTCAGAACCGGAAACTTTACTACGGCAGTGGCGCGGTGTCTGGGATGGGGCCGAACACCTTTCAGTACGCGGTCGATACGGGAGGGGGCATGAGCGGGTGTCCGGTATGGGTGGAGCAACGCACGGCGGCTGGATCTGAATACGTCGTCGTGGGGGTGCACGTCGGGTTCAGCGACGGGTGGGCGGTTGCGCGGCGCGTGGATGAGCCGCGGATTCTACGGGATCTCGAGACCTGGACGCACAGTTAGCGTGCGCGGGGCTCCCGCTATATAACTGTTCGGCGAATTTTGCCGGCGCGCCTTTCCATCGCTGCCCCCGCCGCAGGCGTTCGTTTTCACACCCACCCTGACACCGGGATTGGTTTGCGTGAACCGAACCGTGCTGCTCGCGACGCTCCTTGTCATCACGTCGGCTTCAGCGGCGCTCGCCCAAGCGGCCGCGCCTGGCGGGGCACCGGCGCTTCCGCCCCGCCCCTCCGAATCGGCCCTCGGGGCGCATGACCTTGAATGGATCCGCAGCGCGAACGACTTCGACCAGTCTTGTCTGGGCGCGGCCGCGATCGACGCCGAGATCGCTGCCCGGGTGCGGGCATACGACCGGGAAACCCCGATCGTCACATTCGAGGTGCCCATCAATTCCGAGGGGCTCCGGGGGCCCGAGCGAGCCACGTACGTGGCGCACAATGCAGCGCTGGGCGGGTTGGACATATCGGCGCCGGGTGGGCCGCTCGCGCGCGACGCGTACTTCTGGCGCTACGGGAATTTTCACATCGCCGTGTCCGGAGACGGCTATCATGACCAGCTGAACGTGCACGCCGTCGCGCGCGCGCTCGAGATCCTGCGCTATCGCTACCCGCTGGCCTACGAACGCCTGTTGGAACAGCCGCGGCGCTTCTCTCCAGATCCGCTCCGCCCGGGCACGCCGTACCGGAACCGCAACGCGGAGGTGCTGTTCTCCTTCGACGAGTCACCGGACGCGATCGCGAGCAGCGTGGTCGCCATTGGCCCGGGAGCGCAGCGGGGAGGCGATACCGAGTACGGGAACGTGGCGCTCATCTCCATTGACCCTGGCACGATCCAGGGTTCCAGCGCGGATGTCGGCAGTGGCGCCCTCTATGGGCGTGGCGCGGCGGAGAGTTACGCCCGGTACCTGCGGGAAGGGCTGGTGGAGACGCTCGTCCACGAGATGCTTCACACGTATATCGACTACCGTTACGCGCACGACGCCGTGTATGCCGAGCTGTACAGGTACCGCTACGACCTCGCGGTGCCAGACACAACGCGGACGGCGATGGAGGAGGCCATTGTCGCATCGACCTCTCTGCACTACTTCCTGCGCGAGGGCGGATTGCAGGCAGACGTGCCCTTCTTCTATCGCGGGATACTGGAGGGCAACATTCTGGAGGTTGACATCCACACCAGGAATCAGTTTGCGCAACTCATACGCCCCAACGTAATCACCGCGTGGTACAAGGACCGCTTCCGCCTGCCGGTGCTCGACTGAGTCAACCCCCTTGCGGTGTACTTCGTGTCCAGCGCGCCAGCTCGCCGGGATGCGCCGGGTCGTGCGCCAGGATCACGGCATACGTCTGCACGATCCGGGGCAGATGCAGCGCATCCGTCCCGGCAGGGAAGGACGCGCATCCACATCATCGCCCGCAGTCCGACACGTCTCATGGCGGAAGAAACCATCACCATCACGCGCGCCGCGCTGACGGACGGCGCCAGCCGCGCGCTCATCGGTGCGCTGAACGCCGAGTTGGACGCCGCGTATCCCGAGCCGGGCGCCAACCACTTCGGGCTGGATCCCGACGAGGTGGCCGACGGGCGCGGCGCCTTTCTGGTCGTCCGCCGGGACGGCGTTCCAGTGGGCTGCGGGGCCGTGCGGCGGCTGGATGCAGACACGGGCGAGCTGAAGCGGATGTACGTCTCGCCCGACGCGCGCGGGACGGGGCTGGGGCGGCGCCTGGTGGCCGCGCTGGAGGCGGAGGCGCGCGCGCTGGGAATGCGCCGGCTGGTGCTGGAGACCGGCACCCGGCAGGCCGCGGCGCTGGCGCTGTACCGGGCGACCGGCTTTCAGCCCATCCCGCTCTACGGCGAGTACCTGCTCTCGCCGGAAACCAGCCTCTGCCTGGGCAAGGCGCTCTCCGGCGACCAGGCCTGACCCAGCGGCCCCCGGACCCCGACGCGGAGCCCCGGCTCACGTCGCCGGCGGTCCCCGACGTGACCCCAACGACCCCTTCGCAACTCCCCCGCGTCTCTCGATTCACTCCCGGTGCAGCCCCGCCTGCGCAATCCTATATTGCATCGAAAGCCGAATCCCGGTCCCGCTGAATGCCTGCTGAATCCAGAGGAAATCATGAGCAAATACGGAGCGGCAGCCGTTCGCACCACACAAGTTTATGAAGACGGTGCTCCGTCGATCGAAGACGCCTGGAGGAGGGCCGCGAACGAGATATTCCCTGATTCTGCTGAATCGAGAAAGAAGAGTTGTCCGTGGGTAGCGTACCGCGGTCTTTGCAGAGCAGGGTTGGTTCGCGGCGTAGCGTGCACGGAGTCTGGTGATCTCGCGGAGGACGCAAACGGGACGTATGCGGTTACTGCGGCACATCTTCTTGCGGCTGAGCCGGAACTGGCCGCCCGGAGCCTGTCAAGGTAAATGAGACAGTCGGCGGCGATAATTAGCGAGCAGCCTCCACTGTGCTGGGCGGGTTGATCCAGGCGGCGCTCGGGAGCGCCGGCGGAGAGGGCACGCCTCGCACGAAGCGGTCGGGATTGGCTGCGTAGGCGGCAGCCAGCACGCGCGCACGATGCGCGTGGAGCTCTCCGGCCCGACCGTAGTGGATGGCGGCGGGGGTCATCAGCCCGATGCCGGAGTGGCGGTGCCGGTGGTTGTACCAGTCGAAGAACGGCCGACAGAAACTCCTCGCCACCTCGATCGATCCGAACCGCTCCGGGAAGCCGGGCCGGTACTTCAGCGTCTTGAAGTGCGCCTCCGAGTAGGGGTTGTCGGTCGAAGTGTAGGGGCGCGAGTGGCTCTTGGTGACGCCGAGGTCGGCGAGCAGGAAGGCGACCGGCTTCGACCTCATGGAGCTGCCGCGGTCGGCGTGCAGGGTGAGCTGCCCGCGAGTGATCTGCTGCTGCGAGACGGCTTGGGCGATCAGCTGCTCGGCCACCGCAGCCGATTCCCCGGGCTGTACGGTCCAGCCCACCACGTAGCGGCTGAAGACGTCGAGGATGACGTAAAGGTAGTGGTACGTCCACTTCTGCGGCCCGAGCAGCTTGGTGATGTCCCAGCTCCAGACCTGGTTCGGCCCCTCGGCCAGCAACTCCGGCCTGGCGTAGGCGGGATGGGTGAGCTGGTCACGCCGCTCGCGGACCTCCTGGTGCTGGGCGAGCAGCCGGTACATGGTGCGCTCCGAGCACAGGTATCGTCCCTCGTCGAGCAGCGTCGCCCAGACCTGCGCGGGAGACGAGTCGACGAACCGCTCCGAGCGCAGCACTTCGAGCACCCCCTCCCGCTCCATCACCGAGAGCGCTCGTGGCGGCGGTGCGGGTGGCAACTGTGGCTCGGGACGGGGCTGCGGTGGCCGGCGCCGCCGGTAGACGGTCGCCGGGGCCACGCCCAGCGCGCGGCAGGCGGGACGGGTGCCCACGAGCGGGGTGAGCTCTTCGACGGCCTGCTCGATCATCGTCCGGGCTTCGGGTCGGTCTTCGCGCTTCCAGGCGCCAGCAACTCGCCCAGAAGCGCAGAGACGTTTCCCTGCACCTCGATGACCTTGCGTGCCTTGGAGAGGTCGGCTTCGGCCCGCTCCAGTCGCCTGCGCAACTCGGCGTTCTCCGTCTCCAGGGGATTCGGCCTGCGCCGCCCACGCGGCCGATCCAGCGCGGCGAGCGCCCCCTCATCACGCTGGCGACGCCAGTCAGAAAGGTGAGACGTGTAGAGCCCCTCGCGGCGCAGCAGGGCACCGATCTCGCCCGGCCTGGAGCAGGCGTCTGCCGCCTGCAGGATCCGCAGCTTGTACTCGGCGGTGAAGCGCCGGCGCTTCGGCCGCTCGACCAGCTCGGGATCGGGGGTCGCCGGGCCGCTGCCGGAACCGGGGGCCACTCCGCTCCGCTCGCCTACGGCTCGCTGCGCTCCGTGGCCCCCGGTTCCGTTCAGTCGTGTATCCAGCATCTCGATTCTCTCTCTGCCCTCTTGCTCAGTAATTCGAGAAGGATAACTGTCTCACCTGAACTTGGCAGAGAGGGGCCGGAGGACCGGTGAAGCTCTGGCGCCGTGTGATGGAGGAACTGGGTCTTGATCGGTCGAAGCGACACAACGGTCAGATGGACGTCGTCCTGGCTCTATGGACGAGCGGCGCTCTGAAACCCGCTGACACCGCCTGAACCGATCCACATGAGCAGATTCAGCCCGGATTTCTTCGATTCCGTCTACCGCGATACGCCGCCGTGGGACATCGGGGCGGCGCAGCCTGCGATGTCGGCGCTTCTGGATGAGTATCCGCCCGTGGGCCCGGTGCTGGACGTGGGCTGCGGGTCCGGCGACCACGCGGTCGCGCTGGCGCACCGCGGGGTGCAGGTGCTGGGAATCGACGTCGTGGACGCCGCGATCGAACAGGCGCGCGCAAAGGTGCAGGCGCTGCCGCCGGATGTCGCGCGGCTGCTGGAGTTCCAGGTCGCCGACGCGCTGCGGCCCACGCTGCTGCGGCGTCAGTTCGGGGTGGTGGTGGACTCGGGGTTCTACCACCTGTTCGAGCAGGACGAGCGCGAGCGCCTGGCGGAGGAGATTGCCGCCACGCTCGTCCCCGGCGGCCGCTACTACCTACTGGCGTTCGCGACCGAGTTCGACATGCCCAACACACCGCGCAAGGTGAGCGAGGACGAGCTTCGCACGCGCTTCAGCGCCGAACGCGGCTGGGGCATTCTGACGGTGCGGCCCGCGCAGTTCGAGAGCCGCATCGCGCCGGTGCCGGCGGTGGCCGCGTGCATCGAGCGGGTGGGCGCGGGCGGGAGCTGAACGGCCTTCGACGGTGAACGTCGGCATCCCGCCTGATCCAGATCGTCCGTACTGCGCTCCTTCTCCCATTCCAATGAACGCCGATGGGATACGCTGTCTCGTGGTTCGCCGTGTCGGGGAAGGAGCCCGAGCAGGTGCTGCAGGAGCTTGGCCTCACGCCTGCCGGTGAGACGGAGGAGGTGCCCGAGGCGCCGATCGTCTGCGCCACGCTGCCAGCGGGATGGTTCCTCGTATTCTCCAACCGCACGTCTCCGCTGGCGTTCTCGGTGGAACCGCTCCCGGCGCTCTCGGCGGGCTGCCGGGTGGTGTTCTGCCAGGTAGAGGAGCACACGATGTTCAGCTCCGCGGCGTGCTACCAGGATGGACGGCGCGTCTGGCACGTGGCGCATGATGCGGACAAAGGCATCTACCACCTGGAAACCGAGGGCGAGCTGCCGCCGGAGTTCGAAGGGATCTTCCGGTCGATGAAGAGCGAGCAGGACCAGGCCGGCGGCGAGAAGGCCGACGTCGACTACATCATCGACGTGCCGATCGAGCTCGCGAAGGCGATCGCCGGCTTTCGCCACGACGAGGACGTCGCGGGGGCAGATGTGGAGCCTTTCCGCGTACTCGAGCACACGACCTTCGCCGCGCCGAGCCGTCCATCGACCGATCCCCCCACGAGCCGCTCCTGGTGGCGGTTCTGGTAAGGTGGCCACCGCGAGCCTCACTGCAGCAGTTCCCCATTGTACACCCCGCCCTGCTTCCATCATCGCCCGTCATGAGCATCAACATCCGCCCCGCGCACGCCGACGATGCGGCGGCGCTGACGGCGATCGCGCACGCGGCCAAGCGCCACTGGGGCTATCCGGAGGCATGGATCGCGCGCTGGCGTGACGCGCTGACCCTCACGCCGGCGTATATCGCCGACCACGCGGTGTTCGTGGCCGCGGAGGCAGAGGTCGACCGTCCCCGCGGCTTCTATGCGCTGGAGATGCGGGAGGCGGATGCCGTGCTGGACCACCTGTGGGTCGCGCCGGAGTGGATGGGCCGCGGCCTGGGGCGGGATCTGCTCGCCCACGCGATGCGGACGGCGCGCGACCTCGGGGCGGCGCGGCTGGAGATCGATTCCGATCCGCACGCGGAGGAGTTCTACCGCCGCATGGGCGCCGTTCGCGTGGGCGATGTGCAGGCGGACGTGGATGAGGTGCGACGGGTGCTGCCGTGGATGGAAATCAGGCTCTGAGCGGTCCGCGGATCTCACAACCTCGAAAGAACGATGGCTGCTTCCGGGAACCGGCAGTGGCTGGGGCTGGCCGGGTGGCTGCTGGCGAGCTTCGCGGCGGCGGCGGTGGGGGGCGTGGCGAGCGCCGGCGCGGGCGATTTCTACCAGCAGCTCGTGAAGCCCGGATGGGCGCCGCCGGGCTGGCTGTTCGGCCCCGTGTGGAGCGTGCTGTACCTGCTGATGGGGATCGCGGCGTGGCTGGTGTGGCGCGAGCGCGGCTTTCGCGGCGCACGCGGCGCGCTCACGCTGTTCGTGGTGCAGCTGGCGGCCAACGCGCTGTGGACCTGGCTGTTCTTCGCGTGGCGGCGCGGCGCGCTGGCGTTCGGCGAGATTCTGCTGCTGTGGGTGCTGATCGCCGCGACGATCGCCGCGTTCTGGCGCGTGCGGCCCCTGGCCGGGGCGCTGCTCATCCCCTACCTGCTGTGGGTGACCTTCGCCTCTGCCCTCACCTTCGCCGTCTGGCGGATGAACCCCGGATTGCTCGGTTGAGTACGATCCTGGCCGCGCCCGGGAGCGTTGCCGATCTCCGCCCCGCACCGCACACTCCTCATATCATCCAGCCGCAAGCATCGCCGGCGTGTGGAAGGGCGCCGCCGCGGTGGCGTGATCCCCAACTGGAGCTCACGCGGTGGCGCGGAGGAAAAGAAGAAGCCGCGGAGAACGACAACGTTCTCCGCGGCTCTCTTTGCCCTCGACGCCTCGGTGTGAACGGATTTTCGCTGGTTTACGCGCCGGACTTTTCGCGGGCGATCCAGCGCTCCACCTTGGCGCGCAGCATGGGGAGGGTGACGGGGCCGTCGTCCAGCACCACGTCGTGGAAGGCGCGCAGGTCGAACGCGGCGCCCAGCTCGCGGCGCGCCTGCTCGCGAAGGCGCACGATCTCCAGGTAGCCCGTCATGTACGTGATCAGCTGACCCGGCGTGGCGGCGTGGCGGTCCGCGTACGACTCCGCCTGCGCGCGGGGGCGGCGGGAGATGGACATCATGGAATCCACCGCCTGCTCGCGCGTCCAGCGGTCCACGTGGATGCCGGGGTCGATCTCCAGCGCCACCAGCGCGTCCGCCAGGTGCGCGTACACGCCGGCGCGCATCAGCGGATCGCTGAAGGCGCCGATCTCGTCGGCCACCCGCTCCGCGTACATCCCCCATCCCTCCGTGAACGCCGACGTGCCCAGCAGACGCATCACCGGGTGCGGCACCGCGCGCTCCTGTGCCCACGCCCGCTGCAGGTGGTGCCCCGGCCACCCCTCGTGCGAGGTGGCGGTGGAAAGCTCCATGCGCGGCGCCCGCTCGGCGTTCCCCAGGTTGATGTAGAACACGGCCGGACGGCTGCCGTCCATGGGCGCGTCATCGTACCAGGCCCCGGGGCGCGAGCGCTCCATGAAGCCCGGCCCGGGCTCCACCACCAGCGGCGTGGTGGGGACGCGGGAAAAGGCGCGCGGCATCAGCGTGCGCAGGGTGTCGATCTGCGCGCGGGCGGCGGCCAGCTTGGCCTCGCGCGAGCCGAACGCCAGCGCCGGGTCCGTGCGCAGCCGCTCGCGGGCAGCACCCAGGTCCGTCTCGCCCGTGGCGGCCGTGGCCAGCGGAAGCAGCTCCCGCTCCAGCTCCATCCGCGCCGCGCGGGCCATGCGCGCCAGCTCCGCGGGCGCCACGTCCAGCGAGGTGCTGCGGCGAATGACGCCGCGGTAGCAGGCCGCGCCGTCCGGGAGCGACCACAGGCCGGGGTCCGTACGCGCGTGCGGCAGGTAGTCCGCCTGGAGATACGCCAGGTACGCGCGCAGGGCGGGGTACACCTGGTCGCGGACGATGACGGACATCTCCCGCACGTACTGGGGATCCTCCGAGGCCGTGACCAGCGCCTGGAAGGGGGACGATTCCACGGAATCGGGGATCATCCCCTGCACCTGCTCGATCACGCGCAGCACGTTGTCGCGCGGGGCGGCGTACCCCGCGGCCAGCCCGGCGCGCAGGTTCTCCGTCTCCACGCGGATGAAGCGGGCGAGGTCGCGCCAGCGGGCCAGGGTGCGCGCGCGGTCGGCGTCCGTGGCCACGCGGGCGGTGCCGGCCTGCTGGCTCACGCCGATGTGCCAGCCGAAGATCTGGTCCACCTCGCCCCACAGCTCGAAGCGGCAGGCGCGCGTGGCGGCGGCGCCCTCCAGCGACTCGCGCAGCATTCCGTGGATGAGCCACTCCGGCTGGCCGAACAGCCCGTCGGCGTTCACGGCGCGCAGGCGGGCCAGGTAGCCGTCCTGCTCCCGGCTCCACGAGGCCTGAAAGGCGAGCGAGTTGTCGCTCCAGCGGTCCGGCGCCGGGCCGCTGCCCAGCGCCTCCTGGGTGCCGGGAAAGTTCTGGATGAGCGCGGCCAGGTAGTCGTCCGCGATCTGCCGCACCTGCGCGGCATCCGCGGACGCGGGCGCGCCGGCCAGCGGCGACGCCGCGGACGGCTGCTGCGCGGCGGCGGGGTGCGCCAGCGCGGCCGCGGCGAAGAGGGCGAAGGTGCGCAGCATGGGGCGCACGGGGTTGGCGTTCATGGTCGGGTCTCTCAGGGGGTGGATCAGGCGCGGGCGTCCACGCCGGCGGGAAAGGGAATGCCCAGGTAGCGGCAGAACATGCGCGCCAGCTCGCGCGCCATCACGTCCTCGTCCACCGGGCCCATCGACGGCTCCATGTGGCCGAAGAGCACGCTCTCGCGCAGCGCCGACGAGCAGGCGCTGAAGGCAAAGCGCAGGGCGAACGGCGGATCGGCGTGCTCGATCTCGTCCATCCGCTCCGCCAGCAGCCGGCGAAACGGCTCGTGCACGCCCTGGCGAAAGGCGGCCCACGCGGCGCTGTGGGCCACCGTCTCCGGGTTGCCGCGGGTGCGGTGGACGATCTCGCGCAGCACCGGGCCGTGGTCGCGCGCGGCCCGCAGCATCAGCGCGAAGTACGCCTCCGCGATCGGCGCGATGCCGGCGCCGGCCCACCGCGCGGGGTCCAGCGCCTGCTCCGCCAGGGCGAGCGCGTCCTGCACGTAGCCGGCGTACATGGCGTGCAGCAGCAGGTCGTCCTTGCTGGCGAAGCGGGCGTAGAAGCCGCCCACCGACACGCCCGCGCGGCCGGCCACCTGCTGCACCGACACGTCCTCGAAGCGCGCGCCGCCCAGCAGCTCGCCGAACGCGCGGACGATGCGCTCCTCCGTCTGGCGGCTGCGCGGCTGCCGCGGCGTGCGGGTGGATGCGGACGCTGGATCGGCCACGGGGATCCGTCGGGTGCGGGGATGGATGAAAATGCGAATCGCATTCTGTTTTAATCAAACGGACGGCCGGAGTCAAGGTTTCACCGATCACGATCGAGATCACGGACCGGAGCGTGCCGGCCGGCTGGCGGAGCGAATGAATTCGCCGCCGGGAGTACGCAAAGTCCGCCTTCGCGGACTCGGCGGCCGGGGTGCGTGCGGCGCTCCAGGCACCTGAGCGTCCGCTGCCCGGACGATCCAGCTCGCAGTCACGCCGTCTCCCGGCACGATGCAGGGTAGCGGGTCCGGATGCCGGGCTCAACGCCGCTGGGACGAAGCGTGGAGCGGCGGGACGGGCCGTCACCCGCTCGCTCAGGCTCGCACCCTCTCCCGCAAGCGGGAAAGGGTATGAACTTCAGAAGTAACCCCATCGCGCGGCGCGCAGACAAGCTGTAGCTTGAGCATCCTCATCGTCCGCATCCACCGCACGTCGTCTCGATCCCACCGCTTATCCCACATCATGCATCCACGACGTCTCGCCGTTCTTCTCGCGCTGGGGCTGGCGGCGTGCGCGGGCAACGCGCCCGGAGCCGCGGCTCCCCGCGCGACGGCCGCGGACAGTGCGGGCGCGCTGGAGGTGCAGCGCGCGTGGTGGCGGGCGTACGCGATGGCGGATACGGCGTACCTGCAGGCCCACACGGCGCCGCGGCTCTCCGCGACGATGAGCAGCGGCGTGACGCTGGACCGGGCGGGGGTGCTGCGGCAGGCGGCGACGCACGTGAACGGAAGCCGGATGACGATGACGTGGGCGGACGATGCGGTCCACCTCGCGGCGCCGTCGGTGGCGGTCGCGACCACGCGCTCCACGGAGTCGGACGGCGCGCTGGCGACCAGCACCTTCCGCTACCTGACGGTGATGGAACGCGCCGGCGACGGCTGGCGCGTGTCCGCCGCGCAGAGCACGCGCGAGGCCACGTTCACCCCCACGCTTCCCGCCGCGCAGGCGGGCGATCTCTCCCCGTACGTGGGTGGATACCGCACGCCGCGCGGCGCGACGCTCCGCGTGGAGGCCCGGGACTCGGCGCTGGCGCTCATCGAGCCGTCCGGCACGGAGATCCGCATGGAGCCCATCGGCCCCGCGCTCTTCGAGTTCCGCGGGATGTCGCCGCTGAACGGCATCGTGCGCATGGTGTTCACGCGCGACGCGAGCGGCCAGGTGACGTCCGTCACGCGGCTGGTGAACGGCGCGGTGAACACCTTTCCGCGCATCCCCTGAAAGCGTCGATGGAGAAAGCTGGATGAAGCTGCGGATCATTCTGGTGATCGCCGGTGCGATGCTGAACGCGGCGGTGGCGCGGACGGCGCAGGCGCAGCCGGACACGCGCACGCTAGCGCCCGCCATAGGTCGATGGCTCGCGGATTCACTGCTCGACAGGATGGCGGACGACAGTCCTTTCTACATCAACACGCCCACCACGCCGTTCGACTCCGTGGTCGCGGCCGGCATGCAGGCGTCGCACCGGACGGAACCGGCGGGCGCCCCTCGGCCGGCGCAGCACGAGTGGGTCGCCACGCACGGCTTTACCCTGCGGGGCGACACCGCCGCCGTCGCGGTGGAGATGGGCACCACGAAGCCCGGCGAGGGGGGTGCGGCCGCCACCACCTACGTCGAGCAGCACCTGTATCTCTTCGTCCCGGCCGGTTCGGGGTGGCGGTTCGTGCGGCGCACGGCGATGCCGGAGCCGGTGCCGCCGCACGAGATCTTCACGATGGAGTCGGCGGCGGTGGGCGAGACGCGGCGCATTGCCGTCTACCTGCCGCCGGGCTACGCGGAGAGCGGCGCGGCGCACTACCCCTTGCTGTACATGCCGGACGGCGGCGTGCAGGAGGACTTTTCGCACGTGGCCAGCACCGTGGACGCCGGAATCCGCGCGGGCGAGATGCGGCCGATGATCGTCGTCGGGATCGAGAACACGCGGCGGCGGCGAGACATGACGGGGCCCACGCAGGTGGAGGAGGACCGCCTCCGCACCGGCATACACGGCGGATCCGCCGCGTTCCGCCGCTTCATCGCCGACGAGCTGATCCCCGAGGTGGAGCGCCGCTACCGCGTGACGGACCAGTCCGCCATCATCGGCGAGTCGCTGGCGGGGCTGTTCATCGTGGAAACGTTCTTTCTGCAGCCGGAGCTGTTCGACACCTGGATCGCGCTGAGCCCCAGCCTGTGGTGGAACGCCGGCGAGCTGGTGCGCCGCGCGGAGGAGCGGCTCCGCGCGCGGCCGGATCGCCCCGAGGTGCTGTACCTGTCCTCTGCGGACGAGGAGGAGATCGTCTCCACCACCACGCGGCTGGCGGAGGTGCTGCGCGCGAACGCGTCGCCGGCGCTGCGCTGGCAGTACACGCCGCGCCCGGACCTTACGCACGCCACCATCTACCGCGGCGCCGCGCCCGGCGTGCTGCGCGACCTCTTTCCGCCCTGCACGGCGGGCAGGTGCTGATCGCAATGGAGCGGCCCGGCCTGGAGATTCCGCTCCAGCAGGCCAGGCGGCTGCGCCGTGGTGCGGCATCCACTCGGCGCGCCCTTGTCGGTCGTCCCAGGCGGGAGTCGTTTGCCTGCGTCATCGATACTTCTTTTCGGCAAACCAGCCGTGGAGCTTCGGAGACAGGGCTTTCAGTTCGAGCGGCTTGGCCAGGAACCAGGAATACGCCTCGGCGAAGAATTCCCCCGGCTTCTGCGGCCACTCGTCACGGGCATACTGGGTAATCGGCTCGATCCCGTGCTCGTCAACGAAGTCGACGAATCTCTGCACGACCGCCGTCCGCTGGTGCGCCAGCGAGTACGCCTTCACGGCGTCGAACCATGACTTCTGCGTGGCCTCAACGGTAGCGAAAGCGGCAAGGACAGGGTTTGCGCTGTTCAGCTCGGCCAGCGCCGACCGCTGCTGGTCGCGTTTGGTGATCATCTCATTCACGTACGCTATCTTTTTGTCCACGTCTTTGACCTCCAGCTTGGGGTCGGGCGTCTGGCTGGCAAGGGTCTTGATCGCCTGGCTCACCAGCTTTACCGACGCGACATACTGCTGTGCTTCGATCTTGGCCTTGGAAGGCAGCTTGGCCACCACGCCGCCGGCATCCTTCATGGCGCCATCATGTGCGCTCTCCCATAACTGGACGTCGTCCTTGAGGTCATCCAGCCTCGTCGGAGGGATCAATTCCGTTTTGACGAGCTCCTGCTTGTCGTTTGCTGCGGTTGTCGCTGCGTTTGCCTTGACGAGCGCGGCATCGCTGACGGTCAGCCGGTCATCGTGCACGGCTTTCTTGGCAGCATATGCTTTCTCGATGGTGTCGAATTCTGCCTTCGCCGTGGCGGTGCGCGCCGCATCGCCGGAAATCGCGGCATCCTTCAATTTCTGGAGCGCAGCGTTGTAGGGATTTACCAGCGCATTCTTGGCGGCCTCAGCCGTTTTGAATTCGCGACGGGCGGTTATCGCGTCCCTTTGCAGCGTCGCGGCGCCAAGCGTGGCAACGTTGGCCTCATGAGCGATCTTGTGGAGCTTGAACGATTCGACCGCGTGCGCCACTTCGTGCAGGATGGTGGTGTAGCTGCCGGGGGCTCCTTCCTGGAACCCTTTGTTCGTCAGGTTCAGGATGTTCTCGTTCACGAGCGTTGGCAGGTCAGGCTCGGTTGCCTGATCCACCGCGGAAGCGTCCGCGGCAGGCTTGTTCGTGGGTTCAGGGTATTTCAGTCGCACGTCAGAGTCGAACCGTCCACCGACATTTTCTTCCAGGCTGGCTACCCTCTTGAGCACGACACCCGCGAGCGCCGGCTTGTCCTCGATGGGAAGCAGCGCCAGGGCGGCGATCACCTGCTGGAGCTCGGCGGCGGTCCATTTGGCGTCGCCATCGACCACGTCCGCGAAACCATAGGCGGCCTTCAGCTGGTTCTTTAACTTCTGGATCGGGTCGGGGGGTGCCGCCACCTCGGCCGGGGCCAGCTGGATCTGGCGCACGCCGCCGCGCTGTTGCACCACGTGCGTCAGCTCGTGCGCGATCAGGCGTCGGCCCTCCGCGGATCCGGGCGCGTACTGGCCCGCACCGAAGTAGAGGGCATCGCCGTGCGCAAAGGCACGGGCGCCCAGCGACCGGGTCAGCTGCGCCGCTTCGGGGCCGGAGTGCACCCGAACGCCGCTGAAGTCGTGTCCCAGGCGCGGCTCGAAGAACACCCGCTCCGCGCGTGGCAGCGGGCTCCCGCCCTGCCCGCCGCGGGCGAGCCGGTCCGCTACGCCCCGGTCCACCAGGCGCGGGTCCTCCGTCGCTCGAGCAGCGCCCGTCTCACCGGCAGGGTCGCCTCCGGGTGCGCCCGCCCCGGGTGGCGCAGGTGCGGATACCGCCCGCGTCCGGACGTGGCTGAAGTCGTGGTGAAAGCGTGAGGCGGAAGCCGAAGCGGGAGCGTGTTCCAGCGTCTGGGCGGGCGTATGGGAGCGGGAAGGTTCGGACAACGGGGCGGCCGGGGGCCGTGCGGCAAATGTGCGCATGATCGACTCGCATTTTCGGGGACGATCATTGAAAGCTTTGCATAGTCCGGACGAGGAGCGAATTTTACCGCGCATCAAAGCAGACCTGCTGAACGCATGATAACCGCCCGTGCCGCGCGTGTCAGGGAAACGTATGCTCGTGCGACAGATCGAGCACCAGGGGATCGAGATACGGATGACGTCCATCGAGCCGGACCGCATCGTGGAGCGCGGGGCCATGCTGCTGGCGGGGCTGCGGCGCGTGCATTCGTTCGGCGGGGCGGGGGACAGCATCCCCGAGCAGTGGCGCGCGTTCCGGGAGCTGGGGGCGCTCCCGGGACGGCAGGGAACGGCGGCGTACGGCGTGATGTGCGGCGCCGACCCTGCCGCACAGACGTTCGAGTACATGACGGGCGCGGAGGTCGCGGCGCTCGATGCGCTGCCACCCGGGCTCGGGCGGATGCGCGTCCCCGCGCAGGCCTACGCCGTGTTCACGCACCGGGGCCACGTCTCCACGCTGCACGCCACCTGGGACGCCATCTGGAACGAGTGGCTGCCGCGGTCGGGTTATCGGCTCGCGAACACGCCGGAGTTCGAGCTCTACGACGCGCGCTTCGACCCGCGGACGGGCGCCGGCGTGATCGAGGTCTGGGCGTCGATCCTCCCGGCGCCGGACGGCGGCTGAATCCGCAAAAAGACTGGGTCTCACACGGAGTCAACGGAGTCAACGGAGGGCAAAACTCCGTTGACCCCGTTGACTCCGTGTGAGACAAAGCCACGATCTGCGTAACGGGAAGTGTTTAGCCGGATTGGGTATGATTATCAGACCCGGAGTCCCGCAAGCACCCCGTATCGCCGCCAGGGCCCTCAACCGGCCCGCCAGAGCGCGACATTCGGATTTTTCTGACCCTCGGGACTCTGCGCCGGACAGGATCCCTGTCTGCCGGAGGTGGATCGTGGAAGTCCTGCATCCCCGGCGCGCAGGTCTGGACATCTACGCAGAGATGGTGGTCGCCTGCGCCCGGGCGCGCGCCGCCGGCCGAACCATCGGGACGGAAGAACCTCTACCGGCCCCATCTTCCCTGCCGATCGCGCTCCCGGGCACCGGGGAGCGCCGGAGACGAGCTTGCCCGATCCCATCCTCCCCGGCGACGTCGCCGACCGTGTGGTCGGCGCCTATGGCGAGCACGGCGCCGCGTGGCTCCGGGAGCTTCCCGGGCACCTGGCTTCCGTTGCCGCCGGGTGGGGGCTCGTGGAGGATGGGCCGCCCTACGCGGAGGCAAGCCTGGGTCTCATCATCCCCGTGCGCGGGCGGGACGGCACGCCCCTGGTCCTCAAGCTCTCCCCGCCCGCCGAGTGGCTGGAGTACGAGGCGCGCGCGCTCGCCCACTGGGCGGGCGGCGGCGCCGTGCGCCTGGAGGCGGCGGACCTGTCCCGCGGCGCGCTCCTGCTGGAGCGGGCGGTGCCGGGAACTCCGCTGGCGGACCTCTGCGCCCGCGACGACCGGGCGGCCACGGCGGCGGCCGCCGAGGCCGTCACACGGCTCCGCGCCACCCCCGGGCCGCCCAGCGAAACCCTGCCGGGCCTCGCGTCATGGGTCGCGGCGCTCCGGGCCCCGTACATCGCCGACGCCCCGCCGGCGCTGGCGGCCGCGTGCCGGGACGCGTCCGCGATCGCCGCGGAGCTCCTGGCCGACGCGTCCGACGTGTCCGTGCTGCACGGGGACCTGCACCACCACAACCTGCTGCGCGCGGAGCGTGCGCCCTGGCTGGCGGCCGATCCCAAAGGCGTCACCGGCCCGCGCGAGGCGGAGCCGGCGGCGCTCCTGCGGAATCCCCGCCGCTTCGTGCTTTCGCACCCGAACCCCGTCGCCCTGCTGTCGGACCGGCTGGACGTGCTGGCGGAGCGGCTGGACGACGACGTGCGGCGGGTGGCCGGGTGGGGGTACGCGCTCGCCGTGGTCGCGGCGTGCTGGGGCGCGGAGGACCAGGAGGAGGAGGAGGTGCGGCGCTGGCTGGCCTGTGCCGACGCGATCCGCGCGGCGGCCCGCATGCGGGGGGCCGCGTGATGGATGACGTGCCGCGCGTGGACGTGGAGGACCCGCGTTCGCCGGACGCGGCCGCGCTGATGGAGGAGCTTACCCGCACCCTGGCGCGGATCACCGGCGAGGGCGGGGCGGGCGCGTCCCGACGCGCCGCCGCCCGGGACGCCGGCCGAATTCCCCGGGCGATGAGGCCCGCCTGCGGGCCGCCGCTTGCGGGCGTGCGCAGCGCGCTTCAGCTTGCGGTGGATGTTTCTCCCCAACCCCTCCCTCTCGGCCAGCCACCGTCCATGCGAAGCCTTCTCTCCCGGGCCGCCCCGCTCCTCTGCGCCGCGCTGCTGGCGGCGCCCTGCACCCTGCGCGCGCAGTCCGCCGCGGAGCTGTCGCCGGGCACGCGGGTGCGCGTGGTGGACCCCGGCACCGGCCGGACCGTGGGAACCATCGAGGCGGTGGGCCCGGACAGCGTGGTGGTGCTCTCCGGCAGGGGCGAGGGCGCGCGGCGGGTCACCATGTCGCTGTCGTCCATCCGCACGCTGCAGGTGAGCCGGGGCACGCCGGCCCGGCCCCTTTCCGCGCTGCGGGTCGCCGCCCTGGGCGCGCTGACCGGCACGGTCGGGGGCGTGGCGGGCGCCGTCCTCCCCACCCTTTTCTCGAACGAGCCGTGTGACCGCCGCACGGACGACCTGTGCTTCGGCACCACGGAGTCGGTGCTGATGGGCGTGATCATCGGCGCTCCCTTTGGTGCCGCCTGGGGCGCCGCGCTGGGCTTCGTCTTCCCACAGGAGCGGTGGCGCTCCGTCGACCTGCGGAACGCTCCCGCCGTGACGCTGAACGGATCGGCGGACGGCGTGCGGCTCGGCCTGTCCATCGGCGTTCCCTGACGGAGGGCGCTCGCCCATGACCCCGCGCCCCCTTCTCGCCGCGCTCTGCGCATCCCTCGCCCTGGCGCCCTCCCCCGCCCGGGCGCAGGACGCCGGAAGCGCGGCCCCGCCCGCCGCGTTCGCCAACCCGCGACGCGTGGCCGAGCTCAGCGCCGCGTTTCCCGAGATCGACCGGCTGATGCGCGACTTCGCCGAGCGGTCGCGGGTGCCGGGGATCGCGTACGGCATCGTGGTGGACGGCCGGCTGGCGCACGTGGGGACGGCCGGGTACCGCGAGCTCTCGTCGCGCGCGCCGGTGGACACGTCGACGGTCTTTCGCATCGCGTCGATGAGCAAGAGCTTCGCGGCGGTCGCCATCCTCCAGCTTCGCGATGCGGGACTGCTCTCGCTGGACGACCCGGCGGAGCGCTACGTGCCGGAGCTCGCCGGGCTGCGCTACCCCGCCGCCGACGCGCCCAGGATCACCATCCGCCACCTGCTCTCGCACTCCGCAGGCTTTCCCGAGGACAACCCGTGGGGCGACCAGCAGCTGGCGGCCACGGACGACGAGATGTCGGCGATGATGCGGGGCGGAATTCCGTTCTCCACCGCCCCGGGCACCACCTACGAGTACTCCAACTTCGGCTTCGCCATCCTGGGGCGCGTCGTGGCCAACGTCTCGGGGATGCCGTACCCGCGCTACCTGACGGAGCGCGTGCTCCGTCCGCTGGGGATGACCTCCACGACGCTGGAGGTCTCCGCCGTTCCGCCCCGGCGCCTGGCGCACGGCTACCGCCTGCGGGACGGGGAGTGGATCGAGGAGCCGCAGCTTCCGGACGGCGCCTTCGGGCCCATGGGCGGCATGCTCACCTCCCTGGCGGACCTGGGCCGCTGGGTGGGCTTCATGCTGGACGCGTGGCCGCCGCGCGACGGGGCGGATGCCGGCCCGCTGCGCCGTGCCTCCCTGCGCGAGATGCAGCAGGTGGCGCGCTACGGCGGCGCGTCGGTGGTGCGCGACACGGTCGCCGGGACGACGACGCTGAGCGCGGGGGGCTACGGCTACGGCCTCGGCATCCGGCAGACGTGCCTGTTCCGCACCCTGGTCTCGCACAGCGGCGGGCTCCCCGGCTTCGGGTCGCTGATGCGGTGGCTTCCGGAGCACGGGGTGGGAATCGTGGCGATGGGCAACCTCACCTATACCGGCTGGGGCGGGGTCACCGAGCAGGCGCTGGCGGTCCTTTCCCGCACCGGCGCGCTGCAGCCGCGCGCCCCGCAGCCCGCGCCGGTGCTGCTGCGGCGGCAGGAGCAGGTGTCGCGCCTGATCACGCGCTGGGACGATGCGCTCGCGGACAGCCTCGCGGCCATGAACCTGTACCTGGACGAGCCGAAGGAGCGCCGCCGCGCGGCGATCGCGGGGCTGGTGGCGCGGGCGGGTGGCGAGTGCCGCGCCGACGGGGTGATCGAGGCGGAGAACGCGCTGCGCGGGGGGTGGCGGATGCGGTGCCGCGACGCCGACCTGGGCGTCTTCGTCACGTTGGCCCCCACGGAGCCCGCCCGGGTGCAGCTCCTGGAGGTACGGCCGCTTGCCCGCGGCGAGCGGATGACGCCGGCGCCCGTGTGCCGGTGATTCTCCGGCGCGGCGCGGAGCGCACCGCGCCCGGGGTGCCGGTGAGCTCCGTGTCCACGCTCGTCCTCAAGTTCGTGTGGCCCGCGGGGTGGCTGGGGGGGATGGGCTACCTCAACGTCCTCGCGTTCACGGGCTCTCCCGGCCTGCGGTGGGGCGGCGGCCAGACCGATCCCGCCTGGGGCAGGCCCCTGCTGATCGGCCTGTTCGCGCTGGGGATGTACGTCGCGCTTCGCGTGAGCGCTCCGCTCAAGCGCGTGCACCTGGTGCCGGGCGGGCTTTGCGTGTCCAACTACTTCAGGGAGATCCGGGTGCCCTGGACGGACGTGGCGCGCGGCGTGGTTCACGGCGGCTTCGGGGGCCGGCGTTCGCCCGTGGTGGAGCTGGAGCTTCGGAGGCGGAGCGCCTTTGGCAGCCGCATCTCCCTGCTCCCCGCCTCGCCCCAGGCGCTCGCCATGCTCCAGGAGAATGCCGCCGCCGAAGCAGCGATCCGCTGGGAGCGGCGCTGACGACGGGTTCTCGTCGCCGCGCACCCGCGTCTCTGCCTCCGCTCCCCATCGACCGAGCCTCCCCCGCCGATGCGACCCATCGTTCGCCTGAATACGCCCCGCCACGAACGCCGGCCGTGGGCGGCCGTGATGCTGGCTGCCGCGACCTTCGCCATCGCGCTGATGCGGGCGGCGCCGGCGGCCGCGCAGAAGGGAGGCGTGACTCCTTCGGATGCGGACGCCGGATGCACGGTGCCGTTCCCCACACGGATCCCGGCCGAGCTCCGCCCGTTCGTGCTGCCGGGCACGCGCGCGCTGTGCGCGGCGGGCGCGGACCTGAACGGCGACGGCCTGCGCGACTACGTGCTCGTCCTGGAGAAGGTGGACGAGGACACGGCCGGTTCGCTGCTGAGCCAGGCGCAGCGGCCGCTGCTGGTGGTGTTGCGCCGGCCCGGCGGTACGCTGCACGTGGCGGCACGCAATGACCGCGTGGTCTATTGCGCCGGTTGCGGCGGCGTGTTCGGCGATCCGTTCGAGGGCGTGGAGGTGGGGACGGCGACGTTCACGGTGCTGCACTACGGCGGCTCGGCGTGGCGGTGGCGGGCGGACTACACCTTTCGCTACGCGCCGCGCGCCCGCACGTGGCGGCTCACCAAGGTGGTGGAGCTGAGCTACCACACGCTGGACCTCGACAAGATGGAGGAGACGATCTTCGTCGCTCCCGACGACTTTGGGGATGTCGACCTGGCCGACTTTCACCCCGAGCGCTGGAAGCGGCCGTCCTCCAGGCGGTGAGGACGCCTCGTCCAGCATTCGATCGATCGTACGGCACGTCGTGGAACGAGCGGCGGGTGCACCATTCTGGAACCCGCCGCACCGGATGGAGGCACGGCGCCGGGCCGCATTCTGTTTGCTCGGGAGCGGGTTAAGCGGAGCCGTGGCAGCGGGGTAGAAGCGCGGATGGGCACTGCTCAATTCTGGCGGCTTCCTTGCCCCGGGTGGCGGACGCGGATCGGAAGGCTCCCGCGTCACCCACCACCGGAGGAGGACCCATGCACCACCGCTTCAGGACCCCCGCACTGCTGGTCGCGGCAGTCGCGCTCACCGGCGCCTGCGACCGGCTCCCCTCGGACGCCGGGATGCCCGCCGACGGCAGCGAGTCGCGCGCCGAAGGAGTGGCCGGCCCCCAGCAAGACGTCGCCTTCTACGCGGACAAGTTCGGTGTGAGCCTGCACGAGGCCGGGCGCCAGCTGCAGCTGCAGGAGGCCGTCGACGCACTGAACGCCCGGCTCACCGAAGAGCAGGCGGCGACCTTCGCGGGCCTGAGCATCGAGCACTCCCCCGGGTTCCACGTGGTCGCCCGATTCACCCGCAAGGGCGAGGAGACCATCCGTCCGTACCTGAGCCCGGCCCTGGCGGAGATCGTGCGGGTGGAGCCGGCCCGCTTCACCCTGCAGCAGCTGGAGCGCCGCCTGGAGGCCAGCTACCACCGCGTGCGCGCGTCCGGAATCCCGTCGGCGGGCCAGGTGGACGTGCGCGCCAACCGCGCCGAGGTGCACGTGCTCCGCGGCCGCTCGGCCGCCGCGCGGGCCGTGCTGGGCGAGGGGGAGGCGTCGGTGGTCGAGGTGGACCACCTGCCGCAGGAGGAGATCTCGATGTACGGCGGGCTCAGCATCACCGGCTGCACCAGCGGCTTTACCGTCCGCAACTCCGCCGGCACCCGCGGCATCAGCACCGCCGGCCACTGCGGCAACAGCCAGACGCTGTCCGGCTACGCGCTCACCTTCCGCGGCGAGGCGTACAGCGGGTCGTACGACATCCAGTGGCACAACGCCAGCGGGCACACCTATCCCAACACCATCAAGGTGAGCACCGGCACCCGCTCCATCACCGCCACCCGCTCGCGCACCAGCCAGACCGTGGGGTCGCAGGTCTGCAAGCAGGGGCGGACCACCGGATACACCTGCGGCACCATCGCCACCATCTCCTACTGCGCGAGCGGCGCCTGCACCTGGGTGCGCGTGGCGGGCAACGGCGTCAACCTCTCCGAGGGCGGCGACAGCGGCGGCCCCTGGTTCTCGGGGAACACCGCCTACGGATCGCACACCTACGGCATCGGCAACGACTCCGCCTACATGCCCGTCAACTACTTCTCGGGGATATCCGTCACCATAGCCACGAGTTGACGCTGCAATAAAGCCGGATGAAACGAGGAGCCGCGGGAGGGCAGTGCCCCCGCGGCTCCCGTGCGTCCGGCGCCGGCCGGCGCCGGGTCGACGCGTTCGGTCACGGCACGACCAGGGTGCATGCCGGCGCGGTTCACAAACGGCCGGGTTCGCGCGTTCTTGACGCGTGTCACCGTTCCATCCACCCCACGAGCCCGCGAATGAACCGGATTGCGCTGCTCGCCTGCGGGGTGCTGCTCCCCGCCGCCCTCTCCGGCTGCGACCTCACGGATCCCCGCGTCTGCACCACGGAAGCGCGGCCGGCCATCGTCGTGCAGGTGCGCGACGCCGCCACGCACGCGCCCGCCGCGTCCGGGGCCACCGGCGTCGTCCGCGACGGATCGATCACGGCGCAGCTGCAGCTGGCGGATCCCGGTGAGAACGCCCTGGAGCTGCGCGGTGCCGACGAGCGGCCCGGGATGTACACCGTGACCATCGACAAGCCCGGCTACCAGCAGTGGAGGCAGGAGCGCGTCCGCGCCCGCGACGGCGGCTGCCACGTGCAGACGGTCACGCTGCAGGCCAGCCTCGTCCGCGCCCCCTGAGAGGGTGTTGCCAAACCTCGACCAGCGGCGTTGACTTACCGAGGGAGCGCCATGCGGAACCTGAACCCACACAACAGCTTGCGGCGCGACCGAAGGACCTCGCCCGCCCCTCGCGCCCGGGCTGGCTTCCGAGCATGGAATCCGGCCCCACAGTTCTGCTGACGAGGTCCTTCGGTCGGCGCCAGGGCATTTCGTACCAGCAGGCTATGGAGCAGCGCCTCCCTCACAAAGTCAACGCTCTTGTTGGAAAGTCCAGAGGTTCAGCAACATCCTCCGACGGCCTCCGCCGCGCGACCGCCCAGGAGACGGAGTGGGAGTGGTAGTGCATCGAAGGGCTGTATTCTGACGGCGCGCCACCTGGAGAGGCTGGCCATCGTGGGCGAGGTGCGCGCGCTCCCCGCCGGCCGCTGCGAAGCCCTCACCGAACCGCGCTGACGCGCCGGCCATGGCGCCGCGGCCGCGGATTCGCGATTTTTGGACGTCCGCGATTCACCCATCCGGCGGCTGCGCCGTCACCGTACATCCATCCAACATCCGATTTCCCATGCGCGTTCTGAACTGCAGCGTCTTTGCGGTACTGGCACTCGGCGCCGTAGTGGCGGGCTGCTCGTCCGGCGGCGGCACCGAGCCGCTGGCGGGGCCGGCCACGCTCCTGGTCGAAGACTTCAACCAGGAAGGCGGCGGAAGCTACCAGCTCAACTACACCGGCTTCGCCCGCTGGAACGTCACCGGCGGAAGCGTGGACCTGGTCGGCACGCCTCCGTTCGACGACTTTCTGTCCACCGCCCAGGGGATGTACGTGGACCTGGACGGCACCACCCGGGCGGCGGGCACGCTGGAGTCGAAAGAAACGTTCGCGCTGCCGCGCGGCACGTACCAGCTGCAGTTCAAGCTCGCGGGCACCCCGCGGCCGTCGCAGCCGGACAACACCGTCACCGTCTCGCTGGGCAACGTGTACCAGGAGACCTTCACGCTGCCGAGCTATGCCCCGCTGCAGACCTTTACGCGCTCCATCCCCGTCCTGCGCGACACCTCCGCACGGCTCCGGTTTCAGCACGAGGGGGGAGACGACTACGGGATCTTCGTCGACGACATCCAGCTCAGCCGCAGGTAGCCGCCGCCGGGGGCCGGCCCGTCCCTGATCCACCGACCCTCAACGGAGCCCACGCATGATCGTTGGCCTGGCGTCGCCCGGGATCGCCACCTCGCTGCGGGACGGGCTGGAGAGGGCCGACCGGCTGCTGTCGCAGGCATCCGCCCGCGGCGCGGAGATCGTGTGCTTTCCGGAAGCGTACCTTCCCGGGCTGCGGGGGCAGGACTTCGAGGTGGTGCCGTTCGACCACGACGATGAGCAGCGGGTGGTGGATGCGCTCTCCCGGATGGCGCGGGAGCACGGCGTGGCCGTGATCATGGGGATGGAGCGGTACACCGGGGCGGGGCGGGAGAACGCCGCCGTCGTCATCGGCTCCGATGGCCACGTCCAGGGCTGGCAGACCAAGAACCAGCTGGATCCCAGCGAAGACCCGCACTACGTCCCCGGCGACACCCGGCGGATCTTCGAGATCAACGGCGTCAGGTTCGGCGTGGTGATCTGCCACGAGGGGTGGCGGTATCCCGAGACGGTGCGGTGGGCCGCGGTGCGCGGCGCCCGGATCGTCTTTCATCCCCAGCTCACCGGGAGCGACCGTGCGGGGCCGCGGCTGACGGAGTGGGGCGCGGCCGACGGGCCGTACTACGAAAAGGCGATGATGATGCGCAGCCGCGAGAACACCATCTACTTCGCCAGCGTGAACTATGCGCTGCGCTTCCCTGAATCCGCCACCAGCCTGATCGCCCCCTCGGGCGAGCTGCAGGCGCACCTGCCGTACGGCGAGGAGGGCGTGCTGGTGCAGCGCATCGACGTGGAGCAGGCCACCGGCCTGCTGGCCACGCGCTACGCACCCGCGCGCTACCAGGAAGCGGCGGCGGGATGAGCCCCCCGCCCGGCGCCGCCGGCCCGCCGTCCCGGTGAATCGCCCCGCCCGCCTCGCGCTCGGCACGCTGGTCCTCGCCTCGCTGGGCGGGTTCAGCTGCGAGCGGGCGCCCCGCGGCTCGGCCGAGCCCGCGGCGCGGTCGCTCGGCGGGCGCGGCGCGGCGGCGGATCCGGGCGGCGCGGCCAGCTACCCGGTGGGCGCGCAGCCGCGGGCCGTCGCCGTCGCCGACCTGGACGGCGACGGGGAGCTGGACGTCGCCGTGGCGAACTCCGCGGACGGCACGGTGACGGTGCTGATGGGCGCGGGGCAGGGGCGGCTGCGGCCGGTCGGAGCGCCGGTGCCCGCCGGCCGCGAGCCCTCCGACGTCGACGCGGCGGACCTGGACCGGGACGGCGACGTGGACCTGGTGCTGGCCAACCACGAGACCTCCCGCATCACCCTTCTGCTGAACGACGGCCGCGCCCGCTTCACGCCGGCCGCGGGCTCGCCCGTGGAGACCGGCGCGCGCCCGCACGTGCATGGGCTGGCGACCGCGGACCTGGACGGCGACGGCTGGACGGACGTGGCGGTGGAGAGCGCCGATACGCGCGAGGTCCGCATCCTGTGGGGCGGCGCGGGCGGATTCGGCCCGGCGGTGGCGGTGGACGTGGGCACCATGCCCTACTTCCGGCTCGGCGCCGCCGACGCGACGGGGGATGGACGTCTGGACGTGCTGGTCCCCGGCCACGGCGACAGCACCGTGCTGGTGGTCGGGGCGGAGCAGGGAAGGGAGCTGCGCTCCGAACGCGTGATCCGGCTCGCGGATCAGCCCTGGATGATCGTGGGAGCCGACGTGAACGGCGACCGCCGCGCGGACCTGGTGGTCGTCCACGCCGGCGCGGTGAGCGTGTGGATGGCGGCCTCCCGGGGCTTTGCGGCGGCTCCGGGCTCGCCGTTCTCCCTCCCCGGCGCCACCGAGGCGGCGGCGGGCGACCTGGACGGCGACGGCGTGGCCGACGTGGTGGCGGGTCCGTGGGAGGGGGACGAGGTGACGGTGCTCGCCGGGCCGCGGCTGGAGCGGCGGGCCGTGCGCGCCTGCCCGCGCCCAATCGGCCTGGCGGTCGCCGACCTGGACGGGGACGGCCGCGGCGAGCT
The DNA here is from genome assembly GCA_036379135.1 of Longimicrobium sp. Lineage (GTDB taxonomy): Bacteria > Gemmatimonadota > Gemmatimonadetes > Longimicrobiales > Longimicrobiaceae > Longimicrobium. The sequence goes on from DASUVG010000354.1 coordinate 31,200, forward strand.
GCTGGCGGTCTGTCCGACGGAGAACCGCCTCGTCGTGATCACCACGCCCCCGGGACGCTGACGCCCCCGGGGCAGCCGGCCGCCGCTACCACCGGGACGCGGACTGCCGCGGCGCCCTCGCCGCCCGCCGGGGGGCGTCCGCGCGGCGGTGCGGGCGGTCCCCGCGGCCGGACCCGGACGATTCCAGCGCCCACTCGAACTCCAGCTCTCCGCCGACCGGCAGCTCCCTCCACAGCGCCAGCATCCGCCGCCACTCCGCGCATACCGCGGCGATCTCGTCGTCCGTGAAGCGGCGCGGCGCGTGGCCGGGCGCGGTCCACTGGTCGTGCCGCAGGCGCGCGCGCAGCACGGCGGAATCCGCCCCGTGTCCCTGCTGCAGCGAGTCGTTGAAGATGCGGACCAGGTACTCCACCTCGCCGATGTGGCCGTGGTTGTCCGTCAGCACCCGGCGGGAGCGCTCGGCCGCGCCGGGCTTTCGGCGCCCGCCCAGGTAGGTCATGGTGCTGAAGACCGCCCCGTCGGCCACGCTTCCCCAGAACCCGCGGTGCAGCCCCAGCGGCTCTTCCACGGCCAGGTGCGCCATGTCGTGGGGGATGGCGAACATGTGCCCCACGCCCTTTACGTGGTAGCGCACGCCGTCGCGGCGCTGGATGATGGTCTCGTACCGGCGCTCGTCCAGGCGGATGACGGTCAGGTGCATCGGGGCCTCGTGCAGACGTCGAGGTGAGCCGCGGATCGCCCTGGGGACCGGCGAAGCGCCGCGAAATCTACGCCGGCGCGGCCGCGCGGTCGATCCTCCTGATTTCCACGCGCGTCCGTCCGGTGCACGGCGGCGGATTCGTCGTCGATGAAAATCCTCCGCAGCCGTGATCGTTGACGGAGCGGCGTCTCGCGACAACACTTGTCCCCGTACGCCGCGCTCCGCGCCCGCCCGCACGTGCAATCGATCATGTCTTCTCCCGCCACTCCCCCGCGACGCGCCAGGACGGGGCTGCTGTGCGCGTGCCTGGCCGCGCTCTTCGCGGCACGCGCCGCGCCCGCCCAGCCGACGATCGAGTGGGTGACGCCCACCGCCCGCACCGGCGGGGGGACGGTGATCGTCCTGCTCAAGAACGGCGAAAAGCCGGTGGAGAACGTCACCCTCACCTGGCTGTCGCGCGAGGGCGCGGTGGTGCCGTTCGGCGCCGAGGCGGTGCCGGCGCTGGAGGCGAAGGGCGAGACGGCGGTCACGGGGAGGGCGCCCGCGGAGCTGGCGGTGGCGCCGGGGGACTCGCTGCTGCTGCGGGTGGCGTTCAGGTCCGGCACGGCCACGCAGAGCCGCTTCGCGTGGCTGCCGGTGGCGCGCCGCCGCGGCCCGCCGCCGCTGCAGGTGGTGGTGCTGGGGACGACGCAGTCGCTGGTGGACTACGAGACGCGCCGCATCCTGCTGCAGCTTACCGACACCGGCGCCGTGCCGCTGCGCGTGGACTCCATCCGCACCCGCTGGCCGGCGTCCATCGCCGTGCACGCGGTCACGCACCTGGGCGAGCCGGCGGGCTTTCCCCTGCAGCTGGCCCCCGGCGAGACGCGCGTGGTGGCGTACGACGTTCGCCTGGCGGGGGGAATCACCCCCGGCCAGCAGACGCTGGTGTTCGACGTGCCCGTCTCGTGGCGCGCCGGGGGCGAGACGGTGACGGGGAACGCCGTCGCATCCACCCCGCTGACACTGGCGGTGCTGGGCGAGTCGGAGCTGCTCAAGGTGCTCACCCTTCCCTCGCTCCTTTTCGTCCCCGGGTTCCTGATCCTGGTGATGCTGGGGCTGCTGTGGCGGGTGGAGGCGTTCGCGCGCTGGCGGCCGCGCCTCACCCTCCCCTCCAAGCCCGTGGAGCCGGAGTTCTGGGTGATCTCCATCACCGCGTCCATGGCGGTGTGGCTGGTGGTGCGCCTGCTGTGGAAGCGCAACGTGCTGGCGGCCTACAACGCGCGGGACGTGGCCTCCATCTGGCTGGGATCGCTGGCCGCCGGCATCGCCATCTTCCTGGCGGTGGTGGCGGTCTACCGGGTGTGGCAGAACTGGCAGCGCAGCCCCATGCGCGTGCTGGACAGCCTTGCGAACAGAGAGCGCACGCTGGTGCTGCCGCGGGTGCGGTTCACCGTGGGGGACCGTGAGGGGACGGGGTTCCTGCTGCGCGACGACGACCCCGCCGCGCCCACCGTGCTGGTGGTTCCGCCCCTCCGCATCGGCTGGACGGAGGGCCTGGATGAGCGGATCCGGCGCTGCTACGAGGCAAAGCTGGCGCCGCGCGAGCTGGACGCCCGCGACGTGGCGGAGGTGCTGAAGAGGGCCCAGAGAAAGGGCCACGCGAAGGTGTTCTGGAAGCAGAGCCGCGCCATCGCGTGGCCCGTGCTCATCGCGCGGGCCGACCTGCGGGAAGACGGGCGGGACCTGCTGCTGCAGGTGGAGAGGGCAAAGCCGTCCCCCGCCCGCGCGCCCGCCCCCGCCCCGCCTCCGCCCGCCCCGCCCGCCCCGCCCGGGCCCCCGGCCGCCGCGCCGCCGGCCGCCCCGCCTGCGCCCGCCGGTGCGCCTGCGGGCGCGCCTAACGCGGGCAGGGCGGCGGTGGGTGCGGGTGGAGGGTGACGGGAAGGTCGCCCTTCCGTGCGGCCCGCGCCGGCCAGGGATAAAAGAAAGAGGTTCATCGCGGATTGGGTTGCAAACTGCGCGCGCGCTCTCCAGGGGCGAGATGACCCGCGATGCAGTGGAAGGGTGTCAGGGCACGGCGGCGGGTGGGGGTTGCTCCACGCGTGTGTGGACGCGTCGGGAACGGCAGAGGGAGGGAAGCGCGGCAGGGGGCCATGAGAATTT
>DASUVG010000355.1:0-35357 GCA_036379135.1 Longimicrobium sp.
CGGGTGGACGGGTGGACGGGTGGACGGGTGAGCGGGTGAGCGGGTGAGCGGGTGAGCGGGTGAGCGGTGAGCGGTGAGCGGTGAGCGGTGAACGGGTGAACGGGTGAACGGGTGAACGGGTGAACGGGTGAACGGGTGAGCGGGTGAACGGGTGAACGGGTGAACGGGTGAACGGGTGAACGGGTGAGCGGGTGAGCGGGTGAGCGGGTGAGCGGGTGAGCGGGTGAGCGGGTGAGCGGGTGAGCGGGTGAGCGGGTGAGCGGGTGACGATGGTCTGATACGAGATCCGGCAATGGAGCGCATGACTTCCTGAGGGAGGCGCCGCGCTGAACCTTGCCCTGACCGGGAACCCGGGGCGCCGACCGAAGGACCTCGCCAGCAGAACGAAGGGGCTGGTTCCGCGTCCTGATCTGGCCCCTGCGTGGCCGGGAGGAGGTCCTTCGGTCGCGCGCCGGCGTCAGTGCAGGCGGCCGGATCTGCGCGTGCGCTCCCTCAGGAAGTCACATTCGTTTCCCGGATCAGGTATGAGCTGGCCGGCCGCTTCGCCGGCCGTGCGAGGATGCACGTCGCCGCGTTCCACCGCCTGTCCTTCCCAAGGAGGCGCCGCGCCGCATCCGGCCCGTGCCCAGGCGTGTGGCGCCGACGGAGGAATCTACTTTCGGGCTGCTCGTAATCAGGCGGAGCAGGCGGGACGATGAAGGCGCGCGCCCTCCCCGGGCGTTCGCGCGGATGGGACCGGACGCGGTTTCCCCGACCGCACGGTGATGCAGCGAGCCGCAGCCCCCTCCGGGTTGCGGGTGATGGAAAAATCATGAAAAGGCGCCATAGGCGCGGCCCAGGAGGGCCGCGCCCGCTCGGCGTTGGCATGACATTTCCCGACGCGAAGGTGCACTAACCTATCCCGCCACACTGTGACGATCCTAGCGCCCGCCTCGCTTTCCGGGGCCGTGCGCGTCCCCTCCACCCAATCCTCAAAGCCTCGTCTGGCGAATCCCTGGGAACGGATGGCGGGGGGGCGGGTTGCTCGAATCTCCAACCGCTTATATGTTTCCCGCCACAACATTTATTCTACACGTAACTCTATTACGGTGAACCGCATACGCGGCCGGGCAGTATGCCGGCCGCGCTGCTTTCGGCCTCGCCCCGTGACGCGCTCGCGCACCCCGCCCGAGCGCGCCCGCGGGCCCGGGAGCGGACTCTCCGCGGAAAGCCGGCTTCAAGCGACAGGGTACTCCATCCGGGGCCGGAGCACTCTCTCCACGCCACGGGCTGTCAGGCGCGGAGCCCTGCTCCCGCCGCTCCACACGCGTTCGGCACACGGTCGCCGCCGCCCCGCGCAGGCGCCGGAGATCACACCCACGAGCTGTAACGTCCAGGAACATGGATCACACGATCGCTCCTCCGTCCTCCGAGACCGGCGCCGCCGGGACCGACGCCTCCACGCCCGCCGCGCGCCCCGCCGGGGCCCCGCGCAAGCTGGACCTGCTGGCGCGCATCGTCCGCGAGAACGGCGCGGCCGACGCCGACCGCATTCGCCCCCGCGCGCAGGGCGGCCCCGCGCCGCTCTCGTTCGGGCAGGAGCGGCTGTGGCTGCTGGACCAGCTGGACGGCGCCACCGCCGCCTACAACGTCCCCGTGGCCTCGCGCCTGAGCGGCGCGCTGAACGCGGCCGCGCTGGAGCGCGCCCTGGGCGAGATCGTGCGCCGGCACGACGTGCTGCGCACCACCTTCGCGCAGGTGGACGACGCGCCGGTGCAGGTGGTGGCGCCCTTCGCGGGCTTCACCCTGCCGGTGGAGGACCTGTCGGCGCTGACGGACGAGGAGCGCGAGGCGCAGGTGCGCCGCCGCGCCGCCGACGAGGCCGCGCGCCCGTTCGACCTGGCGGCGGGCCCGCTCTTTCGCGCCTCGCTGCTGCGGCTGGCCGACGAGGAGCACGTGCTGCTGATGTGCATGCACCACATCGCCAGCGACGGGTGGAGCATGGGGGTGATGTTCCGCGAGCTGGGCGCGCTGTACCAGGCGTACCGCGACGGCGCCGGGTCGCCGCTGCCGGAGCTGCCGGTGCAGTACGCCGACTACGCCGTGTGGCAGCGCGAGCAGCTGGCCGGCGAGCGGCTGGAGCGGCAGCTGGCGTGGTGGAAGGGGCAGCTGGCCGGCGCGCCCGCGCTGCTGGAGCTTCCCACCGACCACCCCCGCCCCGCGGTGCAGACGTACCGCGGGGCGCGCGAGCGCCTGGAGCTTCCCGGCGGGCTGGTGGAGAAGCTGAGCGCGCTGGGCCAGGGCGAGGGCGCCACCCTGTACATGGTGCTGCTGGCCGCCTTTCAGGTGCTGCTCTCCAGGTACAGCGGCAGCGACGACGTGGTGGTGGGCACCCCCATCGCCGGGCGCGCGCGCCAGGAGGCGGCGGCGCTCATCGGCTTTTTCGCCAACACGCTGGCGGTGCGCACGGACCTGGGCGGCGACCCCGCGTTCCGCGAGCTGCTGCGCCGGGTGCGCCACGCCACGCTGGGCGCCTACGAGCACCAGGAGGTGCCCTTCGAGCGCCTGGTGGCCGAGCTGCAGCCCGAGCGCACGCTCAGCCACTCGCCCGTGTTCCAGGTGATGTTCACCCTGCACAACGCCGAGCGCGCCGGGAGCGACCTGGCCGGGCTGCGCGTAAGCGGGGTGGAGAGCGACCGCGAGACCTCGCAGTTCGACCTGTCGCTCACCCTGGTGGCCGGCGCCTCGGGGCTGCAGGCGCTGGCCGTCTACAGCACCGACCTCTTCGAGCGCCGCACCGTCGCGCGCATGCTGCAGCACCTGCAGCGCGTGCTGGAGCAGGTGGCCGCCGACGCCGACGTGCGCCTTTCCGGCCTGGTCCTCGTCGATCCGGCCGAGCGCGCGGAGATGATCCACGCGTGGAACCAGACGGAGCGCCCCTGGCCCCGCGGCGTCACCATCCACCAGCTCTTCGAGGCGCAGGTGGCCCAGCGCCCCGACGCCGTGGCGCTGGTGTGGGACGACGTGGAGCTGACGTACATCGAGCTTGACGCGGAGGCCAACCAGCTCGCGAACCACCTCGTCCGCCTGGGCGTGGGACCGGAGAGCCGCGTGGGCGTGCTGCTGGAGCGCGGGCGCGAGCTCGTCGTCTCCCTGCTGGCCGTGCTCAAGGCCGGCGGCTGCTACGTGCCGCTGGACCCCTCGTACCCCGCCGAGCGCCTGCAGCTGATGCTGAGCGACAGCGGGGTGCGGGTGATGCTGAGCCGCGCGGAGTTCCGCGGCGCGGTGGCCGCGGAGGGCATCCGCATGGTGTGCCTGGACGAGGCGGCCGACGCGCTGGCCGCCGAGCCGCTGAGCGCGCCCGCGGGCGGCGCCACGGCCGACAACCTGGCCTACATCGTCTACACCAGCGGCAGCTCCGGCCGCCCCAAGGGGGTGATGGTGGGGCACCGCGAGATCGTGCAGCTGGTCTGCGAGACCGACTTCGTGCGGCTGCGCCCGGGCGACCGCATCGCCCAGGCCAGCAACGCCAGCTTCGACGCGCTGGCCTTCGAGGCGTGGGGCGCCTTCCTGAACGGCGCCACCCTGGTGGGCGTGGGGCGCGACACCCTGCTTTCGCCCCCCGCGCTCCGCGAGCTTCTGCGCGAGCAGCGCATCACCACCCTCTACCAGACGACCGCCCTCCTCAACCAGCTCACCCGCGAGCAGCCGGACGTGTTCGCCACGCTGCGCGAGGTGCTGTTCGGCGGGCAGGCGTCGGACGCCGGCCGCGTGCGCGCGCTGGTGAAGAACGGCAAGCCGCAGCGGCTGCTGCACGTCTACGGGCCCACCGAGACCACCGCCTGGTGCTCGTTCCAGGACGTGCGCCACGTGGACGAGGACGCGCTCACCGTCTCCGTGGGCAGGCCGATCGGCAACGCGCGCATCTACATCCTGGACGCCGCCCTGCACCCCGTCCCCGTGGGCGTGCCCGGCGAGGCGTACGTGGGCGGATGGGGGGTGGTCCGCGGCTACCTGGACCGCCCGTCGCTCACGGCTTCGCGCTTCGTCCCCGATCCCTTCGCGGCCGAGCGCGGCGCGCGGATGTACCGCACGGGCGACCGGCTGCGCTGGAAGGCCGACGGCACGCTGGAGTTCATCGGCCGCGTGGACGAGCAGGTGAAGATCCGCGGCTTTCGCATCGAGCCGGGCGAGGTGGAGAGCGCGCTCTCCGCGCTTCCCGACGTCCGCGAGGCGCGCGTTATCGTGCGCGAGGACGTGCCGGGCGAAAAGCGGCTGGTGGCGTACGTGGTCGGCGAGGTGGACGCGGACGGGCTGCGCGAGTCGCTGCGGCAGACGCTGCCGGACTACATGATCCCCGCGGCGTTCGCGGTGATGGAGCGGCTGCCGCTGACCCCCAACGGCAAGCTGGACATCCGCGCCCTCCCCGTTCCCGGGATGGCGACGGCGGAGGAGCGCTACGTCGCCCCGCGCACCCCCGCGGAGGAGGTGCTGGCGGGGATCTGGGCCGAGGTGCTGCGCGTGGAGCGCGTGGGCGCCCACGACGGCTTCTTCGAGCTGGGCGGTCACTCGCTGCTGGCCACGCGCGTGGTTTCGCGCGTCCGCGCGCTGTTCGCGGTGGAGCTGCCGGTGCGGGCCCTGTTCGAGACGAGCACCCTGGCCGAGCTGGCGGACCGGGTAGAGGCGCTGCGCCGCGCGGGCGCGCCGCAGCTGCCCCCCGTGGTCCCCGTGGAGCGCACGGACCGGCTGCCGCTCTCCTTCGCGCAGGAGCGCCTGTGGTTCCTGGACCGCCTGCAGCCGGGGAGCGCCTTCTACAACGTCCCCCTGGCGCTGCGGCTCACGGGCGACCTGGACGCCGGCGCGCTGGAGCGGGCCCTGGGCGCCATCGTCCGCCGCCACGAGGCGCTGCGGACCACCTTCCAGGAGCACGGCGGCGCGCCGGTGCAGGTGATCGCCGCGTCGTTCGGCTTCGGCCTTCCGGTGGAGGACCTGTCGGCGCTGGCGGACGAGGAGCGCGAGGCGCGGGTGCGCAGCCGCGCCGCCGAAGAGGCGGTGCGGCCGTTCGACCTGGCCGCCGGGCCGCTCTTTCGCGCCTGCCTGCTGCGCCTGTCCGCCGGCGAGCACGTGCTGCTGATGGGGATGCACCACGTGGTGAGCGACGGGTGGAGCATGGGCGTGCTCTTTCGCGAGCTGTCGTCGCTGTACAGGACGTACAGAAACGGCGAGGAAAGCGTTCTGGCGCCTCTCGCCGTGCAGTACGCGGACTACGCGGCGTGGCAGCGTGACCAGCTGCGCGGCGAGGCGCTGGAGCGCGAGCTGGCCTGGTGGCGCGAGCGGCTGGCCGGCGCCCCCGCGGTGCTGGAGCTGCCCACGGACCACCCGCGCCCCGCGGTGCAGACGCACGGCGGATCGCACGAGCGGCTGGAGCTATCCGCCGCGCTGCTGGAGCGCCTGCAGGCGCTCGGCCGCCGCGAGGGCGCCACGCTGTACATGGTGCTTCTGGGCGCCTTCCAGGTGCTGCTTTCCAAGTACAGCGGCAGCGACGACGTGGTGGTGGGCACGCCGGTGGCCGGGCGCACCCGCCGCGAGGTGGAGGAGCTGATCGGCTTCTTCGTCAACACGCTGGTGCTGCGCACCGACCTTTCCGGCGACCCCCGCTTTCGCGAGGTGCTGGGGCGCGTCCGCGAGGTCACCCTGGGCGCGTACGAGCACCAGGAGGTGCCCTTCGAGCGGCTGGTGGAGGAGCTGCAGCCCGAGCGCTCGCTCAGCCACTCGCCGCTCTTCCAGGTGATGTTCACCGTCGCGAACGCCGACGGCGCCGGGCCGGCGCTGGAGGGCGTGACCATGCAGGCGGTGGAGTCGGCCACGGAGACGGTGAAGTTCGACCTGAACCTGGCCTTCTTCGCCGGCGCCCGCGGGCTGCGGGCGGTGATGGGCTACCGCGCCGACCTCTTCGAGCGCCAGACCGTCCGCCGCATGCTGGGGCACCTGGAGCGGGTGCTGGAGCAGGTGGCCGACGACGCCGACGTGCGCCTGTCGCGGCTGGAGCTGCTGGGCGCCGCGGAGCGCGGGCAGGTGGTGGCGGAGTGGAACCGCACGGAATCCACCTATCCCGCCGATGCGTCGATCCACGGGCTGTTCCAGGAGCAGGCCGCGCGCACCCCCAACGCCTGCGCCGCCGTCTACGGCGACCGCTCGCTGACCTACGGCGAGCTGAACGAGCGCGCCAACCGCCTGGCGCACCACCTGGCCGGCCTGGGCGTGCGCCCGGAGTCGCGGGTGGCGATCTGCATGGAGCGCGGGGTGGACCAGGTGGTCGCGATGGCCGCCGTGCTCAAGGCCGGCGCCGCCTACGTGCCGCTGGACCCGTCGTATCCCGCCGAGCGCCTGCAGCTGATGCTGGCCGACAGCGCCGTGGCCGCCCTGCTGACGCAGGAGTCGCTGCGCGGCGCGCTGCCGGTTCCGGCGGGCGTGGCCGTCGTCCCCATGGACGCCGACGGGGCGCGCATCGCCGCGGCCCCCGCGCACGACCCCGCCGTCCCGGCCGGGCCTCGCACGCTGGCGTACGTCATCTACACCTCCGGCAGCACGGGCACGCCCAAGGGCGTGGCCGTGGAGCACCGCTCCGTCGTCCGCCTGGTGCGCGGCACCGACTACGTGTCCCTGGGCGCGGGCGACCGCGTGGCGCAGGCGAGCAACGTGTCGTTCGACGCGGCGACGTTCGAGATCTGGGGCGCGCTGCTGAACGGCGGCGCGGTGGTGGGCATCCCCAAGGAGGTGGCGCTCTCGCCCGCCGGGCTGGCCGACGCCATCCGCGCGCACTCCATCACCACCCTCTTCCTGACCACGGCGCTCTTCAACGGCATCGCCCGCGAGCGGCCCGACGCCTTCGCCCCGCTCACCTCGCTCCTCTTCGGCGGCGAGGCGGTGGACCCGGCGGCGGTGCGGCGGGTGATCGAAGCCGGCGGCCCGCGCCGCCTGCTGCACGTCTACGGGCCCACGGAGAACACCACGTTCAGCTCGTGGCACCCTGTGGACAAGGTGGCCGATGGCGCGCAGACGGTGCCGATCGGCCGCGCCCTCGCCCATTCGTCGCTGCTGGTGCTGGACGGCGCGCTGCAGCCGGTGCCCGTGGGCGTGCCCGGCGAGCTGTACGTGGGCGGCGACGGCGTGGCGCGCGGCTACCTGGGGCGCGCGGCGCTCACGGCCGAGCGCTTCGTCCCCGACGCGTTCGCGGCGCGGCCCGGCGCGCGGATGTACCGCACCGGCGACCGCGTGCGCTGGACGGCGGACGGCGCCATCGAGTACCTGGCCCGCCTGGACGGCCAGGTGAAGGTGCGCGGCTTCCGCATCGAGGTGGGCGAGGTGGAGGCGGTGCTGCGCCAGCACCCCGGCGTGCGCGAGTGCGCCGTGCTGGTGCGCGAGGACGCGGGCGAAAAGCGCCTGGCCGCGTACGTGGCCGGCGATGCCGACGCCGGGACGCTGCGCGCGCACCTGCGCCGCACCCTGCCGGACTACATGGTCCCCGCCGCCTTCGTCTCCCTCGACGCGCTTCCGCTCACCCCCAACGGCAAGCTGGACAGGAAGGCCCTTCCCGCGCCGGAGTACGGCGCGGCGGAGGAGTACCTGGCGCCGCGCACCGCGACGGAGCGGGCGCTGGCCGCGATGTGGGGCGAGGTGCTGCGGCTGGAGCGGGTGGGCGTGGGCGAGGACTTCTTCTCGCTGGGCGGACACTCGCTGCTGGCCACCCGCGTGGTCTCGCGCATCCGCGAGGTGTTCGGGGTGGAGGTGCCGCTGCGCGTGCTCTTCGAAGGGCCCACCGTCGCGGGGCTGTCGGAGCGGGTGGACGAGATGCGCCGCGAGGCGCCCCCCGAGCTCCCCCCCGTGGTCCGCGTGGCGCGGACGGAGGCGCTGCCGCTCTCGTTCGCGCAGGAGCGGCTGTGGTTCCTGGACCGCCTGCAGCCGGAGAGCGCCTTCTACAACGTCTCCGCCGCGCCGCGGCTGAGCGGGGTGCTGGACGCGGACGCGCTGCGGCGCGCGCTGGGCGAGGTCGTCCGCCGGCACGAGTCGCTGCGCACCACCTTCCGCGAGGTGAGCGGGGCGCCGGTGCAGGTGATCGCGCCCTTCGCCGGGCTGGCGGTGGCGACCGGGGACCTGTCGCACCTGCCGCAGGCCGAGCGCGAGGCGGAGGCGAAGCGGCTGGCCACGGAGGACGCGCGCCGTCCCTTCGACCTGGAGGCGGGCCCGCTCTTTCGCGCGTCGCTGCTGCGGCTGGGGGCCGAGGACCACGTCCTCCTGCTCTGCATGCACCACGTGGTGAGCGACGGGTGGAGCCTGGGGATCCTCTTCCGCGAGCTCTCCGCCCTGTACGAGGCGTACCGGCAGGGGCAGGCGTCGCCGCTGCCGGAGCTGCCGGTGCAGTACGCGGACTTCGCCGTGTGGCAGCGCGAGCACCTGCGCGGCGCGGTGCTGGACCGCAAGCTGGCGTACTGGCGCGCCACGCTGGCGGGCGCCCCGGCGCTGCTGGAGCTGCCGGCCGACAAGCCGCGCCCCGCGGTGCAGACCTACCGCGGCGCCCGCGAGCCGGTGGCGCTGCCGGCGGAGCTGCTGGAGCGGCTGGAGGCGCTGGCCCAGCGCGAGGGCGCCACGCTGTACATGGTGCTGCTGGCCGCCTTCCAGGTCCTGCTGGGCCGCTACAGCGGCACCGAGGACATCGTGGTGGGCAGCCCCATCGCCGGCCGCACGCGGGCCGAGGCGGAGGCGCTGATCGGCTTCTTCGTCAACACGCTGGTGCTGCGCACCGACCTGCGCGGCGACCCCAGCTTTCGCGAGGTGCTGCGCCGCGTGCGCGACACCACGCTGGGCGCGTACGAGAACCAGGAGGTGCCGTTCGAGCGGCTGGTGGAGGAGCTGCAGCCGGAGCGCAGCCTGAGCCATTCGCCGCTGGTGCAGGTCTCCTTCGCCCTCCAGAACCTGGACCGCTCCGCCGCCGGCCTCACGGGGCTGCGCAGCGGGCACGTGGAGGCGGAGCTCAACACCGCCAAGTTCGACCTTACGCTGGCGCTGGGCACGGACGCCCGCGGGCTGCGGGGCGGGCTGGAGTACGCCACCGACCTCTTCGAGCGCGGCACCATCAAGCGGATGGTGGAGCACCTGGAGCGGGTGCTGGAGCAGGTGGCCGCCGAGCCGGACCGCACCCTGTCGCGGCTGGAGCTGATGGGCCGCTACGAGCGCGCCCGGGTGGTGGAGTGGAACCGCACGGTCGCCAGGTACCCCGCGGACCGCTGCATCCACCAGCTCTTCCAGGCGCAGGCGGCGCGGACGCCGGACGCGACGGCGGTGATCTACGGCGCCGAGACGCTGACCTTCCGCGAGCTGGACGAGCGGGCCAACCGGCTGGCCAACCACCTGGTGGGGATGGGGGTGGGGCCCGAGGTGCGCGTGGGGCTGTGCCTGGAGCGCGGCCTGGAGATCATGGTCGCCATCCTGGGCGTGATGAAGGCCGGCGGCGCCTACGTGCCGGTGGATTCGGCGCACCCGGCCGAGCGCATCGGCTACGTGCTGGCGGACAGCGGGATCGCGGTGCTGCTGACGCAGGACCGGCTGCGCGGGCGCGTGCCGCCGCCGGCGGGGGTTCCCGTGGTGGCCATCGACGCGGCGTGGGAGCGGATCGCGGCCGAGAGCGCCGAGGTGCCGGCGACCGGCGTGACCAGCGAGAACCTGGCGTACGTCATCTACACCTCCGGCAGCACCGGCCGCCCCAAGGGCGTGGCCATGCACCACCGGGGCGTGTGCAACTACATCCACTGGGGGGTGCGCGCCTACGGCGCCGACCAGGGGACGGCCGGCGCGCCGGTCTTCTCGTCCATGGCGGTGGACCTGACCATCACCAACCTCCTTCCCCTCTTCACCGGGCGGCCGCTGCGCTTCCTGCCGGAAGAGGCGCCGGTGGAGGCGCTGGCCCAGGCGCTGCGCGAGGCCCCGCGCTTCGGGCTGATCAAGATCACCCCGATCCACGTGGCGCTGCTCAACACGCTGCTGAATCCGGAAGACGCGCCGGGCGTGGCCTACACGCTGGTGATCGGCGCCGACTTCCTGTCCGCCGAGCCCACGGTGTTCTGGCAGGAGCACGCGCCCAACGTGCGGCTGATGAACGAGTACGGCCCCACCGAGACCGTGGTGGGCTGCTCGGCCTACGTCCTTCCCAACGGCCGGCACCGCGCCGGCCCCGTGCCGGTGGGGCACCCGATCCAGAACCTGCGCTTCTACGTCCTTGACGCGCACATGCAGCCGGTGCCGGTGGGCCTGCCGGGCGAGCTGTACATCGCCGGCGTGGGCGTGGCGCGCGGCTACCTGGGCCGCCCGGGGCTCACCGCCGAGAAGTTCCTTCCCGACGCCTTTGCCGAGCCGGGCGACCGGATGTACCGCACCGGCGACCGCGCCCGCTGGCTGTCCGACGGCAACCTGATGATCCTGGGCCGCACCGACAACCAGGTGAAGATCCGCGGCTACCGCGTGGAGCTGGGCGAGATCGAGGCGGTGCTGCGCCGCCGCGACGAGGTGCGGCAGTGCCTGGTGGTCGTCCGCGAGGACGTGCCGGGCGACCGGCGGCTGGTGGCCTACGTGGTGGCCGACGACGCCGATCCGGCGGAGCTGCGCGAGCACCTGCGGGCGAGCCTTCCCGAGTACATGGTGCCGAGCGCCTTCGTGATGCTGGACGCGCTTCCCTCGACCCCGACGGGAAAGCTGGACCCGAAGACGCTGCCCGCGCCGGAGTACGCCGGCCGCGCGGCGGCGGTGGCCCCGCGCAACGAGCTGGAGCAGGGGGTGGCGGAGGTGTGGCGCGACGTGCTGAACCTCCCCGAGGTGGGGGTGCACGACAACTTCTTCGACCTGGGCGGCACCTCGCTCCTGCTGTACCGCGTGTACAGCCGGCTGCGGGAGATGCGGGCGGACCTGCGGGTGGTGGACCTGTTCCGCTTCACCACGGTCGAGGCGCTGGCCGGGCACCTGGGGGCGGAGGCCTCCGGGGGCGACGCGCTGGCCGAAAGCCGCTCGCGCGCCGAAGAGCGCCGCGCGTCGCGGCGCCGCGTGCGGCTGGGATAGGCGGCGTTCTCCGATGGAAAACCGAATGGAGCTGCGGGACATGCAGATGGAAGACCGGGAGAACGACGTCGCCGTCGTGGGGATGAGCTGCCGCTTTCCGGGGGCGGCCGACCCGGCCGCGTTCTGGGAGAACCTGCGGGGCGGGGTGGAGTCCATCCGCTTCTTCTCCGACGAGGAGCTGCGCGAGGTGGGGATCGGCCCCCGCACGCTGGCGGACCCGGCGTTCGTCAAGGCGTACGGCACGCTGGACGACGCCTACGCCTTCGACGCGCCCTTCTTCGGGGTGACCAACCGCGAGGCGCAGGCGCTGGACCCGCAGCACCGCGTGTTCCTGGAGTGCGCCTGGAGCGCGCTGGAGGACGCCGGGTGCGACCCCGCGCGCTTTCGCGGCGCCATCGGCGTGTACGCGGGCTCCGGCTTCAGCCGCCACGTGCAGCGGGTGATGGCCGACGAGGAGCTGATGGCGGCGGTGGGGAGCACGCTGGCGGTGCACGCCAACGACAAGGACTTCCTGGCCACGCGCGTGAGCTACAAGCTGGGGCTGCGCGGCCCCAGCGTGGTGATCCAGACGGCGTGCAGCACCTCGCTGGTCGCCATCCACGTGGCGTGCCAGAGCCTGCTGAACCGCGAGTGCGACGTGGCGCTGGCGGGCGGGGCCACCATCGCCGTGGACCAGGCGGGCGGCTACCGCTACCAGGAGGGGGGCATCCTTTCCCCCGACGGCCACTGCCGCGCCTTCGACGCAAAGGCGGCGGGGACGATCGGCGGCAGCGGCGCGGGCGTCGTCGTCCTCAAGCGCTTCGCCGACGCGGTGCGCGACGGCGACGTGATCCACGCGGTGGTCAAGGGGAGCGCCATCAACAACGACGGGGCGGGGAAGATCGGCTTTACCGCGCCCAGCGTGGAGGGGCAGTCCCGGGCGATCGCCGAGGCGCTGGCGCTGGCGGGGGTGGACGCGGCCGACGTCTCGTACGTGGAGACGCACGGCACCGGCACCCCGCTGGGCGACCCGATCGAGATCGCGGCGCTCACCGAGGTGTTCGGCGGGGCGGGGGGCGAGCCCTTCTGCGCGCTGGGCGCGGTGAAGACCAACGTGGGCCACCTGGACACGGCGGCCGGCGTGGCGGGCTTCATCAAGACCGTCCTGGCCCTGAAGCACCGCGCGCTGCCGCCCACGCTGCACTTCCGGTCCGCCAACCCCGAGACGGGGCTGGACGGCTCGCCGTTCTACGTGAACGCCGCGCTGCGGCCGTGGGAGAGCGACGGGCCGCGCCGCGCGGGCGTCAGCTCCTTCGGCATCGGCGGGACCAACGCGCACGTGGTGCTGGAAGAAGCGCCGCGGACGGCGCGCGCGGAATCCACCGAGTCGCCGCAGCTGCTGGTGCTGAGCGCAAAGACGGAGACGGCGCTGGAGCGGGTGCGCGCCGGCCTGGCCGCGCACCTGGAGCAGAACCCCGACCAGCCGCTGGCGGACATCGCGTTCACCCTGCAGGAGGGGCGCGCCGCGCACCGCTACCGCTGGGCCGCCGCCGCGCGCGACGGGGACGAGGCGCGGTCGGCGCTGGCCGGCACCGCCGCCCGCGCGCCGTCGTCGCGCCGCGCGCCGGCCGCCAGCCCCTCCGTCGCCTTTCTCTTCCCCGGCCAGGGGACGCAGTACGCGGGGATGGCGCGCGAGCTGTACGCGGCCGAGCCGGTGTTCCGCGACGAGATGGACCGCTGCGCCCGCGCGCTGACGGCGGAGCTGGGGCTGGACCTGCGCGGCGTCCTCTTTCCCGCCGAGGGTGGCGAGGACGAGGCGAACGCGCTGCTGCAGGAGACGCGGCTCACGCAGCCCGCGCTCTTCGCGGTGGAGTACTCGCTGGCGAAGCTGTGGATGAGCTGGGGGGTGCAGCCGGCCGCCATGCTGGGCCACAGCATCGGCGAGTACGTGGCGGCCTGCATCGCCGGCGTCTTTTCGCCCGAGTGCGCGCTGCGGCTGGTGGCGGCGCGCGGGCGGATGATGCAGAGCCTTCCCGCCGGCTCCATGCTGGCGGTGCCGCTGCCGGAGTGCGAGGTGCGCCCGCTGCTCCCCGCCGGCGTGTCGCTGGCCGCGGTGAACAGCGCCGCGCACTGCGTGGTGTCGGGGGATTCCGCCCGGGTGGACGAGGTCGAGGCGCTGCTCGCCGGGCGCGACGTGGCCGCGCGGCGGCTGCACACCTCGCACGCGTTCCACTCGGCGTCCATGGACCCCATCCTGGACGCGTTCGCCGCCGAGGTGCGCCGGGCCCGTCCCGCCGCGCCGTCGATCGCTTTCCTTTCCAACGTCACCGGCGACTGGATCACCGCCGCGGAGGCGACGGACCCGGACTACTGGGTGCGCCACCTGCGCGGCACCGTGCGCTTCGCCGACGGCGTGGGCCGCCTGCTGGACGACCCCGCGCGCGTGCTGCTGGAGGTGGGCCCCGGCGAGACGCTGGGCACCTTCGCGCGCCGCAGCGAGCGCAACGACGGCACCCGCGTGGTCGTCCGCACCCTCCCCCGGGCGGGGCAGGCGGAGGCCAGCGACCTGACGGCGCTGGAGGCCGCGGGCGCCCTGTGGACCGCCGGCGTCTCCGTCGACTGGACGGCGATGCGCCGCGGCGAGGCGCGCCGAGTTCAGCTTCCCACCTATCCGTTCGAGCGCCAGGTGCACCGCGTGGCGCCGCAGCGCCGCGCGGCCGCCCCCGCGCCGGACTTCGTGGCCGCGCCCGCAGCCGTTCAGGCGCCGTCCATCGTGCTTTCCGTTGAACCCCAGCCGGACCCGACCGTGGTAACCGATTCCCTCCAGGCCCCGGACCGCCTGTCCCGCATGGCCGGCCGCGTCACCGAGCTGTTCGCGAAGCTGGTGGGCACGGAGCCGTCGCGCCTTCGCGGCGACAGCAGCTTTCTGGAGCTGGGCGCCGATTCGCTGCTGCTGATGCAGCTGAGCCGCAACGTGGAGAGCACCTTTGGCGTGCGCGTGCCCTTCCGGCGCCTGCTGGAGGGGATGTCCACCATCGGCGAGCTGTCGGCGCACCTGGTGGCCGAGGTTCCCGCGGAGCAGGATCCCGATCCCGCGCCGGCCCCCGCCGCCGCGCCCGTCCCCGCCTCCGTCGTCGCGCTGACGCCGATCCCGGTGGCGAACGGCAACGGCCACACGAACGGCCACGTGAACGGGCACGCGAACGGCGTCGCCTCGGCGCCGGTCGCGGGCGACGTGTCGGGCGTGATCGCGCAGCAGATGGCGATGATGCAGGCGCACGCCGCGCTCATGCAGCAGCAGCTGGCGCTGCTGGGCGGCGGCATGGTGTCGAACCTCGCGCCCGCGGCGCCGGTTCAGGCCGTGACGGCGGCCGCGCCGGCGCCCGCCGGGCCGGCCCCGGTGCAGAGCGCCGCCCCCGCGGCCCCGGTGAACCGGGTGCAGGCGGCCGCGGCCGAGGAGCCGGCCACGCACGGCCCGCACGTGCCCATCAGCGCCACGCTGGGCAAGGGCGGCGGCTACACCGAGCAGCAGCAGCGCCACTTCGAGCAGATCGTGGAGCGCTACACGGCGCGCACCCGCAAGAGCAAGGCGTACGCGCAGGAGAGCCGCCCGGCGCTCAGCGACAACCGCGCGTCGCTCAACTTCCGCATGGCCAGCAAGGAGCTGCTGTACCCCGTGGTGGGCGACCGCTCGCAGGGGTCGCGGCTGTGGGACGTGGACGGCAACGAGTACGTGGACTTCACCATCGGCTTCGGCGTCCACTTCTTTGGCCACCGCCCGCCGTTCATCATGAAGGCGGTGGAGGAGCAGCTGGCCAAGGGGTGCCACACCGGGCCGCAGAGCGACCTGGCCGGCCCCACGGCCACCCTCTTCCGCAAGCTCACCGGCATGGAGCGGGTGACCTTCTGCAACACGGGGAGCGAGGCGGTGATGACGGCGCTGCGCATTGCGCGCACGGTCACCGGCCGCGAGAAGATCGTGCTGTTCGAGGGGTCGTACCACGGCTGCTTCGACGGCATCCTGGCCCGTCCCGGCGCCGGCGCCAGCCGAACGCACTCGCGCCCCGTCGCCCCCGGCACCACGCAGGGGATGATCGACGACGTGGTGGTGCTCCCCTACGGCCCCGAGGCCATGGAGTACCTGCGCGCCAACGCCCGCGACCTGGCCGCCGTGCTGGTGGAGCCGGTGCGCACCCGCGACCCCGAGAACCAGCCCCGCGAGTTCCTGCACGAGCTGCGCGCCCTGTGCGACCAGACGGGGACGGCGCTGATCTTCGACGAGATGATCACCGGGCTGCGGCTGCAGACCCGCGGCGCACAGGGCTTCTTTGGCGTGGACGCCGACATGGCCACCTACGGCAAGGTGATCGGCGGCGGCTTTCCGCTGGGGATCGTGGCCGGCAAGGCGGCCTACATGGACGCCATCGACGGCGGGATGTGGCAGTTCGGCGACGACAGCTTTCCGGCGGCGGACCAGACCTTCTTCGCGGGTACCTTCTGCAAGCACCCGGTGGTGCTGGCGGCGGCCAACGCCGTGCTGCGGCACCTGCAGGCGCAGGGACCCGCGCTGTACGAGGAGCTGCACGCCCGCGCCGCCCGGCTGGTGGCGGGGCTGCGTGCGGTGCTGGAGGAGGAGCAGGTGCCCGTCCGCATCCTGCACACCGCCTCGCTCTTCCGCTTCGTCTTCCGGCCGGAGGACCCGTACGTGGACCTGCTCTTCTACCACATGCTGGAGCGGGGGATCTACGTCTGGGAGGGCCGCGGCTGCTTCGTCTCGCCCGCGCATACGGACCAGGACTGCGACCGCATGGTGCAGGCGCTGCGCGAAAGCATCCACGCGCTGCGCGAGGGCGGCTTTCTTCCGGAGATCGACGGCCCGTCCGGCGGACCCGGCGGCGGCTCCGCCGCGAACCTGCCGGCGGACCTGAAGCTGGTCCCCGCCGCATCGTCCGGCTCCACGTCGTCCGGCTCCGCGTCGACCGCGTCGTCGTCGTCGACGGAGGGCCCGCGCGCGGTGCCGCTGACGCCGGCGCAGCGCCAGGTGTGGGTGCACGCGCAGCTGGGCGACGACGCCTCGCGCGCCTACAACGAGCAGTTCATCGTCGGCGTGCGGGGCGCGCTGGACCAGGCGGCGCTGCGCGCGGCGGTGGGCGACCTGGCGCGCCACCACGAGGCGCTGCGCACCGTCTTCGATCCCTCGGGCGAGGTGCAGCACGTCTTTGCCGCGGCGCCGGACCCGCTCCCCGTCTTCGTGCACCAGTCCACCGCGGCCGACGGCGGCGAGGCGGGGCTGCGCGAGGCGCTGGGGCGCGGGGTGGCGGAGGTGTTCGACCTGGCCGCCGGGCCGCTCTTTCGCGTGCACGTGCACCCGGCCGGCGCGGACCGGCAGGTGCTGCAGTTCGTGGTGCACCACGTGGTGGCCGACGGGCTGGCGACGCACATCCTGCAGCGCGACCTGGAGACGGCCTACGGCGCCCGGTGCCAGGGGCGCGCCCCGGAGCTCGCGCGCGCCATGCAGTTCAGCGAGTACACGGCGCTGCTGGCCGCGGACGCGCGGGAGCACGCCGCGTACGAGGGGGAGTGGCTGGCGCGCTTCGGGGGCGCGGTGCCCCTGGCGCTGCCCACGGACCATGCGCGGCCGCGCTTTCCCACCAGCCAGGCCGCCGTGGCGCGGCACACGCTGGACGCGGAGCTCTCGCTGCGGCTGCGCGCGCTCAGCCGGCAGCAGGGGTGCACGCTGTTCATGACGCTGCTGGGCGGGCTGCTGGCCACCCTGCACCGCACCGCCGGCCAGGACGACCTGGTGGTGGGCATCTCGTCCGCCGGCCGCCCCTTTCCCGGCGCCGACTCGCTGGTGGGGCACTGCGTGGACGTGCTCCCCATCCGCAGCCGGGTGGCGGACGGCACGCGCGGGGGCGAGTTCCTGCGCGGCGTGCGCGACTCGCTGCTGGACGCGTACGAGCACGAGGCGTTCAGCTACGCCCGCCTGCACGAGGCGCTGCAGATCCCCCGCGGGCCGGGGGTGCCGCCGCTGATCTCCGTGACGTTCAACCTGGAGCCGGGCGGCGGCGCGGGCGACGGCGAGCCGCGCACCTTCGCGGGGCTGCCCGTGGAGCCGGTGCGGGGCGTGTCCGCCGCCTTCACCAAGTTCGACCTGACCATCGACGCGGTGGATACGGGGACCGCCATCGACCTGGTCTTTCTCTTCAACACCGGCCTCTTCGAGCGGCCCACCGTGCAGCGGCTGGCGGCGCACCTGCAGCGCGTGCTGGAGCAGCTGGCGGGGGACGCGGAGCTCCGGCTGGCCGATCTGGCGCTGATCGGCGCGGAGGAGCGCCGGATGGTGGTGGACGAGTGGAACCGCACGGAGGCCGCGTATCCCGCGGAGCTGTGCATCCACCAGCTCTTCCAGGCGCAGGCGCAGGGCGCGCCGCACGCCGTCGCGGTGACGTTCGGCGACGCGTCGCTGACCTTCGGCGAGCTGGACGACCGGGCCAACCGGCTGGCGAACCACCTGGTGCGGATGGGCGTGGGGCCGGAGGTGCGGGTGGGGATCTGCCTGGAGCGCGGGCTGGAGATGATGGTCTGCATCCTGGGCGTGATGAAGGCCGGCGGCGCCTACGTGCCGGTGGATCCCTCCCACCCCGCGGAGCGCATCGGCTACGTGCTGGAGGATTCCGACGTCGCCGTGGTGCTGACGCAGGCGCGCCTGCGGGACGGGCTCGCGGTGCGTGACGACGTCCGCGTGATCGCCGTGGATGCCGGCTGGGAGCGGATCGCGAGCGAGTCCGCCGCGGCGCCGGAGACGGGGGTGACGAGCGAGAACCTGGCGTACGTCATCTACACCTCCGGATCGACGGGGCGCCCGAAGGGCGTCGCGATGCACCACCGGGGCGTGATCAACTACATCGACTGGGGGATCCGCGCCTACGGGGCGGACCGCGGCAACGGCTCGCCCGTGTTCTCGTCGATGGCGGTGGATCTCACCATCACCAATCTCCTGCCCCTCTTCGCCGGCCTTCCCGTCCGCCTCCTTCCGGAGGAGAACGCGGTCGAGGCGCTGGCGGCGGCGCTGCGGGAGAAGAACGGCTTCGGGGCGATCAAGATCACCCCCGTCCACCTCTCCCTGCTGACCCCGCTGCTGACGGCGGAGGAGGCGCGCGACGCCGCGCACACGCTGGTGATCGGCGCGGACTTCCTGTCCGCGGAGCCGACCGTCTTCTGGCAGGACAACGCCCCCGGCGTGCGGCTGATGAACGAGTACGGGCCCACGGAGACGGTGGTCGGATGCTCGGCGTACGAGCTTCCCAACGGGCTGCACCGCAACGGCGCGGTCCCCGTGGGCGGGCCGATCCAGAACATCACCTTCTACGTGCTGGACGGGCGGATGCAGCCCGTGCCGGTGGGCGTGCCGGGCGAGCTGTACATCGGCGGCGTGGGCGTGGCGCGCGGCTACCTGGGCCGCCCCGCGCTCAGCGCGGAGAAGTTCGTCCCCAACCCGTTCGCGGGCGGCGGGGCGCGGATGTACCGCACGGGGGACCGCGCGCGCTGGCTGGAGGGCGGCAACCTGACGGTCCTGGGCCGCACCGACAGCCAGGTGAAGGTGCGCGGCTACCGCGTGGAGCTGGGCGAGATCGAGGCGGTGCTGCGCCGCCACGAGTCCGTCTCCGGCGCCATCGTCGTCGTCCGCGAGGACGTGCCGGGCGACCCGCGCCTGGTGGCCTACGTGGTGTCGGACGCCGATCCGGCCGAGCTGCGCGCGTACCTGCGCCAGGGCCTGCCGGAGCACATGGTTCCCGCCGCGTTCGTCCCCCTCGCCGCGCTCCCGCGGACGGCGACGGGGAAGATCGACCCGAAGACGCTGCCGGCCCCGGAGTACGGCGGCGCGGAGGAGCGCTATGCCGCGCCCCGGACACCGGCGGAGCGCGCGCTGGCGGAGATCTGGGCGGAGGTGCTGCGGCTGGAGCGCGTGGGCGCCACGGACGACTTCTTCGAGCTGGGCGGCAACTCGCTGCTGGCCACGCGCGTGGTCTCGCGCATCCGCCAGGCGCTGGGGGTGGAGCTGACGGTGCGGGCGCTGTTCGAGAGCCCCACCGTGGCCCGGCTGGCGGCGTGTGTGGGCGCGCCGCGGGGGACGGAGCGCGCGCAGCTTCCGCCCGTGGTGGCCGTGGAGCGCGCGGGTGACCTGCCCCTTTCCTTTGGCCAGGAGCGGCTGTGGTTCCTGCAGCGGCTGCAGCCGGAGAGCCCGTTCTACAACGTCGCCTGTGCCGTGCGGCTGCGCGGGGCGCTGGACGCGCGCGCGCTGGAGCGGGCGCTGGGCGAGATCGTCCGCCGCCACGAGCCCCTGCGCACCCGCTTTCGCGACGCCGAGGGCGTTCCCGCGCAGGTGATCGCGCCCTTCCACGGCTTCGAGCTTCCCGTGGACGACCTCTCCGCCCTTCCCGGTGAGGCGCGCGACGCCGAGCTGCGCCGCCGCGCCCAGGCCGACGCGGAGACGCCGTTCGACCTGGCGCGGGGGCCGCTGTTCCGCGCGCGCCTGCTGGCGCTGGGCGACGAGGACAACGCGCTGCTGCTGTGCATGCACCACGCGGTCTGCGACGGGTGGAGCGTGGGGATCTTCTTCCGCGAGCTGTCGGCGCTGTACGTGGCGTTCCGCGACGGCGTGGCGGCGGAGCTGGACGACCTGCCGGTGCAGTACGCCGACTTTGCGGCGTGGCAGCGCCGGCACCTGGTGGGCGAGGCGCTGGACGGGCAGCTGGCCTGGTGGAAGGAGCGGCTGGCCGGCGCCCCGGCGCTGCTGGAGCTGCCCACCGACCTTCCGCGCCCGGCCGTGCAGACGTACCGCGGCGCGCACGAGCCGGTGGAGCTGTCCGGCGCGCTGCTGGAGCGGCTGGAGACGCTGGGCCGGGCGGAGGGCGCGTCGCTGTTCATGGTGCTGCTGGGCGCGTTCCAGCTGCTGCTGGCCCGCTACGCCGGCGTGGAGGACGTGGTGGTGGGGAGCCCCGTGGCCGGGCGCACGCGCAGCGAGGTGGAGGGGCTGATCGGCTTCTTCGTCAACACGCTGGTGCTGCGGACGGACCTTTCGGGCGACCCGTCGTTCCGCGCGCTGCTGGCGCGGGTGCGCGAGGCCACCCTGGGCGCCTTCGAGCACCAGGACGTGCCCTTCGAGCGGCTGGTGGAAGAGCTGCAGCCCGGCCGCAGCCTGAGCCACACGCCGCTGGTGCAGGTGAGCTTCGTCCTGCAGAACCTGGATCCCGCGGGCGACGGGCTTCCCGGCCTGCGCACGGAGCGGGTGGGGGCGGGGCTGGACGTCGCCAAGTTCGACCTGACGCTCACCCTTACCCCGGGCGAGGACGGACTGCGCGGCACGCTGGAGTACGGCACCGACCTGTTCGAGGCCGGCACCGCCCGGCGCATGGTGCGCCACCTGGAGCGGGTGCTGGAGCAGGTGGCGGACGATCCGGACCGCCGCCTTTCCACCCTGGAGCTGGCGGACCAGCTGGAACGCGTGCGGATGAAGGGGTGGAACCGCACCGGCGCCCCGTACCCCGCGGAGCGCTGCATCCACCAGCTCTTCCAGGCGCAGGCGGAGCGCACGCCCCACGCGGTCGCCGTGACCTTCGAAAGCGCGTCGCTGACCTTCGGCGAGCTGGACGAGCGGGCCAACCGGCTGGCGAACCACCTGGTCCGGCTCGGCGTGGGGCCGGAGGTGCGGGTGGGGATCTGCCTGGAGCGCAGTCTGGAGATGATGGTCTGCATCCTGGGCGTGATGAAGGCCGGCGGCGCCTACGTGCCGGTGGATCCCTCGCACCCCGCGGAGCGCATCGGCTACGTGCTGGAGGATGCCGGCGTCGCCGTGGTGCTGACGCAGGCGCGCCTGGCCGACGCGGTGCCGGCGCCCGCGGACGCCCGGGTGGTGTGCGTCGACGCGGCGTGGGAGCGGATCGCGACCGAGTCCGCCGCGGCGCCGGAGACCGGGGTGACGAGCGAGAACCTCTGCTACGTCATCTACACCTCCGGATCGACGGGGCGCCCCAAGGGCGTCGCGATGCACCACCGCGGCGTCATCAACTACATCGACTGGGGGATCCGCGCCTACGGGGCGGACCAGGGGAACGGCTCGCCGGTGTTCTCGTCGATGGCGGTGGATCTCACCATCACGAATCTCCTGCCGCTGTTCGCCGGCCTTCCCGTCCGCCTCCTTCCGGAGGAGAACGCGGTGGAGGCGCTGGCGGCGGCGCTGCGGGAGAAGAACGGATTCGGGGCGATCAAGATCACCCCCGTCCACCTCTCCCTGCTGACGCCGCTGCTGACGGCGGAGGAGGCCCGCGACGCCGCGCACACGCTGGTGATCGGCGCGGACTTCCTGTCCGCCGAGCCGACCGTCTTCTGGCAGGACAACGCCCCCGGCGTGCGGCTGATGAACGAGTACGGTCCCACGGAGACCGTCGTCGGCTGCTCGGCGTACACGCTGCCCAACGGCGTGCACCGCAACGGCCCCGTCCCCGTGGGCGGGCCGATCCAGAACATCACCTTCCACGTCCTGGACGCGCACGGGCAGCCGGTGCCGCTGGGGCTTCCCGGCGAGCTGTACATCGGCGGCGTGGGCGTGGCGCGAGGCTACCTGGGCCGCCCGGCGCTCACGGCGGAGAAGTTCGTCCCGGACCCGTTCGCGGGCGGCGGGGCGCGGATGTACCGCACGGGCGACCGCGCGCGCTGGCTGGAGGGCGGCAACCTGACCATCCTGGGCCGCACCGACCACCAGGTGAAGGTGCGCGGCTACCGCGTGGAGCCGGGCGAGGTCGAGGCCGCGCTGCGCCGCCACCCGTCCGTCTCCGGCGCCATCGTCGTCGTCCGCGAGGACGTGCCCGGCGACCGGCGGCTGGTGGCCTACGTGGCGGGGGACGCGGACGCGGACGCGCTGCGCGAGCACCTGCGGCAGAGCCTGCCGGAGTACATGGTGCCCAGCGCCTTCGTCACCATGCAGGCGCTGCCGCGGACGGCCACGGGAAAGATCGACCCGAAGACGCTGCCGGCACCGGAGTACGGCGCGGCGCGCGCCACCTACGTGGCGCCGCGCACGGAGGTGGAGCACGCCCTGGCCGAGATCTGGGCCGAGGTGCTGCACGTGGAGCGCGTGGGCGCCACCGACGACTTCTTCGCGCTGGGCGGGCACTCGCTGCTGCTGATGCGCATGGCGGCGCGGCTGCAGGCCGTCTTTGGCCTGGAGGTCTCCATCCGCACCGTGTTCGCCCTGCCCACGCTGGAGGCGCTGGCCGCCGAGGTGGAGCGCCGGATCTACGAGGACATCCTTGCGATGTCGGAAACCGAGGCCGAGCAGCTGTCCGAGCTCGAGCCCGCCATGGGGGATTGAAGGATGTCCGTCGCTGAGCAGATGGCCGAAGTGCCGCGGGTGGAGCTTTCCGCCGCCAAGCGCGCGCTTCTCGAAGCCCGCCTCCGCGGCCGCGTGCGCGTCGCGGGGATCGAGCGCCGGGACCGCGGCCAGGGCGCGCCGCTCTCGTTCGCGCAGGAGCGGCTGTGGTTCCTGGACCGGCTGCAGCCGGGGGGCACCGGCTACAACGTGACGGCCGCGCTGCGCCTGGGCGCGGTGCAGCCGCGGGCGCTGGAGCGCGCGCTGGCCGAGGTGGTCC
Source organism: Longimicrobium sp. (assembly GCA_036379135.1). Classification (GTDB taxonomy): domain Bacteria; phylum Gemmatimonadota; class Gemmatimonadetes; order Longimicrobiales; family Longimicrobiaceae; genus Longimicrobium. The sequence continues at coordinate 22,716 of DASUVG010000355.1, forward strand.
GCCGCCACGAGGTGCTGCGCACCACCTTTCACGAGGTGGACGGCGTGCCCGTGCAGGTGGCGGCCCCCGCGGAGGGCTTCACCCTTCCCGTGGAAGACCTGTCCGGGCTGGACCCCGCGGCGCGCGAGGCCGAGACCCGGCGCCGCCTGGCGCGCGAGTCCGCGCACCCGTTCGACCTCACCGCGGGGCCGCTCTTTCGCGCCACGCTGCTGCGGCACGGCGCGCAGGAGCACGTGCTGCTGCTGAACATGCACCACATCGTCACCGACGGGTGGAGCATGGGCATCCTCTTCCGCGAGCTGCGGGCGCTGGAGGCGGCGTACCGCGAGGGGCTGCCGGCGCCGCTGCCGGAGCTGCCGCTGCAGTACGCCGACTACGCGGCGTGGCAGCGCGAGCAGGGGCGCGGCGAGGGGGCGGAGCGCCGGCTGGCGTACTGGCGCGACCGGCTGGCGGGCGCGCCCGAGCTGCTGGAGCTGCCCACCGACCGGCCCCGGCCGCCGGTGCCGTCGTTCCGCGGCGCGGGCGTCCCCGTCCACCTTTCCGCGGAGGTGCTGGACCGCCTGCGGGCGCTGGGCCGCCGCGAGGGCGCCACGCTGTACATGGTGGTGCTGGCCGCCTTTCAGCTGCTCCTTTCCCGCTACGCCGGCAGCGGCGACGTGGTGGTGGGCACCCCGGTGGCCGGGCGCACCCGTCCGGAGGTGGAGGGGCTGATCGGCTTCTTCGTCAACACGCTGGTGCTGCGGACGGACGTGTCGGGCGATCCCTCGTTCCGCGCCCTGCTGGCGCGGGTGCGCGAGACGGTGCTGGGGGCGTACGAGCACCAGGACCTGCCCTTCGAGCGGCTGGTGGCGGAGCTGCAGCCGGAGCGCAGCCTGAGCCACGCCCCGCTCTTCCAGGTGGTGTTCCTGATGGAGGACGCCGCCCCCGGGGGCGAGGCGGCCCCCGGCGCGGCCGGGCGCCCCGTGCAGACGGAGTTCGGCACCATCCAGTTCGACCTCACCCTCTCCCTGGCGGCGCACCCGGACGGGCTGCGCGGCACGCTGTCGTACGCCGCGGAGCTGTTCGACCAGCCGAGCATGGAGCGGATGGGCGCGCACCTGCAGCGCGTGCTGGAGCAGGTGGCCGCCGCGCCGGATCTCCCCCTGTCGCGGGTGGAGCTGATGGGCGCGATGGAGCGCCGCCGCGTGCTGGAGGAGTGGAGCCGGCCGGCGCAGGTGCCCTCCGCCGGCCGCTGCGTGCACGAGCTGGTGGCGGAGCAGGCCGCGCGCACGCCCGACGCCGTGGCCGTGGCGCTGGGCGCGGACGCGCTCACCTACCGCGAGCTGGACGGCCGGGCCAACCGCCTGGCCCGCTGGCTGCGGCGCCACGGCGTGGCGCCCGAGGCGAGGGTGGGGCTGTGCCTGGAGCGGGGCCCGGAGCTGGTGACCGCCATGCTGGGCGTGCTCAGGGCCGGCGCCGCGTACGTGCCGCTGGACCCCGCGTATCCCGCGGAGCGGCTGGCGCTGGTGGCCGCCGACTCCGGCATCGCCGTGCTGCTGGCCAGCGAGGCGCTGCGCGGGCGGCTGCCGGCGCGGCCGGGGGTGCGGGTGGTGGCGCTGGACGCCGTGCGGGCCCAGGTCGCGGCGGAGAGCGACGCGCCTCCGGCGGTCGCGGTCGACCCGCGGCAGCTGGCGTACGTCATCTACACCTCCGGCAGCACCGGCACCCCCAAGGGGGTGGCCGTGGAGCACGCCGGGCTGGCCAACATGTGCGCCTGGTACGCGCGCGCCTTCGGCATCACCGCGGCGGACCGGCTTACGCAGTTCGCCAGCCCCGGCTTCGACGCCGTGGGGTCGGAGGTGTGGCCCTGCCTGATCCGCGGGGCCTGCCTGGACGTGGTGCCCGACGAGGCGCGCACGGACCCGGCGCGGCTGCGCGACTGGCTGGTGGAGCGCGCCGCCACCCTCTCCTTCGCCCCTACCCCCGTGGGCGAGGCGCTGCTGGAGCTGCCCTGGCCGGCGGACGCGGCCCTGCGCACGCTGGTGATCGCGGGCGACCGGCTTCGGGCGCGGCCCCGGCCGGGGATGCCCTTCGCCGTGGCCAACAACTACGGCCCCACGGAGTGCTCCATCGGCGCGACCTCGGCCCTGGCCGTGGAGCCGGGGGGCGAGCGGGCGCCGTCCATCGGCCGGCCCATCGACAACACCCCGGCGTACGTGCTGGACGCGTGGATGCGCCCCGTCCCCGCCGGGGTTCCCGGCGAGCTGTGGCTGGGCGGGGTGCAGGTGGCCCGCGGCTACCTGGACCGGCCCGCGCTCACCGCCCGGAGCTTCGTCCCCGACCCCTTCTCCGCCCGGCCGGGCGCGCGGCTGTACCGCACGGGCGACCGGGTGCGCTGGCTGGCGGACGGCACGCTGGACTACCTGGGGCGCGTGGACGAGCAGGTGAAGATCCGCGGCTTTCGCATCGAGCCGGGCGAGGTGGAGGCCCTTCTCCTTCGCCACGGCGGCGTGGCCGAGTGCGCGGTGGTGGTGCGCGAGGACGCGCCGGGCGACCGCCGCCTGGTGGCGTACGTCACCGGCGGGGCGGACCCGGAGGCGCTGCGCGAGTCGCTCCGCGGCACCCTGCCGGAGTACATGGTCCCCGCCGCCGTCGTGGGGGTGGAGCGGCTGCCGCTCACCCCGCACGGCAAGCTGGACCGCCGCGCCCTTCCCGCTCCGGAGTACCGCGGCGCGGAGGGGGCCGACGCCGAGCCCCGCGACTACCTGGAGGTGCAGCTCATCCAGCTGTGGGAGGAACTGCTGGGCACGCGGGGGATCGGCCCGCAGCAGAGCTTCTTCGACCTGGGGGGCAGCTCGCTGCTGGCCATGCGGCTGTTCGCGCAGGCCAACCGGCGGCTGGAGTGCGACCTTCCCCTTTCCACCCTGTTCACCGGCGCCACGGTGCGCCACATGGCCGACGCCATCCGCCGGCAGCGCGGCGAGGGGGCGTACGGCTCGCCCGTGGTCCCGCTGCAGCCGCACGGGTCGCTGCCGCCGCTCTTCATCGTCCACTCCGCGGACCGCAACGTGATGGGCTACGTGAGCCTGGTGCGGCACCTGGGGGCGGAGCAGCCGGCCTTCGGGGTGCGCGACACCGGGGACCTGGCGCGCCCGGTGGCGGTGATCGCCGCCGGGCACGTGCAGGCGATCCGCACGGTGCAGCCGCGCGGGCCTTACGCCCTCTGCGGCTGGTCGTTCGGGGGCTTCGTCGTCTTTGAAATGGCCGTCCAGCTTCAGCGGGCCGGCGAGGAAGTTTCGTTCGTGGGATTGATGGATACGATGTCGCCCGCCCTGGAGCGGGAGTGGCCACGGCTGACGGACGCCGAGACCCCGGTCATGCTGGCGCGCGAGGTGGCCGCGCGGATTCGGCGTCCCTTCGCCTTCGACGCGCGGACGCTGGAGGGGCTCTCCGCGGACGAGCAGGTGCGGCGCGTGGCGGAAGCGCTGCGCGAGCAGGGCGCCGCCCCGGCGGACTTCGACGCCGCGGCGCTGGCCGGCCAGTGCGACGTCATCTACGGCCGCTACGCCAGCCTTGCGGGGTACGAGCCGGGCCGCTTCTCCGGCACGCTGACCCTGTTCCGCGCCGACGCCGTCCCGGAGCAGCACGCCGCCTTCTTTGCCCCGCGGGCCGGGGAGGTGGCGCGGACGCTGGGCTGGTGCCTGCACGCGGATGCGCCCGTGGAGGTACACCGCGTCCCCGGCAGCCACTCCACCATCGCCTCCGAGCCGCAGGTGCGCGTGCTGGCGGAGCGCATGCGCGAATCACTGGCCCGCGCGCGCGAGCGCGCCGGCGTACCGGGAGGTGCGCGATGAGCGCGTCCGCACAGGGGGCGGCCATGGCCACCCCGCGTCTTTCCAGCCTGCGCCGCTGGCGCGCGCTGCTCGGCTTTCTCTGGCAGGCCGGCCGGGGCCGGATGGTGCTCTACACCGTCCTGGTGCTGCTGGCGGGCCTCCTTCCCACCGGGGTGATCCTGGCGATGGGCGCCCTGGTGCGCGCCATCCCCGCCGCGGTGGAGCACGGGCTGCTGGCGCCGGGCGGGCGCCCCGCGCTGGCCGCCCTGGCGGCGCTCGTGGTGGGGCAGGGGGCGCTGGCGCTGGCCTCCAACGCGCTGGTGCAGCTGTGCCGGGTGATCGACTCCGCCTTCGCGCTGCAGATGCACCACGCCGTGGCCGACGCGGCGCTCTCGTCGCCGGGGATGGCGCCGCTGGACGACCCCGCCTTTGCCGACGCGCTGCAGCCGGTGCAGGAGGCGGAGCGGCGCACGGTGCTGCGGCGCACGTCGCTGGAGCTTTCCAGCGTGGCCACCATGCGGCTGCGGGGCGCCGGCGCCTTCGTGGTGCTGCTGGCCTTTGCCTGGTGGGCGCCGCTGCTGCTGGCCCTGGGGTGGCACCTGACCAACCGGCTGTACGTGCGCGCCGCGGAAAAGGGCGTGAGCGTGGAGATGAGCGACGGCGCCGAGCGGCTGCGGCGGGCGGAGTACCTGCGCTCGCTGGCCGTGGAGTCGGCGGCCGCCAAGGAGCTGCGCGTCTTCGGGCTGGGCGGCTGGGTGGTGGGGCGCTACGGAGAGGCGTGGCAGGAGGCGCTGGGGGCGATGTGGAACAGCCGGCGCTCGCACCCCGGCCTGACCGCCGCCGCCGTGCTGGTGCTGGCCGCCGCGCACGCCGCGGTGCTGGGCGCGCTGGGCGCCGCGGCGCTGGACGGCACGGTGCAGGCCGCCGCGCTGCTGGTGTTCGTGCAGGCGGTGGTCGCCACCAGCGACCTGGGGATGATCGGCGACTCGCAGTGGTTCCTGGCCCAGTCGCTGGCCGTGGCCGAGCGCGTGGCCACCCTGCGGGCGCGGACGCCCGTGCGCGCCCCCTCGGCGCCGCGGGCGCGCCCCGCGCGGGGCGCATCGAGCGGCGTGGCGGTGCGGATGGAGGGGGTGCGCTTCACCTACCCCGGCCGCGCGCGTCCCACGCTGGACGGCTTCGCCCTGGACGTTCCCGCCGGCCAGTCGCTGGCCATCGTGGGGGAGAACGGCGCGGGAAAGAGCACCCTCATCAAGCTGCTCTGCGGATTGTACGCGCCGGACGGCGGCCGGGTGGCGCTGGACGGCATGGATCCCGTGCAGGCGCGCGGGCGCATCGGCGTCATCTTCCAGGACTTCGTGCGCTACCGCCTTCCCCTGCGCGAGAACGTGGCCTTCGGGCACCTGGGGCTGATGGACGACCCCGCCGCGCTGGAAGGCGCGCTGCGCGACGCGGGCGGCGCCGGGCTGCTGGCCCGGCTGCCGAAGGGGTGGGACACCATCCTGTCGCGCGAGTTCGAGGACGGCGCGGACCTGAGCGGGGGACAGTGGCAGCGCATCGCCCTGGCCCGCGCGCTGGCGGCCGTCCGCGGCGGCGCCGGGCTGCTGATCCTGGACGAGCCCACCGCCGCCCTGGACGTGCGGGCGGAGACGGAGCTGTTCGAGCGCTTTCTGGAGCTGACCCGCGGGGTGACGACCATCCTGGTCTCGCACCGCCTGAGCAGCGTGCGCCGGGCCGACCGCATCGTGGTGGTGGAAGGCGGGCGGGTGGCGGAGGACGGCACCCACGACGAGCTGATGGCGGCGGGCGGACTGTACGCCCGCATGTACGCGCTGCAGGCCGATCGCTTCGCGCAGGCGGAGCCGGTGCTGGAGCCTGTGGAGGTGTGCGATGCATGAGACCTGGCGTGCGGTGGCCCTGCTGGTGCGCACCGCGTGGAGAACGGACCGGCTGCGCTCGCTCGGGCTGCTGCTGGAGCCCGTCGGGGGGCTGCGCGTGCCCCTGTTCGCCTGGTTCCTGGGGATGATGGCCGAGGGCGCGCTGCGCCACGACGCCCGCCTGGTGACCGCGGGCGCGGCGGGGCTGGTGGTGACCCGCGTCCTGGCCTTTACCGGCGCGTGGACGGGGAGCTGGATCCGCACCCGCCTGACGGAGCAGGTGGGCTTTGCGCTGGACCGCGAGATCGCCCTGCTGACGGCCGGGCTTCCCGGGCTGGAGCACCACGAGCGGCCGGACTACCAGGACCGCCTTGAGCTGCTGCGGCAGGGGCAGGGGGTGCTGGGCGGCTCGCTGAACACCCTGATCGTCACCGCCAACGCCGTGGTGGCGGGGGCGGGGACGCTGGTGGCGCTGGCGTGGGTGAGCCCGTGGCTGCTGCTGCTGGTGCCGTTCGCGCTGCCGGCCATCCACATCGCCGGCGTGCAGCAGCGCTGGTTCCGCGAGGCCGAGGAGCGCTCCGGCGCGCCCTACCGCCGGGCCCGGCACCTCCAGGGGCTGGCCGTGGACCGCGGCGCCGCCATGGAGCTGCGCGTGTTCGGGCTGGAGAGCGAGGTGCTCGCCCGCTTTCGCCAGTCGTGGACGGAGGCGCGGGGGCTGTGGATCCGCGCCGGCCACCGGGTGACCCTGCTCAACAGCGCGGGCGACCTGCTCTTTCTCGCCGGCTCCGCCGGCGCGCTGGGGCTCATGCTCTGGCGGGCCAGCCGCGGCCAGGCCACGGTGGGCGAGGTGGTGACGGCCGTCTACCTGACCGGGCAGGTGCGGGGGAGCGTGGTGGACCCCGTGCAGCGGCTGGCCCGCCTGGGCGAGACCCTGCGCGCCGCCGGGCGCATGCTCTGGCTGCAGGACTACGCGGCGGAGATGTCGGCCGCGCGCGGCGGCGCCTGCGAGGCGCCGGAGCGGCTGACGGACGGCATCGTCTTCGACCGCGTCTCGTTCCGCTACCCCGGCACCGACCGCTGGGCGCTGCGCAACGTCTCCTTCCGCATCCCCGCCGGCGCCGTGATCGCGCTGGTGGGAGAGAACGGGGCGGGAAAGACCACCGTCGTCAAGCTGCTCTCCCGGATGTACGAGCCCACGGAGGGACGCATCCTGGTGGACGGGGTGGACCTGGCGGAGATCGAGGTGGGCGCGTGGCGCGAGCGGCTGTCGGCGGCGTTCCAGGACTTCGCCCGCTTCGAGCTCCCCGCCCAGCGCGCCGTGGGCGTGGGCGACCTTCCGCGCCTGGACGACGGCGCCGCCGCGCACGCCGCGCTGCAGCGGGCGGGCGCCGAGGACGTGCTCCGCGCCCTTCCGGACGGGCTGGGGACGCAGCTGGGCGCCCGCTGGGAGGGGGGCGTGGACCTGTCCACCGGCCAGTGGCAGCGGCTGGCGCTGGGCCGCGCGCTCATGCGCGAGGACCCGCTGGTGGTCTTTTTCGACGAGCCCACCGCCAGCCTGGACGCGCTGGCCGAGCACGCCCTGTTCGAGCGCTACGCCGAGGAGGCCCGCTCCGGCTCGGCGCGCGGCGCCGTGACCGTGCTCGTGTCCCACCGCTTCAGCACCGTGCGCTCCGCGGACCTCATCCTGGTGATCGAGGACGGCGGGGTGTCGGAGCTGGGCGCCCACGACGACCTGCTGCAGGGGGACGGGCTCTATTCCGAGCTGTACTCCATGCAGGCGCGGGCCTACCAGTGAGGCCCCGCGCCGCCGCCCGCCCCGCGGGCCCATCCCCCGATCGAGACCGAAACGACGGTGGGGCCCCGCGCCCCTCGCACCCCCGCACGACCATGACGAGACGCACCTTCGGCATCCTTCTCCCCGCCTGCGCGGCCCTCCTGGCCGCCGTCCCCTCCGCGCGGGCGCAGGAGGCGCAGGCCGCCGCCGTCGCCGTGCCCGCGGGCGCCGCGGCCGCCGCGCCGGCCAGCCGCGTCTACACCATGGGGCCGGCCGCCGGCCCGGTGCAGGTGGACGGGCGGATGGACGAGGCGGCCTGGGCGGGCGCGGCGGCGGTGGACCTGCCGTACGAGTCGTATCCCGGCGAGAACGCCGCCCCGCCCGTGCGCACCGAGTGCCGGGTGACGTACGACGCGCAGGCGCTGTACTTCGGCTGCACGGCGCACGACCCCGACCCGGCCTCCATCCGCGCGCGCCTGGCCGACCGCGACGGCGCCACGGCGGATGACTACGTGGGGATCGTGGTGGACCCGTTCCAGGACCGCCGCTACGGCTACGTCTTCCGGGTGAACCCGCACGGCGTGCAGATGGACGCCGCCTTCAGCCAGGTGGACGGGCGCGAGGACGCCTCGTGGGACGCGCTGTGGACCTCCGCCGCGCGCATCACGGAGGAGGGGTACGTGGTGGAGGCGGCCATCCCCTTCAAGGCGCTGCGCTTCCCGCGGCTGGAGGGGGTGCAGACGTGGGGCTTCATCGCCGAGCGGGCCTGGCCGCGCACGGTGCGCCACCTGATCCGCTCCATGCCCACGGACCGCGACCAGGACTGCCTGCTCTGCCAGGCCGACCGGCTGTCGGGGCTGCGCGACATCGCGCCGGGGCGCGGGGTGCAGGTGAACCCCACGCTGACCATGGGGCGCACGGACCGCTCGGCCCCGGCGGAGCGCGGCGTGCTGCAGCCGGGGCAGGTGCAGGTGGAGCCCGGGCTCACCGCGCGCTGGGCCATCACCCCCAACCTGGCCCTGAGCGCCACCGCCAACCCCGACTTCTCGCAGGTGGAGGCGGACGTGGCGCAGCTGGACGTGAACACGCGCTTCGCCCTGGCCTATCCCGAGAAGCGGCCGTTCTTCCTGGAGGGGGCGGACCTGTTCCAGACCTTTGCGCCTGTGGTGTTCACCCGCAGCGTGGCGGACCCGGCGGGCGGAATCAAGGTGGTGGGCAAGGAGGGGCGCGACGCCGTGGGTGCGTTCATCGCGCAGGACCGGGTGACCAACCTGCTCTTTCCCTCCAACCGCGGCTCGCAGACCGCGCAGCTGGGCGACGGCGCGCTGGCCGGCGCCTTTCGCTACCGCCGCGACGTGGGGCGCGCGTCCACCCTGGGGATGGTGTACACGGGGCGGATGAGCGAGGGGTACGCCAACCACGTGGTGGGGGTGGACGGGCTGCTGCGCCTGTCGCCCGCCAACAACCTGCGCTTTCAGTACGCGCAGACCAGCACGGAGTACCCGGACTCGGTCGCCGCCGGGTTCGGGCAGCCGGAGCGCCGCTTCGGCGGGCACGCGCTCATCACGCAGCTCACGCACGCCAGCCGGGGGTGGAGCGCGTACGCGCAGTACCAGGACCTGGGCCGCGGCTTTCGCGCGGACGTGGGCTTTGCGCCGCGGGTGGACGTGCGGGTGGCCCGCACCCAGGCGGAGCGGGTGATCTGGTCGCGGGGCGCCGGCTGGTTCACGCGCCTGTCGGCGGGGGTGTTCGCCGAGCGGCTGCAGGACCAGCACGGGCTGCTGACGGACCAGGCGGTGGCCGCGGTGGCCACCTACGCGGGGCCCATGCAGTCGCGCGTGGAGCTGCGGGCCGGCCCCCGGTCGGAGCGGGTGAACGGCACGCTGTACCAGCTGCGCGACGCCCGCATCAACCTGGAGGCGCGGCCCACGGGGAACGTGACGCTGCGGCTGGGCGGGCGCTTTGGCGACGAGGTGGACTACGCCAACGGCCGCGAGGCCGGCGTGGTGCGCCTGGACCCCGCCATGGACCTGCGCCTGGGCCGCCGGGTGATGCTGAACCTGGGCTACTCGATGCAGCGCCTGCGGGCGGACGGGCAGGAGATCCTGTCCGCCAACCTGCTGCAGGTGCGCGGGGTGTACCACTTCGACGTGCGCACCTTCGTCCGGGCCGTGGTGCAGTACCAGACGACGGAGCGCAACCAGGAGATGTTCGTGAACCCCGTGGCGGAGCACAGCGAGAACCTGTTCACGCAGCTGCTCTTCGCGTACAAGCTGAACCCGGAGTCGGTGGTGTACGTGGGATACACCGACACGCGCCTGGGCGACGCCGACCTGGCCCTCACGCAGACGGGCCGCTCGCTCTTCCTCAAGTTCGGGTACGCCTGGAGCCCGTGACGGAAGGAGGCCGTCCTGGCATAGCTCCGTGTGAGGCCGGGTCCTGGAACAGAATGGGCTTCATACCAGATCCGGGAAAAGAATGTGACTTCCTGAGGGAGCGCACGCGCAGATCCTGCCGGCTGCACGTACTCCGGTGCGCGACCGAAGGACCTCCTCTCGGCTGCGCAGGGGCCGGATCAGGACGCGGAACCAGCCCCTTCGTTCTGCTGGCGAGGTCCTTCGGTCGGCGCGCCGGGTTCCCGGTAAGGGCAAGGTTCAGCGCGGCGCCTCCCTCAGGAAGTCATGCACTCTATTGCCGGATCTGGTATCACGCAGAGTTAGCGGAGTCAGCGGAGTTTTCTCGTGCCGTTTCCTCTGCTCTGGTCGACGAGGCACGATTCCTGGAGCTGTCGGGAACGGGAGTGAGGTGGAAGCGCGGCAGAGGGCCATCCGCATTTTTTAGGGAGGGATGCGGATCGGTGGATGATCTCGGCAGCGCATGGGAACAGGCCGTCCGCACCACCTGATGCGCGATCTGGAGAACCGTCCGCTGACTCCACCGATCGAGGTGCGCGGCGTGGTTTGCGGACGTCTGGTCTTTGCCGGATTCGGTGCATGGCGCATCGTGTTCGGGATTTTCGGGATCGATGGCGGGCGGGGCAGCGCGAGAGCGTGTGCCCCGCCCGTTTTTTTTCTGCCCGCCCCGGAGCTTCGGCCCCGGCACCGGCGCCGGTGGGCCGATGGATGGAACGTGTTGACCTGGGCGAAGGGCGAGGCAATCCTGTTGGCGGATTTCGCGATGGTGCGTGCCGCCCCCGCCGCCCGGTGCCGATGATGAAGCGCTTCGTTCCGATCTTTGCGGGGAGGGGGATGATCCTGCTCGCACGGCACGCGGCACCGGTGTGTCCATGAGCCTGCCGCTCGCCTGCGCCCTGTGCGCCGCGCTGCTGGCGGTGGACCTGCTCGCACGGTCGCTGCGCCTGCACTGGCTGCTGCGGGGCGCGGGCTACCGGCTGCCGGTTCGGGGCCTCTGCGCGTCGATCCTGTTCGGCGACGCGGCGGCGGCCGTCACGCCGATGCGGCTGGGCGGGGAGCCGGCGCGCTGGCTGGGGCTGCTGTCCGGCGGGGTGCCCGCGCGGGTTGCCGCCGCCGTACTGGCGGTGGAGATGGTGAGCTACCTGACGGTGGTGGCGATCTCCGGCGCGGCCGCGGCGTGGCTGCTGGGGGCGGGATGGTGGGCGGACGTGGGCCCCCGGCTCGCCGTACGGGCGGACGAGGGCCTTCCCTGGCTGATCGCGGTGATCGCCGCGAGCGCGGGTGTGTGGGTGTGGGTCCGCCGCCGCCGCGCCCGCCGCCCGGCCGCCGCCGCCCCCGCGCCGACGATGGCCGCGGTGCGCGGCGCGGTGGGGTGGCCGCTCGTCGCCTTCGTGCCGCTGACGCTGGCCAGCATCGCGGCCCGGCTCGCCATGCTTCCGGTCCTCGCCCAGACGCTGCCTGATCCTCCCGCGCCGGGCGTGCTGGTGATGGGGTCGTTCGCCCTCATCTACGGCCAGCTCTTCTTCCCCACGCCGGGGGGAGCCGGCGCGGTGGAGCTGCTGGCATCCGCCGGGACGGCGGGCGAGCTGGGCGGCACCGCGGGCCCGGTGTTCCTGGCGTGGCGGGCGGTCACCACCGGCGTTCCCGTCATCCTCGGCTTTGCTCTCGCGCTGCGGCGCTACGGCGGAGCGGCCGTCCGCGGCGTGCTGCGCGGAGAGAAGCCGCCCGACCCGTCCCCCGCCGGCGCCGCCGAGATCGCCTGATCCCGAGTCTTGAAACGACAGACAAAGTCGTCTGGCGGATCTGGTATGATCCTGACAAAAAGAATGATCGAAAGCAGTTCAGTTTTTCCGGATCGGGCATGATCATGATCTCCCGCTCCCGAATCTTCCGGGTGCACTCCTGCAGGGTAGGTTGACGCGGACAGCGCAGGGAAAAAAGGCGAGGACGCAGAGGAAAGCACGTCGTTTCTCTGCGTCCTCGCCGTTTGTCTCCGCGGCTTCTGCGTGAAACTGCGTTTGCCCTTCGCCGGGAGACGTCACCGCCGCACCCGCCCCGTGTAGTCGCGCTCCCCACACGACGTCGCGCACTCCTCCCGTCAGCGTGCTCCAGCCCGGCCCGGCAGGCGGGCACCCCCCGCCACGGTAGCTTCTCCCTGTCGGCCGGCGTGAACACCAGAGCCCGCCGACACCGGCACGCCGAATGGGGGCACACGCCGGCGCAACCTGGAAAACACGGAGAGCGGAGCCATGCGCAATCGAATCTACCTGGCCGGCATCATCGCCATCCCGGCCCTTATGGCGGCGGCCGCGGTGCCGCTCTCCTTCCAGTCGGGGAGCCGCGTCTGGGTGTCGGGGACGTCGACCGTGCGCAGCTGGCGCTGCGAGAGCACGCAGCTCACCGGGAGCGCCCAGGCCGACGGAACCGAGCTCGCGCAGGTGGCGCAGAGCCGCGGCGAGATCACCATCCCCCTCTCCACCCTGGACTGCCGCAACGGGACCATGAACGGCCACATGCGCAACGCGCTCAAGGCCGCCGAGAACCCCACCATCCGCTTCCGCGCCACGTCGGTGGCCGTCAGCCCCGAGGGCGCCGTGCGGATGACCGGCCCGCTGACCATCGCGGGGCAGAGCCGCGAGGTGACCATCAACGGCACGGCGGCGCGGCAGAGCGGCAAGCTGCGGGTGACGGGGAGCAAGCAGATCAACATGACGGAGTACGGCGTCACGCCGCCGCGGCTGATGGCGGGGACGATGAGGGTGAACCCC
>DASUVG010000356.1:0-20127 GCA_036379135.1 Longimicrobium sp.
CGGGAACGCCCCCGGCCTTCTCGCGGACCCAGGCTTCGCCAGATCGCGCATCGGGTGTTCGTGGAGGCCGGCTCCGGTGCGCTTGCGGCAGGAGGTCGGCGCCAGGCTGGGGACGAGGATGGCGGGATAGGTATCTCCCCAGAAATGCGGATGGCCCCCTGCCGCGCTTCCCTCCCTCTGCCGTTCCCGACGCGTCCACACACGCGTGGAGCAACCCCCACCCGCCGCCGTGTCCTGACACCCTTCCACTGCATCGCGGGTCATCTCGCCCCTGGAGAGCGCGACCGCAGTTTGCAACCAAATCCTCGATGAACCAGTTTTTCCGGATCGGCTATCACGCAGAGCCGGCAGCGCACGTACGTCTGTCGATCCGGGCCGTGCGAGACTATCCTTGGAACGCTCCGCCGCGGGAGCGCATCCGCGACCGGCACCCCACGCCGGCCGCGATCATCGGCAGATCTCACCGACCCCGTTCCACCCTTCCAAGGTCTGAACCCATGGCGTGTTCACTCAAGCGGCTCGCCGGATCCCTGGCGTGCCTGGGGCTGCTCTCCGCGTGCGGCGACGGAACCGGCCCGTCTCAGGCAAAGGAGCCGGCGAAGGTGATGCCCACGAGCCCGTTTCTCATCGTGGACAGCATCGGCGCGGAGGTGGCGCTGTCGGTGGTGGTCACGGACTCCAGCGGCGAGGCGGTGGCCGGTGCCCGGGTGACGTGGCACCCGCAGCAGGGCGGCACGGCCACGCCGGCGTCCAGCACCACGGACGCGTCCGGCCTCGCCAGCACCACGTGGAAGCTCGGAACGGGAGTCGGCTCGCAGTACATCACGGCGATCGCCGGCTCGCGGGCCTCGGTGGAGATCCGGGCGCAGGCCCGCGCCGGCGCGCCGGCGGAGGTGCGGATCCCGGAGGATTCGGTCTGGATCGGGGCCGTGGGCGACACGCGCCGGGTGGCCGCGTCCGTCCTGGACCGGGGCGGCAACCCGCTTACCGAGAGCATCCAGTGGGTCGTGCGGACGCCCGACGTGGTGGGGGTGGAGCGCGTAGTCGCCGCGCGCGACTCCTTTGCGCTGACGGCGCGCGCGGCGGGGAGCACGTTCGCGGTGGCGCAGGTGGGGGCGGTGCGGGACTCGGTAAGGGTGCGCGTGTCGGCGTGGGGCTTCGTGGCCACGGACTATCAGCGCACCTGCGCGCTCACGCTGGAAGGGGCGCCGTACTGCTGGGGGTACAACCTGGCCGGCGCCGTGGGCGACGGCACCACCGCGAACCGCACGGACCCCGTGCCGGTGAGCACCGGGCTGGCGTTCTCGACGCTTTCCACCGGCCGGCACTTCACCTGCGGCCTGACGACGGCGGGCGCCGCGCACTGCTGGGGCGCCAACCCGTACGGCGAGGTGGGTGCCGGCGACGAGGCGCCGCAGCACCTGACGCCGCGCCCCGTGGCGGGCGGGCGCACCTTCGCCAGCCTGAGCGCGGGGTTCGGCTCCACCTGCGCTCTTACCGCCGCGGGCGAGGCGTTCTGCTGGGGCGCCAACTACCAGGGCGAGCTGGGGCGCGACACCCTTACCGACACCTGCGGCGCCAGCAGCGTCCCGCGCTGCTCCAGCGTTCCGCTCGCGGTCTCCGGCGGGCTGCGCTTCACCCGCATCAGCGTGGGCGAGAACAACCACGTCTGCGCCGTCACCGCGGCCGGCGAAGCGTGGTGCTGGGGGCAGAACGCCTTCAGCCAGCTGGGGACGTCGGTGGCGCCGGACACCTGCGTGTTCGAGCTCCCCTGCGTCCGCTCCCCGGCGCGGGTGGAGACCGCCACCGCGTTCACCACGATCGCCGCCGGGTGGAACTACACCTGCGCGCTGGACGCCGCCGGGCAGGCGTGGTGCTGGGGCCGCGGCTTCGGCGCGCGCCCCGCGGCCATCCCGGGCGGGCTCACCTTCACGGAGATCGATGCGGGCGCGCGGGCCATGTGCGGCCGCACCGCCGCCGGCGCGGTGTACTGCTGGGGGAGCGCGCTGGGCACCACGCCCCTCCCGCGCAGCGGCGAGCGTCCCGTCCAGTCGCTCAGCGTGGGCGAGGCGTCGCTGGGCTCGGCCAGCGTGCGCGTCTGCGGCACGCTGGCGGGGGGCGGCGTGCAGTGCTGGAGTGCCGGATCGTCGGAATCCTGACCGCGCTTCCGCCGCCCGGGCTCCACGTCCAGACGCCGCCGGGCCGTGATCCGCCCGCGGGGCGGCGTCTCTTTTCCCCGGTGGAGCGGCGCCGTAGGTTGCCGGGGCATCCGGAACCGTCCCTGGTCCACCGCTCCGCATCCACGGAAAACCGATGAGACGTACGCTGACTTCCGCCCTGGCCGCGGTGCTGCTCGCGGGCCCGGCCGCCGCGCAGGCCCCGCGCATCACCCCGCACGAGATCGACGGGCACCTGCGCTTTCTGTCCTCCGACCTGCTGGAGGGGCGCGCCCCCGCCACCCGCGGCGGCCGCCTGACCGCGGAGTACATCGCCGGGCAGCTTCGCGAGAGCGGCGTGGAGCCGGGGGCGAACGGCAGCTACTTTCAGCGCGTGCCCATCGACATCGTGGGCGCGGACCCTGCCACCATCCGGGTGAGCGCCGCCGGCCGCGCGACGGCGAACCTGCGCTACCCCGAGGAGGTGGTGGTCTGGGCCGGCTCCGCCGCGGACCGCAGCGCCGCGAACGGCGAGATCGTGTTCGTGGGATACGGATCGAAGGCGCCCGAGTACAGGTGGGACGACTTCAAGGGGATGGACGTGCGCGGCAAGGTGCTGATGGTGCTGGTGAACGATCCGCCCGCGCCGCAGAGCGAGCCCGGCCTCTTCGGCGGCCGCGCGATGACGTACTACGGCCGCTGGACGTACAAGTTCGAGGAGGCGGAGCGGCAGGGCGCGGCGGGCATGCTCATCGTCCACACCACCGAGCAGGCCGGCTACCCCTGGCACACCGTGGTGGGCTCGTGGGCCAAGGAGCAGCGCATGCTTCCCCGCGACGCCAGCCTTCCCGCGCCGCTGGGCGTGCGCGGCTGGATCACCGACAGCGCCGCCGCCGCACTGCTGGGGCAGGCGGGGCTGAACCTGGCCGACCTGCGCCGCCGCGCCGAGCGCCGCGACTTTCGCCCCGTGCCCACCGGCATCACGCTGAACGCGGCGTTCCAGAACACGGTGCAGCACCTGGAGTCGGAGAACGTCGTCGGCGTGGTGCGGGGGAGCGACCCGGCGCTGCGCGACCAGCACGTGGCGTTCAGCGCGCACTGGGACCACCTGGGCATCGGCCCGGCGGTGAACGGCGACTCCATCTACAACGGCTCGCTGGACAACGCCTCCGGCACCGCCGACGTGCTCGCCATCGCCCGCGCGGCGGCGGCGGGTCCGGCGCCGAAGAGGTCGCTGCTCTTCGTCTTCGTCACGGCGGAGGAGTCGGGGCTGCTGGGGTCGGAGTTCTTCGCGCGGAACCCCACCGTGCCCCTTGCCGGCATCGTCGCCAACCTGAACATCGACGGCGGCAACATCCTGGGCCGGTCGCTGGACTTTCGCGTGCTGGGCGAGAACAAGAGCAGCCTGGGCCCGCAGTTCGCGGCCAGCCTGCAGCCGCACGGCTGGCGCACCGCGCCCGACGAGCACCCCGAGCGCGGCTACTTCTACCGCTCGGACCACTTCTCCTTTGCCAAGGCCGGCATTCCCGCCATCTCCATCGCCGCGGGGACGGAGTACGAGGGCAAGCCGGCGGGATGGGGCGCGCAGCAGGAAGAGGCGTACACCTCGCGCTGCTACCACCAGCCCTGCGACGAGTACCGCGCCGACTTCGACCTCTCCGGCGCCGCGCAGCTGGCGGAGCTGGTGCTGGGCTTCGGCCTGCAGCTGGCGAACGGCGCCGCGCTGCCGGAGTGGAACGCGGACGCGGAGTTCCGGCGGCCGGCGCGGTAGGGGAGGGAAGTACGAAGGTACGAAAGTACGAGAGTACGAAAGTACGAAAGTACGAAAGTACGAAAGTACGAAAGCGTTCGACGGGCTCCTGGGCCCTGCGGATGATTCCATGGGTAGCCGCCGAGCCCTGCTCCCGGCGGCATCCCCAACCTCCCCCAGGGTTTTTTGGGGGAGGTGGGCGAGGTTTACGAGCCCGTAAGGGGCGCCGCGGCCGGCTCGATGCCCGCCGCCGAGCCCTGATCCTGGCCGCACCGTTGATCTACGAAGCACCTTTCATTTTCCACCCGAGGAGGCCCCGATGACGATGCGCAGAATGCTGGCTCCGTGTCTCGCGGCGATGGTGCTGGCGTCTCCGGCCGTGCTGCAGGCGCAGCAGAACCCCGAAGAGGTGGCGCAGGCCTACTTTGCCCACTTCCGCGCCGGCGAGATGGACCGCGTGGCGGCGCTCATGCATCCCCGCCCGCTGGAGTCGTTCCGCACCTTCATGCTCCAGATGATGGGCGAGGACGGCCTGGATGAGACGCCGCTGGCCGGGCGCGACGACCTGGCCACCATGCCCGCCGACTCCTTCTTTCTCGCCTTTACGGAGAGCGCCGGCGCGCAGGAGGAGTTCGGCGACATGTTCAGCACCCTGGAGGTGCAGCCGCTGGGGCACGTGGCGCAGGGCGACTCGCTGGCGCACGTGGTCTACAGCGCGCGCCTGGAGTTCATGAACCAGCAGGCGCAGCAGACCACCGTCCTCACCCTGCGCCGCCACCGCGGCACCTGGCTGGTGGACCCGGGCGACGGGCTGATGAACATGATGGGCGGCGGCCTGATGATGCTGATGATGAGCGCCGGCATGCAGGCGGGCATCCTGGGCGGCCTGGACATGGACGACGACCATGACGAGGACATGGACGACGACTATGACCACGACGAGGAGGACGATGAGGATGATGATGACGAGGACGACGATGAAGACGAGGATGACGACGACGAGGACGACGATGAAGACGAGGATGAGGACGACGACGATCCGCCCGCGTCCTGATCATCGCATCGCGCGCACACCACACCCGAACGGACGATGACGCTTACCCGGATCCTGCGCGGCGCGCTCCTGCTCCTGTGCGTATGCGCGTCGCGCGCGGCCGCGCAGGACACGCCCGAGGCGGTGGTGCAGCGCTACTACGAGACCTTCAAGAACGGCGACTTTGCCGGCAACGCGGCGCTCATGCACCCGGACGCCCTGGAGGAGCTCAAGACCACGCTCACCGGCATGGCCGCGCTGCCGGGCGCCACCGAAGACCTGGAGTTCCGCGAGATGTTCGGCGTCTCCAGCATCGAGGAGATGCGCGCCCTTCCCGCGCCGGTGCTCTTCGAGCGGGTGCTGCGCAACCAGCTGGAGGGGGAGATGCGCGCCATCCTGGCCTCCACGCAGGTCACCATCCTGGGCCACGTGATGGAGGGCGACACCACCGCGCACGTCGTCTACCGCATGCGGATGGACTTCGGGGGCCAGACGCTGGACCAGGTGCAGGTGATTCCGCTGGAGCGCGCCAGCGGCGAGTGGCGCGTCCTCCTCACCGGCAGCCTGGCGGGGATGATGGGCTCCATGCCCAGCGAGCCGCGGTGAGCGGCCTGCATGCGCCCCGGCACGAGGCGGAGCTCGCCGGCGGCGACACCGGCGAGCTGGCGGAGCTTTCCGGGCGCGCCGTGGAGACCGCCGCGTCGGACCTGGGGCTGAACCCGCTGCTCTTTGCGCGCGAGCTGGCGCAGGGCGAGATCGGGCTGCTGATCTCCTACCTGCGCGCCGCGGCCGAGCACGTGACGGACCTGGACCTGCGCGTGCGCATCGACCGCCTGCTCCACCGGCTCACGGACTGGACCCAGGACGCGGAGTAGTCCACGCTCCACGGTCCATGTTGGGGCCGCGGACATTGCACAGCGGTGGCGGAAAACAAGAGAGGCGGGACGGCCGATTGAGCGCGTCCCGCCTCTTTTTCGCGTGTCAGGAGAACCTCAATCCTTGCCGCGCGTCTCCAGCTTGCGGGCGTACTTGCGAAACCCGTCCACCACGTCGTCGGCGTACGCGAAGATGTTGCCCACCGCCACCTCGGCCTCGCTGGGCAGCGCCCGCTCCAGCGCCGCGATGGCGCGGCGGATGGCCTGCGCGCGGGCGTGGCCGGCGGTTTTTTCCACGTTGGGGCGGCGGCCCCGACGGCGGCGCTGCGGCTTGTCTTCCAGCGCGGCGCGCCCCTCTTCGGTCACGCTCACGTGCCCGTTTCGCTCCACGATGCACTCGCGAAGCTTGAGGGCGCGGATGATGCGTCCGTCCAGGTCGTCTGTGGGAACGGGATCGGTCTGCCGCGTAAGAAAGCGGAGCAGGTCGGCTTGTTTTTCGTTGAGTGCTTGAGCCATGCGTAAAAATTGCCTGCGCGTGTGCGGAAAATCAAGAGCGTTCTCCATTATTCTTGTTTCTCGAAACAAATCTTCCGATAATTTCGCTCGCAACGCGACATTCGCTCGGTATCCCGCCGCCCCGCAACAAGAAACGCGCTCAAAAGCGCGCGATGGGCGTGACAGCAACGGTACGAAAGTGGGCGGCGCGAAATTCCGATCCCGCGCCGCCCGTCCGTCATCCCGCTGCGTCAGCCGCGCATCGACTCGGGGTCGACGCCTTCGCGCGCGCACCACGCGCGGTACGCCGAGGGCAGGATCTCCGACGGCTTGATCTCGCTGCGGCCGCCCCAGAACACGTTGGTGTAGCCCACGGGGATTCCGGCTTCTTCCAGGTGGCGGTCGATGGCGGCCTTGTGCGCCAGCACCGTCTCCTTCTCGGTGCCGTGCGCCACGCCCATCACGTTCACGTTGCCGAACTCCGGCCCGCCCTCGCGCCAGTAGGCGTGGGTCATGATGTAGTGGCGGCCCACCTCGCGCCCCGCATCCATCTCTCGCCCCGGCGGCACCTGCCAGTGAAAGAGCGCGTTGTACCGGGTGACGCGCTCGCCCGTGGCCGACGGCTTTACGTGCTCCAGGAACGTGCTGAACCGGCCCACCACGCCGCGCTCGTTCAGCCCCATCGCCGTGGCCAGGAACACCTCCAGCGGCACCCCCGCCTCGTCCGCGCGCGCGGCCCACGGGTTCCCGGTGATCTCCTCCACCACGAACTCGCGCTTCAGCGGCCCCAGCACCTGCCACTCCAGCTCCGACAGCTCCACCACGACGGTGTTCTGCACGTGGCCCAGCTCGCCGCTGCGGGCGCCCGGCTCCATGCCGCGCCGCCGCACGTGGCCAACGCCCAGGGTGAAGAGGTTCCTGGCCGGCATCAGCTTGAAGGACTCCGCGCCCACCTGCCGGCGCAGGTATTCCGCGTGCTTTTCGAGCGAAAAGCCCTGCGGCACCTTGAGCGTGGTCCACAGGCGGTAGGCGGAGCCCGGCGTCTCGGCGTCGGTGGAGCGAATGACCACGTGGCCGGAGAACGGGTCTTCGCGAAACATGTAGTTGAAGGCCGCGTCCAGCTTTTCCGGCGACACCTTCCACGCCACCAGCGCGCCCGGGGCCAGGTTGGTGGCCAGCATGGTCTGCCGCACGCGGCGGATGACGCCCGCCGCCAGCATGGCGCGGATGCGCTCCAGCACCGTGGGGAGCGGAACGCCGGAAAGCCGGCTGATCTCGGCGAACGGCTCCGCCTGAAAGCCCTGCACGCGGTCTTCGGAGACCGCCAGGATCTGCGCGTTCACCGGGTCGGTGATGTCGGTGGGCACGGTCGCCGTCCCGCCGTCGCTGCTATGCTCGCTCATGCCTGCTACTGATCAGAGGGGGACCGGGTACAGGGACCGGGTACAGGGGATCAGCCCTCAACTCGCCGCTGCCCGTCGTTCGGCGGGGTGCGGCTGATGATCCGCTCCCGGCGTAAGCCTTTCTCCGCGCGCAGAATACCCATCGACGGACCTCCGCGACAGAGGGAATTGCCTGACGTGCGGAAGTGTGGCAGTGCGAGAGTGCGGGAGTGCGGGAGTGCGGGAGTGCGGGAGTGCGGGAGTGCGGGAGTGCGGGAGTGCGGGAGTGCGGGAGTGCGGGAGTGCGGGAGTGCGAGAGTGCGAGAGTGCGAGAGTGCGAGAGTGGGGGATCGCCAGCGCTTCGCACGTGACGACGGAGCGGCCGGTGCGGCTGGCGCTCGGCAAATTCCTTCGGCTTCGGCTGCCTCGACGTCTTTCGTGGCGAGGCGAAAGTTCAAGGCGTGGGACGAGAGGGCAGGGAGGATCGATGAGGAAGCGGCCCCGGCGCGATCTGCCCCGGGGCCGCTTTTTTCGGTGCTCGTCGGCACTGCGCAGGCCCGCGAGTGACACGGCTCGACTCACGCGCTATTCTACGCGCGGCCAGGTTCCACGGATCATCTATCCCCACGACATCCGGATGACCAACTACACGGACGCCGAGCTCGAGGCGATGCTCGCCGACCTCGAGTCGGATCTCACCGAGCGAAAGGAGTCGTTCTCAGGCGACGTGCCTGCCAAGGTGCGCGAGGCGGTATGCGCGTTCGCAAACGATCTTCCGGGCCATCGCAGGGCCGGAGTGGTGTTCGTCGGAGCGCGGGACCAGACGGGGGAGCCGAGCGGGCTGGCGATCACGGACGAGCTTCTGCTTCGGCTGGCGGACATCAAGACCGACGGGAACATCGTCCCCCCGCCCAGCCTGACGGTGGCCAAGCGCAGGCTGCGCGGCGGTGAGATGGCCGTGATCACGGTTGAGCCGTCGGACTCGCCGCCGGTGCGCTTTCGCGGCCGGGTGCACATCCGCATCGGGCCGCGGCGGGGGATCGCCAGCGCGCAGGACGAGCGCATGCTGACGGAGAAGCGCCGCGCCGGCGACCGTCCGTTCGACGTGCATCCGCTCCCGCCGGCCACGCTGGCCGACCTGGACCGGGTGCGGTTCGAGCACGACTACCTTCCCGCCGCGTTTGCCCCCGACGTTCTGCAGGCGAACGATCGCACCATCGAGCAGCGCCTGGCGGTGACCAAGATGATCGACCTCGCGGACACGGCCGTTCCCACGGTGCTCGGCATCCTGGTGCTGGGAAAGTCCACGCGCGACTTTCTGCCGGGCGCCTACATCCAGTTCCTGCGGATCGCCGGGCACGACCTGGCCGATCCCGTGGTCGACGAGCTCGCGGTCGAAGGCCCCATTTCCGAGCTGCTGCGCCGGATCGACGACAAGCTGGAATCGCACAACCGCACGGCCGTGAACATCACCGGCGGTCCGCGGGAGGAGCGCACGTCCCTGTACCCGATCGCCGCGCTGCAGCAGCTGGTCCGCAACGCCGTCATGCACCGGACGTACGAGGCGACACACGCCCCCGTCCGCGTCTACTGGTACGACGACCGGATCGAGATCATGAACCCGGGCGGGCCATTCGGTATCGTGAGCATCGACAACTTCGGCGAGCCCGGTGTGGCCGACTATCGCAATCCCAACCTGGCGGAGGCGATGCGGGTGCTGGGGTTCGTTCAGCGCTTCGGGTTCGGCCTGGCGATCGCGCGGCGCGCACTGGCGGAGAACGGAAATCCGCCGCTGGAGCTAAACGTTCAGCCCTCGCACGTGACAGCCATCATCCGGGCCGCTTCGCCGGCGTCAGACGCGTAATCCCACGTGGGCGTGGGACGACGGAGCGGCCGGTGCGGCTGGCGCTCGGCAACTTCCTTCCGGCTTCGGCGGCCACAACGTCTGCCTGGCGATCCGAAGTCAAAGGCGTAGGCGAGAGGGCAGGGAAGTCGATGGATTCAAAGCGGCCCCGGCGCGACGTGCGCCGGGGCCGCTGCAGTGAGTGCACAACGGCTACGGTGCAGTGCGCCGCGCCTCTGCTGCCATGGTGCTCGAGGTCGTGGGATCGAGCCAGATGAAGAAGAGCGGCAATGCCTGGTCGCGCAGCGCTTCGAGGGTGGAATCGTGCGTGTAGGGGCTTTCCATCTTGGCGGGTCGGGCGGGGTCGCACGGGAGGGGGCGCGGGGATATCTTTGCGGCGGTCCCGAACTCCGTACGAGATGATCTTTCTGTTGATGGCCGGCGTCCTCGCCTGCGCGCCGGCCTGCCCGCTTTTCGCCGATACCGTGCCCGCGCCCGCCGTTGTCTACGACGGAGCGCAGGGCCAGCTCGACGCCCGCATCCCCCGCGTGGACGACGCCGGCGTCCGCGTGGACGGGCGGCTGGACGAGCCCGCGTGGCAGGGCGCGGCCGTGCTCACCGGCTTTACCCAGTCCACCCCGGCGGAGGGAATCCCCGCGCGCGAGCGGACGGAGGTGCTGGTCTTCTACACGCCGCGCGAGCTGTTCATCGGCGTGCGTGCGCACACGTCGGATCCCGCGTCCATCCGCAGCACCCTGGCGGAGCGCGACCAGATCACGGCCGACGACCACGTCAGCATCCTGCTGGACACCTTTCATGACCGGCGGCGTGCCTACGCGTTCTTCGTCAACCCGCTGGGCATCCAGCAGGACGGCACCTTTTCCGACGGCCGCGGCTTTTCGTTCACCCCCGACCTCGTCTTCGACTCGCGCGGGCGGCTCACGGGCGAGGGATACGAGGTAGAGATCCGCATCCCCCTGCGCTCCATCAAGTTCCCGTCCGGCGGCACGCAGACGTGGGGATTGAACGTCGTCCGCGTCATCCCCTCCGCCGGGGCCGAGGAAAGCTGGGCCCCGCGCTCGCGCAACCAGCCGGCGGAGCTCGCGTCCAGCGGGGTGCTGTCCGGCATCCAGGGGCTGCGGCCGGGCCGGCTGATCGAGGTGAATCCCGCCCTCACCGCGCGCCGCGAGGGGACGACGGACGAGGACGGCTTCAGCCGCGGGCCCACGGAGCCGGACGTTGGCGTGGACCTGAAGTACGGCATCACCAGCGAGCTGACGCTGGACGCCACGATCAACCCGGACTTCAGCACGGTGGAGGCGGACGCGGACCAGATCACCGTCAACGAGCGGTTCGCCCTGTCGCTGCGGGAAAAGCGGCCGTTCTTTCTGGAAGGCGCGGACCTGTTCTCCACGCCGGAGGCGCTGGTCTACACGCGGTCCATCGTGGCGCCCGCGGCCGGCGCGCGCGTGACGGGGAAGGTGGGGGCGCTGAACCTGGCCTGGCTGGCCGCCGTGGACGACGCGCCGCGCGAGAACCCCGCCCGCTACGCGCCGGCGCGCGATCGCGCCTGGTTCCAGATCGGGCGGCTGCGGCGCGACGTGGGCCAGGGCTCAACCGTGGGCCTGCTGGCCACCAGCCGCGTGGTGGGCGGCGCCTTCAACCACGTGGCGGCGGCGGACGCCCGCTTCCGCTTTGGCCGCGTGTACATGCTGGGCGGGCAGGTGGGTGGCAGCTGGACGCGCTCCTGGCAGTCGGACGAGGCCGGCACCGACTCCGCCGGCGCGCCGGGCGCCCGCGTGCCCGTGGCCCTGGACGACCGGGCGGCGCACATCGGCCATGTGTACTTCGACCGGACGGCGCGGCGCTGGGGCTACCTGGTCACCCTGCGCGACGTGCCCGCGGACTTCCGCACGGAGACGGGGTTCGTGCGGCGGACGGGGATCACCGACCTTTTCTTCGGCAACCGCGTGTCGTGGTACGGCGCGCCGGGCGCCCGCGTGGAGCGCATCGACTTCTACCAGAACGGCACCGCGCTGTACCCCGGGCGTGCGTTCTGGCGCGGCGGCGAGGCGCTGGAAGGCGAGGCCTCCATGAACGTGCAGGCGGAGCTGCGCGGCAATCACGAGATCGAGATCGGCGTGGGGCGCGGGTTCTACGTGCTGGACCCGGCGGACTACGCGGGCTACTCGCTTCCCGTGCCGGACGGCTTCGAGACGGGCGACGGCCTCGTAGGGCCGGACGCGCGGATGGGGGGGCTGAACGGCGTGTGGATCGCCCTGGAATCCTCCTACTTCAAGTGGATGGACGTGGAGGTGGAGGCCCGGTTCGGTGCGGTGCCGCTGTTCGCGGAGGGAACGCGCGGGCGGGAGCAGTCGCTGGCGGCGGCGGTGGCGCTGCGGCCCACGGCGGCGCTGCGGGTGGATGCCAGCCTGGGCCGCGTGCTGCTGCACCGCGCCCGCGACGGCTCGCGCTACTCCCGCGCGCTGGTGCCGCGGCTGCGCGTGGAGTACCAGCTCACCCGCGCCGTGGCCGTGCGCGGCCTGGTGCAGTACGCGGTGGAAGAGGTGGACGTGCTGCGCGCGCCCGACGGCCGCCCCTACCTGCGCGAGGGCGAGCCCTTTCGCGTGCGGCGCGGCAACCGTCCCGCGTGGAACGCGCCGCAGCTCAACCCGCTGCGGCTGGACCTGCTGCTGAGCTGGCGCCCGTCGCCGGGCACGGTGGCGTTCCTGGGCTACGGCCGCGAGGTGTCGGACGACGAGGCGTTCCGCTTCGACGGCCTGGCGCCGCGCTCGGACGGATTGTTCCTCAAGCTCAGCTACCTGTTCCGCAACTGATCGCCCGTGTGTCGCCCCACTCCGCGAGGACCGGCTCTCGTCTGATACCAGATCCGGCAATAGAGTGCATGACTTCCTGAGCGGGTGTTGCTAAACCTCAACCAGCGGCGTTGACTTCCTGAGGGAGCGCACGCCTGGAACTGTAATTCAGTCAATCGTTTGCGCGCGACCGAAGGACCTCGTCCGCCCCTCGCGCGGGCTAGCTTCCGGGCATGGAATCCGGCCCCACAGTTCTGCTGACGAGGTCCTTCAGTCGGCGCCAAGGCATTTCGTACCAGCAGGCTATGGAGCAGCGCCTCCCTCAGGAAGTCACATTTCTCCCGGATCTGTATGACGACCGGATCCGCAAAGACAATCACGCGGAGGGCGCGGAGGAAACGAAAGAGGACGCGGATGACCCTTTCATCCACGTCCTCTCTTTGTTCCTCCGCGTAAAACCGACTCGACACGACTACGGGATCCGCGATCGACGAACGCCCTCTCGCGCCCGGGCGTCTGCGGTTCGCCTACTTCGTGCGCGGGGCGTCCGCGTTGCGGGCGGTGATGTAGAAGTTCGGGTCCACGCGAAAGTTCGCCGCGGTAAGGCCGCGCACGTTGGCCGTCTGCCACTCGGTGGTGGGGGCGATCTGCCCGTACTCGCCCGGTGCCAGCGTCACGCGCACCGGCATGTCGAACCCCGGCACCACGTTGGCCCAGCGGTACGACAGCTGGCTCCCCTGGATGCGGTACTCCAGCTCGGGGATTCGCGGTGTGGTGAGGTACTGCTGGAAGACGCGGCCCAGGTCCATCCCCGCCTGGGCCGAGATGTAGTCCGTGACCTGCTGGCCGGTCACCGTCTGCCGGCCGAAGGTCGCGTTCAGGCCGCGAAGGATGCCCCGCCACCGCGCGTCGTCGTCCACCAGCTGGCGGATGGTGTGCAGCAGGTTGGCGCCCTTGAAGTACATGTCGCCCGAGCCCTCGGAGTTCACGCCGTAGGTGCCGACGATGGGGGCGTCGTTCCGGATGTTGCGGCGCTGGCCGATGATGTACTCGGCGCCCGCCTCCTTGCCCTGCTGGCATTCCACGAACAGCCCCTCGCTGTAGGTGGTGAAGCCCTCGTGCACCCACATGTCGGCGATGTCCTTCGTGGTGATGTGGTTGCCGAACCACTCGTGCCCCGCCTCGTGCACGATGATGTAGTCCCACGTCATCCCGCGCCCCGTGCCGGAAAGGTCCTGGCCCAGGTAGCCGTTGCGGTAGCCGTTGCCGTACGCCACCGCGCTCTGGTGCTCCATCCCCAGGTGCGGCGTCTCCACCAGCTTGAAGCCGTCCTCGTACCAGGGAAACGGCCCGAACCAGCTCTCGAAGCACTGCAGCATGGGCTTTACGTCGCGGCCCCACTGCCGCCGGGCCGCCTGCTCGTGCATGGCCAGCGGCCAGTAATCCAGGGTCAGCGGCCCCTTCTCCCCCTGGAAGACGTCGGAGAAGTGCGCGTAGCTCCCCGCGTTCACCGCCACGCCGTAGTTGTTGATGGGGCTGCCGACGAACCAGGTGTACGTGGTGGTGCCGTCGGCGTTCTGCACCGAGTCGCGCAGCCGGCCGTTGCTCACGTTGGTCATCCCCCGCGGCACGGTGACGGCGATGCGCATGCTGTCGGGCTCGTCGGCCTGCGTGTCCTTGTTGGGCCACCAGGCGCTGGCGCCCAGCCCCTGGACCGCGGTGGCCACCCACGGATCTCCGCCGGGATCGCGCGTCCACACGAAGCCGCCGTCCCAGGGCGCGCGCAGGGCCACCCGCGGCCGCCCGTGGTAGTGCACCGTCACCGTCTTGAGCGCGCCGGCGGCCTGCGGCGCCGCCAGCGTGACGAACAGCGCGTTGCCGTCGCGGCGGTGCCGCAGCCTGCGCCCGTCCTGGACGATGCTGTCCACCTCCAGCCGCTGCAGGTCGATCTGCATCTCGCTGGCGGGCCGCAGCACCCGGTAGGTGATGCCGTTGGATCCGGCCACGCTGCTGTCCGCCGGGTTCACCGACAGGTCCAGGTCGTAGAAGGCCACGTCCCACCACGCCCGGGCCGGGCCGATGGAGCCCCGGAGCGAATCCGCGCGGGTAGGGCGCTCCGGCTGCCCCTGCGCGGCGGGTGCGGCCATCAGCACGGCGAGCAGCGCCGGCAGGACGATTCGGATTCGCGTCATGAACGTCGTACGGTGGAGGGGCTCAGGAGGGGCGAGTCGTGACACGCGCGGAATCTCCGCACGCGGGGGCCGGCGCGCCAGTGCCGTGATTTTCGCGTGCCGTCCAGCAGGGCGGTTTCGCACGGAGGGCGCGGAGAAAAAGCGGAGGACGCCGTGCCGCTCCGCTCGAATCATCGAGTTGCCGGATGATTTTCAAGATCGCGCATCAGGTGTGCGGTCGGCCTGTTCCTGTGTGCTCGGGAGATCATGCGGCGATCCACATCCCTCCTCGAAAAAATGCGGATGGCCCCCTGCCGAGCTTCCATCTCTCCCCCGTTCCTGACAGCTCCGGGGATCGTGCCTCGCCGACCGGCGTGCCATGCCTCCGCTCACCACAAGCAGGCTTCGAACCGCGACAGCCGAGGAAACGGCACGAGAAAACTCCGCTGACTCCGCTAACTCTGCGTGAGGCCCACTCGTTTTGCGATCCGGGATCGCCGGTCGTGGCCTCGGACCCGCGCGGACGCAGGATCACCTGCGGATCACCACGCGGCCTTCCTTGATCACCGCGCTGACGTTGCGGGCGTCGCGGATGTTCTTGAGCGGGTCGCCGTCCACCAGCAGCAGGTCGGCGCGGCGGCCGGGCTGGATGGTGCCGAAGTCGCCGTCGCGGCCCAGCCAGCGCGCGCCGTTCACCGTCGCCGCGCGCAGCACGTCGGCGATCGGCACGCCGGCCTCCACGTACGCCTCCATCTCGTCGTTCAGGCTGCCACCGTCCGTCCCCGCCAGCAGCATCACCCCCCTCTCGTGCGCCCGGCGGACGAAGCGGCCCATCCGGCGGTACGTGTCCGACACGGTGGCGAACTCCTCCAGGCTGAAGCGCGTGCGGTCGCGGTCGGCCAGGCGCTGGATGCTGAGCGTGGGATCCAGCGCCACGCCGCGCGCGGCCATCGCCCGCAGCAGCTCGCCCAGCTCCGGGCCCTCGGGATCGATGCGCGACCAGTCCGCCTGCATGCGTGCGACCGGGTTGCGGCCGCTGTCCAGCGTCTCGTTCTCCCCCTGCGGCTGCATCTCCAGCGGCAGCACGTCGCGCCAGACGCGGATGTGGCTGAAGCCGTCGATCCCCGCCTCCACCGCCTCGCGAAGGCTGGTGCGCACCCCGATGTGCCCCGTCACCGGCAGCCCCTGCCGCTCCGCCTCGGCCAGGACGGCGCGCGCCACGCCGGGGTCCAGCAGAAAGTACAGCTTCAGCAGGTCCACGCCCTGCTCCTTGAGGGCCTGCACCAGCGCGGGCGCCGCCGCGGGGTCCTCGATCGCCACGTCCACCATGGGATGGTAGCTGCCCGGCGCGTCGATCAGGGGCCCGGCCGTGTAGATGGTGGGCCCCAGCACCACGCCCAGGCGGTTGGCGTCCTTGAAGCTCATGCTGGTGCTGACGGGCGCCCCCGGGTCGCGCACCGAGGTCACGCCGCGCTCCAGCAGCCGCTCGCCCTGGAACGGGAACCAGTAGTGCGAGTGGTTGTCCACCAGCCCCGGCATCAGCGTCTTTCCGCCCGCGTCCAGCACGGGGAGCCCCGCCTCGGGCGCGCCGCCGTGCACCCGGACGATGCGCCCGCCGCGCACCTCCACCGTGGCATCCTCCATCACCCGGTCGTCCACGCCCGTCCACACGCGCGCGTGCACGATGGCCAGGTCGCCGGGCGCCTGCGCGGGGAGCGCCAGCGCCGCGCGGAAGGGGAGGGGCGCCGCCGTCCCCGCGCGCAGGTCGATGCGGTGCAGCCGGCGCCCGTCCGCCACCACGGCAAAGCGGCCGGCGGGGTCGATGGCGAGCTGCTTCTGGCCGTACGGGCTGGCGAACACGGCGCGGGGGGCGGCGCCGTCCGTCTGCGCCATCACCGTGTCCGTGCCGTTCCGCCCCACGATCCACATGCGCGTGCGGCCGTCCCCGCTCCAGGCGACGGAGAACTCGTTGGCCGCCGGCGTGCGCGTCAGGCGCGTGGTGGCGCGCAGCGAGTCCAGCGCCATCAGGTACAGGTCCGCGCCGCCGTAGCGCCCGCTCTCCATGAACACCGTGTCCGCCGCCGGGGAGAGGGCGAACGACCACTCGTGCCAGCTCTGCGCGTGCGTCAGCTGCCGCGGCTCGGCCCCGCCGGCGCGCGGAGCGCGCCAGAGGTGCGCCTCGTACTGGCCGCGCATCAGCACGTAGAACAGTTCCGTGCCGCGGGGGTGATAGGCGATCTGCCCCAGCGTGCCCTCCACCTCCAGCACCGAGCGGCTGGCGCCGGTGGCCAGGTTGTGCTCCATGAGCACGCTGCCGTTGCGGGTGTTGCGCGCAAAGGCCAGGAACTGCCCGTCCGGCGACCACGCCGGGTGCGCGTCCCAGGCGCCGCCGCTGGCGGCCACCTGCACGGCGTCGCCGCCGGCGGCGGGGACCAGCCAGAGGGTGCCCAGGATGCTCACCGCCACCCGCGCGCCGTCCGGCGAAACGGCGGGATCCATGGCGCCGCGCTCCAGCACCTCCGTGCGCGCCGCCCCCGCCGCGGGGACGGATGCAGGCTGCTGCGCGGCCACGGGCGCGGCGAGCAGCGCGGCCGCCAGCGCGATGGACGGACGGAACGGCGTTCTGCGGATCATGGCGCTCATCGGTTCGGACGCGGTGGATCGGGTGGATGCGGCTCCGGTGTTAAAAAACTAGCATTCGAGGGTGTCCACGGGCAATGCACGGCGAGCGGCGGGCGTGGGACCGGGCTGCGCCGATCCGGCCGGGAACCCCGCCGACAGCGCCGCGCCGCCGGACGTTTCGCTGCGTGGGGAGGTGGATCATCAACATCCTTGCCTTTTGCGCATCATGACGTAAACTGTCCATCCCCAAGCGATGACGCATCGCACTGGACTCCGGGTACGCACGCATTATGCGCCAGGATCAGGCAGTCCTGTTTCGCCTCCGTCCGTGCAGCGCCCGCGCCTGCCGCGGCCGCCTGCCCGCGGGCGGATCGCGCGTACGCGAAGCCGCCTGTCGCCGCCGCAGCCATGCCGCCGCGCGCCGGCCGCGCCACCCCCGCAGGGGCGGCGCGGCCGGTGTGCTTTCCGGCGGCGCGCCCGTTTGACCGCACCCCGTGTTGATCCACTTCATTCGAGGAGAGAGAGCTCCATGAAGAAGATCCGCCTGGACCTGGATGCGCTGGACGTCGTGAGCTTTCGCACCACCGGGAGCGACGCGGAGGCGCGCGGGACCGTGCACGGCCACCGTCCGCCGTACACCGAGGGATGGGAGTGCGAGTCCATCGACTTCTGCACCAACTACGGCTGCACGGCGGTGAGCGACTGCGGCGGGTGCACCAACCCCACGGACTGCGGCACCTGCGCCACCAACTGCGGCAGCTGTTACGACGCCAGCTGCGGCGCCACGTACTGCGGCACGTGCGAGACCAACTGCGGCACCTGCGATCCGTACTGCTGCTGCAGCTGCAGCTG
The DNA here is from genome assembly GCA_036379135.1 of Longimicrobium sp. Lineage (GTDB taxonomy): Bacteria > Gemmatimonadota > Gemmatimonadetes > Longimicrobiales > Longimicrobiaceae > Longimicrobium. Next base: position 17,996 of record DASUVG010000356.1, read on the forward strand.
CTGCTGACGGCGGGCGCCGGGAGCACGTCCCGGCGCCTGGCGGGATGATCGGGCGCGGACACCGTCCGCCGCCTGCCCGGGGTGCGGACCCTCGCGGCGGACGGTGTCCAGGCCCCGAGGGACCGCGGGAGCACCCATCCTCATGCCGCTCGTCTGCTGCCGGAACGGGCGGCGGGCGGTGGCTCGAGGGCGTCGCGCCCGCTCGACCTGCATCCTGACGTGAAGTGGGAAGACGGCTCCATCCGTGGCCCCTGCGATCCGTGCTGCTGCAGCTGCCGCCGGACCCCTTCCGGTGCCGCCTGATCCCGGCGGGGACCGCCCCGCCCGCATCCCACCCATCCATCCGCACGCGCAAGGAGGGACTCATGAAGAAGATGCGCCTGGACATGGACAACCTCTCCATCGAGAGCTTCGACACCACCGCCGTCGACACCGCCGCGCGGGGAACGGTAAAGGGCCACTATCCGCCGGACACGTACTGGCGCTACTGCTCCGACGGCCTGACCTGCGCGGACAGCTGCGACGTGAGCTGCGCCGGCAGCTGCTACGACGCCAGCTGCGGCCAGACGTACTGCGGCAGCTGCTACGACGCGAGCTGCGGCGACACCTACTGCGGCTCGTGCGATCCGTACTGCTGCTGCAGCTGCAGCTGCCCCTGAGCGCCACGCGGGCTGATGACGACGAGCGGCCCCGGCGCCATCCGCGCCGGGGCCGCTCCGCGTCCGGAATCAGGATTCATTCTGCCGATCGCGAATCGGTCCCGTAACCCGCCGTCCGCCTGCGCCGCGATTGCGGCGCGGGGGAAGGGGCGCCAGCTTGTGGCGCGCCGGAACCGGCGTCATCCATCCACCTCGATCTCCATCCGCGTGACCTATCTTCCTCCCGTGGACCGCCTCCTGAAGCTGGGCGCCGAGCCGGCGCGCCGCCGCACGTGGCCGGACTACCGCACGCTGGGCCTGGAGGACCGGCACGTCCCCGCGCTCATCCGCATGGCCACGGACCCCGCGCTGCAGGCGGCGGAGGAGCGCGACCCCGCGGGGTGGGCGCCGGTGCACGCGTGGCGCGCGCTGGGGCAGCTGCGCGCGGCCGCGGCCGCGGAGCCGCTGCTGGCGCTGCTGCAGCGGGAGCTGGAGAGCGACTGGGTGATGAGGGAGGTGCCGGCGGTGCTGGGGATGATCGGCCCCGCCGCGCTTCCGGGCGCCACGATGCTGCTCTTCGACGACGGGGCGGGGGAGGAGGTGCGGGTCGCGGCGGCGCGGGTGATGGCGGACGCGGGGCTGGAGTATCCGGAGCGGCGCGACGAGGCGGCGGCGGTGCTGAGCAAGCAGCTGGAGGACTGGCGCGACCAGGGCCGGCTGCTGAACGCGTTCCTCGTCAGCGGGCTGATCGACCTGCAGGAGACGGAGGCGGCGCCGCTGATGGAGGCGGCGTTCGCGGCAAAGGCGGTGGACCTGGAGGTGAACGGCGACTGGGAAGACGCGCAGGTGGACCTGGGGCTGCTGACGGAGCGCCTTACGCCGCCACCCGGCTACGCGGGTCCGCGCGGAGCCGCGCCCCGCGCCAGCGCGCAGTCCAAACAGCGGCGCAAGGCGGAAAAGCAGGCACGCAAGCGCAGCCGCAAGAAGAAGTAGGTCTCCTGCCGAATCCGGATTCGGTTCACGCGCAGACGCGGATGATCATCATACCGACCCGGTAATAGCGTGCATGGCTGTGAGGGAGGCGCCGCGCTGAACCTTGCCTTGACCGGGCACCTGGCGCGCCGACCGAAGGACCTCGCCAGCAGAACGAAGGGGCTGGTTCAGCGTCCTGATCCGGCCCCTGCGCAGCCGAGAGAAGGTCCTTCGGTCGCGCGCCGGACCAGTGCAGGCGGCAGGATCTGCGCGTGCGCTCCCTCAGAGTGTGTTCAAGATTTTGTCTTTCAGAAATACCGAGGATTGATTTCCTGAGGGAGCGCGCCTCCGGAACTTGAAGTTACTCAAGCGGTTGTGCGAGACCGAAGGATCTCGTCTCGGCTATCGCGGGGCTGGCTACGCGGCACTGATTCAGCCCCCAGGTGCTGCCGGCGAGATCCTTCGGTCGGCGCCAAACTGGTTGCGCAGCAGCGGGTCAGGAGCGGCGCCTCCCTCAGGAAA
>DASUVG010000357.1:0-28887 GCA_036379135.1 Longimicrobium sp.
CCGCCACGGAAGCGGCTGGGCCGTCTTCGTCGCCGAGGCTGGCCGCGCCCGTCTGCGCCCCGTCCTCCTCGCCCACCGCGGCGAGTCGGAAGCCGAAGTGCTCCGCGGCCTGAGCGCCGGCGAGTCAGTCATCCTCTACCCCTCGGACGAGATTGCGGAGGGTGTGCGGGTGCGGTAGGGGCGGGAGGGCTATCCCGCTACCGGGGCTTAACTAGCAATCGGCGTAACATCACCGGACGCGCGACACACAGGATTGCGCCCTTGGGATTTACTGGCGCTGGACGACGGGATGGGTGAGTATTATCTGGATTGGAGCGGATTCGGCGTAAGCGCTCCGGCCGTGGTGTTGGCCGGAATTCCGTCCACTTAGCAACCAGTTAGGCCGCTGGGCAAGCATCGCGGCAGCCGCCGGAAGTCCGGCGGCTGCCGTGGACCTCATGCGTACGGTCCCACCCCTCGCGTCTGCGCCCACTCCGTGCTGTCATCAAGTGCCTCACGCAGGCTGCTGCCGAACTCCAGGACCGACTGTGCGACGAGCAGATCCATCGACAACTCGCTTTCCGGTGCGTAGCGCGCGAGCTTGATTGACGAGTACGCTGCTGCTTCGAGCGCGCCGAACCTGTCCTTCAGGATCTCAAGGAGCCGCATCGGCGAGGGCGGGTGCTGCTGCTGTTCCATGCTGACCTCCAAACTCTTGACCCTGGCCGCGGGGCAGGGCTACTGTTTGGTGCGAGCGGCCGTGAGGTCGTTCGTCTGTGAGGCTGGCCGGTTCTTCTTGGAGGGAGAGCGGTCAGCCTTGCTCTTTCACCCTGCTGGACACAATTTAGTATCCGCGTGGCTGACTGTCAACCATTTCGTGTCCAAGCGCATGGATTTCAAGGAAGCGAGTTCCCGTCTGACTGACGGACACACACTCGTCGACATCGCGGCGGAGACGGGAATGTCGGAGGCTACTGTGCGCCGCGCACGGCTGGATCCAAGCAGTTCGGCTTACCGGTCGCCTCCGCCGAACTGGAAAGACGCCATAATCAGACTGGCGGAGCATAGAATTGAGAGTCTCCGCGAGTTGATCAGCGCGCTACGAAGGTGAGGGGCTGACCGGTACTCGGGCCAATCGCGCGGCCTAACACCAAGTTAAGCCGCGTACACCACCGGATGTTGCTAGGAGACGAAAAGAAAGCCGTGAAGAATACCCTTACCGTCTTCCTCTGTAGCACCTACGCCGACCTAGCCGACGAGCGCGAGCATATACTTCGTGCTATTCAGAAGCTCCAGCTACAGCACGACTCGATGGAGTTCTTCGGCGCGCGTGCGAGCCAAGCGATTGAGACGTGCCTTGAGGAGGTCCGACGCAGCGATCTTCTCGTGGTAGTCGTCGGGCACCGATATGGCTCGCTAGTGCCAGGTGCAGACGTCTCATTTTCCGAGGCCGAGTACGCAGAAGGACATCGTCTGGGAAAGCCATGTTTGGTATACCTGCGCAGTGATGACGTCCCAGTGTTGCCGAAGTTCGTGGAGCGGGACCCGGAAAACATGCGGCGGCTTGAGCGATGGAGAAGTGTCCTCCGAGAACGTCACACCGTAGCGCAATTCTCCGATGCGAACGACTTAGCTATACAGGTCACAGCCGACATCTCAAGAACGGTTCAGTCCCTCCAAGAAGCTCAAGCCCAAGCCTCGGCAACTGCACGCCCATCGTCGGAGGCCATGATGGCTGAGCTGATCGACATCGTGCAGAGTGCGATCGCCCAAGGCGTTTCGGAGGAGCGCGTGCTCGCAACTGTTCGTCGAACTGTTACATCGCTCGCAACAGAAGAAGGAGGCCGCGCCCCGACTGTCTTCCTGAGCTATTCGCATGAGGACAGGGCCGTAGTGTCAATGGTTGCCGAGGAGCTCCGCAGGGCGGGCATCAACGTGTGGTTTGATCTATCTGAAATTCGGTGGGGTGATAGTCTCCGTGAGCGGATCGAGCGCGGACTCGATTCAGCCGACTTCCTAGCCTTCTTTATGTCGCCACGCTCCTTGAGCAAAGCGTGGCCCCGCGCAGAACTGAACGCGATCATCTCTCGGCAACTGAGCGGTGACAAAGGCGCTATGGTGCTGCCGATCTTGCTTCAAGATACGGAGATTCCGCCGGTACTTCGTGATATAAAATATATCGATCTTCGCGATGGGGATGTGCGCAGCAAGTCCCAAGAGTTGGCTGAAGCCATCAAGTATCACATGCGAAACCGTGCGCGACGAGATACCGCGAGCTGACGCGCAGAGTATCAACGGCGAACCCAAGGCGTATTTCGGGCATCTGCTGCGGCCTAACAATCGGCTGCAGGGGATGCGGGGCCGGGCATGTTTTCGGCCGGACGAAAGTCTTGCGTGCCGGCCCCGCACCCCTGACCCTTGTGTCGTTAGGCCGCCGACCATACGTCGAGAAGGATCAGCATGCCAGGATCCCGCATGAGAACGCGCCCCGGCGCGAAGTGGCCCCGGCCCCGGCACTCGGGCAGACACCTTCCTTGCGACTATCTTCATCAGCCATATACTGCATGATAACTTATGGTGCAGGATCAGGCCGGGACGAACTCTCGGAACCCTTGGCGTCCGATCTACCTCTGGAGGAGCGAACATGAAAAACAGATACTTGCGTACCCTGGTCACGCTGGGCATGGTCGGAATTGCCACGAGCGTAACCGGTGGAACCTCCCTGGCGTCCACGCCGGCTAAGGGTATGACACCATCGTACCTGCGCGAAGATGCACTCACAGTACAGCTCTACTGCGATCCCTTCTTGAACGATACGACTCTCTGCTACGCAACCGTGTACGGTGGGAGTGAGCCCTACAGCTACTCCTGGATGGGAGCCCAACAGACGAGTTTCGATTCCAGCTATGCGTACGCCGACTGTTATCCCGGCCAGTGGCATTACGTCGAGCTGCTGGTGACGGACAGCAACGGGAGTACGGGGGGAGCCTGGAAGAGCTTTCAGTGCTAGTGTAGTGACGCTGAAACCCCGAGCGGCCTAACAATCGGCTGCAGGGGATGCGGGGCCTTGCATGCTTTCGGCTGGACGAAAGTCTTGCGCGTCGGCCCCGCACCCCTGACCCTTGTGTCGTTAGGCTGCTCAACAGCTATTCTGAGAGTGATGATCGATTCTGACCTTCCTCCCGACCTACTTGGCCAAGTCGAGGCCCTTCAGAACGTCACGCTCTCATATGCTACGGGCGGCGCTGCAGACGACGTGGCATACCAGCAGCTCCGCGCCTTGATCCTCGACGATGGTTCCATCGCTGGTAAGCTACCTCGCTTCGTTCGAACTTGTCGCGATATCAAGCAGTTCTGGGCGTACATCAAGAAGTACGACACGTACCAGGAACGGCGCGAACATATCTGGGCCGAGTTCCGACCCGTTCTGGACCAACTTGAGGGCAGGGCGCGAGCTCCATTAGACGAAGCTACTGCCCACGCCCTTGCCGCCTTTAACGTAGAAACCGTGCATTCGGTGTGGGGGCGGGCAGTTGCGAGAAGAGGAGAGGATCCAGAGGGTGCGATCACCTCGGCGCGAACGTTACTTGAGTCGATCTGCAAACACATCCTTGATGCCGCTGCCGTACCATACGATGACGCCGCGGATCTGCCAAAGCTTTATGGGCTCGCGGCCACACAGTTGAATATCGCACCCAGCCAACATACAGAAGAGGTATTCAAACAAATTCTCGGGGGCTGCTTCTCCGTGGTGAATGGACTGGGCGCACTCCGGAATCGGTTGAGTGATTCCCATGGAAAAGGGAAATACTCTGCAAAGCCATCCGCGCGTCACGCAGAACTCGCAGTCAACCTTGCTGGTGCGGTTGCAACTTTCTTGGTATCGACGTGGCAGGCGCGCGAAAGCCAGGAAGATTGACTGGCTACCAGTTCCGTTCGTGTCCGCAGCCTAACAATCGGCTGCAGGGGATGCGGGGCCTTGCATGCTTTCGGCCGGAGGAGAGTCTTGCGCGTCGGCCCCGCACCCCTGACCCTTGTGTTAGGCCGCTGGGGAATTTCGGAACTAGTACGCAAAATTTCGTTACCAAAGACTCGTCGCGCACAAGATGTGCAAGCTGCGTGTATCACCCGTGCAGGGTAGCGGACTCGAGTCTGTGCGCGGCCCAGGCAGCATGACACTTGTGTCTTCGGAAGATTTTCCACGCTTATTGCTTCGATGATGAATAAAAGATACCAGCTTGCAAAGTCGGTTTCCGCTCGACTCGTTAAGGTGTTAGTCGCGTGGGGCCTTATTGCCTCAATTATCCTCACTGTATTTGTCATTTTTGTTAACTGGGTGCCTGTTCTTATAGTCACATTGGGATGTGGGGTTCTTGGAGGATTCATCAGCCTTCAGCGGCGGCTGAAGACGCTCAGCATTAAAGACCTCGAACTACTGGATGAATCTTGGTATTACACTCTTCTTTCGCCGCTCACCGGCGGCTTCCTCGCTGTCGTTCTTTACATGATCTTTATCTCAGGGCTTCTTGCGGGTGACTTATTCCCTGCCTTTACGCTCGATCCGACGGATACTGCTACCCCGGGAACTGTTGTATTTCGGGACATCATTCAGGTTCGCGCAAACACGGTTCAGGATTACGCAAAGCTTCTCGTGTGGTCTTTCATTGCTGGCTATTCCGAGAAGTTCGTCATCAACATTATCGGACAGTTTCGCAATACCGCCCTTGAGAGGGGCGTCGACGAAGAAGCGATTGAGATCCAGCGCGAGCAACCGCGCCGCACTCCAACGAAACCCTAGCTGTGTGTTCCAACAAATGTCGTTATGTTGCTCCGGCCGCTCGCGAGATCACAGTGGTCGCTCACCGACCTGCCACCAATCGGCCTAACAATCGGCTGCAGCGGATGCGGGGCCTTGCATGGTTTCAGAGCGATGAAAGTCTTGTGCGGCGGCCCCGCACCCCTGACCCTTGTGTCGATCTATGAGAGCGATTGTCAAGGACGTACTCCCCTATGGCTGATTGCGCCCCATTTTCCTTGGCAATCAGCCCCACCTCACTCGCCACCGCGCGCGAGACTTCAGGGTGCACCGGGTCCTTCGGAGCAGTCTTCCTCCGAATGCGTCACCTCCAGCTCAGGGCTCCTGGTCCTGCGTGGCATTCGGCAGCGCTCGGGCCGCAGGGGTGCGGACCACGGTTCTATCTGAGACTCGGCTGCTCTGAGCCGGAGTCCCGCGCCGTCGCCACCGTGGTTGCCTGGTGGACGTCCAGACCCACATACTTCGTCGAGCTTCTCATGAGGGCCGCTCCCTGTTGCGGTTCACGCCTGGTTCGCAACCGCGGTTCTGCAGCAGGGGGCGTGCTCTCAATATGCGTTAGGCGGCATAGAGCCTTCCGTTGACACCACCAGACATTGGGCCGCGTCTAGCCGGCTCTTGCTTCCCGGAGGACACCGCGTGAAAACCGTCGAGTCAATCGGTGAATTGATTACTACGCTTACCGACAGAATGCGATCTGACAACCGGGTGCTTTGGTTTCGAGGGCACCAGTGCGTCGAATGGGATGTTCAACCGACAATCCACCGAGGTTACAATAACAGCGACGAACGGAACTTCACCAACCGCTTCCGCTCTCGTGCACGAACGAGATATGCACCAGCACCTGATTACGACAACTTGGGTGCGTGGCTGAGCCTAATGCAGCACTATGGACTGCCAACGCGGCTGCTCGACTGGACGAGGTCGCCGCTTGTCGCGCTCTACTTCGCTGTCGAGGCATACATCTACAATCCGCCCTCAGCGCCGTCCGATGCTTGCATTTGGATTCTTGAGCCGCACAAGCTCAACGAGGTCGATGTACAGAGTGAGTACACACCATCGATCGATGCTCATATGTGCCGTGACATGCTACGGCCGGCGTTCACACATCATGGAGAGGAAAACGGTAAGGTCATGGCGGCCATGGCGGCCGAGTCCGATTTCCGGATGTTTGTTCAGCAGGGCTGCTTCACCATCCACTCCTATCGTGGGTCGCTGAGCCAACGTGAAAACCACGAAAGCTACCTGAGCGGAATCAGGATTCCTGCGCAGGGTGTCATAGAGATCGCGAAGCAACTCGATGTGTGCGGCTTCAGGAAGGGCGACATGTTCCCAGATCTGCAGAACCTTGCCGACGAGTTCAAAGGCATCTTTCCACCTAGCCGAGAGTCAATTCAACCCGGGCAAAGCGCTCGTGCAGGGCCAACTTACTCCGAGGGGTGAGTTCGCGCGGTCGCAGGACCCGAAGAAGCGTCAGGCCGAACACTTGCTTCTCGTCTGCGCCGGCCAACTCGAAAAGGTCGTGCAAGCTTCCCAGCAGCACTTTCCGGAGATCGCGCTTCCCGCGGTGCTGCAGACCTCCTTGCGGCATCTCAGGAACGTGTACGAGCATTGGGAGCAGCATCGGGACGCGTTTCGTCTCCCAGGTGGAAATAAGAAGCGATCCGGGAAAGCGTTTTCAGAGCAGTTTCCAAACGGCGAGCCGTGGTCAATCGAGATCTATCCCGGGCGAGATCTCCTCATCGCGAAGGTGGTTTCGTTGCGCTCGATCTGCCGCGAGTTGCGTCGCCTCGAGCGAATCGTTCTTGCTGTGGAAGCAAAGGCGTCGGCGACAGTCCAGGGATAGAGGAGCCGCGACTCTGACACCGTTGCGGCCTAACAATCGGCTGCAGCGGATGGGGGGCCTTGCATGTTTTCGGGCGATTGAAAGTCTTGCGCGCCGGCCCCGCACCGTGACCCTTGTGTCATTAGGCCGCTGGAACAGGTTTTTGTAGAGCGCACGCGCGTGGCGATCGGCTTCCGTGCGCGTGACACGTGCAGAGAAGCACGAGGTGTGGATCGGATGCGGGGCCGCCCACATTTCGCGGGCCGACGGTGCTACACCGTGCCGGTACCAACTTAGCCAAAACGAGGCGCAGGCGAGAGCGTTTCTCCAGCCAGAAGCGAGACGCTTATTGCGCCTACGTCCGTGTCCAGCCGCCCGGAATCAGCGCATGGGTGGTCATCCAGCCCTCCCTTGAGGTTTTCACCATCGTCTACCCGCCACGTTCACCCGCTGGGCGGACTCCACGCGCTGACGGATGGTCAGGAGCATCCTGCGCTCCATGATGAAGTGCGCGGGCTCCATCACCATCAGGCTCAGCGGCGACAGCGCGAACGCGGCCAGGTCGTCGCTTCCGCTGCCGCGCGTACGCACGATCAGCCGCGTGGTGGCGCTGTCCACCGGCTCCAGGACGAACGAACCCCAGTTCTCGAGGATGAGCACGCGGTACGGCTCCGCGTACTGCACGCGCCAGCCGAAGCGCCGCCCGGTGCCCAGGTAGTCGCGTGGCGTGGCGAAGACGGAGTCACCCGTGACCAGGCCCTGCCACTCCGCGTGCACGCGGTCCGCGTTGCGCACGTGCAGCCCGAAGCTGTTCTCCAGCCAGGTGTAGCTGTAGAAGCCGCCGCGGTCGTGGCCGATCTGGGCGAGCCACGGCCAGATTTCCTCCGGCGTCGCGGGGATGGTGACCGCGTGCTGCACCTGGTAAGTGGGGTTCAGCGCGTATTCATCGCCCGGAAGCGGTCCGCGCAGCTCGTCGCCCGTGCTCCCCCAGCGGACGTAGAGCGGCCGCGCCAGCACCAGCAGCGTCACGTAGGCCACGAACGCCAGCGAGGCCGCCGCGCCCGCGCGCCGTACGGCCCGGTGGCGCCGGCTTTCATCCCCGCGGTCCGGCGGCCACTCCAGCGCGTACCGCGTCCTGTACAGCGCGATGGCCACGGCCGCGTCGATGGCCAGCGCCGGGATCGCCCAGCGTGTGGGCCAGAGCAGAAGGAGCAGCCCCGCGGAGCCCGCCACGCCGATCCACCCGGCCGGGCGGAAGCGCTCGCGGAACGGCGCGGCGCCCAGCAGCCCCAGCCCCGCGGCCAGGAACCCCGCCGCGGCCATGGCCCAGAGCAGCGTCGCCAGCCGCAGCAGGACGCCGGAGCCGGAGGAGCCCCACAGCGTGGGATCCGTAACCCGGATCCCCGGCAGTGCGTGCGCCAGCCCGTGAAGGACCAGCAGCGTGCCTGCGATCTTGCGGATCATGGTCGCCTCCCTTCACCCGGTGGTTCGATGGATGAGTCTATCGCCCGCGGCGGATCGCGTACGGCGGGGAGCAGCAGCTCGTCGAACGGAACGCGCAAGTGCTCCCGCCGCGCCGCGCGCACCGCGTCCGCGAGCCGCTCCGCATCGACCGACTCCTCGCCGATCCCCGCCTCGCGCAGGGCCTGCAGGGCGCGCGTGCGCAGCGTGGTCCGCTCGCGCCGGTACACGTCGGGATGCAGCTCCAGCGCACCCTCGCGCACCTCGGCGGTGCGGTAGACGATCTCCAGCGGAACCGGCTGCGTCAGCGTATAACGGCGGGTCCGGCGGTCGTGCGCCGCCGCCTCGATCACCGCCGCCGGCACGTCCGGGCGCGCGGCGTTCAGCACGCGGCGCGCAAGGTCGTGCGCGTCGGCGCTGGCCATGCGCACGCACCCGTGCGAGGCCGCCGTGCCCAGCGACGCCTCGTGCGGCGTGCCGTGCAGAAAGTACAGCTCGTGAAAGTTCAGCTTGGCGCGGCCCATGGGGTTGCGCGGCCCGGGCGGGGTCACGGTGTCGCGCCGCGCCCACCGGCTGGGCGGCGGGTACCACCACGGGTTCAGCTCCACGCGCGTGACGGCGAAGCGGCCGCGCGGAGTCCTGTAGCGCAGGCTGCCGATGGCCACGGTGTAGCTGTGGACGAGCGTGGCGCCGTCCAGCAGGTCCAGCCGGTACGCCGGAAGGTTCAGCGCCAGCGAAAGCCCCGCCCCGTCCGCAAACGACGGAAGCCGCGGAGAAACGCCACCCGTGCCCGGTGCGGCGCACGGGGGGCCGGCGGCCAGGAGCACCGCGGCGAGTGACGCCATCAAGCCCGTCATGCCGTTCCCTCCCTGGAAGATTCCGCACGGTATCGGCTACCGGTCCTCGTCCGCCTCTTCCCCACCCTGCTGCGCCATCTGGACGTCGGGTACCGTCTCCGGCCCCTCGGCGCGGAGCTCGGAGTGGCGGATCTGCCCGCCCAGGTGGGCGGTCCACGCCATCGCGCCGGCGGGCACCAGCGCCAGGACCAGCATCAGCGCCATCACCCGGCGCGGCAGCGCATGGCGGCGGAACCAGACGAGCGCGCCCAGCGAAGCGGTGCCCAGGACGCCCAGCGCGATGGTGGCCAGCAGCGCCGCCTCCTCGTGGCTCTCGATGGCGCCTTCGCTGACGCCCGCCAGCCCCTCGACCGCCTCTTCGGCGGGCTCGCCGGTCAGGAACGTCGCCAGCGCCACGGCGGCCAGGACGGCGAACAGCCCCAGGGTGGCACGCGCCAGCCCCTGATCCTTGCGGAACACCGCCCACGCCAGCAGGCAGAGCCCGATGATCGTCCCGATCACCGGCACGTGGTTCAGCAGCAGGTGCAGATGAACCGTCGACATGAGATCCTCTCTCTCTCTCTCTCTCCCCGTTTCGTAGTCGCGACCGCGGGGGGCGGATCCGCCGCGCACGCCGATGGATGCCGTGCGGGCGCCCCCGATCCCAAGATGCCGCGCGGGGGCGGGATCAGCGTCGGGTGAGGCTGGACGTTGGATGTGGGGATGGCGTCGCGACGGGGCACCGGGGAACGGAAAGTCCGGCGTGGGGCAGCCGCCGACACGCGAATCAGGCTGGCGGCACCGGGTGGGCGGGCGCGCGCCGCCACTTGAGCAGCTGGCCCACGGTTGCTGGCCCGGCGGCAAGCGGCAGGACCACCATCCACTCGGCCATGCCCAGCGGCACCAGGTCCAGCAGCCTCTGCAGGGGCGGCAGGTAGAGCGCGAGCAGCTGCAGCCCCACCGTCAGAGCCACCGCGCCCAGCGCGAAAGCGTTGGCCGTCGCCGCGCGAAGCCCCAGCACCGCGCCGTGGCTGCGCGCGTTGCCGAGGTGGAGGATCTGCGCCAGGCTGAGCGTGGTGAAGCTGAGCGTCGTCGCAAGCACCGCGTCGCCGGTGCGCAGCCCCCAGAGGAAGGCCGCGAGGGTCACCGCCGTCATCATTGCCCCGTAGAAGCCCACGCCCAGCAGAAAGCGGTGCGACAGGATGGCGGCGTGCGGGTCCCGCGGCGGGCGGCGCATCACGTCCTTCTCCCCCGGCTCCACGGCGAGCGCCAGCGCCGGGAAGGTGTCGGTGACGATGTTCATCCACAGGATCTGCAGCGGCAGCAGGGGGAGCGGCAGCCCGGCGGCCCCGGCGAGCAGGAGCACCAGCACCTCCGCCGCGTTGCAGCTGAAGAGGTAGAAGACGAACTTGCGGATGTTGTCGAAGACGACGCGCCCCTCCTCCACCGCCGCGGCGATGGTGGGAAAGCGGTCGTCCTGCAGCACGATCCCCGCGGCCTCGCGCGCCATGTCGGTGCCGCGGATCCCCATCGCCACGCCGATGTCGGCGCGCTTGAGGGCCGCGGCGTCGTTCACCCCGTCGCCCAGCATGGCCACCACCTGGCCGCCGCTCCGCAGCGCGGTGACGATGCGCAGCTTGGCCTCCGGACTTACGCGGCTGTAAACGCCCACGCGGCCGGCGCGCGCCTGCAGCTCCGCGTCGTCCAGCCGGTCGATCTCCGTCCCCTCCAGCGCCTCCTCGCCCTCCTCCAGCAGCCCCAGCTCGCGCGCCACGGCGACGGCGGTGGGACGCTGGTCGCCGGTCATCATCACCGTGCGCAGCCCCGCCGCACGCAGTTCCGCGATCGTCTCCATCACCCCCGCGGCGGGCGGATCCATCATCCCCACCAGCCCCGCCAGCACCAATCCATCCACCGACTTTTCCTCCGGGCCGCGAACGCCGCAGCGGAACGCGAGCGCCAGCACTCGCAGCCCCTCCGCGGCCGCGGCCTCGGTCCACGCCAGCACCGCGCGGCGCCGGTCCGCGTCCAGCGGCACGGGTCCGCCGTCCATCATCAACACATGCGTGCAGCGGTCGATGAGGACGGCCGGCGCGCCCTTGGCCAGCGCCTCGGTCCCGGTGGACTCGTGGCCGTGAAAGGTCGCCATCCACATCCGCTCGCTGGAGAACGGCACCTCGCCCACCTCCGGCGCGTCGCGGAGAAGGATCGCCCGATTCATCCCCGCCTTGCGCGCCAGCACGAGCAGGGCAGCTTCGGTGGGATCCCCGTGGACGCGCCACCCCGCCCCGTCCGCCTGCACATCCGCACGGTTCGCCAGCGCGCCGATCCGCAGCACCGCGTGGAGGGCGTCGCCCTCCCGAGGGCGGACCTCGGTTGTGCCGTCGAGGATGGTGCCCTCCGGCCCGTAGCCGGCGCCGGTGACGGCGTGCTCGCGACCGCCCGCCCAGACGCGCGTGACCGTCATCTCCCCCGCGGTCAGCGTCCCGGTCTTGTCGGTGCAGACCACCGTCGCCGAGCCCAGCGCCTCCACGGAGGGGAGCCGCCGCACCAGCGCGTGCCGCCGCGCCATCCGCCGCACCCCGACGGCGAGCGCGATCGTCGCCACCGCCGGCAGCCCCTCGGGCACCGCGGCGATGGCCAGCGCGATGGCGGTCTCCACGGCGAGCGCGGCCGGCGTGCCCCGCAGCGCGCCGATCACCGCGACCAGCGCTGCCGCGGCTACAGCGACGAATCCCAGCCGCCGCCCCAGCGCGTCGAGGCGCCGCTCCAGCGGGGCGGGCTCCTCGCGTACGCCCCCCACCAGCGCGCCGATGCGGCCCACCTCCGTCCGCATCCCGGTCGCTACCACCACTCCCAGGGCGTGCCCGCTCACCGCCAGCGTGGAGCGGTACACCATCGTGCGCCGGTCCGCCAGCGGCGCGTCGCCCGGCACCGTGGCGCCCGCGTCCTTCGCCGCCGGCAGCGACTCGCCCGTGAGCGCCGCCTCGTCCGTGCGCAGCTCGCTCCCGGAAAGAAGGCGCGCGTCGGCGGGGATGCGCGTGCCGGCCTCCACCACCACCACGTCGCCGGGGACGATGGAATCCGCGCCCACCTCGCGGCGCTGGCCCTCGCGCAGCACGGTGGCGCGGGCGACCTCCAGCTGCAGCAGCCCTTCCATCGTGCGGCGGGCCCGCAGCTCCATCACAAAGCCCAGCACCGTGTTGATCAGCAGGACCACGGTGATGGCGGCGGCGTCGAAGGGGTCGCCGGTCGCCAGCGCCAGCCCCGCGGCTACGACAAGGAGGAGGACGACGAAGCTGCGGAGCTGCGCAAGCAGGATCTTCCACGCGGACGCGGGCGGCGCGGCGCGAAGGGCGTTGGGCCCCCAGCGCGCCAGCCGCCGCGCGGCCTCCGCGTCGGAGAGTCCGCCGGGCGCGCTCTCCAGCCGCGCCAGCGCGTCGTCCGGCGAGAGGGCGTGCCAGGCGGCGACGCCCTCCACCGGGGCGGAGGGCGTCCGGACCCGGACGGGAGCCGGCGTGAGGGCGGTCATGGGCGGCGCGGCTCCCCGTCAGGCGAGCACGGCCGCCGCGTCGCGCGCGGGCTCCGTCTTCACCCCGCTCCACTGCGCCGGCGGCACCAGCAGCACCGCGCACGGCGCCGTCCGCGCCACCGCCGAGGCCACGCTCCCCACCAGCGCGCGCGTCAGCGCTCCGTGGCCGTGTGTCGCAAGGATGATGAGCTCGGCATGCCGCTGCGCGGCGTAGCGAACGATCTCCGTCGCCGCGGGGTCACCCCACAGCAGCTCCTCGCGCACGTCCACCTGGGACCCGTGCCCCGCGAGCGCCCGCTCCACCTGCGCGCTCAGGCGCGGGCCCATGGCGGCGTGGTTCGCCGCCAGCTCGTCGCAGTCCAAAAATCGCGGGATGACGTGCACCACGTCCAGCTGCACCGGCGGCAGCAGCAGCGCCGCGTCCGCCGGGCCAAGCCGCTCGCACCATCCGAGCGCCGTCGCCAGCGCGCCCGCTGCGGGGTCGGACAGGTCGATGGGCACCAGCACCCGCCGCAGCGGAAGCGTGAGCGGGTGGTGCACCACCAGGCACGGGCACGGCGCGGAGCGGATCACCCGGTCCGCCGTGGTGCCCAGCAGCCCCGCGGACCGGTCGCGGTGCGGCCCCAGCACGATGACGTCCGCCTGCACCTGCGCGGCACGATCCAGGATGGCGCGGTGTGCGACGTAGATCACGATCTCGCGGCTGTCCGCCTCCATCCCTTCCGGGAGCGTGTGCGCGAGCTGCGCGTCCAGCCGCTCGTGTGCTTCGGCGATTCGGCCAGGGAAAGTGGGTGCCGAGCCGTCGATCTCCGGATACGCGGAAAGCTCCAGGTCGAAGGCGTGGATCACGTGCAGGCGCGCTCCCGCGGCCCGCGCCAGCCGGGCGGCGCTGCCCAGGACGTCGTCGCTGGCCGGGGTCAGGTCCGTCGCGGCGAGGACGGAGCGGATGGGGTTCGGTCTCACGGCGGCCCCCGTGGCTTGCTGAGGTGGATCGGGAGGTCCCGCGAACGCGCGGCCTCCATCCGCAAGCTACACCGTCGCGAATCCGCACCGGACGGGGAGTCCGCCGCCGCGCTGTAGGGGTTTCCTTGATTGGAGAAAGCGTCCTCGCGCAGCCGTGATCGGTCACACCGGAGCCCGCCGCCGGCGCCACCCTGCCGCCGTCCAGCCTCCGCCCCCTCCGTAGGGAAAGTGCCGCGTTGAAACGTCCGCCCACAGCGGGATTCCGCTGACGCCGCCACCGCTTCCTCCCGGCCATGGGCGGTGCATTGGAGATGCAATCTTATCGATGGCGCTTCAGGCTGAAACGTGTAACACATCGGGATCGCAAGAGAGGCGACATGGATGCCATCGTGCGGCACCGGCAAGCAATGCACTGCGCCGCCGACCCGGCGCGCGATGGTTCGCCCTGCAGATGCGGCGAGCCACTGGTGGGTGCGTCGCTCCCGCGCGCGTGGATACGCGCGCTACAGGGCGCCGCGCTGGCCTTCGGGGCGCCCTTGGGCTGGCTTGCGCTGCGGGTGGCCGCCGGACACGACGCTGGCGTCGAGCTGGCCGCGGCCGCGCCTCTCTACCTGTACATGCTGCTGGGATCAGCGGCGACGTTCATGGGCTTCGGCGCGGCGCTCGGAACGCACGAGGACTGCCTGATCGCGGCCAACCGGTCGCTGGACGAGCTGTCCGTGTCCGACCCGGTGACGGGGCTGCGCAACGCGCGCTACTTCCGCGGGCGGCTGCGCGAGGCGCAGGCACGCGCGCAGCGGAGCGGCCAGCCCCTCTCCATCGTGGTGATGGACCTGGACCGGTTCAAGCGAGTGAACGACCGCTACGGCCACCCCGTGGGGGACGAGGTGCTGGTCGCCGTGTCAGCCGCCATGACGGGGGTGATCCGCGCTGGCGACACCGCCGCCGCCGTGCCTGGGACGGCCGCGCGCATGGGCGGCGAGGAGTTCGCGCTCCTTCTCCCCGACACCGACGCGTCCGAGGCCCGGGCCATCGCCGAGCGCGTGCGCCGCGCCGTACGCGACGCAGTCGTGCACACCGCGGAGGGTGAGGAGGTGAGGATCACCATCTCCTGCGGCGTGTCCTCCGGCCAGCCGGTGGACGAGGCCGCCGCCCAGGCGCTCTACGCAGCGGCCGACCAGGCGATGTACGCCGCCAAGCGCGCCGGCCGCGACCGCACCCGCGTGCACGGCGACGCCGCCGGGGAGCGCGCGTTCGCCTGATGCCTCGGCGGACGGTCCCGGTCCGCCGCGGATCGTCGGCACACGCCCCACGCGGGCGGCGGGTGACGTCCGACAGCCCCCGCCGCCGCGGGGGCTACCATGCAGGAGGGTGTGGCGTGAAGCCGATCAGGCTCCGGTCCGCGCCACTCCGCCATCCCAGACCCGGAGGGCCCGATGTCGAACCCCATCCGAACCATCGTCGCCGGCATCGCCCAGCCGGCCGAGAACGATCCCACGCTGGTCGCGGCGGCCGAGCTGGCGCGCTGGACCGGCGCACGGCTGCACCTGGTGCAGGCGTTCACCGTTCCGCCCGTGTTCAGCCCGCCGGAGCTGGGATACATGGCTCGCGACTGGGCGCTGCAGTACGCCGACCGCATGCGCGCGGGACTGGAGGCCGCCGCGCACCGCCTGCAGGGGGTCGAGTCCGCCGTCTGCCACGCGATCGGCGGGCCGCCCGTGCCGGCTATCCTGGAGACGGCGGAAGCGGAAGGCGCGGACCTGATCGTGGTCGGCGCGGCGCGGCCGGACCGGCTGGGCGGGTGGTTCCTGGGCACCACCGCCCAGCGCGTGCTGCGCGGCGCTGACGTCCCGGTGCTGGTGATCCGCCGGCCCTTGCACCGCCCGCTTGAGCGCGTGCTGCTGACCAGCGACCTGTCGGAGATGAGCGCCGCCGTGCACGAGGCGGGGCTGGCGGCGGCCGCGGCGGTGTTCGGCGAGCCTGCCGCCCTCCGCTCTCTGCTCGTCCTTTCCGTTCCCCTGAGCGCGTCCGTCCTTCCGCCCGAAGTCCTCGAGAACGCGGCGCTGGACGGGCTCGAGACCTTTCTTCGCGCGCGGCCCCGGCATGCCCGGCCGGTGGAGCCCGTGGTGCGCACCGGCGCGCCGGCGGAGGAGATCGTCGCCGAGGCGGAGGAGTGGCCGGCGGACCTGCTGGTCGTGGGGACGCACGCCAGGGGGTGGGCGGCGCGGCTGGTGCTGGGGAGCGTGGCCGAGGCGGCGCTCCGCGACGTACCGTGCAACGTGCTCGCCGTCCCGCCGCGCGCGCTGGCGCTCGATGAGCATCCCGTGCCCGGGCACGCCTCCGCCGAGGAGCCGGTGAACTCCGGGCTCGAGGCCGTGACCGTGTAATACCCGAATGCTCCAGTTCGGGCGCAGGATCGGAAAAGCATTGGAACGCAGAGAGCGCAGAGTTCAAAACCAGAGAACGCAGAGGATGCCCTTCGTCGGTTCTCGCTCGCTCTGCGTCTCTGCGCCCTCTGCGGTCGATCTCAGTGCTGCACTGCACACGGAATCCGCGGAAAGGGTATACCCGCCGCAAGCGCCGGCTGACGAAAGGCGGGCGGACCAGGATGGGTCCGCCCGCCCATGCGTCAGCCCCAACGCCTGGTTGGTGCTGTGATCTTTACGCGGCGGCGCCCGCGAGCTGGAGCGCGCAGGCGCTCAGCTTCACCCGGAACCACTCGCACGCCAGTACGGCGACCTCTTCCAGCGCCCCCGGCTCTTCGAACAGGTGGGTGGCGCCGGGAACGATGCGGAGCCGCGTGTCGGCGTTGCGCAGGCGCATCAGGGCGTCGTTGTTCAGGTCGATCACCCGCGGGTCGCGGCCGCCCACGATCAGCAGCGTGGGGGCGTGCACCAGCTCCAGCGCCTCGCCGGCCAGGTCCGGCCGCCCCCCGCGCGAGACCACCGCGTGCACCTGCTCCGGGCGCGCGGCCGCCGCCAAAAGCGCCGCGGCCGCGCCCGTGCTTGCCCCGAAGCAGCCGATCGGCAGGTCCCGTGTATCGGCCGCCTCGCCCAGCCAGTCCACCACGTCCACCAGCCGCCGCGCCAGCAGAGGGATGTCGAAGCGCAGCTGCCGCGTCTGCTCGTCCACCTGCGCTTCGGCAGCGGTCAGCAGGTCCAGCAGAACAGTGGCAAAGCCGGCGTCCTGCAGCTCGGCGGCCACGTACCGGTTGCGGCGGCTGAAGCGGCTGCTTCCGCTCCCGTGCGCGAACACCACCGCGCCCACCGGCTTCGCGGGCACCGCCACCGTCGCGTTCAGCACGGCGTCACGCACCGGGATGCGCGTCTCCGTCATCCGGATTCGACCGGCCATGACCCCCTCCTCTCCTTGTTCGTTCGCGAGCCGTAGAGAAAGGATGCGCCCCCCGCGCTCCCGCCGCGTCGGGAGATTCGCCGCGCGCGTGTCGGAAACCGGTTCACTCCACAGTGCGTGCGGACGGATGCCGATCGGCGACCCGGAATTCACGCTTGCGCGCCGGACAATGCGCCGACGAACGGTCGGTTCGATTCCAATGCTTCGCCTCCATCGCCCATTCCCCCGCTCCCCCCTCGGAGTGTGTTTGAGGTTTTGTCTTTCAGAAATACCGAGGATTGATTTCCCGAGGGAGCGCGCCTCCGGAACTTGAAGTTACTCAAGCGGTTGTGCGCGACCGAAGGATCTCGTCCGGGCTATCGCGGGGCTGGTTACGCGGCACTGATTCAGCCCCCAGGTGCTGCCGGCGAGATCCTTCTCACCCGTTCACCCGTTCACCCGTTCACCCGCTCACCCGCTCACCCGTTCACCCGTTCACCCGTTCACCCGCTCACCCGCTCACCCGCTCACCCGCTCACCCGCTCACCCGCTCACCCGCTCACCCGCTCACCCGTTCACCCGTTCACCCGTTCACCCGTTCACCCGTTCACCCGACGCGGCCGCCGTCGATGCCATGAGACACGCGCTCCAGCGTGCGCGCGGAGGGCGCGAAACGGATGTCCAGAAGCGCACCACAGGCGCCCCTCCCTTGTCCTGACAGCCGCGTCCCGCCGGCGCCGCCATCCTTCCTCTTGGGAAGGGGTCCGCCCCGCGGGGCCCGCGCTCTCCGGACCGGGTAGAGGGCAATGCGCAGACTGGCGCTCGGAGCGAAGCTCAGCCCTCGGCGGCGGCGCCTGTATTCGGTCGAGGTGCTGACGGCCGCGATCGCGCTGAGTCTCGCCATGTTCGAGGTGCTGCACCGCACGCTGGCCCTCTCCCAGCTGGTCACCACGCTCATCCTGGGAATCGTCTTTCTCCCCGTCCTGGTGTGGGGAGTGATGGTGACGGTCCTGCTGCTGCTGGCGGACCCCGACGAGTTCGGGCAGGCCCTTCGCTACGCGTTCATCCTCCTGGTGCTCGTCATCTTCTCCTTCGCCTTTCTCTACTCCGAGCTGGGTCTGGTTTCGGCGAAGGGGGTGCGGACGCACGACTTCTGGATCTGCCTGTACTTCTCGGTGGAGACGTTCACCACCCTGGGATACGGCGACTTCGTCCCCACCGCGGCCTCGCGCCCCGTGGCCGCTCTGGAGGCGCTGTCCGGGTACGTGCTGCTGGGGCTGACGGTCGCCTCCACCTTCTTTCTCCTCACCTACCGCAGCCAGACGGTGCCGGAGCCGGAGGCTCCGCCTCCCCCGCGCCGCCGCCGCCGCGGAAAGCACGCCCGAATGCCGGAGTGACGCCGCGCGCCGGGCGGTGCCTGTCCCGCACATGATCGCCAGGGCGGCGCCGCTCCGCACGGAATCTCCGTCATCCGCACACGCGCATTCCCCCACACGCCGGCCCCAACCACCCGACGCGCGGGAGGCCTGCGCGGCGCAAGTTGAACGTGGGTGAGCCGCGCGGACGGCGCCCCGCACACCACGCGTTCCAGTGGAGGGCACGATGAAAACATCTGCGGAGCTGAAGACCGACGTGATGGACGAGCTCATGTTCGAGCCGTCCATTCACGAAGCCGGCATCGGCGTCGCCGTCGAGGACGGCGTCGTCACCCTCAGCGGGCACGCCAGGAGCTACGCCGAGAAGCTTGCGGCGGAGGAGGCGGCCAAGCGCGTGGATGGCGTACAGGCCGTCGCCAACGAGCTGAAGGTGGAGCTGTGGCCGGGCTTTCAGCGCGACGACACCGACGTCGCGCACGCCGCGGCGCACGCACTGCGGTGGAATACCTGGCTGCCGGCGAACTCCGTCACGGCCAGTGTCAGCGACGGGTGGGTCACGCTGGAGGGCAGCGTGCCCTGGCAGTACCAGAGGCAGGAGGCCCTCCTGGCCGTCCAGCGCCTGCAGGGGGTAAAGGGAGTCACCAACCGGATCGAGGTGGAGCCCGCGGTAAAGGCCACCGAGGTGGAACGCAAGATCCAGTCGGCGTTCCAGCGCGCGGCCAGCCTGGACGCCCGGCAGGTGCACGTGGAGACCTCCGGCAGCCGGGCCATCCTGCACGGAAAGGTCCGGTCGTTCGCCGAGAGCCAGGACGCGGAGCGCGCCGCCTGGTCCGTCCCCGGCGTCACCAGCGTGCGCAACGAGACGGAGATCGTGGTGCAGGACCTTTCCGAGCTGTGAGCGCCTGAGGGCCTCAGCCGGAGACGTGAACGAGCGGCGGTGCCGTCCCGGTCTCACCGGGAGGGCACCGCTCGCCGCACGATGGCTGAATTCCAGCCCGGGAGTGCTGCCGCCCCGGTGGGCTCTTCGCGGGGTCGTGGGCATCACCGCTGACGGGATCCTGTTCTCACGATGCGTGCGCAGCGGTCCCGGCACGCGGGAGCTCACTGCCACCCGGCTCCAGAACGTGGGCAGCCGGGCGCACCATCACCCTTCCCTCCGCGCTGGCCGCCGGAGCGGTAGGGGCAGCTGCGGTGGGATTTCCCTACAGGGGGGCTCTCGGGCGCGCGAACCAGAGCCGCGGGGTCCGCGCCCGGGAGAGCCGGAGGGTGGCCGCTAGGCGGATCGGAGCAGACCCGCGCGCAGCACCAGGCGAGCGAGCGTCTCGACGGCCCGCATTCGGTTACCCCCTCATGAACCACTGCCGTAGCGCCGTCTCCAGCCACCCGTACCCGATCCGCTCCTGCTCCAGCCGCACTCTCTCGCCGCAGCGATCGGCGAGCAGATCGTCGAACAGCGCGCACTCCTCGGCCGTGAGGCGCGAGGTATCTCCCGTGTATCGCCTGTCGGCCGGCTCCCTGCCCCAGAGCGCACGGTGCGCCTGGAGCGTGGCCCGGTCCATCAGGAACGACCGCGCCTCCGGAAGGTTCGCGCGCAGCCGGTTCAGGATGCCGAAGCCATGGGTATCGATGTCGCCCCAGTAGTGCACCTCGACACGCCGGAGCCAGTCGACCTCGGCGAGCCGCTCCAGGCCGTAGCCGAGCCCGAAGACGACCATGCTGCCGGGGCAATCGGGAAACGCGAGTCCGTTGGTGCGATTCTCGGTGATGAATACGCGCCGCAGCGGCAGGTGGAGATCGGCGAACTGCTCCGACGGGAGCGAGAGATCCGAGAGGCCCTGCAGGTACAGGGCGGGATCGAGCAGGCGGAACCGGACGAGCGGCCGCTCGCTCCGCAGACCGTAGCGCTCGTTGAAGGCACGCGCGCCGACGGCGGCGCGGTCGATCGCCGCCTCCGGGAGCACGAGGTCCAGCAGCTCCGACAGCAGCGCCCGTTGCGTCTCGATGAACTTGGTGTCCACGCCCGGGATGTCGAGCTGGCGGAGGTACAGCCCCGGCCGCGGATGGGCCGTGAACCAGTCGAGGACGGCAAGCACTTCGCCCCAGCGGGCCGCATGGTCGAGCACTGCGAGCGGGCGGCGGGCGAGCCAGTCGCGGAGCGAGGGATACCGGCGGAGCGTCGCATCCGCGAGCGCCTGGAAGCGATCCGCCGCGGCGGCCTGGCGGATCAGCCGCAGTGCGTCGGCCTCCGTGGGGACCATCGCGGCGACCGGGAGTGTGTTCGTGCCGTGCACGCGGCTCCGCACCTCCTCGCGCTCCAGCTCGAACCCGAACCCGCGGTCCGGGCGGCTGGCCGCGTTCAGCGCCCGCACCCAGTCTCCCACGTCCCCGAACCGCTCGGCGATCTCGCGGGCGCTCGGGCCGCGCAGTCGCACCCGCAGCGGAAAGAGCGGTTCTCCCGTCACCCGCGCCGCGAGGATGTCGCCCCGCCGCCAGCGCTTTTCGATCTCGGCGGCGATCTGGTCCGGCGTGGTCCAGCTCATGAAACCCGGATCAATCGCCTGGCCTCCCGCTCCGCGTGATACTCCTCGATGCTCAGGTTCCGCAGCAGCGAACGCCGGCCGTCCTCGCTGTGCACGAAGCCGACGTTCGCCACGTACGGCTCGATCACGTGGATCTTCTGAAGCGGCGTCACGATCAGCAGCTGCAGGTTCAGCTTCTTGAACAGCTCGAGGCCATAGCGGGTCGATTCGTCCGAGCCGCGGCCGAACGCTTCGTCGATCACCACGAAGCGGAACGAGCGCGAGCGCTGCTCGCCCCACTCGAGGCCGAACTGGTAGGCCAGGCTGGCGGCGAGCACCGTGTACGCGAGCTTTTCCTTCTGCCCGCCGGACTTGCCTCCCGAGTCCGTGTAGTGCTCGTACTCCGAATCGTCTTCGCGCCAGCGTTCGGAGGCGGAGAACACGAACCCGTTGCGCACGTCCGTCACCTTGCGCGTCCAGCGCTGGTCCAGCTCGGTCTGCCCCTCGCGGCCGCGGAACCGCTCGATGATCGCCTTTACCTGGAGAAACTTGGCTTCGGAGTACTGCTCGTCGTCGGAGCCCGTGAGGGCGCCCTCGGTGCAGGCCCGCAGGCTCGCGACGAAGTCGCGTACTTCCACGTCCTGCGCCGGCTCCGCCAGCAGGGCGATGTAGCGGCCCGGGTTGTAGTCGATCTGGCCGAGCGATCCGTTGATCGTTTCGATGCGCTCGCGGATCTCCTGGCGCTCACGGTTGAGCTGAGCCTGGAAGTTCGCGACCTCGCGGATGGTGTTCTCGTTCAGCAGCTCCTTGAAGCGCTTTTCGAAGCGCGGCAGGTCGTCGGCGCGAAGCTGCTCCAGCATCACGCCGTACTCGCCCGCGGCGTCGACGCTGACGTCCACCTCGCTGGTTTCGACCGGCCAGTCGTTCTTGTACCGGCGCATGGCGTCGTGGATGCCGTCGCGCAGCCGCACGAGCCGCTTGTCCTCGGCGTCGATCCGCCCCTGAAGCCACTCGCGCATGTCGCCCTGGCGGTTGTCGCACGACTCCACCGTGAGCCGGTGCTCGCCCAGCGCCTCCGGCCGCATCGCCTCCAGCGTGGGGAAGTAGCGGGCCTTCGCCTCCTCCGGCATGGCCGCCAGCAGCGTGCGAGCGTCGTCCAGCATCTCCGTCGCCGTTTTGCGCTTGTCGACGGACACCGCCTGGTCGGCACGGGCGCGCTGCAGCTCTCCTTCAGCCTCGGCGATCCGTGCCTCCACGGCCGCGAGCTGTTCGGCGAGCGTGCGCAGCAGGTCGGAGGCGGATTCCAGCAGCCGGCGCTCCTCGTCGCGCCGGTGGATTTCGAGCGTGAGCGGCCGCCAGTCCAGCTCGCCGAAGTCCTGGTAGACCAGGAGCTGCCTGAGCGTCCCTTCGCGTTCCCGCAGCTGCTTCTGCTCGCCGCGGATCTCGTCCAGCAGCCGGCGCCCCGCGGCGATCCGGCGGTCCAGGCCGGCGGCCTGGACAGAGAGCGCCGCCACCTTCGCCTCGTTGGTCCACCCCAGCACGTACCGGGTGCGGTCGTCCAGCGCGTGCCGGTCGTCCTTTTCGTGCCGCGCGCCTTCCGTCTTGATCTGTCCGGTGCGCGTGATGGCCTTGCGCTCGCGGCGAAACTCGTCGAGGTCGTTGCAGCACGCATGGTCGAACCGGCGCGCCATCTCGCGCTCGAGCCAGGCGTAGAACGACGATTCGGGCCGGATGGCCACCTTCGCCGCGAGCGAATTGGGCGGGGCGGGCGAAATCGTCCGCTCGCGGCTGTCCACCACGCGGTAGTAGACCAGGCGGCCGCGCAGGTGCGTGCGATCCACCCAGGCGGCGATGGCCCCGTAGTGCGCATCGGGCACGAGCAGCGACACGCCGAAGGGGTGCAGCAGCCGCTCCACCGCGCCCTCCCAGTCCCGCGCCTCCTCGCGCACCTGGAGAAGCTCGCCGGCGAACGGCAGCGCGTCGGCGGAAAGGGCGAGCTCCCCGCACAGGCGCTCACGCAGCGCCAGCATGGCGGCGGGGATGTTGGAGCGCCGCCGGCGCAGCGACGCCAGTTCCTCCTCGAGCCGGCCGCGCTCTTCCTGCTGCGACCGCAGCGCCACGTCGGCTTCGATCAGCCGGTTCTGAATCTCGGCCGCGCCGCCATCCACCGCGGCGAGCGCCCGATCCGCCTCGCCTCGATTGTCGAGAAAGCGTGCCTCGTCCGCGGCGTCCGGCAGATCGAGCCGCCTGGCCAGCGCACCGTAAGCGTCCGCGCGCCTGCTGCGCTCCTCCTGCTGGCCCTGCAGCCGCTGGATCTCCTCCCTGAGCGACTGGATGCGGTCGCCGCCGTTGTCGTTGATGGCACGCCGGATCCGGTCGCGCTCCACGGCCGATGCGCGGCACTCCTCCTCCAGCCGGCCGATGCGCGCGCCGCGGCGCTCGATCTCGCCGTCCAGCCGCTCGATGCGTTCCGTGAGCAGGCCACCCTTGATCTCCGCGAACCAGGGCCGCAGCGCCTCGCGGCAGCCGCGCAGGCCGTCCAGCTCCGCCGCCAGCGCGGCGTGCCGGGCGGCGTCGGCCACCAGGGGCTCCAGGGCCGCGACCTGCGCCTTGGCCTTGAGCACCGCCTGGTGCGCGCGGTCCAGGTCGTCGAAGTGCGCGATCAGGGCCTGGATGCGCGGCTCCACGCTGAACGCCTCCAGCATGTGGCCGCGCACGAAGTCGGTCAGGTTGCCCACCGACTTCATGGACACCGTCTGGTTGAAGAGCTCCAGCGCCTGCTCGTTGTCGATTCCGAAGCGGCGGCGGAAGGCCGCGCCGTAGGAG
The DNA here is from genome assembly GCA_036379135.1 of Longimicrobium sp. GTDB lineage: Bacteria > Gemmatimonadota > Gemmatimonadetes > Longimicrobiales > Longimicrobiaceae > Longimicrobium. Next base: position 23,464 of record DASUVG010000357.1, read on the forward strand.
GGAAACGCGTCGTGCAGCTCGATGTCGCGCGCCGCGCGCAGGCGCTTGCGCAGGTCGTTGATGTCGGTGCCGAACCCGTCGAAGTCGCCCCGGATGGAAAGCGGCCGGTCCGCGACGACGTAGAAGCGGTCGGGCTGCCCCTTGACGTCCCGGATCCAGAACACCTGCGCCAGCGTGACGTGGCGGTCGAAGCCCTCGTTGTAGAAGTGCCCCAGGATCACGGTGTACTGGTTGTGGTCGCGCAGCGCCACCGCCCGCGACGAGAGCCCGGCTTCGCCCCGCTCCGACTTGAAGTGCCCGAGCACGTACGAGCGAAGGTTGCGCTCCCTGGCGTCGGCCCCCGCTGCCTTGTTGTAGGTGATCCGCTGCGCGGGAACGAGCAGCGTGGTGAGCGCATCGACGAGCGTCGACTTGCCGGAGCCGATGTCGCCGGTGAGCAGGCTGTTCTCTCCGCCCAGCCGAAGCGTCCACACGCGCCCGTCGAAGGTCCCCCAGTTGTAGACCTCGAAGCGGTGCAGACGGTAGCCAGCGCGCGCCTCGCTCGGCGCGAAGTCCAGCAGCGGCTCGTGGAGCATGTGGGTCATGGAGTCGCGGACTCTCCCCCGGACCCATGGGCCCGGTACTCCGCCAGCCGCTGCTCCAGCTCCGAGAGCCATTGCGCGTCCACGAAGGCCTTCAGGATGCGCCGCACCTCGAACTGGTCGTCCTGCCCCCGGAGCCGGCGAAGAAAGCCGTACTCCACGACCCGGTTGATGTCGGCGTCGACGCGGTCCACCAGCCTCGCCTCGTTGGTCCCCGCCGGCAGAAAAAGCTGCACCAGGTCCACGATCTGCGTTCGGGAAAGGATCAATCGCGTGTCACCGCCGGCGGCGTCGTGGTCCGCCAGCTTCTTGCGGAGCAGCGCAAGCAGCAGGCTCACCGCGTACCCCAGCTGCCGGCGCTGCACCAGCCGCGGGATCTCGGGCTCGCCCTCGCCGGCGGGGCGCTGGCGAAGGTACGCGTAGCCTTCCGCTTCGTCGAGCACCAGCTCGAGCCCGAACACCCCCGCGTGGTCCCGTACCCGCGCCTGCAGCTGCACCAGCGCGTGCCAGAGCTCCGGGCCCTGCTCCTGGTACAGCACGCCCTTGAAGAGCGCGATCAGCACCGGGGAAAGCTGGGGCGTGCGGCCGGCCGGTTCCACGTCAGGACTCCGCCGTCTGCCCGTTTCCGTTGCCATTGGGAGTGCCGTCGTGCCGAGGGGAGGGAGAGATCCGCGATTCCGCCGGGCTCCGCCGGGGGGCTCCGGCGGCGGCTCCGGCGGTCCCCTCTCGTCCAGCGGATTCGGAGATGAAGACCACCGTGGGAAGCGTCGCCTCGCGCGTGGTGCCGCTTTCGTCCGTCCACCGGACGGTCTGCGGCCGGTCCTCGTCGATCACGCCGCGCGCATCTCCCGTCGCAAGGCTGAGCCAGGCGACCAGCTCCGCGAGCCCCTGTTCGATGGGCTCCGCTTCCAGCAGCTCCGCCAGGCTGACCTGGCGCCGGGTCTGCAGCGCTCTCCTCAGCCGTGCCCGCAGCCGTTCCTTGTCCACGTGGAACTGGTCGAACAGGGCGCCGGGGTCGAGCGCGGCGTCGCCGGCTTCGATGGCCTGCTGGTGGATCACCGGGCGCATGGGGGGCGTGAACAGCGGCCGCTCCATGGGCAGCTCCACCGCCGGCGCGGGCTCGTCCAGCTCCATGACGGTGCCCGGGGGGTGTGCGTTCCGCAGGGCCAGCGCATGCTGCTCGATCTCGCGGATCACGTTCATGATGCGCCGGTTCTCGAACCACGCCTGGTCGTCCAGGTAGCGGCGCAATTGTTCGGAAAGCCGGGCGACCGTGCGCTGCGTCACCTCGCCCGCGCTCAGCCAGTCGTAATGCACGCGCTTGAGCCGGGGATCGGGCTCCAGCTCCGCCACCGCGTCTAGCTCGAAGACGCGCTCCAGCAGCGCGCTCAGCTCCTCCTGGCGGGCGGGGGACATCAGGAACGTCCAGAACGCGCGAAAGCTCCGTCCCTGGTCGGACGAGGCGATCGCGTCGTGCTCGCCGAACACCTCGTGCAGCACCGCGCCCTTGCCGCCCTCGGCCAGGGTGATCCGCTCGCGCACCTGGCGGTCGAGGTCGCGAAAGTTCTGCTCCACCTGCCGAAAGTCGGCGAGCAGCGCTCTCGCCGTATCCGCCGCCTGCACGAACCGCTCGCGGAGCTGCGTGGGATCGAGCAGCGCGAGCTTGCCCGCACGGATCTCTTCGATCTCGGCATCCAGCGCGTCCCGCCGCCGCTCGAGCTCGGCAATGCGCGCCCCCGGATCGGTTTCGCTCCCCTCCGCGATCTGCCGCAGCAGCTCGAAGACGAGCCGCATCCGCGACTCGGCGCCCACGAAGCTGCGCCCCTCCAGCCCGGCCAGCCAGTGGATGGCCCGCTCCGCGGACGGCGTAAGGTCGTAGTGGGGCTCGTCCGAGTCCGGCGGATAGTAGCGGCGCAGCCACCCGCGGTCGGCGTGCGCCCACTCCGCCAGGTACTCGCGCGCCGCGCGCGAAGGTGCCTGCTCGCCGTGGCGCTCGCGCAGGTGATGGAGGTAGTCGTCCAGGCGGGACACGGCTTCTGGTTCGCTGAGCGCGCGCGTGTTCGTCCGCACGTAGCCGTGATGCAGAAAGCCGATGACGAACGGCGCCTGGTCCGCCGCCAGCAGCCGCCACGCGGGGTGGGTACGCCGCAGGTGCGTCAGGAATTCGTAGTCCATCGTGTGGCGGCGTTTTCCTGCGACAGCGTCTCCGTCCTGCCGGTGAAACTCTCAGCGAGCTATCGGCAGAGGTCGGGCAAACTTATCGGCTGTACCTCATCGCGTACAAGTGCACGGAGCCAACAAGAACCCGTCGTTCACTTTTCCGCGATGGTGCCGCATCGCGGACCTGGCCGGCCGCGTGGCCGCCTCCTCCAGCAGCGCGGCGACGCAGGCATCGACCGTCGCGCACCCCTTCCACTCGGTGGCGGTGATGGCGGGGCATCCGATCGAAACGTCACCGGGCGAGGCGGAAATGATGCGCGCAGCCCTTGGCCCTGCGCGGGACCTCCTATGGGATGCGTTCCTCACGGATGTGCTTGCTTCGCTGCTTCGCCGGTTCAGCAAGGCGCCTGGTTACGACATGCTGCCGACCGCGGCCGTCCACGACCTGCAGACGCGAGCCCTGCGCCAGTGGCTGCTCACCGCAGGCGATGTTGCGGCGACCATCCACACGCTTTACGTGCCGCCGAGCGAGACGTCCCTTGCCGACGTTGCGAATGGCACTGTCTACCATCGTCTGCTGCCCATTGTCGCCTGCCGTCTCCCGAATGAGGAGAAGAGCACCCTCGCGCCGCCGGCCGCCGGGGAGCACACGACATGATCCCCCGCGAGCTGCTGGCCCTGCCCCAGGAGTTCCTGGGCAACGCCACCACGTTCGGGCGGTACGCCCCCCCTGCGGAGACGGCGTGGAAGGACGCGGCCACCCGGCTGCAGGCCGTGTTGGACGCTTTTCTGGACGAGGAGGTTGAGCCCGAGGAAGCCGAGTCCGAGTCCGGCTACACGTGGGGGCACCTCTGCCGCCTGAACAAGGAAGGCCGGCTGCCGTTCACGGATTCGGGGAGGATCCGCCGCCGAAACCTGCCGCGGAAGCCTGGCCACAATGTGACCGACGACCGGCCGGCGCACATCGTCTCCATTGCGACCTCACGCCTGCAACCTGCAAGTTCGAAAGCGCAGGTTGCAGCGTCCGTCCTGAAAGGGGACTGACGACATGGCGAAACGCAGCAAGCGCTGGAGCTACTATGCGGGAAGCGGCACATCCTGGGTGCGCGCGTACGAGGACGCGCGCGACGGCAAGCTCATGGTCGAGTGGTTCGAGGACGTGGAGACGGAGGTGGACGGGGTCGCCGTGACCGTTCGGAAGAAGCCCCGGAAGTCGCTCCACGCGCAGGGGATCACCACCCGCGCGGCCGCGGTGGAGAAGGTCGAGGCGCTGTCCGCCGCATTCGCCGGGATGGCCCCCGCGCAGCCGGAGTCGCCTCCACAGCCGGCGGGGCCGCAGCCCGTTCTCCTGGGCACACTCCTCGACGTGTATCTGGCGGAGAAGACCCCGTGGAAGGGCGCGAGCAAGCAGGAACACGATCGGCGCGCGGCCGCGATGTTCCGCGGGTTCTTCGGCGCCGGCGCGGCGGTCGAGCGCGTTGGGAAGGACGGTCGCATCGAGACCGAGGTAGGGGTCAAGGCGTTTGCTTCCTTCGTGGAGGCGCGCCGAAACGGGCAAATACCCGGCTTCTCAGCCGTTCGCGACCGTGCTGTGGAGTACGACTGCAAGTTCCTGGTGGCGGTCTTCCACCACGCGATGAAGGAGCGGGACGACGGTCGCCCGCTCATCACGCGGAACCCGTGGGGGGGGTGCACGCTTCCGCGCGAGAAGAACCCGCGTCGGCCGTCGATGACCCAGGATCTCCACGCACTTCTCCTGGAGCACTCCATCAACTGGCGGTTCTCCGCGATCATGGAGCTGTGCAGAGAGACGATCCACCGCGGCCATTCAGTCCGGCAGCTCGCGTGGGCCGACGTGGATCTGCGAAATCGGTCGGTCCGCTGGCGGGGTGAGTTCGACAAGAATGGCATCGAGTCGGTTACGCCGCTCTCCGACCGTGCGGCGCAGGTGCTGGAGTCGGTGCCGCGCGTGCTGGGCAGCTCGTGGGTGTTCGGGGCGGAGCTCGACCCGGCGCGACCGGTCTCCCGCCACACACTCTGCATCTGGCTCACGCGCGTGAAACGGCGCGGGCTGGCCAGCATCGAGGACGCGGAAGAGCGCGCGCACCTGGCCGCGCGCCTGCGGGGCGTCGGGTACCACGGCCAGAAGCGGGCGAGCGTGCGCCAGCCGGAGTTCAGGAAGTTGCCGGCGAAGGTGAGGGAGAAGCTGACCGGCACGTCCGCGAAGACGCTGGACGACATCTACGACGACGTGGAGCTGGAGGAGCTTCGGGAGTACATGGAGGGACGCCGCACGGCGTGAGCGTCCACGTTATTGACAGCAGGTCGTTGACAGCAGATGGTACGTTGCGGAAAAAGCAAAAGCCCCGAAACGTGGTAAACACGTCCGGAGCTTGCGCTTAGGGCAGTGGGCCTGGGCCGATTCGAACGGCCGACCTCACGCTTATCAGGCGTGCGCTCTAACCAACTGAGCTACAGGCCCTTCAACCAGTGTGTCGGAGATGTCTGTGTGGTTCGACCTGTGAGGACTTTCTGCCCGAAGGGCTTACTCGTCGCTCCAGAAAGGAGGTGATCCAGCCGCAGGTTCCCCTACGGCTACCTTGTTACGACTTCGCCCCAGTCACCGAGCTCGCCTTCGGCCGCTCCGTCCTCTTGCGAGGTTCGGTCACGGACTTCGGGCGCT
>DASUVG010000358.1:0-60323 GCA_036379135.1 Longimicrobium sp.
GTGAGCACCTCCACCCCCGCGTCGCCCGCGGCCTCGACGGCGGCGCGTACGGCCGTCATCCCGGCGCGGTGGCCGAACTCGCGCGGGCGCCCGCGCTCGCGGGCCCAGCGGCCGTTGCCATCCATGATGATGGCCACGTGCCGCGGGACCGTCCCGTTCAGCCTGATCTGCTGGAGGAGCTGCTCGCAAGACATTCGGGTAAGATGGCCGCACGCACCCGGTTTGTCAAAGCAAGTGGTTTACGGATTTGATTAAAGCGAACGGGCGGGCGATCCAGTGGCCCCGCCGATCCTGTGGCAGGACAAGGATGTTCTGGCCTCACAAGGAGTTGACGGAATCGACGGAGCTTTTCACCGGCGATTCCGCCGGCTCCCCGGCCGGCCGATCCGTTCAATGAGTCGTGGCGTTGAGGGCCGCTTTGAGCGTCGGGACGTCGTGCTGGATGATCGTCCAGATCCGGTCCAGCTCGATGCCAAGATAGTTGTGGACCAGCACGTTCCGGAATCCAGAGAGGGCGATCCAGACGACGGAGGGTGCAGCGGCCCTGATGAAGGGGGACAGACGCTGCGTGGACTCCGCCATCGTCTGCAGGTTGCGCAGCACGGCACCCTGCAGCGTGTGCGAAGCCATGAAAGCGCTGTACCCGCCGGCGGTGTTCTCTTCCACGCGGCGGATGCACTCCGGGATGTACCCGAATGTAGATGGCGTCGTCCTTCACACCGGCACCGCCTCGCGGAGCACGTGCGGCCGAAGGTCGGGCAGCAGCCCACGCTCGGTCACGATGTCGACGCGCCGGCCCAGAACGGCTTCCAGATCCGCCACCAGGCCGCCGGGAAACCAGGCGCTCGTAACCGCACCCGCGTCGATCAACAGGTCCACGTCGCTATCCGGCCCCGCCTCGCCGCGCGCCACGGAGCCGAACACACGGACGTTGCTGGCCCCGTGCTTCTCGGCAATGCGCAGGATCACGTCCCGCTGTGGCCCAATGAGCTCGTCTACACCCATGCCTGCACCCGATGCTGGATTGCCTGAAAGCAAGTCTGCGCAATCGCTCGAGTAGATGCAAGCGCCCTGCTCAGGCGCCGCAGGCTTCGCGGCAGAGGGCGTGGAGCAGCCGCTCGCCCTGGGGCCAGGGGCCGAAGCCGGCGGCGGTGTTGATGTGGCCGGCGGCGCCGACCGGCACCAGCTCGCTTCCCCAGCACCGGGCAAAGTGCCGGGCGCGGTCCATCGACAGGTACTCGTCGTCGTCGCTGGCCACCAGGATGCTGCGGAAGGGGAGCGGCCGCAGCGGGACGGGGGCGAAGCAGCGAATGGGCTCCGGCGTGTCCGCGCGCTCCACGTCTGCGGGGGCCACCAGCAGGGCGCCGGCGACGGGCCGCGCGAGTCTGGCCGCCCAGTGCGCGATGGCGATACACCCCAGGCTGTGCGCCACCAGCACCGCGGGCGCGGGCTCCGCCGCGACGGCGGCGTCCAGGGCGCGGACCCAGTCGTCGGGCCGGGGGGCATCCCAGTCGCGCTGCTGCACGCGGCGAAAGCGCCGCGGGTCGGCGCGCTCCCAAAGGCTCTGCCAGTGCTCCGGGCCGGAGTTCGTCCAGCCGGGGACGATCAGCACGGCGGGCGCACCGGTGGTGGAGGCCGGATCCGACGCCATCACCGCGTGCGGCGCGGGGCGATCTCGCACAGCCGCACCAGGTACGCTTCGCCGCGGCCGCCGGGCGGCAGCTCCTCCCACGGCCCCTGGGAGGGGACGGCGGCGGAGCGGTCGGCCGTATCCCGCAGGCTGATGGTGCGCGAGCGCCGCTGCGTGCAGTCGGTCTCCTCGCGGACGAACTGCGGGTTGCGCGTGCTGCGGAACCACGCGCGATACACGCCCTCGCGCACCCGCACGATGCTGGCGGTGTCCAGGTACAGCGTGTCCGTGGGCGCCGCGAAGACGGCGATCCACCGGTCCGCGTCGTCCCGGACGATCGGGGGCGGCTCGTCCGCAGCGCATGCGGCGAGCGCCATCGCCATCATCCACGCCGACAGAATGCGGCCGCCGGCACGGGGCAGCGAACCGCGGGACAACGGGAGCGGGGCGTCGCGCATCATCCGTGGACGGAACGGGCCGGGCGCGGTCAGACGACGCCCAGCGGGCGGTGGGGCGCGGGGGGAAGCTCCACGCGGACGGTGTCGCCGGGGCGCACGTCGCCGCCGGCGAGGACGATGGACATGATGCCGGCCTTGCGGACCAGGCCGCCGTCGGCATCACGGCCCAGGCACGCGGCCATCAGCCCGGGCTGAAAGCGGTCCAGCTGCACGCACGGGTTGCGCAGCCCGGTGACCTGCACCACGGCGTCGTCGCCCAGGTGCAGGCGCGCGCCGGCGGGGAGGGCCAGCAGGTCCAGGCCGCGGGTGGTGACGTTCTCGCCCATCTCGCCGGCGCACACGCGAAAGCCGGCGGCGAGCAACTCCTCGTGCAGCTCCGCGTGGATCAGGTGCACCTGCCGCAGGTTGGGCTGCGTGGCATCTGCCCGCACGCGCGACCGGTGCTTTACCGTCCGGCCCAGGTGCGCGTCGCCCTCCACGCCCAGCCCGGCGACCAGGCGGATGAACAGCTCGTTCGGCTTGCTGAACGCGTGCCTGCGGCTTCGGCTTACGGCCGTTACGACTCCAGTCACCGGCGACGTTTCTTGTGTTGAGGTTTGCGGGGGGGAACGAGATCGACGACCGGGGTCGCGTCGCCTTCGATCAGGCGGTCGACGGCGCGCCCGCCGAGAAAATCGCCCTGCATGTCGATGATCAGCGGAAAGCCCTGCTCGTCGGGAACCAGGTACGGCGCCATCTCCGCGTCCAGCCGCTCGACGAGCGCGGGGTCCATGAACGCGTACTCGTCGGGAACGTGCAGGCAGACCAGCCGCTTGCCCGAGAGCGCATCGGCGAACTTATCGCGCAGGCGGCTCACGTGGCGCTTCTCCATCGCGACGACGAGGTCTGCCCAGCCCAGGTGCCCCGCCGTCACGCGGATGCGCGCGCCCTGCTCCGTCCCCGCGGAGCGCACCTCGTGCCCGTTCACACCGTCGAACAGCCGCTCCGCCGTAAGGCTGCGCAGGCGGTTGCGGCTGCAGACGAAAAGGATCTTCAAGGGTCAGCGGTTCTGGACTCAAGGACGCGGACGAACTGCAGGCGCGTGTCGCCGGGCTCAGCGCGGACGCCCCTCCGCTCGCTGGAGGTTGGAAGAGGAAGCCAGCGGCGGCGTTAATCCTAAATGGTGGAAGCGGTAATCGGAATACTGCGACAGCCAGCGGAGAACCTCCTCCGGTGGCTCCGTCGTGGGTAGGATCAGTGATGCGGATGTGCTCGAAGGTTACACCACCCTCACGAGACAGCGCGAAACACGTCTTCGTCGCTCACATCGCCCCGCCCGCTCATCCGCATGTGGCGCAGGGTCATCGCACGCAATTCTCGGAACCGCTGCTTGAACAGGTACTTCCTCAGCGCTGCCATGACGATCTCACTTTCCGAGATACCTTCGGCGCGAGTCGCAGCATCCAGCGCGGGACGCATGTCATCCGGCAGTTCGAAGGTGATCCTTACCGGCATCGATCCTACTCACGCCTCGCCCATCATCAGCCCCTCGATACTGTGGGCCTGGTGGATGGGCTCCAGCTCGTCGACGACGCGGCAGGTGAAGCGGCGGCGCAGCTCTTGGGGCATGGACTCCCAGAAGGCGCGCGTGAACTGCAGGTCGTGGCGCTCGGCGTTGCTGGCGGTGGGGGCATCCACGCCCAGGACGAGCACGGGGCGCGACTTCTGGCTCTGGTTGGCGGTGCCGCGGTGGATGGTGAGCGCCGAACGGCAGGAGATGTCGCCCATCTTCGGCATCTTGCGCTGGGCGCGCTCCTGGTAGCGCGGGTAGAACGACCTTGGCGGAAACATCTCGTGCTGAAAGTGCTCGGCGGTGTCCCACTGGGTGCCGGGCGCGATCTCGAACGGGCCCATGTCCTCGAACACGTCCACGCAGGTGAGGTTGAAGGCCAGCGAGTTGAGCCGCCGGCCCACCGTGGTGTCCTCCGGCGCGGGAAAGTCGCGGTGCCAGGGCTGGTCCTGCGCGCCCGGGCCGGGGACGTCGAAGCCGATCTCGACCACCCTGTAGTCCGGCCCCAGCGCCGCCTCGCAGACGGCGTGCACCCACGGGTGCGTCACCAGCTCCACGAACCCGCGGATGTCCTCGGGGTGGATCTCCACATACCAGCGTTTGGGGCCGCGGCCCACGGCGCCGCCGGGGCGCTGGAGCGCCTCTTCGAACGCGGCGTCCACGTCTTCGCGCAGCTGCTGCACCCACTCGCGGCTGAAGGCGCCCCTGAGCGCGATGATGCCGTCGCCGTACAGGCCGCCCATGATGGTGGCGACGTCGTACTGCGGGGACGGCGGCGGCGGCGCGGCGGCGGTGGATTCGGGCTGGGCTTCGGCCATGGTGGTCATGGGATGCTCCTGTGGGTTACTGGCGACGTTCAGGGCGTGATGACCGGCTTCATGCGTGACCCCCGGCGCCCCCTCCGGGCTCGTAAACCTCGCCCACCTCCCCCAAAAAACCCTGGGGGAGGTTGGTGCTGCCGATGGATCGCGACGCCGCGAATCACATCGAACTGCGCCCGACGGAGCCCCCTCCCCCCCGCCCCCGGTCCCCTCCCCCGCTGCGCGGGAGAGGGGGAGAATTCGATCGCGCTTCGACCGCTACTGCGCCGGCTCCACGCCGGCGACGCGCTCGGCGACGGGGGCGATGGGAGGGAGCGGGCTGTCGGGGCGGTCGAAGTAGAAGTAGACGGTGCTGGAGTAGTCGTCCGCCCGCTCGAACTTGCCGTCCCTGGTCAGGTCCATCTCCACGCGGCCGGGGCCGGCGCGGTACAGCGGCCGGCCCGCGCGCACGATGGACTCGCGGCTGTGCGGCGCCAGGTAGCCGATCTGCTGGATGGTGACGCGGATGTCGCGCTGAAAGAAGACGGGGTCGTGCACGTGGTACCGGTAGAACGCCCACTGCATCGCCTTTTCGTCGGCGATGGGGGAGCCCTGGTACAGGTCCGCGAACTGGCCCTGCCCCCAGGCCGTGCCGATGTAGTCTTCCGCGCCCGTGCCGGCGAGGGTGGGGAGCTCGCGGTCGCCGTCCAGGAACACCTTTACCTCACCCTCGCCCCACCAGGTGTTGAAGTACGTGGCGGTGTCGACGGTCACGCCGATGTTGGTGCCCAGGTACCGGCCCCGGCCGCTGATGCGGGGGAGGATCTCGTAGTCGCGCTGCAGCGTGGTCTGCCGCTCGCGCCGCCAGTGGGCGTGAAAGTACAGCGCGCTGGCGGGGTGGCGGTCGCCGAGCGTGTAGTCCACGTCGTAGAACAGCTCGTCCAGGTTGCGGCCGCTCTCGTTCACCATGACGATGCGCATCCCGGTGCGGAACGGCATGGGGACCACGGCGTTGAAGCTGCGCCCCTCGGGGTTGCTGAAGAAGGCGGACTCGAAGGTCGCCGTCCTCCCCAGCCCGACGCCGAAGAAGTCGCCCACCGGCGCGCTGACGGCCGGCGTGGACGCACCGTCCCAGTACATCTCCAGGCGCAGGCCGCGCAGCATGTGCGGGCTGCGGTCCGGAAAGGTCATCCAGATGCGCCGCACGGTGCCGCTCCCCGTCGCCTGGGCAAGGACGCGGCTCTCGCCGGCCCGGATGGGGACCGTGGGCGAGCCCTTGCGCCCGCCGTTGGCGGTGCCGCCCGCGCCCTTCGCGCCGGCGGGGTTCTCGCCGCTGGCCCAGCGGGTCTCGATCCCCTCCTGCATCTCGTACAGCGCCTGCGCTGCGGCGGGGGGCGCGGTGGATGCCACAGCGAGCAGGAGAAGGGAGAGAAGGCGGTTCTGGAGCTTCATCTCGGCACTCTGGTGAATCAACGTGGGGTTGCCGCTGAAGTCGGGGCACTTCGACTGGCATCACACTGCGTCGGAGAGGGCCCCCTCCCCCCGGCCCCCTCCCCCGCTGCGCGGGAGAGGGGGAGAATTCGATCGCGCTCCGGAAGGTGCGTCGCACCTCCCTCCCCCACGCAGCTTGTGGGGGAGGGCCGGGGAGGGGGGCGCCGTCTGGCGCAGTGCAATCCCATTCGGAGCACCCGATCCCTGCCTCCCAATCACCCCTCCCCCGCTGCGCGGGAGAGGGGGAGAATTCGATCGCGCTCCGGAAGGTGCGGCGCACCTCCCTCCCCCACGCGGTTTGTGGGGGAGGGCCGGGGAGGGGGGCGCCGGCGGGCGCAGCGCAATCCCATTCGGAGCACCCGATCCCCTGCCTCCCGATCACCCCTCGAATCCGCCGGCTACACCGCCGCCGGCTCTACCGGGGCCATCTCCACGGAGGCGCCGGCGGTGGCGGAGCAGACGTAGATGCGCGGCGTGAGGCCGGTCTGCTGCGCGTAGGCGGCGGCGACGGCGCGGGCGAAGTCGCCGGCGGACCCGCGGCGCACCAGGGCCACGGCGCAGCCGCCGAAGCCGGCACCCGTCATCCGCGCGCCGTGGCAGGCCGGGTGCGCCTGCGCCAGCTCCACCATCACGTCCAGCTCCCGCCGCGACACCTCGAAGTCGTCGCGCAGGCTGGCGTGGCTGGCGTTCATCAGCCGCCCCATCTCCTCCGCGTCGCCGCGCTCCAGGGCGGCGGCGGCCCGCAACGTCCGCTCGTTCTCGGTGATCACGTGGCGCGCGCGCCGGCGGATGAGCGGCTCCAGCTCGTGGGCCCGGGCGTCGAACATGGCCAGGTCCACGTCGCGCAGCGCCCGCACCTGCAGCACCTCCGCCGCCATCTCGCAGTGCGCGCGGCGGTCGTTGTATGCGCTGTCCACCAGCCCGCGGCGGGTGGAGGTGTCGAGGATGACGACCGCCGTCTCCGCCGGGACGGGGACGGAGCGGGTCTCCAGCGAGCGGCAGTCGATGAGCAGGGCGTGCCCCTCCTCGCCCGAGGCGCTGATCATCTGGTCCATGATGCCGCACTGCACGCCGACCCACTCGTTCTCGGCGCGCTGGGCGGCGAGCGCCATCTCCCGCGCCTGCCAGGGCATGCCCCCGATGGCGGCGAAGGCGCGCGCCGCCGCCAGCTCCAGCGCGGCGCTGGAAGAGAGGCCGGCGCCGATGGGCACGTCGCCGGCGGCCACGCCCTCCCAGCCGGGGAGGTCGCGGTTGCGCTTCTGCAGCACCCAGGCGACGGCCTGCACGTAGTCGATCCACTGCGTCCCCGAGCTGGCCAGGTGCGCCAGGTCGAAGCCGTGCTCCTGGTGAAAGTCCAGCGACAGGATCACCACCTTGGAATCGGCCCGCGGCCGCAGGGCGATCCACACGGCGCGGTCGATGGCCATCGGCAGCACGAAGCCGTCGTTGTAGTCGGTGTGCTCGCCGATCAGGTTCACCCGGCCGGGGGCGCGGGCCACCAGCGCGGGCGCGCCGCCGAAGCGCTCTTCGAACGCCCGCACCACGGCGGACCGCGGGCCGCTGTCGATCGTCATGCTCGTAATGCCCGGATCGGTGGATCAGGAGTGCGCGGCCGCGGCGCCGCGGTCCGCGTAGCCGTGGGGGTGCGCGCTGTGCCAGGCCCAGGCGCTCTCGACGATCTGGCGCAGGTCGCCGTAGCGGGGCGCCCACCCCAGCTCGGCGCGAATGCGGTCGCTGGACGCCACCAGCACGGCGGGGTCGCCGGGGCGCCGCGGGCCCACCTCGGCCGCGATGGGGCGGCCGGTGACGGCGCGGCAGGTGTCGATCACCTCGCGCACGCTGAAGCCGCGGCCGCTGCCCAGGTTGTAGGTGCGGCTGCCGCGGTCCAGCGCGCGCAGCGCCCGCAGGTGCGCGTCGGCCAGGTCGCCCACGTGCACGTAGTCGCGCACGCAGGTGCCGTCGGGCGTGTCGTAGTCGTCGCCGTAGATGGTCACCTTCTCCCGCTGCCCCAGGGCGCACTGCAGGACGATGGGGACCAGGTGCGTCTCGGGGTCGTGGTCCTCGCCAAGGTCGGGCGAGACCGCGCCCGCGGCGTTGAAGTAGCGAAGCGCGGCGTAGCGCATCCCGAAGCGGTCGTCCATCCAGCGGAGGATGCGCTCCAGGATGAACTTGCTCTCGCCGTACGGGCTTCCCGGCTCGATGCGCGTCTCCTCGTCGATGGGGATGCGCTCGGGGAGGCCGAACAGGTTGGCGGTGGAGGAGAGGATGAAGCGCCGCACGCCGTGATCGACCGCGCTCTCCAGGAGATTGAGCCCGTTGCGCACGTTGTCGCCCAGGTGCAGAAACGGCTTCTCCATCGACTCGCCCACCAGCGTCTGCGAGGCGAAGTGCAGGATGCCCTCCGGCCGGTGCTCCGCCATCACGCGGTCGATCGCCGCCCGGTCCTCCAGCCGCCCCTGCACCAGGGTGGCGGACGGATGAACGGCCGCGCCGTGCCCCTGCGACAGGTCGTCGAAGACGACGACCTGGTCGCCGCCCTCCGCCAGCTGGTGGACCACGGCGCTGCCGATGTACCCCGCCCCCCCCGTCACCAGCACCTTCATCGCGCGCCTCCGCTCGTCTGCATCTCCGTCCCGCTCTCCGCCCCCGGCCCGCCCGGCGCCCCGTCCACCGCCGCCCGCACCGCCACCCGCTCGCCGTCCAGCACCAGCGGCACGGCCAGGAGCGCGCGGAACTCGTTGTAGCCCGCTTTGCCGGGGAAAAAGGCGTGCAGAAAGAGCCAGGGGCCGCCGTCCGGCCCCCGGGCCACGGACGGGTGCCCGGGCCCCCACCACTCCGCGGTGGAGCGGAGGAGCGGCTGCGGGTGCTTGCGGTACGGGCCCAGCGGCGCGTCGGCCACGGCGACGCCGATGCCGTAGCGCGCGGTGGAAAAGTCGTTTCCGGCGTAGAACAGGTAGTACCTGCCCCCGTGCCGGGCAACCCAGACCCCCTCGATCAGGTGCGCCTCCCACTCCTGGTCGTTCTCCAGCACCAGGGTGCGCTCCCCCTCCAGGCTCCGCCCGTCCGGCGACAGCCGCTGCGCCCACACCGGCGTCCGCATCGCCTCGATCACCCCGCGGACCGCGCGCCGCACGCCGGCGTCCGTCTCCGTCTCGAGGAGCGCATCCAGCCGGGCCCGCGTGGCGGAGAAGCGGTCGACGACCGCCTCGATCAGGAGCTGCTGCGCGAAGAAGCACTCCATGGGGCCCAGCGTGCCCACCCACGGCCGCAGCGCCGCCACCAGCGAGACGGCGCGGCGGTCCTCGTCCTCGGGAAAGAGCGCGGCGATCAGGCGGCCGTGCTCGTAGAGCAGCTGGTGCAGCAGCCCGGGCCACACGCCGTTCGAATCGTCCTTCCAGAGCAGAAAGGCGGTGCCGTCGTCATCCACCACCACGTGCGGGTCGATGACGCCGCCGCGCAGCACCGGCTCCGCGGGGGTGGCAAAGGGGCCGCCGGGGGTGCGCGACGCCGCCACGCCGATGGCCAGGTCGCGCCCCTCCCGCTCGCGCGCCGAGAAGTAGACGCGGTACTCGCCGCCCACGCGGTGCATCTCCGGCGCCCAGAAGTCGCTCGTCCCCTCGCCCTCCGCCGCCCAGGCGGGCCCGTGGCCGCGCGGAAAGACGAAGCCCACCATCTCCCACCGGCGCAGGTCGCGCGAGCGGGCGATGGGAAACGCGTCGGGCGCGTCGTTGGAGGTGGCGACCAGGTAGTACCAGGACGAGCCGTCCTCGCCGCGGACCAGGCTGACCGCGGGGTCGCCGTACCCGTGCAGCACCCGCGGCGACAGGTTCTCCGTCAGCAGCGGCAGGAAGGGCGCGGTGAAGGTGGACGCCTCGGCCGGCCGCCGGTTGCGCGGCACGCGCGTGCCGAAGCGCCGGGCGATCTCCGCGAACAGGTCCATGTACGCTTTGTGGGTCCGCTCGCGCAGGCGGTACGCCTCCGTCACCCGCGCGCCGCCCGCGTCCGGCCCCGTGACGGTGAAGTCGAGGGGCGACGCGCCCCCCTCCCCGCCGCGGAGGGCCACCTCGAACGCGAAGGGCGCGCCGGGGGAGGGGGGGAGCCGGAGCTCGCCGCCGGGCGCGGAGCCGGGATCGTGCATCACGGGCACCCGGTCACCGGGCGCACGGCTCGCCGGAGGGCACCGGCAGCGCCACGCCCGACGCCACCGGCTCGCCGAAGTCGGGGGAGCCGTCCGCCCGCCAGGTGAACGGCTGGGTGCGGATCACCCGGTTCCAGTTGGGCCCCGTATCCACCTTGGCGTGGTAGATGATCCAGTCCTCCGTGCCGTCCGGCGACCTGGCGAAGCCGTTGTGCCCGGGTCCGTAGACGCCGTTGGCCTGGGAGAAGACCGGCCCCGACTTGGTCCAGCTGGAGCGCTGCATGGGATCGGCGGTGGGCGCGTTCAGCCGCAGCATCCCCAGCCGGTAGGCGGGGGTCCACGACTCGCGGGTGGAATAGATGATGAACGCGGCGCCGTTGCGCTCCAGCACCTGCGGCCCCTCGTTCAGGTCCAGCCCGTCGGTGGGATCCACCCGCCGCTCCCAGCTTTCCGTGGGGGCGGAGATCTGCGCCCGCGGGCCGCCCACCGTCCACGGGTTGGCCATGCGCGCGACATACAGGTACTGCGGCGTGCGCGCGAGCGGCGTGTTGTTCTCCCACCCCGACCAGATGCCGTAGAGCTGGCCGCCGAAGCGGTGCACGGTGAAGTCGATGGCCCACACGTCGTCGGCGCGGGTGGCGGTGTCGCCGCCGGTGTCGAGCTGGCCCATGTCCTCGTACGCGCCCTGCGGATCGTCACTGGAGGCGCGGAGGACGCCGGCGCGCTGGTAGATGAACGGCGCGTCCTGCGGGCCGGGGCGGCCGGCGGCGTAGTAGATGTACCAGCCGCCGTCCACCTGGCGGATCTCCGGCGCCCAGACGTGCGTCTGGTTCCACCCGCTCTCGGGCGCGGTCCACACCTTTACGCTGTCGCGCATGGGGTCGGTGAGCTTTCTCGACCGAAAGACCCAGATGGTGCTATTTTCGCCGTCCGAATTCTTGGACTGCGCCATGTAGTACCAGCCGTCGCGGAACTCCACCCACGGGTCCGCGCCGCGGGCCACGGGGTTGGTGAAGGTGCACGCGGCGGCGGCGGGGCCGGTGGTCCCCGGCGCAGGCGCGGCCGCCGGCCCCGCGGGGACGCACGCGGCGAGCAGCCCGGCGGCGAGCAGCGCCGGCGCGGTGCGGGCGAACGACATCCCACGAGTGCGGTTCATCTGATGCATTCCACTGTGCGTGTTCCGGGCCCGGTGAGCTACCGGCCCCTCCATCCCCAGGCCGCCGACCAGGGCGATCCCTACCTGCTCGCCATCCCCGACGGGGTGCCCGCGGCCTTTCGATACTACGTGTACGTCACCCGCGACGAGACCAGCGACGGACGGGGCGGCCGTGCATCCGCCGGGGCGTTTCCCGTGTTCGCGTCCGACGACCTGGCCACCTGGCACCCGCTGGGCGCCAGCCTGGACGGCGACGCGACGCGGCACGCCTTCTGGGCGCCGTGCGTGCGCCACGTCCCCGGCCTCCCGCGCCCGTACGTGATGCTGTACTCGCGCGGCGACGGCATCGGCGAGCAGGCGCACGTCGGCCACCAGATCCGCCGCGCCGATGCGGAGCGTCCGGAGGGCCCGTTCGTCGACTCGGGCCACGTGCTCACGCCGGACACCGACTTCGCCATCGACGCGGACGTGTACCGGGCGCCCGACGGCTCGCTGCGCATGGCCTGGGCGACGGACTTCGTCGACGCGGAGCCGTACGGCACCGGCATCGTGGAGGTCGCGGTGAGCGACGACCTTACGCGCGTCCTCCCGCCCCTCGCCGTCCTCGCCCGCCCCTCGGAGGACTGGCACCTGTACGACGCCGCGCGGCGGATGCCGTGGAAATCCATCCCCGGTGTGGACTGGCGCACCGACACCGTGCGCTGGAGCACCGTCGAAGGGCCGGTGGGCGGCCTGGTGAATCCGCACGGCCGTCGCGTGTACCTGTACAGCGGCGGCTGCTACTTCGGCTTCTACGCCGTGGGCGCGCTGGTGGAGGACGACGCGGGGCGCCTGGTCAACGTGACGCGCGGCGGGCGCGGCTTCGTCCTGGGCTCGCTGCCGGAGCACGGCTTCTACGCGCCGGGCCACTGCGACTGGTTCCGCGCCGCGGACGGCCGGGAGTGGCTGGTCACCCACGCCCGCTTCGGCTCCCCGACGGCGCCGCGCAACGCCTGCCTGGTCGAGCTCCGCTGGGACGACGAGGGGCGGCCGTACTGCCCACCGCCGGCGTAGTCCCCGGAGTCCCCCACCCCGACGCACAGGCGCGAGGGGCACGCCCCCTCCCGCTCGTCACCTCGCGACCTCCCCCAAAAACCCCTGGGGGAGGTTGGGTGGCCGAGGGACCACGGCTCGGCGAATCAGGTCGAACTGGCGCCCGACGGTGCCCCCTCCCCCCGGCCCCCTCCCCCGCTGCGCGGGAGAGGGGGAGAATTCGATCGCGCTACGAACTGGATCGAACTGCGCCCGCGAGGGGCCCCTCCCCCCGCCGCCTCCCCGCTCGTTCCTCGCGGAGAGGGGGAGAACTCGTGCGCTCCGAATCCGGGCGAAGCGCACCGGTCTTTCACCCACCCCTCCCCCGAAGTTGGGGGAGGGGTCGACCGCCGTTGCGAGGAACGAGCAAAAGGCCGGTCGGGGGAGAGGGCCCCCGCGGGTCGCGCCGACCCCGGCTCCGTCACCCGTTCACCCGTTCACCCGTTCACCCGTTCACCCGTTCACCCGTTCACCCGTTCACCCGTTCACCGCACCGCCGGCCGCGGCCGCGGCTCCGCCGACGGGCCGCGGTCCACGCGGGGCCAGCCGTCGACGTAGCGCAGGCGGTCGATCAGCATCACCCGGCGCGTGTTGACGTCGTCCGTGGGCTTTGCGCGCGGGCGGCGCGAATCGACCGCGTGGTAGACGATCCAGTCGTCGCCGCGGGCGTCGGTGATCACGGAGTTGTGGCCGGGCGCGACCCAGTGGTTCGCCTGCTCGAGGATGACGCTGTTGCGCGCGCCGGTCGCGGCGGCCAGCGTCTGGAACGGGCCCGTGGCGCTGCGCGAGCGGGCCACCATGGCGGCGTAGTGCGCGCGCGGGCCGCAGCAGTTGTCGCCGGAGTAGAACAGGTAGTAGAAGGGCGCGCGGTACGTGACCCACACCCCCTCCACCAGCCGCTGGTAGTCCGTGCTGTCCGAGGTCGGCACCGGGTGGACCAGGTCGATCACGGCGCTCCCCGGCGCGAACGACACCCGGTCGGCGGCCAGCTCCCGCACCTTGATGGGGCCGAAGCCGGATCCCCAGTACAGCAGGCGCTTGCCCGTCGCCGGATCGTCGAACGCCATGGGGTCGATGTTCACGAAGCCGGTGCCGCACTGCAGCGGCTCGCCTTTGTCCGTGAACGGGCCCTCCGGCCGGCTGGCCGTCGCGACGGCCAGGCAGAGGCCGCGCGAGGTGTCGCGCACCGCGGCGTCCGGCCTGGCGGAATAGTACAGGTAGAAGGTGCCGCCGTGCTCGGAGACGTGCGGCGCCCAGAAGTCCTGCGTCTCGCCGGCCCACCGCGGCTTAGTCGGCAGCGCGTCGCCGATCCGCTCCCACGCCGCCAGGTCCCGCGAGCGCGCCACCTGGATGTTGACCGGCGCGCCGTCCCGCTCGCCCTGGGTGGCGTAGGCGTAGAACATCCCATCCGACGCACGGATGACCGTGGGATCGGGAAAATCCAAGTCCAGCACGGGATTGGTGTACGTCGCGCCGCCCGCCGCGGCCCGTGCCCCGCCCGCCGGCGCGTTCGCGGCAGGCGCGGCGCAGGCGGCGAGCGCGGCGGTCAGCAGGACGGCGGATCGGCGGACCGGCATCGTCATCATCATCCCCTTCACGACGGCTGGGCCGCGACGCGGGTCTCGGGGAGGGCGCGCAGCCGTTCGGCGCTGCTCTCCGGCGTCACGTCGCGCTGCGGCTCGCCCAGCATCTCGTATCCCACCATGAACTTGCGCACGGTGGCGGAGCGGAGGAGCGGCGGAAAGAAGTGCATGTGCAGGTGCCACTCCGGGTGCGGCCGTCCGTCCGTGGGCGCCTGGTGCAGTCCCGCGGAATAGGGGAAGGAGACGCCGAACAGGTTGTCGTAGCGCGTCGTCAGCCGCTTCAGCAGGTCCGCCATCGCATCCCGCTCCCCGTCGTCCAGCGCCAGCAGGTCGGGGACGGGGCGGCGACTCACCACCAGCGTCTCGAACGGCCACACGGCCCAGAAGGGGACGAGCGCCACGAAGCCGTCGTTGGCGCAGACGATCCGCTCCTCGCGCTCCAGCTCCAGCCGCAGGTAGTCCTGCAGCAGCGTGCGCTCGTGCCGGCTGAAGTGCTCGCCCTGCCGCTCGCCCTCGCGCGCGGGGATCATCGGCACGGAGCGCTGCGCCCAGATCTGCCCGTGGGGGTGGGGGTTGCTGCACCCCATCGTCTCCCCCTTGTTCTCGAAGATCTGCACGTGGCCGATGTCCGGCCGGCTCCCCAGCCGCGCGAACTCCTCCGCCCAGACGTCCACCACGCCGCGCAGCGCAGCGGGCTCCAGCTCCGGGAGCGAGAGATCGTGCCGCGGGGAGAAGCAGACCACGCGGCACACCCCCGACTCGCTCCGCGCGCGCAGCAGCCCGCCGACCTCCACCTCCGCCTCCGGCGCGTCCGGCCGCAGCGCCGCGAAGTCGTTGTCGAACACGAAGGTGCCGGCGTAGTCCGGGTTGCGCTCCCCCCCGGCGCGCGCGTTCCCCGGGCAGAGGTAGCAGCCGGGATCGTGCGCCGGGCGATGCTCCGCCGCGGGGCGCTCCACCTGTCCCTGCCACGGCCGCCTGGCCCGGTGCGGCGATACCAGCACCCATTCGCCGGAGAGCGGGTCGAAGCGGCGGTGCGGGTGCTCCAGCAGCGTGTCCATCTCCGAACCGGCCGAATCCACCTCAGCCGCCATGTCCCGCCCGCTTCTGCAGCCGCGCCTGCACCACCACCACGCCCAGGAGAAAGACGCCGCGCAGCACCCCCTGCCACCAGGGCGTGACCGTGCCTTCCAGGTTGAACAGGTTGAAGATCACCCCCAGCAGCAGCACGCCCACCACCGTGGATCCCACGCCCCCCTGTCCGCCGCTGAGCAGCGTGCCGCCCACGACCACGGCGGCGATGGCGTCCAGCTCGATGCCGCTGCCGGCCACCGGCTGCCCGGCGCCCAGGCGCCCGGCCAGCACCACCCCCGCCAGCGCCGCCAGCACCCCGCTCAGCGCGTAGGTCGCGATCAGCACCCGGTCCACCTTGAGCCCCAGCAGCCGCGCGGCGTCCTCGTTGTCGCCGGCGGCAAAGACGTAGCGGCCGAAGCGGGTGTAGCGCAGCACCACCCACCCGGCCAGGAACGCCAGCGCCGCCAGCACCACCTGCACGGGGATTCCGGCCACGCGGCCGCGGCCCAGCCAGAGCAGCCCCTCGGCGGTGCGGTCCACCCGCACCGAGTTCTCGCCGGTGACGCCCAGCGCCACGCCGCGGGCCGCGATCATCATCGCCAGCGTGACGATGAACGGCTGGATGCGCGCTTTTGCGATCAGCAGACCGTTGAGCGTCCCCAGCACCGCCCCCGCGGCCAGGCCGCCCGCCACGGCCACCAGCGCCCCCTGCGCCGAGAGCGCCGCGGCCGTCACCCCGCCGATGGCCAGCACCGAGCCCACCGACAGGTCGATCCCCCCGGTCAGGATGACGACGGTCATCCCCAGCGCCACCAGCCCCGCCACGCTGTTCTGCCGCAGCACGTTCAGCAGGTTCTCGGGGGTGGCGAACGCCTCGTAGCGAATCACCCCGAACACGCACACCGCGGCCAGGGCCACCACCGCGCCCTGCCGCTGCAGCAGCGAGGCGGCCTTTGCGCGCAGCGCGGGCGCCCGGCGCGCCGGCACCCCGCTCCCCGCGCCCGGCGCGTGGGCCTCCGCCGGGGCGGGCCGGACCGCCAGGGCGGAGGGCCCGGAGCCGCCGGTCTGCTCCTCGGTTTCCACTAGACGCGCCTCGGGCGTTGGAGGTAGACCGCGAAGAGGATGATGAGCGCCTTGAACACCTGCGACCACGCGTACGGGATGAGCAGCATGTTGAAGCCGGTGGCGATCACCTGCATGATCAGCGCGCCCACCACGGTGCCCACCAGCGTGGCCCGCCCGCCGCTGAGCAGCGTGCCGCCCACGACGACGGCGGCGATGGCGTCCAGCTCCGCCCCCTGGCCGATCTTGGCGGCGGCGCTCGCCCCCAGGCGGCTGGCCTCCACCAGCCCCGCCAGCGCCGCCAGCGCCCCGCTGATCACGTAGACGGAGACGACGGTGCGGTTGACGGGAACGCCGGCCAGCCGCGCCGCGGCCGGGTTGCCGCCCGCGGCCAGCACGTAGCGGCCGAAGGGGGTGGCGCGCAGGACGAAGATGGCCAGCGCCACCACCAGCCCCGCCACCAGCACCTGCACCGGCACCGGCCCCGCGTGCCCGCGCCCCAGCGCCAGAAAGCCCGGGTCGTCGATGGTGATGAGCGCGCCGCCGCGGTTCACGACCTGCGCCAGCCCGCGCCCCGCCAGCAGCGTGGCCAGGGTGACGACGATCGCCTGCACCTTGAAGTAGGAGATGAAGGCGCCGTTCAGCAGCCCCACCGCCATCCCCGCCGCCAGCGCCAGCGGAATGGCCACCATGAGCCCCCGGTCCATGGTCACCGCCGCCACGGCCGCGGAGATCGCCATCACCGAGCCCACGGACAGGTCCACGCCGCCGGTGGCGATCACGAACGTCATCCCCACCGCCACCAGCAGGGTGACGGACACCTGCAGCAGAACGTTCTCCAGGTTGCGGGGGGTGGCGAAGTTGGGGGTGAACACCGCGTTCGCCAGCACCAGCGCCACCAGCGCGATCAGCGCGCCCCCCGTGGGGCCCAGTGCCCGCCACCATCCGCCGGCCCTGGCCGCCCCTCCCGCCGGCCGTGCGGCTACGGTCGCATCCATCTCAGCTCTCCGGGAGGGCGGGGGCCGCGGCCGCGCTGCCCTCGGCCATGGCGTGGATGATGGACTGCTGCGAGATGTCGGCGCCCCGCAGCTCGGCCACGTTCTGCCCGTCGCGCAGGACCACGACGCGCGAGCTTCCCTCCACCAGCTCCTCCAGCTCCGACGAGATCATCAGCACGCCCAGCCCGCTCTCGGCCAGCTCGTTGATCAGCGCCTGGATCTCGCCCTTGGCGCCGATGTCGATGCCGCGGGTGGGCTCGTCCAGAATGAGCAGCGCGGGGTTCATGCACAGCCAGCGCGCCAGCAGCACCTTCTGCTGGTTGCCGCCAGAGAGCTCGCGGATCTTCTGCTCCGCGCTGGTGGCCTTGATCCCCAGCCGCCCCATGAAGCGGTCGACGATCTCCCGCTGCCGGGCCCGGTCCACGATCCCCGCGCGGGTCAGCGTCGGCAGCGCGGCCAGGGTCAGGTTCTCGCGCACGGACAATTCGGGGATGATCCCCTCGCCCTTGCGGTCTTCGGAGACGAAGGCGATCCCGGCGCGGATGGCGTCGTCCGGCGTGCGCGGGTCCAGCCGCCTGCCGTCCATCTGCATGGTCCCCTCCGCGGGCGGATCCGCGCCGAAGATGGCGCGCGCCGTCTCCGTGCGCCCCGAGCCCAGCAGCCCCGCGACGCCCAGGATCTCGCCCCTGCGCACGTCCAGGGTGACGCCGCGCAGCTTCTGCCCGCGGCGCAGCCCCTCGGTGCGCAGCAGCGGGGCCGCGCCGTCCGCCTCCGCCTGGCCGGCGCCGAAGCCGGTGGTCCCCTGCCGCAGCTCGTCGCGCGCCTTGCCCAGCATCAGGCAGACCAGATCGAGCCGCGCCAGCTCCGCCATGTCGTGCGTGCCGACGAGCCTGCCGTCGCGCAGCACGGTGACGCGGTCGCAGACGGCGTACAGCTCGTCGAAGCGGTGGCTGATGTAGACGATGGCGGTGCCCTCCGCCTGCAGCTGGCGGATCAGGTCGTACAGGATGGACACCTCGCGCTCCGCCAGCGAGCTGGTGGGCTCGTCCAGGACCAGCACCTTCGCGCCGAGCGAGACGCCGCGGGCGATGGCCACCATCTGCTGCTGCGCGGTGCTCAGCGCGCCCAGGATGGCCGTGGGGTCGATGGCCAGCCCCAGCCGCTGCAGGAGGGCGGCCGTCTCCGTCCGCATCCGCCCCCAGTCGATCATCCCCCAGCGGCGCGGCTCGCGGCCCAGGTACACGTTCTCGGCCACCGTGCGGTAGCTGAGCAGGTGGATCTCCTGGTGCACGGCGATCACGCCGGCGGCCTGCGCGGCGGCGGGCGTGGCGAAGTGGACGGGCTCCCCCTCCAGCCACATCTGCCCGCCGTCGCGGCGGTAGGCGCCGGTCATGATCTTGATCAGCGTGCTCTTTCCCGCCCCGTTCTCCCCCACCAGCGCGTGCACCTCGCCGCGCCGCAGCGTGAAGTCGACGCCGTCCAGCGCCGTCGCGCCTGCGAAGCGCTTGACGATGCCTTCGAGGCGGAGGATGGGCGGGGCGTCGGGCGAGGGGCTGGTCATGGGCAGAAGTGCGAAAGTGCGGGAAAGTGCGTGAGTGCGTTAGTGCGTTAGTGCGTCAGTGGCGAGCTGCGGAAGTCCACTCCCGCACTCACGCACTTCCGCACTCACGCACTTCCTTCCTCAGTACGCTTCCGCCACGAACTGCGCGGCGTTGGTGCGGTCGAAGAAGCGGTCGGTGATCAGCTTCTTTACCGGCACCTGCTCGCCCTTGCGCACCTGCTCGATGGTCTCGAAGGCGATGGGGCCGAAGCGCGGGTTGCTCTCCACCGTGGCGCCCAGCTCGCCGCGCTGAATGGCCTCCAGCGCGGCCCGCTGGCCGTCGATGGAGACGATCTTGACGTCCGTGCCCGGGGTGCGCCCCGAGGCCCGCAGCGCCTGGATGGCGCCCAGCGCCATCTCGTCGTTGTGCGCGTACACGGCGGTGATCTGCGCGCCCAGCGACTGCGCGATGTTCTGCATCACCCGCTGCCCGTTGGCGCGGCTGAACTCGCCCGTCTGCGAGGCCAGGATCTTCATCCCCGGGTGCTGGGCGATCACGTCGCGAAAGCCCTTTGCGCGGTCCGCCGCCACCGACGAGCCGGGGGTGCCGGTCAGCTCCACGATCCCCGCCGTGCCGCCCGTCTCCTTGACCAGCCACTCCGCCGCGCGGCGCCCCTGGTCGATGAAGTTGCTCCCCAGAAAGGTGACGAAGTCCTCGCCCGGCGTCCCCTCCGCCTCGCGGTCCACCAGGATCACGGGGATGTTGGCGTCGCGCGCCGCCTGCAGCGCCGGCGCCAGCCCCTCGAACTCGCGCGGCGCCAGCAGGATCACGTCCACCCGCCGCGCGATCAGGTCCTCCACGTCGGCCACCTGCTTGGCCGTCTGGTCCTGCGCGTCGGTCACCACCAGCTCGTAGCCGCGCCTGGCCGCCTCCTCCTTCAGGCTGGCCGTCTGCGCCATGCGCCACGGGTTGTCGTGCCCCATCTGCGAAAAGCCCACGGTCCACTTGCTGTCGCCCGCCGCGCCGCCGCCGTCGTCCTTGCGGCAGCCGGCCAGCGGCGCGAGGGCCAGCACGGACAGCACGCCCGCGCGAAGACAGGTACGGAACCGGGGCAGCAGCGACATGGGGTGGCTCGGGGCAGGTGGGTGGCTGGACTTCCGACGGACCCGGCCGCGCGGCGCATCTGCTCGCCGCAAGCCTGAACTGATCCGAAACGGTTCAGATTGGTTCAGAGACAGTACATTTGCGGGGTGCACGCTGTCAAGCACCTTCTGCGAGCCTTTCTTCCTCTCCGACGTTCCCCACGGAGCGGCGTTCCATCCACCTCCTGAAAAAGATTGGCCTCACGCAGAGTTATCGGAGTTAGCGGAGTTCCGTTTCCTCTTCCACTCTGCTGACTCCGATAACTCTGCGTGAGGAAAATTCGGGAGATGCCTGGATTCGTGGAGGATTGTCCGTCGACGGGCAGAGGGGAGGGATGGCCAGGCGGTGGATGGGATCGTGAGGAGCGGCGGATTTGGACGGTGACTGAACATGACGCTTGACAGTGCAGAACTGAACCTCTAACCTGAACGCACTCGAACCTGTTCAATGCAGTTCAGCCGCAGTTTAGACGGAGCCCCGGCCGGCGAATCCGGTGCACGGACGCCGCTCCCCCGCCCCACCCCCGTTTCGTCCACATGAAGAAGCAGCCGACCATCAACGACGTCGCGCGGCTGGCGGAGGTGAGCAAGGCCACCGTCAGCGCGGTGCTCAACGACACCGGAACCGTCAAGCGCTCCACCCGCGAGCGCGTGCTCTCCGTCATCGAGTCGCTCAACTACCGCAAGAGCGGCCCCGACCGCCGCAGCGCCGGGCAGCAGATGCGCAGCCTGGCGCTGGTGATCAAGGAGATCGACAACCCGTTCTATGGCGAGGTGATCACCGGCGCGCGCGCCATCGCCGAAGAGGCGGGCTACACGCTGCTGGTGATGAGCTCCGAGGGCGCGCACGAGGCCGAGCGCCGCGCCGTGGAGCTGCTGCAGCGCAAGGAGGTGGACGGGCTGATCCTTACCCCCGTGCTGGACGTGGACGCCGACCTCAGCCACCTGTTCGAGCTCAAGCGCCGCAACTTTCCCTTCGTCCTGCTGGAGGAGCTGCGCGGCGTCCCCGCCAGCCTGATCGACGTGGACAACGAGGAGGCCTCGCAGCGCGCGGTGGAGTTCCTGATCGAGCAGGGGCACACCCGCATCGTCCACTTTGCCGGGCCCGAATACTCGTCGCACAGCCAGGAGCGCATCGACGGGGTGCGGCGGGCGTGCAGCGGCTCGCACGTCATCTTCACCGACGGCGACGTGGTGCGCGCGGGGGCGCACCTGCAGGACGGCTACCGCGCGGGGCTGGAGTACTTCGGCGGCCGCGCGGCGGCGGAGCGGCCCACCGCGGTGACCTGCTACAACGACCTGGTGGCGGTGGGGCTGTGCCGCGCCCTGGCCGAGCTGGGGATCCGCGTTCCCGACGACGTGTCGGTGGTGGGGTTCGACGACATCCCGCTCCTGGACTACCTGCCGCTGCGGCTGACCACCGTCCGCATGCCCAAGGCCGAGATGGGGCGGCTGGCGGCGCAGATGCTCATCGGGCACATCGAGTCGCGCGAGGCGCTGCCGCCGCGCAAGGTCTACCTGGAGGCCGAGCTGGTGGTGCGCGATTCCACCCGCGCCGTCGCGCCGGCCGCCGCCGCGCCGCGCGCCGCGCGCATCCGCGTCGCCCCGGGCGACGGGGACGGCACCGCGGCCCGCCGCGCGGCCCGCTGATCGAAAAAGGGGAGCCGGGGACGGGCCGTGCGCCCGTCCCGCGGCTCCCCGTCGCGTTTCGTGCCAGTCCGGAAAGAAACCACGCGCGGGCAGCGCACCGCCCGCGCCCCATCCGTCCCCCTGATCGCCGGAACGCCATGGGCGCCACGACTCCCAGCCGGTCACCCCCGCGCGCCGGCTCGTCCGCTCCGCCCGTTCTGCTGACCCTGGCCGCGTGCGCGGCCGGCCCGTTCACCCGCTTCCCATCGAGGGAACGTCCATGAGAACGCCTGTCGTACGAAACTCCAGGCTCGCCGCGGCGCTGCTTCGCGCGGCCGCCTGCCTGGCCCTGCTGCTGGGCCTGGGCGCCGTGCCGCTGCACGCGCAGGGCACCGGGCGCGTAACCGGCACCGTCACCGGCACCGCCGGCGAGCCCATCGCCGACGCCACCGTGGTCGTCGTGGGGACCACGCTGAGCGCCCGCACCGGCGCGGACGGCGGATACACCCTGTCCGGCGTGCCCGCCGGCACCCGCCAGCTGCGCGCGTCGCGGCTGGGGCTGGCGTCGTCGGCGCAGACGGTGAACGTGACCGCCGGCGGCGAGGCCACGGCCAGCTTTCGGCTCGCCGCGCAGATGCTGCTGCTGGACACCATGGTGGCCGTGGGATACACCACCCAGCGCCGCGCCACGGTGAGCGACGCGGTGTCGGAGGTGAGCGCCGAGCAGATCGACGACCAGCAGGTGGGGACGCTGGAAGAGGCGCTGCGCGGCCGCATCGCCGGCGTGACGGTGCAGTCCACGGGCGAGCCCGGCCAGCAGAGCCAGGTGATCGTCCGCGGGCAGAACTTTCTGGGCGGCACCTCGCCGCTGTACGTGGTGGACGGGATGTACACCCGCCAGAACCCCAACCTGAACCCCGAGGACGTGGAGAGCATCCAGGTCCTCAAGGACGCCAGCGCCGCCGCGCAGTACGGCGCGCAGTCGGCCAACGGGGTGATCATCATCACCACCAGGAAGGGGCGCGCGGGCGAGCCGCGCATCAGCGTGAACTCGTACTACGGCGTGCAGGACGTGCCGCAGCGCATCGACTTCGTGGACGCGCGGCGCTGGCGCGAGATCAACAACCAGGCGCGCACCAACGCGGGGATGGCGGCCGACAACACCGCCTGGACCAGCGACACCGACTGGCAGGACGCCATCTTTCGCGAGGGCGCCATCCAGGACCACAACCTGTCCGTGGCCGGCGGCGGCGACAACGCCAGCTACCTGCTGGGCGCCGGGTGGTTCGAGCAGGAGGGCACCATCATGGACACCGGGTTCGAGCGCTTCAGCTTTCGCGTGAACAGCGAGCTGCGCGGCGGGCGCTGGCGCATCGGGCAGAACGGCGCGGTCAGCCGCTCCACCCGCGACAACGTGGTGGGCTTTCCCCTCATCGACGTGGTCCGCCTGCAGCCGGGGATCCCCGTGTACGACCCCGCCAACGCCAGCGGCTACGGCTACGGCAGCGGCAACGGCTCGCTGGCCACCTTCGGCACCAACCCGGTGGGCGCGTTCGAGCGCGAGAACAACTCCGACGTGAGCAACCGGGTGCTGGGCAACGTGTTCGGCGAGCTGAACCTGCCCTTCGGCTTTCGCTACCGGCTGAACCTGGGGGTGGACTACAACGACGTGAACTGGAACCAGTTCATCCGCCAGACCCAGATCCGCCAGAACACGGTCCCCACCTTCAACGAGGCCACGGACCGCCGCGACAGCTACACCAGCTACATGGTGGAGAACCTGCTCACCTTCGAGGGGAGCCGCGGCGGGCACGCGCTGAACGCGGTGGCCGGCATCTCGGAGCAGACCACCAGCTTCGAGCGGCTGGAGGCGTACCGCCGCGGCTTCAGCGACGAGGACATCACCGAGATCGACGCGGGCACCAGCAACTTCGCCAACCGCGGGTTCGAGCTGCCCAGCGCGCTGCGCGGCTACCTGGTGCGCGCCAACTACTCGTTCAACGACCGCTACCTGCTCACCGGCACCTGGCGCCGCGACGGCAGCACGCGCTTCGGGCCGGGGAACAAGTGGGCCGACTTCTTCTCGGGCTCGGCCGGCTGGGTGGTGAGCGAGGAGCCGTTCTTCGCCGGCATCCCCGCGCTGGGCGGGGCCGACTACCTGAAGCTGCGGGCCAGCTACGGCTCGCTGGGCAACCAGGACATCGACGACTTTCAGTTCGCGGCGGCCATCGTCAGCAACCAGAGCTACGTCTTCGGCACCCAGATCGCCACGGGCGCCACGCAGCTGGCGCTGGCCAACCCGTTCATCCGCTGGCAGGACCAGACGCAGGTGAACGTGGGCGCCGACCTGGCGCTGATGAACGAGCGGCTGCGCCTGAGCGCCGACTACTACGTCAGCGAGTCGGGCGGGCTGCTGGTGCAGGCGCCCATCCCGTGGAGCCTGGGCGCGGCGGGGGCCCCGTACGTGAACGCGGGCACCATCCAGAACCGCGGCTTCGAATTCGGCGCGCAGCTGCAGCTGGAGCGCGGCGACCTGAACGTGGACCTGGGGGCCAACCTCACCACCATCCGCAACGAGGTCACCGAGCTGGGCAACGGCGGGCAGCCGATCTTCGCCGGGTTCGACAACGTGTCGCGCACCACGGTGGGCGGCAGCATCGGCGAGTTCTTCGTGCTGGACGCGGCCGGCATCTTCCAGAGCGACGCCGAGGTGCAGGCGTACCGCAGCAGCAACGGCACCGTCATCCAGCCCACGGCAAAGGCGGGCGACGTGCGCTACGCCGACCGCAACGACGACGGGCTGATCAACGACGAGGACCGCTACGTGGCCGGCAGCCCCATCCCCGACTACGAGGTGGGCTTCAGCCTGGACGCCGGCTGGCGCGCCTTCACCCTGGGGCTGGCCATGCGCGGCTCGCACGGGGCCGAGGTGTTCAACGTGGCCCGCTTCTGGACGGACCGCATGGACGAGAACTCCAACTACCGGTCCGACGTGGACCCCTGGTCGCCCACCAACACCGACACCGACGACCCGCGCGCGGTGTTCGGGCCGCAGGGCGCCAGCAACGCCCGCAGCAACAGCGACCGGTGGATCGAGGACGGCTCGTACCTGCGCATCCAGAACATCCTGGTGGGCTACCGCCTTCCCGCCAGCGTCACCAGCCGCATCGGCGTGCAGGGCGAGGGGTCGCGCATCTACCTGAACATCCAGAACGCCCACACCTTCACCAGCTTCTCCAACTGGGACCCGGAGATCCGGGGCGGCGGGGCGCTGTCGCGCGGCATCGACGACGGGCGCATCTACCCCAACCCCCGCACGTTCACGCTGGGCATCGACGTAAACCTGTGAAACCCCGGGACCGAGGCATTGCAGCCATGATGAAGAGAAATCGACTGGTCCCGGCCCTGCTGGCGGCGCTGCTGCTGGCGGGGTGCGCGGACCTGACGGTGTCCGACCCCAACCAGCGGACCGCCGACACCTTCTGGCAGACGGAGCAGGACGCCCTGCTGGGCATCAACGCCACCTACCGGGCGCTGCAGGAGAACGGCACCTACGGCCGCTGGCTGCAGTTTGCCTACGACCTGCGCAGCGACGTCGGCTTCAGCCGCAGCCCGTGGGGCGACCTGGCCAACTTCACCAAGAGCGTGCTGGGCGGGTACGACTTCGAGGTGAACCGCGAGATCTGGCAGCACCACTACCAGGCCATCTTCCGGGCCAACCAGGTGATCGCGTACGTGCCGGAGATCGAGATGAGCACGGCCACCCGCGACCGCATCGTGGGCGAGGCGCAGTTCATCCGCGCGCTGATGTACTACAACCTGGTGAACCTGTACGGCGAGGTGCCGCTCATCACCACCCCGCCGGTGCCCACCGACCGCCCCGAGGAGGGCTCGCTGGAGGAGCTGTGGGCGCTCATCGAGGGCGACCTGACGGCCGCGCGGGCCGTGCTGCCGGCGTCGTACACCGGCGCCGACGCGGGGCGCGCCACCCGCGGCGCGGCCACGGGGCTGCTGGGCCGCGCGCACCTGCAGCAGCGCGAGTGGGCGACGGCGTCGCAGATGTTCGCGCAGGTGATCGCCGGGCCGTACACCCTGCTGGCCAACTACGGCGACAACTTCGTGCAGTCGCAGGACAACAACCCCGAGACGGTGTTCGAGGTGCAGTTCGGCGGGCCCGAGGTGCTGGCCGCCGGCAGCCGCGGGCAGAACATCATCAAGATGATGGGCCCCTGCAACGTGGGCTTCTGCGACGGCGAGCCCACGGCGTGGTACTTCGGGGTGCTGACCGCGCAGACCACGGTCGGCGGGCAGCCGGACCCGCGGCTGGACGCCACCCTCTTCTACAACCGCGCCGGCGGGATGGACGTGTACGGCACCCCCTTCGCCGCGCGCTACGGCGACCGGCTGGGCGACCGGTTCTGGAAGAAGTACGGCGAGTGGTACAAGACCGACCAGGACTGGGACAACCCCATCAACGTCAAGGTGATGCGCCTGGGCGGCATCCTGCTGCTGCACGCCGAGGCGCTGAACGAGGCCACGGGCCCCGCGGCCGCCAGGCCGTTCGTGGACCAGGTGCGGGCGCGCGCCGGCCTGGCGCCGGTCTCCGCCACCCTGTCGCAGGCGCAGATGCGCGAGGCGATCGAGATGGAGGAGCTGCGCGAGCTGGGGCTGGAGAACGAGCGCTTTCTGTACCTCAAGCGCCACGGCTGGCTCACCGACCCGGCGCGCATCAACGTCCTCAAGACGCACGACCCGGACTTCAACGTGTTCGAGCCGCACCGCGCGCTGCTGCCGATCCCGTCGACGGAGACCAACCTGAACCCCAACGTCACCCAGAACCCCGGCTGGTGAGCCGGGTACCGGTACCGGCCCGGACGGGGTGAAACCCGTCCGGGCCCCTTTTTCGCCGGCCGGCCCCGTGCCCCGGCCGGCACGACGCACCGCGGGAGAGGTGGATGAACAGGCTGTTTCGCTTGCTGCTGGCGGGGTTCGCGCTTTCCGCCGCCGCCGCGTGCTCCGGCGGGGGCGGGGTCACCGATCCGCCGCCGCAGCCGGGGCCGGAGTGCACCTTCGCCAACCCGGTGGCGGCGGGCGCGGACCCGTGGGTGGTGCGCGAGGGCGGCACCTACTACATGGTGCAGTCGCGCGACAACGCCATCTACGTCTACCGCTCCACCAAGCTGACGCAGATCGCCAGCAGCGAGGCGCGGGTGTGGGCGGCGCCCGACACGGGGTGGAACCGCACCAACGTCTGGGCGCCGGAGCTGCACCACGTGGGCGACCGCTGGTACATCTACTACGCCGCCGGCCGCGCGGGGCCGCCCTTCATCCACCAGCGCAGCGGCGTGCTGGAGTCGGCGGGGGACGACCCGCTGGGGCCGTACGTAGACCGGGGGATGCTCTACACGGGCGACGACCAGGCCGGCGGCGCGCCCGCGCGCTGGGCCATCGACCTGACGATCGGGCGGATCAACGGGCAGCTGGTGGCGGTCTGGTCGGGGTGGGAGACGGACGCGGCCACGGACCGCACGCCGCAGCACCTGTACGCCGCGGCCATGGCCAGCCCCACGGCCATCAGCGGCAGCCGCGTGCGCATCAGCTCGCCGCTGGAGCCGTGGGAGCGCGGGACGGAGCTGGACCTCCAGGAGGGCCCGGAGATCCTGCAGCGCAGCGGGCAGACCTTCATCATCTACTCCACCCGCGAGTCGTGGCTGCCGGACTACCGGCTGGGGCAGCTCCGGTTCATCGGCGGAAACCCGCTCTCGGCGGGAAGCTGGAGCAAGAGCGGCGGGCCGGTGTTCCAGTCCGGCGAGGGGGTGGTGGGGGTGGGGCACGCCAGCTTCACCACCTCGCCCAGCGGCACGGAGGACTGGATCGTCTACCACGCCAAGACCAGCACCACGCCGGGGTGGGACCGGGTGATCCGCATGCAGAGCTTTACCTGGAACAGCGACGGATCTCCGAACTTCGGGCTTCCGGTCGCGTCCGGCCGGCAGGTGGCCGCGCCGGCGGGGGAGTGCGCGGGGTGAGGGGACAGGGGACAAGGGGACAGGGGGACGGGGGGACGGGGGGACGGGGGGACGGGGGGACGGGGGAACAAGGGGACAGGGGGACGGGGGGACGAGGGACGAGGAACGACCCCGATCCCCCGGGTCATCCTGAGAGCGTGTGGCCGACCCGCGAATCCAGCCGAAGCGTGACTTTCTGAGGGAGCGCCACGCGGAAATCGAAGCCACACTACCTCCTGGTGCGCGAGCGAAGGACCTCCTCCCGGCCGCGCACGGCCGGATCAGGACGCGGAACCAGCCCCTTCGTTCTGCTGGCGAGGTCCTTCGGTCGGCGCCAGGGTGCGGGGTACGATGAGGCCACGGAGCGGCGCCTCCCTCAGGAAGTCACGCGGTGGCAGGGTTGGCAGCACCCTCCGAGGGCGGCGCGGCGCTCCCTCGGCCTCAGGATGACTGGCACGCGCGTTCCGCGCGCTTACGTTGGGCAGTACGCGTCGATGCACACGGCGCAGTCCATCCATCCCATGGAATCACGACCAGACAACCATCACGACCGGGTTGATGATGAGCACCGGGGTGCAGCACGGGCCAGGGATCGAGCGGTCACTCTTCGGGCACCTGCCGGACGGCACGCCGGTGGAGCGGTTCGCGCTGCGCACCACGTCGGGGCTGGAGATGGAGGTGAGCGGATACGGCGGCGCCATCCTCTCCCTGCGCGCGCCCGACCGCGAAGGCCGCCCCGGCGACGTGGTGCTGGGGTTCGACCGCCTGGAGGACTACGTGGCGGACCGCGCCTACTTCGGCGCGCTGATCGGTCGGTTCGCCAACCGCATCCGCGGCGGGCGCTTTCGCCTGGACGGCCGCGAGCACGCGCTGCCGGTGAACGACGGCGGCAACCACCTGCACGGGGGTCCCGGCGGATTTCACAAGGTGGCGTGGCGCGTGGAGCCGCTGCAGGAAGACGGCACCGTGGGCGTGCGGCTGGACCATCGCAGCCCGGACGGCGAGCAGGGGTATCCCGGCAACCTGGACGTCACCGTCACCTACCGCCTCACGCTCGAAGGCGCGCTCGTCATCGACTACGCGGCGCAGACGGACCAGCCCACGCCCGTAAGCCTGACGCAGCACACCTACTTCAACCTCTCCGGCGACCCCGCGCGCGACGTGCTGGACCACGAGCTGGAGCTGCACGCCGACCGCTTTACCCCCGCGGACGCCGGCCTCATCCCCACGGGCGAGCGGGCGTCGGTGGCCGGCACCCCGTTCGACTTTCGCCGCCCGACGACCATCGGCGCGCGCATCGGCGACGGCGACCCGCGGCTGGCGGGGGTGGGCGGATACGACCACAACTTCGTGGTGCGGGAAGGCGACGCGCCGCTGGCGTGCGCCGCGCGCGTGCACGAGCCGGTGTCCGGCCGCGTGCTGGAGCTGTTCACCACCGAGCCGGGGCTGCAGTTCTACTCCGGCAACTACCTGGACGGCAGCGCGGTGGGCAAGGACGGCCAGCCGTACGGCTACCGCTGCGGCTTCTGCCTGGAGCCGCAGAAGTTCCCCGACTCGCCCAACCATCCGGAATTCCCCCCCTGCATCCTGCGCCCCGGCGAGCGCTACGCCTCCCGCACCGTCTACCGCTTCACGGCGGAGTGAAAGGGACAGGACGTCTTCACAGACCTGTGGTGTATACTGCTGCCTCGCAACGACTTGCAGTACGTCGCCCGTGAATTCCCACTGAAGTTCACAGCCTTTCGACACTCTCCTGCCCATTGGCCGCCGACCCAACCTGTCGCTCATGCCAGGCGACGAACCGCTGAATCGTGCCGTCGTACAGCGCTCGTGGTGCATCAACTGGTAGCCTGTGGCGCTCTCCCCACCTTTCGTCGCGATCCCGATGTGCGACAAACGTTGTCCAGGAATTGCGGAATCATCCGTTTGCTATTCCGTAACCCCGCGTGGGACGGTACGTTGACGGAGCAGACCGGCCGGCCGGAACCCGTTGCATGAAGCATAGATGAGCGTTGCGCCCGAGGCGGTGCCGCGGGACCACCTGACGGTGTTCTCGCACGAAGGAGAGATGGGACGGCTGTGCCGCCAGATGGACTGGTCGTCCACGCCGCTGGGGCCGGTGAGCGGGTGGAGCTACAGCCTGCGCGCCACCGTGCACACCGTGCTCCACTCCCGGCACCCCATGTTCCTGTTCTGGGGCCCGGAGCTCGTGCAGATCTACAACGACGGCTACCGCCCCAGCCTGGGCGCCGGCGGCCGCCATCCGCGCGCGCTGGGGATGCGGGGCGACGAGTTCTGGACGGAGATCTGGGACATCATCGGCCCCCAGATCCACCAGGTGATGACGACGGGCGAGGCCACCTGGCACGAGAACCAGCTGGTGGCCATCGAGCGCAACGGGCGGATGGAGGAGGTCTACTGGACCTACAGCTACAGCCCCGTCCGCGACGACGACGGCTCCATCGGCGCCACGCTGGTCGTCTGCCAGGAGACCACCGGCGCCGTGCTTTCCCAGCGCCGCCTGCGCACCCTCACTTCGCTGGCCGCCGTCACCCTGCACGCCACCGCCGCCGAGACCGCCGCCGCCGAGACGCGCGTCCTGGCCGCCGAAGCCCTCGACGTGCCGTTCGCCCTCTGCTACTTCTGCGGCGAAGAGGACGCGGAGGGCCCCGCCACGCTGGTGGAAGCCGTGGGGCTGGAGCGCGGCGCGTGGGTCGACGATCCCGCCCTCGCCGCGGCCGTCGTGGCCGCCGGGCCCGGGATGATCGACGTGAGCGGGTGGGCGGATGCCGCGGCCGTGGGGCCCTGGCCGGAGCCGCCGCGCGCCGCCGCCGCCGTGCCGCTGCGCGCGCCGGGCACCGGCCGCCGCGTGGGCGTGCTGGTGGCGGGCCTCAGTCCGCGGCTGCCGTGGAACGACGGCTACCGCGTCTTCCTGGACTCCGCCGCGGCGGAGATCGCGTCGCGCATCGTGGAGCGGCAGATCGAGGTGCAGCGCGAGCGGCTGCTGCGCGAGCTGGAGGTGGAGCGCTCGCGGCTGGAGTACGTCTTTCAGCAGGCGCCCGCGTTCCTTGCGGTGCTGCGCGGCCCCGAGCACACCTTCGCCCTCATCAACGAGGCGTATTCCCACCTGGTGGGCGGCCGCGACATCCTGGGCAAGCCCGTGCGCCAGGCGCTTCCCGAAGTGGCCGCGCAGGGGTTCGTCGACCTCCTGGACACGGTGCTGCGAACCGGCACGCCGTTCATCGGACGGGAGGTGCCGATCATGCTCACGCGCGCCCCGGACGCGGACCCGGAGGAACGGTTCCTGGACTTCAGCTACCTGCCGCTGCTGGAGGGCGACGGCGTGCCGGCCGGCATCATCGCGCACGGCACGGACGTCACGGAGCAGGTGCGCGCGCGGCAGCAGGTGGAGGCGCTGCTGGAGGAGAGCGAGCGCGCCCGCGCCGACGCCGAGGCCGCGCGCGCCGAGGCGGAGACGGCGAACCGGGTAAAGGCGGAGTTCCTGGCCGCCATGAGCCACGAGCTGCGCACCCCGCTGAACGCCATCGGCGGGTACGTGGGGCTTCTGGAGATGGGGATCCACGGCCCGATCACCGCCGCCCAGCACGAGGCGCTGCGGCGCGTGGGAACCAACCAGCGGCACCTGCTCACGCTCATCAACGACATCCTGTCGCACGCGCGGCTCGACGCGGGCCACATCGAGTTCGACCTGCAGCCCCTGTCCGCGGTCGAGCTGATGGAAACGGTGGAGCCGCTCGTCGCACCGCAGGCGCAGGCGCGCGGCATCGCCTACACCGCGCAGCGCTGCCCGCCGGAGCTGCGCCTGCGGGCGGACGAAGAGCGCACCCGGCAGGTCCTGCTGAACCTGGTGGGCAACGCCATCAAGTTCACCGAGCCCGGCGGCTGGGTGATCCTGTCGTGCGACGGCGACGCCGGGTGGGTGCGCATCCACGTGCGCGACAGCGGCCGCGGCATCCCCGCCGACAAGCTGCAGGCCGTCTTCGACCCGTTCATGCAGGTGGGCCGGCGGCTCAACAAGCCGGAGGACGGCGTGGGGCTGGGCCTGGCCATCAGCCGCGACCTGGCCCGCGGCATGGGCGGCGATCTGACCGTCGCGAGCACGGCCGGCGAGGGGAGCACGTTTACGCTGGTGCTGCCGGCGGCTGGGGTGAACGGGTGAACGGGTGAACGGGTGAACGGGGGGACGGGGGGACGGGGGGACAGGGGGAGACGGAGCAGTTCGGCAGCGGACGCGCAGGTGCCTTGGCCGCCGCACACGGCCGGGCCGCCGAGTCCGCGCAGGCGGACTTTGTGACGTTCTAGCCGCGGTTTCAACCGCCTTGAGGACGGGGGCCGCCGCAGCGCCCCTGCAGCCGCCGAAACACGATTGACCCCCGAACGTCGTTCGGTGTATCCATCGGCTCACATCATCCACGAAAACAGTCGCGGGGGAGACGTGCCGCAGGGCAGCGACGTGCGCATCGCCATCATCGGCAGCGGGTTCGGCGGGCTGGGAACGGCCATCCGCCTCAAGCAGCAGGGGATGGACGACTTCGTGGTGCTGGAGCGCGCCGGCGACGTGGGCGGCACCTGGCGCGACAACACCTACCCCGGCTGCGCCTGCGACGTGCAGTCGCACCTGTACTCGTTCTCGTTTGCGCCCAACCCCGACTGGAGCCGCAGCTTCTCGCCCCAGCCAGAGATCCAGACCTACCTGCAGCGCTGCGCCCGCGAGTACGGCATCCTCCCCCACCTCCGCTTTCACCACCAGGTGACCGACGCACGGTGGGACGAGGATGCGCAGCGCTGGCGCATCCAGACCTTGCGTGGGCCGCTGACGGCGCAGGTGGTGGTGATGGCGGCCGGCGCGCTGAGCGATCCCGTCATCCCCCACCTGCCGGGGCTGGACCGATTCGAGGGCCGCGCCTTCCATTCCGCCCGGTGGGACCACGGCTTCGACCTGCGCGGCAAACGGGTCGCGGTCGTCGGCACGGGTGCGTCGGCCATCCAGTTCATCCCCGAGATCCAGCCGCTGGTGGAGCGGCTGCACGTCTTTCAGCGCACGCCGCCGTGGATCCTCCCGCGCCACCAGCGCGAGCTGCGCGAGAGCGAGCGGCGTCTCTTCCGGCGCATGCCGGCGGCGCAGCTGGCGGCGCGCGGGGCCATCTACCTGGCGCGCGAGGCGCTGGTCCTTGCCTTCCGCAACCCGCGCGCGATGAGCGTGGCGCAGCGCGTGGCCCTGCGCCACCTGCGCAGGAGCGTCCCCGATCCCGCGCTGCGAACAAAGCTCACCCCCGACTGGACGCTGGGGTGCAAGCGGGTCCTGATCTCCAACGAGTACCTTCCCGCGCTGGCGCAGCCGAACGTGGAGGTGGTGACGGACGGGATCGCGGAGGTGCGCGCCCGCTCCATCGTCACGGCGGACGGGACGGAGCGGCCGGTGGATGCCATCATCTTCGGCACTGGGTTCCAGCCGACGGACCCGCCGCTGGCGCGGCACACGCGCGGCCGCGACGGGCGCACGCTGGCGGAGGTGTGGGCCGGCAGCCCGCGCGCGCACGTGGGGACGACCATCGCCGGCTTTCCCAACCTGTTCATGCTGATGGGGCCCAACACGGGGCTGGGCCACACCTCCGTCGTCTACATGATCGAGGCGCAGATCGAGCACCTGCTGGGCGCGCTGGGGCACATGCGCGCGCACGGCATTGCCGCCGTGGAGCCGCGGGCCGAGGCGCAGGAGGCGTTCGTGGCGGGGCTGGACAGGCGGATGACGGGAACGGTGTGGACGTCGGGCGGGTGCCGCAGCTGGTACCTGGACGTCACCGGCCGCAATTCCACCCTGTGGCCCGACTTCACCTGGCGCTTCCGCCGCCGCGTCGCCCGCTTCGAGCCCGCGGAGTACGCGATGGAGCGGCCGGCACGGGATTCCGCCACGAGCTTAAGCCCGCGGCTGGAACGGCCATAAGCCCCGCCCGAGGCTCGCGGAGCTCGCCAGGCGAGGCTTCAACCGCTCCCGAATTTCTGGGTCCCAGCCACGGTGCACTTTCTCGCCTGTGGCAGGAACCGTCCGCGCAGGCGGACATCGCGTCTTCCCAGCCGCGAATTCATTCGCCGCGGCGGGCGCGCGACGACCCCGGCCCGTCGACCGACTGTACGACCCACTCCGCCCGCGGGAGCGAGTAAACTCGCCGCAACAACGGCGGAACGCTGCGCAAACTGCGCGGGGCTTCAACCGCTCCCGAATTTCTGGGTCCCAGCCACGGTGCACTTTCTCGCCCGTGGCACGAGCGGTCCGCGCAGGCGGACATCGCGTCTTCCCAGCCGCGAATTCATTCGCCGCGGCGGGCGCACGACGATCCCGGCCCGTCGACCGACTGTACGACCCACTCCGCCTGCGGGAGCGAGCAAACTCGCCGCATCAACGGCGGAACGACTCGCAAACTGCGCGGGGCTTCACCCGCTCCCGAATTTCTGGATCCCAGCCACGGTGCACTATCTCGCCCGTGGCAGGAGCGGTCCGCGCAGGCGGACATCGCGTCTTCCCAGCCGCGAATTCATTCGCCGCGGCGGGCGCACGACGATCCCGGCCCGTCGACCGCCAGTATGACGCACGCACACGCCAACCAATCCGCTTCATGCCCGACCGCCCCGACCGCCCCATCCGCCTCACCGAGCGAATCGAACGCCTGCTCGCGCGCGTCCTGGTCCGCCTGCCGGGCCACGTGCACGTGCGCCTGTCCGGCGAGACGTCGGTGGTGGCGGACGGCGCCGCGCTGGATCCGCACGTACAGCTGGTGCGCGCCCTCCGCCGCCGGCGCAATCCGCACCACCTGTGCGAGCCCACGCTGCAGCACGGCCGCGAGCGCTACCGCCGCGAATCGCTCCTCTTTCGAGGACCCCCGACGCCCGTGGGCGCCGTGCGCGACTTCACCATCCCCGGCGCCGGCGGGCCCCTGCGCGTGCGCCACTACGCGCCCGCGGCCAGCGAGCCGCAGCCGCTGACGGTGTACCTGCACGGCGGCGGCTTCACCATCGGCGACCTGGACACGCACGACGAGGCGTGCCGCATCCTGTGCCGCTACGGCCGCGTGCACGTGCTGGCGGTGGAGTACCGGCTGGCGCCCGAGAACCCCTTCCCCGCCGCGCTGGACGACGCGCGGGCTGCGCTGCGATGGGCGCAGTCGCACGCGGCGGAGCTGGGCGCCGACCCGGCGCGCGTGGCGATCGGCGGCGACAGCGCGGGGGGCAACCTCTCGGCCGTGGCCGCCATCCAGACGCGCGGCGACCGGCCGCCCTTCGCGCAGCTGCTCATCTATCCCGCAACGGATGCACGGAACACGCGGCCGTCGCAGCAGCTTTTCGGACAGGGGTACTTTCTGAGCGACGAAGACCGGGCGGCGTTCACCAGGTACTACCTGGAGGGCACCGGCACCGGCGAACGCGACTGGCGCGTGTCGCCGCTGTACGCGGACGACCACGCGGGCCTGGCTCCCGCGCTGGTGGTGACGGCGGGCTTCGACATGCTGCGGGACGAGGGCGAGGCGTACGCCGACGCGCTGCAGGCCGCCGGCACCCCCACGCGGCGCATGTGCGCGGACGCGCACGGCCACGGCTTTCTGCACATGACGGGGGTCTCCCCCGGCGCGCGCCAGTCGATGGTGCGCGTGGCGGAGGAGTGGCGGGCGCTGCTGGATGGGATACGCTGAACGTGATCGTGAGGGTGCCACCGGCCTCAGGAGCGTCGACTTCCTGAGGGAGCGCCGCGCGGAACCTGAACCTGCACAACCGCTTGCGCGCGACCGAAGGATCTCGTCTCGGCGATCGCGGGGCTGGCCATGCGGCACTGATCCAGCCCCCAGGTGCTGCCGGCGAGATCCTTCGGTCGCGCGCCAAAGTACCTCTGTAGCAGCAGGTTCGGAGCGGCGCCTCCCTCAGGAAATCAAGCTCTTGGGAGATTCTCAAACACGCTCTCAGGAAATCAACGCTTGCGGGGAGGGGGGCGTGAATCCCAGCGCGTCGACTAGACCGTCGCCAGATCCACGCGGTTGCGGCCCAGCTTCTTGGCGCGGTAGAGGGAATCGTCCGCGCGGCGGGAGAGGGCGGCGAAGTCGTCGTCCGCCGGCGCACGCTCGGCGACGCCCACGCTCACCGTCACGCGCAGCGCGGGGTCCACGTCGTCCCACTCCAGGCGCTCCACCGCGGCGCGCAGCCGCTCGGCGACCTCCATCGCCCGCTCCGCGGCCGCGTGGGGAAGCACGACCACGAACTCCTCTCCGCCGGTGCGGCCGATGCTGTCGTCGTGGCGCAGGGCGGCCCGGCAGGTATCCGCCACGCGCCGCAGCACCGCGTCGCCCACCTCGTGGCCAAAGGTGTCGTTGATGCGCTTGAAGTGGTCCACGTCCAGCGCCAGCACGCTGATGGGCTTCTGGCTGCGCTTTGCGTCCGCCAGCCGTTCGTGGGCCACGGCCAGCAGGTGGCGTCGGTTGGGGAGCCGGGTGAGCTCGTCCGTCATCGCCATGGTCCGCAGCAGGCGCTCGCTCTGGATGTGCCGGGCCACCAGCACGGCCAGAATGCCCACGATCACCACGCCCAGGGCGATAATCACAGTCTGCAGGCGGCGGACGCGCGCGGCCGAGGCCAGGCGCTGCCCGCGCAGCCGGTTCTCCAGCACCAGCGCGCGGTTCTCCGCCTCCTTCTTCTGCGTGTCGAACTGCACGCGCAGCCGCGAGGTGTGCTCTTCCTTGAGCTGCTCCGCCAGTTCCTGCTGAAGCCGCTGCTGCGTGCCGCGCGCCTCGTACGCGCGCCGCCAGTCGCCCGTGGCGGCGAACGCCAGCGCCCGCTCCTCGTGCAGCCTTTCCAGGTAGCGCGTGTTGTGCGTGGAGTCGAAGTGCGCCCGTGCGGACTCCAGGTCCGCCAGCGCGTCGGCCGGACGGCCGGCGGCGCGCAGGGCGGTGCCGCGCGAAAGGCGGACGCGCGCCTGGCCGTCGGCGTCGCGGATGCGCACGTAGTACGCGAGCGGGGCGTCCAGCCAGCGCAGCGCCTCGGCCGGGCGACCGGCCTTCGTGAGCGCGATGCCCATGGAGCGCTCCACCACGGCGATCTCGGCGCTGTCGCCCCGCTGCCGCTCCAGCGCCAGCGAGCGGCGGTAGTAGTCCAGCGCGGCGGCGGGATCGCCCTTGTTCTCCAGCGTGGTGCCCAGGTTGAAGTACGCCGTGGAGACGCCGGCCGTGTTCCCCGCGGCCCGGTGGGAGGCCAGCACCTGGCGGTAGTACTCCAGCGCCTTGTCGTACTCGCCCACGCGGCTGTCGGCGTACAGGTTGGCGATGTCGTTCAGCGTGTGCCGCTCGCGCGACGGGTTCTTCAGCCGCACGTACAGGTCGTGCGATTCGGTCAGGTCGGCCAGCGCGGCGGCCATCTCGCCGCGGTAGTAGCGCAGCTCGCCGCGCAGCATCAGCGCGTCCGCCAGCAGCCGCGCGTCGCGCAGCCGCCGCCCCTCGGCCACGGCGAACTCGTATTCCGCCGTCGCCTCGTTCATGCGGCCCAGGCCTTCGTAGCCGTAGGCGCGGCACAGGCGCAGGTCCGCGCGGGCGCGGGCGTCGCCGGCGCGCTCCGCCTCGGCCAGGCCGCGCGAGGCGAGGGAGATGAGCGAGTCGGTGTCGATGACGCCGGCCTGGATCCAGCAGCGCATCCCCAGCGCCCGCAGCCGCAGCGCGCCGCGCGCGGGCGTCTGCAGCAGGGCGAGCGCGCGCTCCACCGCCGGCAGCGCCAGCGAGTCGTCCCGCCACTGCATCCGCTCCGCCTCCGCCAGCAGCACGCGCGGGTCTTCCGCCGCCTGTCCGTGCAGCCGGACGCCGGAGGAAAGAAGGAGTGCGGCGAGGAGGATGAAGATTCGCATGGATGGCCGAGCGGAGGGTGCGCCGCGCTGGACATCCGGCGGCGACGCGTAAGATTGCAACGCGCCGGGTGATTGGGAAGGTCTGGACCATCACCGCGAGCCCCGGCCGCCACGGGTCGAAGTCCGAGGCTGGGACGCCAGAAGCCCCGTCTTTGCTCGTTGCTCGCAAAACGGGGCTTCACCTTCTCGCGTGGGCGGGGTCCCGCGAAGTCCGACGCTCGCATCGGTGGGCGTCGCGCTGCCGGGTCAGGGCCGCGATGACCATCGACCCGTGGTGGATGTGCGCTGGCCACAGCCCGCGGCATCGACCCGCATCATCCACATCCACCGAGACCAGGAATCCTTTCCCATGGCATCGTCGCTGGCGAACAAGGTGGTGCTCATCACGGGCGCGGCGCGCGGCATCGGCGCGGAGACCGCGCGGCAGGTCGCCAAGCGCGGCGCGCGCGTGTCGCTGGTGGGCCGCGAGCCGCGGCTGCTGGCGGAGGTGGCGGCCGAGCTGGGGCCGGGGCACGTGTGGTACGAGGCGGACGTGACGGACCAGGCCGCGCTGGACCGCGCCGTGGCGGCGACGGTGGCCGCGCTGGGCGGCATCGACGTCGTCTTCGCCAACGCGGGGATCGCCAGCAACGGCACCGTGGCCGTGACGCCGGTGGACGCGCTGGTGCGGACCATCGAGGTCAACCTGATCGGCGTCGTCCGCACCATCAGCGCCACGCTGCCGCACGTGACGGCGCGGAGCGGC
Organism: Longimicrobium sp.; assembly: GCA_036379135.1. GTDB lineage: Bacteria > Gemmatimonadota > Gemmatimonadetes > Longimicrobiales > Longimicrobiaceae > Longimicrobium. The sequence goes on from DASUVG010000358.1 coordinate 37,968, forward strand.
TACTACCTGCTGATGTCGTCCGCCTCCGCGCTGGCGCCGCTGCCGGCCATGGCGCCGTACTCCGCGTCCAAGATCGCCGTGGAGCAGTTCGGCAGCGCGCTGCGGCTGGAGGTGGCGCACAAGGGGGTGGACGTGGGCGTGGCGCACCCGTCGTGGATCGACACCGACCTGGTGCGCGACCAGCAGCGCGAGCTCAGCACCTTCAACCGCACCCTGGCCACGCTCCCCGGCCCGTTCGGCAGGGTGACGCCGCTGGTGGAGTGCGTGGACGCGCTGGTGGACGGGATGGAGCGGCGCCGGCGGAAAGTCTACGTCCCCAGGTCGCTGGCGCCGCTGGCCGCCATCCGCCAGCTCTTCACCAGCCCCATGGCCGAGCGGGCGGCGATGAAGACCGCCGCCCGCATGGTCCCCAGGCTGGAGGCGGAGGTGCAGGCGCTCGGCCGCGCCTTCGGCCAGCACAGCGTGGGGCTCGCGGACGTGCCGAAGCCCCCGGTGAAAGGCCGGTAGCGGCCCGCCGGGTCAGTACGCGAACCGCTCCGGCAGCGGAAACGTGGTGCGCCTGCGGTAGACGACTCCCAGCGCGTCCACTCCTTCGCCGGCGTACCCCAGCAGTCCCACCACCTCGTACGCGGCTTCGCCGGGACCGTTCGCCGGGCGGGTCTTGAAGACGAACGGCACGCCCAGGCTGTCCCAGCCGAACGGCATGGAGACCCGCCTGTTGGTGATGACGCGGATGCCGCGGACCGCGCTGGAGTAGCACCCGCTGATCCCCGTGACGTACTCGTCCGGCTCCAGCACGAAGTGCTCGGCGGATCCGTCCCGGCTGCCATGCAACGCAAGATCCCCCGCCAGCCCCGCCTCTTCGTACGTCAGGCCGATTCCGTTCAGGTGCGAGCCCACGTGCAGCCGCACGCCGGTGATCCGGGCCTCGGGCGGGATGGGCCGGTCGCGGAACCGTGTTCCGTGAAAATCACCCGAAGGTCCATAGACCAGCTCGTCCGGCCGTGCCGTGAACTGCTCCGCGCGGCGCAGCTTGGGGCCGATCGCGTCGATCACCGCGCCGGCCTGGCCGCCGAACCCGCAGAGCTCCAGGCCGGGAAAGATCGTGTAGCGGTACTCGGCATGGCCCCCGCGTCCGCCAAACCGCTCCACCCGTCCGTGGCTGGTGCGGATCACGAGAGAATCGACATACGCTCCGTACCGGCCGGAGATCTCCGTCACGTACTCGCCGTGGCGCAGCTCCATCGGGGTGCACCGGCCGGCGTCGCTTCCATGCATCGGGAGCGGGAACGGGTCTTTTCCGGGCACCTGGTACACGGTTGCGATGCCATTGATGAACGCGTCGTGCCATACGCGGATCACGCGCAGCACGGCCCCGGGGGGAATCACGCCCGTGGTGAACTCCCTGCCGCCCGTACCTCCCGAAGGGCCTACGATGAACGGCTCGGGCGGGGCCGAGATCGCGACGTCTCCGCCGGGAGGCCTTCGCGCCGGCTTTTCCTCTGCGATGGGACCCTGAAGGGTGCCGGGGATCTGGATTTTGTCCGGCGGGGCGTGCGGCGGCAGATCGAGCTGCGCGGGAGGATTGATGTGGGTCATCTGAGCCTCCGATGACGTGGAGGATGGAGAGGCATCAATGAACGGATGATAATCGGCTCTCCACCGCGGGCAAGAAAACATTTTGGGGGAATCGACGCGGCGGGCGCGCGGAGTACGCGGCGCGTGCGCCGTGCATTCCCGTGCATCCGCCGGATGGCCCATGTGCCGCTGCTGCCGCGGCTTCAGCCTCGCGAGAGACCGGCGGACGAGCCGCTGTCGTGGAGGCTGCGGACACGCGCCCGTGACGCGCACACGCACCGCGCCGCCCGGTCCCGGACGCCGGCGACGTGCCGCAGCGGCCGGACGGAACGAGGGATTCAAACCATTGCGGGCGCCGCCGCATCACATCGAAGCCGACGAAATCCGTTTCTCGCACCGAGCCGGGCCGGCGGAGACGCATCTCCGCTCATCCTCCCGATCCTGCGGAAATTCCCGTTCTCCGGCTTCGAGATCATCGATCAGTTCCAGCCTCCCGCAACACCTTCGTTCCGCCCGCGCGAAAACCGCCGCGGCGGGACCCCTTCTCCCGTCCCCGCGTGGATGGGACCTACGGGTTGCCGACGAACGGCGAACCCGCCACCCGAACTCTGTGAAAGCCCCATGAAGAAGCTCAACCTCAACGACCTGCAGATCGAATCGTTCACCACCTCCGAGGGCGCCGCCCTGCGGGGAACCGTGGCCGGGTACGCCACCGACGACACCCTGTGCGGCACGGACTACGGGCAGGCGTCGTGCAACGACTGGGCGTGCCAGAACACGTACCACGACCCCAACTGCGACACCGGCACGGGCCCCGCCCCCACCGTCCTCGTCACCTGCGGCCTGCAGGACACCTGCGTCAAGGGTGCCACCCACTGCGGCACGTGCGACCAGCCGAGCTGTGTTCCGGGCACCGGCTGCGGCGGCACCACCGACGGCATCTGGCAGTGCTGACACGGCGGTGAGCTGGTGCGGGGAAGCCCTGCTTCCCCGCGCCAGTCCTGTTTCTCGGAATCAGGATCGTACCGGATCCTGAAAAAGTGGTCTCATACCGTATCCGCCAAAAGAATAAGACTCACACAGAGTTAGCAGAGTCAACAGAGTTTTCTCGTGCCGCGCGATGTACTCCGCGATTCATCCGATCGCTGGTAAACGATCGATGCGGCACGAAGGGCGGTCATCTCGCCGAGGCTTCACTCTGTTGACTCTGTACCCAGTCTTTTTGCGGATCCGGTTATCATATCACACGGAGACACGGAGGCGCGGAGAGAAAGCTTCTCTCCGCGCCTCCGCGCTTTTCGCGTGAGACACACTCTTTCAGCGGGTTCGGGATTGGACGGCTTGCCATCCTGGCCATGAGGCGATCGTCCTCGCCCCGCCCCCCCGCGGCTGCCGCGTGTTCCGACGATCCCTCCGCCGGATCAGGCGATGCGGATGAGGATGCTTTCGTCGATGGCGCCCACCACGGCGGTGTGGCTGGGGAGCCAGAGCGAGAAGCACGAGCCCCGGTCCGTCTCGCTGCGCAGCGTGAGGTCGCCGCCCATCAGCCGCGCCAGCTGCCGGCTGATGGTAAGGCCCAGCCCGGTGCCGCCCTGCGTGCGCGTGCGCCCGCCCTCCACCTGCACGAACGGCTTGAACACGCTCGCCACCTCGTCGGGGCCGATGCCGATCCCCGTGTCCTCCACCTGCAGGCAGGTCCACGGGCCGGGGCCCGCCAGCGCCGCCTCCGGGTGCGGCTGCGTGGTGGTGCCGCAGCGCACCGCCACCGATCCCCCCGCCTCGGTGAACTTGACCGCGTTGGAGAGCAGGTTCAGCAGGATCTGCCGCACCCGGTCGCGGTCGCCTACGTAGGGCGTGTCGGGTTCGGTGCAGTCGCTGCGCAGCGCCACCCCGCGCTCCGCGTACTGCGCCCCCACCAGGGCCACCGCCTCGCGGATCACCTCGCCCACCGTGTCGGGCTCGTGTTCCACCGTGAGCTGGCCGGCCTCTACCTTGGCCAGGTCCAGGATGTCGTTGACCAGGGTGAGCAGGTGCCGGCTGCTGTGCCGGATGCGGTCGATGTGCAGATGCTGCCCGGGCGTCAGCGGGCCGGCGATCTCCAGGTCCAGCAGGTCGCTGTAGCCCAGCACCGCGTTGATGGGCGTCCGCAGCTCGTGGCTCATGGTCGCCAGAAAGTCGCTCTTGGCGCGGTTGGCCGCGTCCGCGGCGGCGCGGGCCGCCTCTGCCTCTTCGGTGCGCGCCGCCAGCGCCTCGTTCAGCATCTCCATCTCGGCGGCCTGCTCCTGCAGCTCCGACGCCTGCGCCTGCAGCTCCTCCGTCACCTGCTCGGCGTACTCGGCGCGGGCGCGGGCGTCGGCGCGCGCCTCCTCGGCGTCGTGCAGCGCCTCTTCCAGCCGGCCGCGCACCTGCTGCAGCGTGCGGTTCAGCACCCGGGCGCGCTCCGCCGCCTCGTCGGCGGAGCGCGCCCGCACCTGCACCGCATCCACGTTGCGCTCCGCCCGGAAGAGCGCGCCCAGCAGGGGGAGCACGGGCCGCAGCCCGTCCAGCTCCGCCAGCGGCGCGGACCCGCCCGTCACCACCAGCACCACGCCACCGTCCGCCGCCGCGCACCCGCGCGCCGGCACCGGGCGGCCGTCCATCCCCGGCAGCTCGCCCGTGCAGGCGCCCTCGCCCGCGCACCGCTGCACGAAGGCGCGCCACGCCGCCGCGCCCCCCAGCGTCTGCCGCAGCCCGGGGGCGGGCAGGTGCACGCCCAGCTCCGGGTCCGGCGCAAAGATCAGCAGGTCTTCCGCGCCCAGGTGCAGCGCCAGCGCGGCGGCGGCCTCCGCCCGCCCCGCCGGGTCGGCGAACGCGCCGACCAGCCCCGCCACCTGCGCCGTGTAGGCCACTATCGGGGAATCACGCAGACCACGGCCGTACAGTTGTGAAAGCCGTTGAACTGCCCCTCGGACTGCGCAATCTGCCCGTAGGTGTTGAAGCCGGCGAACGGCACCGCCCCCAGCTCGCCCTGCACCGCCGCCAGCTCCTGCCCAAACGCCTGCCCCAGCCGCAGCCGCGTGGCCACGCAGTCGAACAGGAACGCGACGGCCGGCTCGTGGCCTCCCAGCTGGTCCAGCGCCGCGCGGGTGGCCACGGCGGCGGCCTCGGCGGCTGAAGCGGGGGTGGTGGCCATGATGCACGCGGTCGAGCCGGACGGCACGTCCGCCGCGCAGGCCACGGCGCCGTCCGCCTCCACCGCCAGCGGCACCCGCAGCCGGTATCCGTCCGCGGACTCCACGCCGAGCACGTTGTGAAGGAAGAAGGGGATGGGCTGCGCGTGGTCGAATGCCTGCCCCGTGGCCTGGGCGTGCGCGTCGAACACGTCCACGGCCGGCGCGGCGTTCAGGCTGCCCAGGCGCATTCCCACGGACTCCGTCACCCGCATGCGGTCGGGCCCGGGCTCCCAGCCGTGCCGCACGCCCACGCCAACCGGCTTGTGGGAAAGGATCTCCAGCGCCACGGCGGCGTCGCTGGCCACCTCGGTACCGCAGAACACCACCGTGTGCTCGAAGCGCGCGTCGTCCCCGGCCCCGCCGCCGAAGAAGCGGTACATCCCGCCCGTCAGCAGCGTAAGCCGGTCCACCAGGTCGTCGGCAAAGCCGGCCAGGGCGTCCGTCAGCAACAGCGCCGAGCGGTAGCGGTGCGATCCGGCGTCCAGCCCCCGGAACCCCGCCACCATCCGCGCCGCCGCCGCCGCTCGGTCTTCGCGCAGGCCGCGCCCCAGGCTGGCGGTGAACACCATCTCCGGCGCGCGCAGGGCCACGGCGCACGTCATCCCCGTGCCGCTGTCGCCGCTGGTGAACTCGCCCGCCGACGAGCATCCCACCAGCACCGCCGTTCCCGTGGACTCCTGGAGCGCCTGCAGCAGGGCGCCGTGGTCCTGGTCCGGCGAGGCAAAGACGATCAGCGCGTCCGGCGCGCCCCCGCCGAGCCCCTGGGCGATCTGCGCGGCCAGGTCCTCGCCCGCCGCCCGTCCGGAGGCGTGGGTCTGCGCGACGACTGCTTCCGTCATTCTGCTGCCTTGGGACAGGGAGAACGACGCGGGGGACGCGGCAATCCGCCTCTCCCCGCGTTGCTGGCCCTACGTCCATGCACGAAGCATACTTGGGAGACATCAGGAGCGGTGCGCGCATCCCGGGCCGGCCCTGCCCCGACTGGCCGTGGCGTGGCCGCCAGTCCATCACGGGCTGCCGCATCCCTCGCGGTTTCCGGAAGCAGATTCCCCGGCCCCGCGACCCCGTGGCGCGAGGGGCCGGTTCTGCGTGGGTGGGCCTCGGAATGACAGACGTCTGGCAGGCGCAGGGCATCGACGCTCCCCGCCGCGCGCGGTGTCCCGCAGAGCGTTCCAGCCCTGACGCATGATGCTTGCAGGTCAGAAGTTGCTGGCTCTTTCGCCGACCTTTGCCGGATTGGACATGACCTCCGACGTCCTCACGCGCAACAACGTGAAGGTATCTGGCCGAGGCACGCAGCCCATGCTGTTCGCGCACGGGTTCGGGTGCGACCAGAACATGTGGCGGCTGATCACGCCGGCGTTCGAGGACGACTACAGGATCGTGCTGTTCGACTACGTGGGCTCGGGGCACAGCGACCTGGCCGCCTACGACGCGAAGCGATACGCCACGCTGGACGGCTACGCGCAGGACGTGCTGGACGTGGTGCACGCGCTGGACCTGCACGGCGTGGTGCTGGTGGCGCACTCGGTAAGCAGCATGGTGGCGGTGCTGGCGGCCAACCGGGAGCCGGAGCGCTTCGAGCGGCTGGTGCTCATCGGCCCGTCGCCGCGCTACATCAACGACGCGCCGTACGTGGGCGGCTTCGAGCGCGCCGACATCGACGGGCTGCTGGACATGATGGAACGCAACTTCATCGGCTGGGCCAACTTCCTGGCCCCCGCCATCATCAAGAACCCCGACCGGCCCGAGCTGGGCGAAGAGCTCACCAGCAGCTTCTGCTCCACCGACCCCGTGGTGGCGCGCCGCTTCGCCGAGGCCACCTTTCTCTCCGACAACCGCGCCGACGTCCCCAACGTGCGCGTGCCCTCGCTCATCCTGCAGTGCTCCGAAGACATGGTGGCGCCGCTGGAGGTGGGCGAGTACCTGCACCGCGAGATGCCGCACAGCACGCTGCGGGTGATGAACGCCACTGGCCACTGCCCCCACATGAGCCACCCGGAAGAGACCATCCAGCTCATGAAGGAATACCTGCAGCCCGCGCTCGCCGGTTGAGCAGCGCCGGAACGACCGAAGCCGCGGACGGCGCGGCGCTCGGGGAGCTGCTGGACCGGGCGCCCTGCGGCTTCGTCTCGTTCGCCGACGACGGCACCATCACCGCCGCCAACACCACGCTGGCGGACATGCTGGGCTACCCGCGCGCCGAGCTGCCGGGCCGGCGCATCGAGAGCCTGATGGGCGTGGGCACCCGCATCTTCTACCAGACGCACTTCTTTCCCCTGGTGCGGCTGCACGGCCGCGCCGAAGAGATCTTTCTGCTCCTGCGGGACAGCGGCGGCGCCGACGTGGGCGTGCTGGCCAACGCGGCGCGGCACGAGCGCGGCGGCGCGTGGGCCAACGACTGCGTGTTCATGCGCGTGCAGGAGCGCCGCAAGTTCGAGGACGAGCTGCTGCGCGCCCGCAGGGAGGCCGACGACGCGCGCGTCCTGGCCGAGGCGCACGCCGCGCAGCTGGACGACGCCAACCAGCTGCTGGAGCAGCAGGCCATGGAGCTGGAGCTTCAGCACCAGCAGCTGCAGGAGCAGGCGTTCGAGATGGAGACGCAGGCCGAGGAGATGCGGGCCATCAACGACGAGCTGATCGAGCGCGGCGAAGAGCTGGAGCGGCAGCGCGCCGCGGCCGACGAGGCCAACCACGCCAAGAGCAGCTTTCTCGCGGTGATGAGCCACGAGCTGCGCACCCCGCTGAACGCCATCGGCGGCTATGTGCAGCTGATGGAGATGGGCATCCACGGCCCCGTCACCGAGGCGCAGCTGGGGGCGCTGGAGCGCATCGGCCGCAGCCAGCAGCACCTGCTGCGGCTGATCAACGACGTGCTGAACCTGGCCCGCATCGAGTCCGGCCGGGTGGAGTACATGCTGGAGGACGTGGAGATCCCGGAGCTGCTGGCCGCGGTGACCCCCATGGTGGAGCCGCAGATGGCGGCCAAGGGGCTGGCGTTCCAGGTGGAGGTGGGCGTTCCCTTTCCGGTGCGCGCGGACCGCGAGAAGGTGCAGCAGATCCTGATCAACCTGCTGAGCAACGCCATCAAGTTCACCCCGGCCGGCGGGCGCGTGTCGGTGGATGCGCGGGCCCACGAGAGCCGGCCGGGCGTGGTCTCCGTCCGGGTGAGCGATACCGGCATCGGCATTCCGCCGGAGAAGCAGGCGTCGGTGTTCGAGCCGTTCGTGCAGGTGGACATGAGCCGCACGCGCCGCTCCGAGGGCACGGGGCTGGGCCTGGCCATCAGCCGCGACCTGGCCCGCGGCATGGGCGGCGACCTGGAGGTGGAGAGCCGGGAAGGCCGCGGCTCCACCTTCACCCTCACCCTCCCCGCCGCCCCCGGCGAACCGCCTCCGGATTGACGCAGCGCCCGGACGCATTGAAAGATGAGCCTCACGCAGAGATGCACAGCGAGGCATCCTCTCAGCAGTGCCGATCAAACTCCCTGTGAACTCAGTCGGCCCACCGCTCGCCCGTTCGGTTCTTGGCGTAGGGCTGCCGTGAGTTGTCCGGCAGGACCGTTCCTTTTCGCAAGTATGCCTCGTGTACCAGCTGTTGAAGCGTCTGCGGATCCTCCGTCCACCCATACATCTTCGCGAATCCCGCTTCTATGTTGTCATACAATCGCGGTGGAATTGTTCGGCGGTCATATCCACCCGGGTCCCGGTAGCTGGGATGGCTGGGAAGGAGGATGCCGAGCAGTCCTGAGCGGGGGCTGTGAGTGGTATGTCGGATGCTGGCACTGATCTCCCAATCCACGTGCTTACGCTGCCACGTCCGCTCACCTACCAGCACCACAGTCACGGAACTGTCGAACAGGTATTTGTCCCGGATCTTCTGCCGGACGACTTCGACATCTTCGTTTGGGTCGATGTCACCGTCTTGTACGGCTCCGGACTGGATCACCTCCGCGCGCGTGAACAGCTTCTCGAACTTTACCCGCCATTCCCAGTCTCCGCCTTCGGGCTGGGTCCGGCCATCGTGGTAGCTGATGAACACCTTGTGGCGATCCATGCTCAGTGTCTCCTGATTTGCCCAAGTACAAAGCAGACGAAATGGAGCACCTGATCCAACGACACCGCTAAAACCACACCCGCCCCCGCCACCCTCCGCATGTCCGCGCCCCTACTCCGCGCGCCTGAGCTCGGGGATGCGCCAGACGACGATCACCGTGATCAACCCCAGCACCGCGATCCCCCAGAACACCACGTGCAGGCCGTCCGCCAGGCCCGTGCGCAGCAGCGCCAGCACGTCCGCGCCCAACCGGGCCGCGCGGGGGGCGGCCTCGCTCATCAGGTCCTGGATGCTGTCCAGCGACACCCGCCCCTCCAGCCCCTCGCGGTCCAGGTAGCGCGCCACCTGGTAGTTCAGCACTCCGCCGAAGAGCGCCGCCCCCAGCGCGTTGCCCAGAATGCGCATCAGCATGTTGCTGGCGGTGGCCACGCCCCGCTGGTTCCACGTCACGCTGCTCTGGATGGCCACCAGCGACGTGCTGTTCACCAGCCCCATCCCGATGCCGATGATGAACGAGCCGATCCCCGCCGGCACCGCGCCGCGCGAGGCCAGCGTGGCGATGACCAGGCTTCCCGCCAGCAGGCAGACCCCGCCCGCACGCACCAGCCGCGGCACGCCGATGTCGATGATGTGCCGCCCCGCGTAGAACGCCGCCAGCGGCCATCCCAGCGTCATGGACGACAGGGCGAACCCCGCCAGCAGCGCCGACCCGCCCAGCACCCCCTGCACGTACGTGGGCAGAAAGGTGATCAGGCCGATCATCATGATCCCCGATGTGAGCGTGGCCACGTTGGCGTTGCGGAACAGCCCGTTCCCCCACAGCTCCATGTGCATCAGCGGGTCGGGCGCGCGGCGCTCCTGGCGCACGAACAGGATCAGCGAGACCACGAACGCGGCGAACAGCGGCACCACCGCGCGCAGCCCCCACGCGCCGGCCTGCGTGAGCCCCAGCATCAGCGACCCCACCCCCACCAGCAGCAGCATGGCGCCGGCGTAGTCGATGCGCCGCGCCTCCGGCTCCACCCCCTCGTGCAGGTACAGCACGACCAGCACGATGGCCGCGATGCCGAAGGGAAGGTTGATCCAGAAGATCCACGGCCAGCCGATGCTGTGCACGATCAGTCCGCCCGCCAGCGGCCCCAGGATGGACGATGCCCCCCACAGGCCGCTGATGTACCCCTGCACCCGGCCGCGCTCCTCCAGCGGATACAGGTCAGCCGCCAGGGTGGTGATCACCGGCTGCACGGCCCCCGCGCCCAGCCCCTGCAGAAAGCGGAAGACGATCAGCATTGCCATGGTCCCCGCGAACCCGCACAGGACCGAGCCGAGCAGAAAGACCACCACGCCGCCGATGAACACCGGCTTGCGGCCCACGAGGTCCGAGAGCTTGCCGAAGATGGGGATGGTGACGGCCTGCACCAGCAGGTACGACGAGAACACCCAGCTGTACAGCTCGAACCCGCCCAGCTCGGCCGAGATGCTGGGCATGGCCGTGGCCACGATGGTGACCTCGATGGCCGACATGAACATGGCCAGCAGCAGCGCCGTGAACACCAGGGCGCGATGGGTCGTGGTTTCCTTCAACGCAGGGGTCCGGATCTTGGTGGATGACGGGGCGCGGCGCGTCCGCAAGATCGGTCCGCGCCCCTCGCGCCGCCACCGGAAGGTGCATTCGGCGCGCGCCGCCGATTGCACCCACCGTACCGCGCACGGCCCACGAAGGCTGCCGGCAGCGCCAACCGGGCGCCGCGCCGCTCCGCTTTTTGCCCCTGACAGCTCGCATATTCCGCCACAATGCGTAGATCAAGGAACACGGCTTGCGGGAGCACGCCCGTTCGCGGTGCATCGCTTCCACGCCTCATCCCGGGGAGACGACGATGAACAAGATCAAGCTGAACCTGGACCGCCTGAACGTCGAGAGCTTCGAGACGGCCGCGGCCGACGACGCCGGCCGCGGCACGGTGCACGGCCACTGGAGCCAGCGGGGCACCTGCGACGGCCGCGCGGCCACCTGCCAGTACGGCGGCACCTGCGGACCCGGCTGCGGCACCGTCAAGACCTGCACGGTCGAGCTGTAGGCGCGGGGAACTCGGTCCTGGAAAAGACCGGCGGCCGCGGATCGGGATCCGCGGCCGCTCGTCATCTCGTCCCTTTCGTCCCGCGGTTCAGCCTGACGGCTTGCGACGCAGCGTCTCCTCCACAGCACGGATCACCTCCCGCACCTTCTCCACGGTGGCTTCCAGCTTCGGCGTCGCCCGGGCCAGCGCGTGCTCGGTCCCGCTCGCCCTGACCGGCCAGGACAGGGCGCCGGGGCCGCGCGTGATCACCATGGCCCTCGCCAGGAGCGCGCGGAGCGCGCCATCGTCCGCATCCGTCCACTCCTCGGGAACGGGAGCCAGACGGCGGCGTTCGTCCAGGCTTTCGAACGCCAGCCAGCCCTGGGCGAACTGCGGCCGAACGTTGCCGCGCGTGGGCGTGGTGGCCCACACCTGCCAGCGAACGCCGCTGGCGTCGGCAAACTCTCTAATCGGCATCTATCCTTTGTCGCGTACAATGCAGGCAAGCAGAAGGGGCACGCCGTTGCCGCGTGCCGCCTTCCGCGTTCGTGGTGATCCTGTCGCAAACATTGGGCGCGCCGCGAACCACCAGCCCCGATCAGGGAGCAGATGGTTCTGGAGATCGCGCATCGGGTGGTGCGGGCATCTTTCTGCAGTGCGCTGCGGAGATCATCCGGCGATCCGCATCCTCCTCAAATTCTCATGGCCCCCTGCCGCAGTTCCATCTCTCTCCCGTTCCCGACAGTTCCAGGGATCGTGCCTCGTCGACCGGCGCGCCATGCCTCCGCTCACTACTACCCGGCTTCGACGGAGGAGAGCAGAGGAAACGGCACGAGAAAACTCCGCTAACTCCGCTGACTCCGTGTGAGGCCCATTCTTTCAGTGGAGTCGGCGCGGGATATCGAACGGGCAGGCCCGGCAGCCGCGATGGCTGCCGGGCCTGCTTTCATGCCATCGGCGGGGGGTGGACCACCCGCGCCGCCGGCGGCCGTCAGTGCGAGACGGCCAGGGGCACGTTGCTATCCGTCGTGCTGTTGTTGCCGATCTGCGAGTAGTCGTTGCGGCCCCAGCACCACGACTGCCCCACGCCGTCCAGGCCGCAGGTGGTGTATCCGCCGTTGGAGACGATGCCGAACGCCACGCCCGACGGCTGCGACACGGCCACCGGCGTCTTGCGCTGCGTAAAGCTGGCGTCGCCCAGCTGTCCGCGGCTGTTCAGGCCCCAGCAGTAGCTCTGCCCGCCGCTGGTCACGGCGCAGCTGTGCGACCAGCCGGTGCTGATGGAAGCGAAGGTCACGCCCACCGGCTGCTGCACGGCCACCGGCGTGTACCGGGTGGTGGTGGTGTTGTCGCCCAGCTGTCCGTTGCTGTTGGTGCCCCAGCAGTACGCCTGGCCCGTGGTGCTAACGGCGCAGGTGTGCCGGTACTCCGCGTCGAGCGAGGCGAACGTCACGCCGGAGGGGTGCGTAACCTGGGCGGGGATGGAGTCGCCGAAGGTGAACCCGCCGCCCAGCTGCCCGTTGGCGCCGTAGCCCCAGCACCACGCCTGGCCGGTGGTGTCCAGCGCGCAGGTGTGCGTTTCGGCCGCGGTGATGCTCGTGAAAGTCACGCCCGAGGGGTGCTGCACGGCCACCGGCGTGCGGCGATGGGCCGTCGCGTTGTTCCCCAGCTGCCCGCTGGCGTTGGCGCCCCAGCAGTACGCCTGGCCGCCGCTGTCCAGCCCGCAGGTGTGCTGGTGCCCCGCGCTGATGCTGGTGAACGCCACGCCGCCCAGCGGCTTTACCGCCACGGGCGCCAGACCCAGGTTGGTGGTGCTGTCGCCCAGGCGGTAGTCTGCGTTGTACCCCCAGCACCACGCCTGCCCGGCGCTGGTGATGGCGCAGTTGTGCTCCTTGCCGGCGCTCAGCTGCGTAAAGGTGACGCCGGACTGCTGCAGCACCTGCACCGGCACCGTGCTCGCGGCGGCGCTGCTGTCGCCCAGCTGGCCCACGGAGTTGCGGCCCCAGCACCAGGCCTGGCCCGCGGAGGTCAGGGCGCAGGCGTGGCTCTCGCCGGCGTCCAGGGTGGAGAACGCGGTGCTGGGGATTACGGTAAGCTCCACCGCCGGCGGCGGCGCGGCGGTGGGAGACGTGGGGCCGTTGTCGGAGCATGCCGACAGCAGGGCGGCGCCGAGCAGCGAGAGTGCCGCGGCGCGTGGAACGGTGAGGCGGATCATGAGGCGGCTCCGGAGGGAGGGGAGGGACTGCCGTGGTCGGAGGAAATGTGCGTGCGGGATCGACCCGGGTCAACGAAAAATATGTTCTTTTTCAGTCACGGATTGTGCACTCCGATTCTCTTTCAGGCGAGATGCCGCGCGGGTGCTGGCCTTTCTCGCGCAGTTGCTGACACAGGAGATAATCTGATACTTGCTGGCACGGGCGGATGTGGCCGCGCGCCGGGTTCACGGTCGTCCCCGGCCCTCCCGGCCCGCGGACTTCGCCACCGCGCGGGATCGCGGGCGCCGGCCCATCCGCGTCGGCGCGCCAAAACGATCGGGGCACCGAAACCGCGGCGCCCCGAAACCAGTGGATGCAGGAGGAGCTTCAGCTGCGCGAGGGCCTGTGCCGCGCCAGCGATCCATCCACCGAGTACCTGCCCGCGCCGGCCAGCACCAGCGCCAGGCACGCGCCCAGCAGCGAAAGGGCAAACTCGTATCCTTCGGGGAGAAAGAAGCCCTTGGACAGGTGCACGAACAGGATCGCGCCCACCATGTCCGCCGCCAGCAGCGCCGCGAACACCGGCGTAAGGATGCCCAGGATGAGCGCGATGCCGCCGATGAGCTCCAGCAGCGCGATGAACGGCCCCATGATGCCGGGCATGGGAATCCCCATCCCGGCGAACCCCTGCGTCACACCCGCAAAGCCGTACTGAAACACCTTCTGCCAGCCGTGCATCAGCATGATGAGCCCCGTCACCACGCGAAGGATGAGCAGCGCCAGGTCCACGCGCGCGGGCGTGGGGGTCAGCAGTCGGTTCATCGGGTCTTCCCTCTCCGGTCGGGTTTTCAGGCCGTTCCGATCGACACCGCGGTCCAGCTCCGCCTGCACGGCGCGCTCCGATGCGGCCTCTGCGATACAGATGTGTATCTACCCTAGTCACACTTCCTGCCGGCGTCAAGCTTCTGCTGCCCTGCCCTCACACGGACACGGAGTCAGCGGAGCCGACGGATTCTTCTCGTGCCGGTTCCGCAGGTTTCCATCTGCCCATTCGACGAGCCCTGAGGAGCGGTGGAGACGACTCCGCCAACTCCGCCAACGCTGCGTGAGGCCAACCTTTTCAGGCGTACTTGCGGGCGTCGAGCACCTGGCCGTTGTGCGCGCCGGTGACCGCGTCCACGTACGCGCGCGCCACCTCGACGGCCGGCATGCCGCCGGCGGGGTCCATCCCCATGGCCGTCAGCGTCTCGCTCACCCACGGCGGGCTCACCACGTTTACGCGAACGCCGCGCGGCACCTCCAGCGCCGCCGCTCGCGCGAATCCCTCCAGCCCCGCGTTCACCAGGCTGATGGCCGCGCTGCCGGGCGTGGGCTCCTGGCTCAGCACGCCGCTGGTCAGGGTGATGGACCCGCCGTCCGCCACGTGCTCCGCGCCGTAGCGCACCAGGTTCACCTGCCCCATGAGCTTGTAGTGCAGGCTCATCTCGAAGTCGTCGTCCGAAAGCTGGTCCAGCGGCTTCCACGCGCCGCCGCCCGCGCACGAGACCACCGCGTCCACCCGCCCCGCCTGCGCGAACATCCCGCGGATGGAATCCGCAGAGGTGATGTCCACGCGCAGGTCGCCGCTGCTCCGGTGCGCCGAAAGCACCTCGTGCCCGTGCAGCGCCTGCACCACCGCCTCGCCGATGGTCCCGCTTCCCCCGATCACCAGCACCTTCATCTGCGTCTCTCCCGAATGGGGCCGCCCGCCGGCCGCGTCGTTCGCGGCCGTGCACGCAAGCTCTCGATCCCGCGCCCGTCCGGCAACTGCCGCGCCGCGCGCCGCATGGGAGTGAACAAAAAGTGTTGTCCGCGGGGCCGTCCACGCGTACCGTGGGATGATCCGCATCCGCCGTTCATGTTTCCACCGTTCTGCTGAGGTGCCCTACCATGAGCCAGACCGAACGCACGCAGGAAATCTCCATCCCCGCGCTGGCCGGCGAGCCCGTGCTCACCGGCGACGTGGTCTGGCCCGCCGACCCGCGCTACGACGAGGCGCGGGAGGACTACAACAGCCGCTTCGACGTCCATCCCCGCGTGATCGTCTTCTGCCTGAACCCGGACGACGTGCGCAACGCGGTGCGCTGGGCCACCTTTCACGGCGTCTGCATCCGCCCCCGCTGCGGCCGCCACAGCTACGAGGGATGGTCGCTGGCGGAGGACGGCATCGTGGTGGACGTGAGCCGCATGGACGCCGTGCGGGTGGACCACGCGACCGGCACGGCGCGGGTGGAGGCGGGGATCGACCTGTGGCCGCTGTACCAGGCGCTCTGGAACGACGGGCGGGTGACCATCGCCGGCGGCTCCTGCCCCACCGTGGGGATCTCGGGGCTGGTGCTGGGCGGCGGGTTCGGGCTGCTGGGGCGCTGGCTGGGCGTGACCTGCGACGCGCTGCTCTCCGTGGAGATGGTGACGGCGGCGGGCGAGCACGTGCGCGCGAGCGAGGACGAGAACGCGGACCTGTTCTGGGCGTGCCGCGGCGGGGGCGGCGGAAACTTCGGCGTCGCGACGGCGTTCACCTTTCGCGTCACGCCCATCGGCCTGGTTTCCATCTACAACGTGGTGTGGGACTGGAAGGACCTGCAGCCCGTGCTCCGGGCGTGGCAGAAGTGGGCGCCCGGGGCGGACGACCGGCTCACCTCCATCCTCAAGCTCACCGCGGAGTCGTCGGGCACCGTCTCGTCCATCGGCCAGCTGGTCGGCGAGGGCGAGGAGCTGCGCCACATGCTGCAGCCGCTGATCGCCGCCGCCCTGCCGCAGAGCGTGGAGATCAAGACGGTGCCGTACATCGAGGCGGTGGAGCACTTTGCCGGCATCAAACCCGGGCACGAGCGCTGGGCCGCGCACTGGGGCAACCACCTGACGGCCGCCGAGGTGCCGGGCGCCAACCCGTTCAAGAACACCTCGGCGTACGCGTACGACCTCTTTGGCCCCGACGCCATCGACCGCATCGTGGCCGCGCTGCGGTCCGTGCCCAACGACAAGGGGCTGGTGCAGCTGGATGCGTACGGCGGCGCCGTGGAGCGCGTGGCGCCCGACGCCACCGCCTTCTACCACCGCCGCGGCGTGCTGTGGAACATGCAGTTCCAGGCGTACTGGACCGATCCGTCCGAGCAGGACGAGAACATCGCGTGGGTGGAGGCATTCCGCCGTGCGATGCTGCCGTTCACCCGCGGCGCGTACGCCAACTACATCGACCGCGGCATCGCCGACTGGCCGGAGCAGTACTACGGCGGCAACTTCGCGCGCCTGACCGAGGTGAAGCGCGCCTGGGACCCGGGCAACGTGTTCCGCTATCCCCAGAGCATTCCGCCGGCGGAGGTGAACGGGTGAACGGGTGAACGGGTGAGCGGGTGAACGGGTGATGGCGTGATGGCGCGCGCAGGCATGGGGTCGCGTCACCCCTCTCCCGCGCAGTTTGCGGGGGCGGGGCCGGGGGTGAGGGGCCCGCGCGCAGCGCGATGCTGGTGCCCTTGCGGGCGCTCGGGGCTTGAAGCCCGCTGCACTGGCCGCGCGCCCGCCGGGAGGGGAGAGGGGTTTTTCCGCGCGAAATATCCCCCGCCTGGCAACCGCCGGACGGGGGATTTCCGCGAACGCTGGGGCACTACCAGAGCGGTGCCTCATATCAGAAGTGCGCCTGACGAACTACGCTTGAAGGGGTTCAGCCAGCCGGGCCCTCGTTGGGATCGGCTACGATACTCCGCACCCGCTCGGCCGCGGATTCGGACAGGGTGGATAGCACCGTCAGCAGTTCACCGAAAAAGAACACGCCGGGCTCTCTGTCCGGACTGTAGAGCTCGTCCGCTATCGCTGTGGCCTCGTCGGCGGAAACGAGCTGCTGCAGGGCCGCCAGAACCTCCTCACGGGCGAAAAGCGCGGTGTGGTCTGCGTTGGGGACCGCTTTCCACTGTTCCGCCGTGAGTGGAGCCCAGCACACGGACTTTCTCTCGCTCATTGCCCGTCTCGCTCCTGCAAGGTACACGCGGGGGCTGGTCGTCTGGTGAAGATGCTACCGGAAAGGAGGTGCCACGCACAAGACAGCAAAGGAGTCGGGCCGTGCCTTTTCTCCCCGCTGTGCCGCCGGAGGCCTCTCGCACCACGACTGGACAGAATGAAAGGAGCAGCGCCGATGCGTACGAAGCGTAGCTGTACCCTCCTTGTCTTCGCCGTCGCGAGCGTCGTAGGGCTCGCGGCAGCGTGCAGCGACAGCCCATCCGTTCCCCCAGCCGCCGTGCTGCCGCCGCAGCAGCAACCGTTGCGCGATGACCTGATTGCCTACGATGCCAGCGGGATGGAATACGAGATGGACACCGGGGAAGTGGCATGCCCCGCGATCCTCAACTCCCACGTCAAATACTGGGTGAACATCAACGCCGTGGGCCAGCGCCTGTTTACGTTCTTCGCGCCTCACACCCGTATCGGATACCTCGGCGGCGGCGTGTATCGCTACAGGATGACATTGGGGCGCTCGGATGATAACGAATGGCTGGCGGAAGGGGCTTGGACGGGCAAGTGCATCGGCTACGCTCAATGGGGGATTGGGCGCGTGCTGTCGTTCGAGGGGACGGTTTGGCGGGTGGGGGATGATGAAGGGGACGGGTGCGGCGGTGGAGGCGGAGACTGGTACTACATGGAGTCGTACGACCCGTACTCCCCGACGCCGGACGAGGACGCTGCCGTAACGACGAGCTGCGGCGGGGGCGGGGGCGATGGCTTCGACCCGGCCAACTACTCGTGCTATTGGGATTACATCACGTTGGAGATTTCGTACGACGGAGGCAAGACGTGGCAGGAGTTCTGGTCCGGCTGGGCGCAAATCTGTGATGAACAGATGGCATGACGTGCTGAACCTCAACCCTCCATCCATCGAGGATCCGATGCGTGAGCTTCTTCGCTCGCTGCTGATTGCCGTCGCGCTGGTTCTGGCGCCACCCGCGTTCTGCGCCGCGCAGCAGGCGCAGCCGGTCGCGCGGACACGCGTACCCGCGCTGGTTGCAATCTCGCCAGACTTGCAGGGTGCCGAGACGCCGTTCCGGCTGGCCCGGTTCGGCGGGAACTCGCCACGTGACGTAATCCTGCTGGCGCCGGACGCGGATGCTTCCGCCCTCACGCAGGCCGTTGAAGCATTGATCGTGGCCCGGCGGCAGAGCGGCGATGCCGCCAGTACGAGTGCGACGTTCCGCGTGCAGCAATCGCAACGGGCCCGTGTGCTGCCGTGGGCCGCGCGAGTGCTGCTAGACGTGCGCGGCGCGGCGCCGCGCGAAATTCCGGGCGTCGGTCGCCTGCGGGCGGTGCAGATTTGGTTGCCTTCCACCCGGCGTGGAACTTGAGGGGCCGCCGGGGCTCACGGAAACGCGGGGTACGCGCCGATGGACCGGCGGCGCATCGCCCGCCGCGCCCACTTCACTGAGGTGCTGGCCGAATGGAATCCGGAGCGCCGCGGCGAGCTGGCCGACTGCATCCGCCAGATGTCCCGCGACCCGGTCGCCGACGCCCCGCACCGCGGCGACTGACCGGCTGGGCGCTGATCCTGCGGTCCAGGCTACCTGCCGCGAAGGAGCACGACCGCCGTCCCCAACGCGATGGCCGAGCCCACGAACCCGGCGAAGGCCGTCCTCCCGGCGGTCGTCTCGGCGTGGTGGTGCTCCCGCGCACGACGCTCACAGGCCTCCGGGTACGAACCGCAGTCGATGGCGCAGCACTCGTGGCTGTAGGTGCTGTGCCCCACCCCGATCAGCAGCAGCAGGAGGGACAGCAGAGTCAGCAGCACCGAGGGCCACCACCTGCGCCTGCGGGGGGACGGCTCGTGGACGGGGGATGAATCGAGGGTCTGCGTCATCGATCCTCCTCATTCAGAGTGGACTGCCCTCGTGGAGTCGGGCGGAGGGATGAAAAGCACCACGCTGTGACTCTCGATGCGGCACTCCGGTTCCCCCCCCTCCCTCATCTGGCTCGCGCCCATCGAGCGGAACCGGCACGAGAAAACTCCGCTAACTCCGCTGACTCCGTGTGAGGCCAATCTTTTCCCCGCCGGACGCAAAAACGCGGAGGACGCGGAGAGAAACTCTCCGCGTCCTCCGCGTGAAATCCGTCCGTCCAGCGGGGAGGAATCACACCTCCATGATCTCCGCTTCCTTGTGCTTCATCAGCTCCTCGATCTTGGCGATGTACTGATCGGTGAGCTTCTGCACGTCGGCCTGCTCGCGCCGCACGTCGTCCTCGGAAAGGCCCTCGTCCTTCTGGCGGTGCTTGACCTCGTCGTTGGCTTCGCGCCGCACGTTCCGCACGGCCACCCGCGCCTCTTCCGTGAGCTTGTGCAGCAGCTTCACGTACTCCTTGCGGCGCTCCTCGGTCAGCGGCGGGATGGGGATGCGGATGATCTGGCCGTCGTTGCTGGGGTTGAGCCCCAGGTCGCTTTCGCGCAGCGCCTTTTCGGTGGCCTTCATGAGGCCCTTGTCCCACGGCTGCACCGTCAGCATGCGCGCCTCGGGGGCGCCCACCGTGCCCACCTGGTTCAGGGGCACCATGCTGCCGTACGCTTCCACCCGGATGGAGTCCAGCAGCGCCGGGCTGGCCTTGCCGGTGCGCACCCCGGCGAACTCGCGACGCAGCGCCTCGATGGCGCCATCCATCCGCTGACGGGCTTTCTGCAGGCTGGGCATGGTCCGTACGCTCGTGTCGAAAGAAGGAATGAGGGGGAGACGTCAGGCGCTGGCCCGGCGCTCGGGGCGCGGCGCCGGTCCGGCCTCGCTGTTCACCAGCGTGCCGATGCGCTCGCCGCGCACCGCCCGGGCCACCGCGCCCGGCGTGTCCAGGTTCAGCACCATGATGGGGATGCCGTTGTCCTTGCACAGCGAGAGCGCCGCCGCGTCCATCACCCCCAGCTCGCGCGAGAGCGCCTCCAGGTACGTGATCTCGGGGATGAACTGCGCGTCCGCGTCCTTCTTGGGGTCGGCCGTATATACGCCGTCCACCTTGGTGGCCTTGATGATGACGTCGGCCTCCATCTCGATGCCGCGCAGCACCGCCGCCGTGTCGGTGGAAAAGTACGGGTTCCCCGTGCCGCCTGCAAAGATCACGATGCGGCCCTTTTCCAGGTGGCGGATGGCGCGCCGGCGGATGTACGGCTCCGCCAGCTGCTCCATGCGGATGGCCGTGAGCACGCGCGTCTCCAGCCCGCCGCGCTCCATGGCGTTCTGCAGGGCCAGGGCGTTGATCACCGTGGCCAGCATCCCCATGTAGTCGGCGCTCACGCGGTCCATCCCCTGCGCGCTGGCCGTGGTGCCGCGCACGATGTTGCCGCCGCCGATCACCAGCCCCAGCGCCACCCCCATCTCGTGCACCGCGCGGATCTCCTCCGTCAGCCGCTGCACCACCGGCGGGCTGATGCCGAAGCCCTGCTCGCCCGCCAGCGCCTCGCCGCTGATCTTGAGCAGCACGCGGGGGTACTTGAGCGCCTCCGCCCCTTTCGCCGCGTCGGGCGAAAGGGGCGCGGCCGACGTTCCGGGGTGCGCCCCGTCCGTCACGTTACTCGCCCAGCGCAAAGCGGGTGAACCGGCGCACCTCGATCTTCTCGCCCGTCTTGGCGGCGACCTCGGTGATCAGCTGCCCCACCGTCTGGTCGGGGTTCTTGACGAACGGCTGCTCCAGCAGCGCCTGCTCGGCGTAGAACTTGTCCACCTTGCCCTCGACGATCTTGTCCCAGATGTGCTCGGGCTTGCCGCTCTCGCGCATCTGCTCGCGATACACCGCGCGCTCGCGGTCCACCATGTCGGCGGGAAAGTCCTCGCGGCGAATGGCGACGGGGTTGGCCGCGGCCACGTGCATGGCCACGTCGCGCACGAGCGCCTGAAAGGCGTCGGTGCGGGCCACGAAGTCGGTCTCGCAGTTCACCTCCACCAGCACGCCGATCTTGCCGCCCATGTGGATGTAGCTGCCGATGGCGCCCTCGCGCGTCTCGCGCTCGGCCCGCTTGGCGGCCTTGGCCGCGCCGCGCGCGCGCAGGATGTCGATGGCCGCCTCCATGTCGCCGGCGGACTCGGTGAGCGCCGCCTTGCATTCCATCATCCCGGCCCCGGTGCGCTCGCGGAGCTCCTTCACGGCCTGTGCGCTGATTGCGATCGTCATTGCGTCCGTCTTTCCGGATCTATGGTTCAAGGGTCGCGCGGCGTTCGCGCGCATGGCCGCGGCGCGGGAACCTGTCGCGCCGCCGCCCCGCGCGCAACCCCGCGCGCGTGGGTGCCCCGTCCGCCGCGGCGGGCGGGGATGAAAAAAAGGCCCCGGCACTGCGCGCGCCGGGGCCCCTGCAAACCGTTCGCCGCGGCGCGCGCGGGGCGCGGATTACTCCTCGCCGCCGTCGTCGCTCCCCGGCGCGCCCGGCACGGCGTCGGCGCGCGGCCGGCGCTTGCGGCGCGGGCGGCGCTTCTTGTCGCCGCTGTCGCGGTCGCGGTCGGCCGGCTGGCGCTCGCCCGTCTCGCTGCTGTAGGTGGTGACCTCGGCCTCGTCGGCGCGGCGGCGGTCCTCGGCCGGCATGGCGGCGCGGGCCTCCATGATGGCGTCGGCGATGGCGTTGCTGATCACCTCGACCGAGCGGATGGCGTCGTCGTTGCCCGCGATGGGCACCGTGAGCACGTCCGGGTCGGCGTTGGTGTCGGCGATGGCGATCACCGGGATCCCCAGCTTGTTGGCCTCGGAGATGGCGATCTTCTCGCGCTTGCTGTCGATCACGAACATGGCGCCCGGCGTGCGGGCCATGTCCTTGACGCCGGCCAGGTACTTGTCCAGGCGCTCGCGCTCCCGGTCCAGCATCAGGCGCTCCTTCTTGGTGTAGTACTCGAAGGCGCCCTCGTCCATCCCCCGCTCCAGCTCGCGCAGGCGGCGGATCTGCTTCTTCATGGTGGTGAAGTTGGTGAGCATGCCGCCCAGCCAGCGCTCCGTCACGTAGAACGAGCCGCTGCGCTCCGCCGCGCTCTCCACCACCGCCTTGAGCTGCTTCTTGGTGCAGACGAACAGAATGCGGTCGCCGCGGCTCACCACGCTGCGGGTAAGCTCCTGCGCCAGCTCGATCTGCCGCTGCGTCTTCTTGAGGTCGATGATGTAGATGCCGTTGCGCTCCGCGAAGATGAACTTGCGCATCTTCGGGTTCCAGCGGCTGGTCTGGTGCCCGAAGTGGACACCGGCCTCGAGAAGTTCCTGGATCTGGGGTACGGCCATCGTGTG